>JACDUA010000119.1 GCA_013519935.1 Ectothiorhodospiraceae bacterium WFHF3C12 | reverse complement strand
GCCCGGGGGCGCACATTGCGCTGGCCGCGATATTCACGGCCGGCGCGGTGGCCCTGTTCTGGCACGATGGCCACTACCCCGCCGCGATTCACCTGGCGCGGATCCTGTCCGTCACCGCCGTCGTGGCCGGCGTGGCATTCTACTGGTGGCCGCTGCTGCGCGCCCGGCGCTGAAACGCCATGCCACGGGAGCCCGGCAGCATGACGCGCTGGCTGAAGGCCGCTCTGGCCATCGGCCTCGCCGTCGGCCTCGTCTGGGCCATTGACTACTGGCTCGGCTGGGACCGGCTGTTCGCTCCATGGCTCCGGCTGCATCCGGGATCGCTGGCCCTGGCCCTGGCCGTGGCGCTCGGTTCCCACGGCCTGCGCGCGGTGCGCTTCCAGCGTTTTTTTATCCAGACCCGCGGCGTGGGCCTGCAGCATGCCCTGCAACTGGTGCTCCGGCATAACCTGCTCAACGTCCTGCTGCCGCTGCGCAGCGGTGAAGTCAGCTTCCCGGTACTGGCCCGGCGTGGCTACGGCATCGAGCTGGGCGAGGCGGTGGGCGGGCTGCTGGTCTTCCGGCTGTTCGACCTGCATACCATCGCCTGGCTGGCGGCCGTAGCCCTCTACGCGGCGACCGGCGTCGTGGCCTGGCTCCTCATCGCCGCGCTCCTGCTGCCCCTGCCCGTGCTGGCGTGGTGGCTCGCCGATCGACTCTACCCGCTGACCCGCCGGCTCCCGGCCCGGGCCGCCGGCCTCATGGCCAGCGTCTACCGCGGTATCCCCGGGCACGGAGGGGCGTTGGGCGAGGTCTGGGGGTGGACGATCGCGGTGTGGCTCGGCAAGCTGGCGGCTTTCGCCTGGTTGCTCACGCGCTTCGGCGACATCGATTTCGGCCGTGCCTGGCTGGGGGCCACCGCCGGCGACATCACCAGCGTGTTGCCGATTCACGGCTGGGCCGGTGCCGGCACCTACGAAGCCGGTGTTGTGGCCGCGCTGACTCCCCTGGGGGTGGACGCCGCGGCCGCCCTGGCCATGGCCGTCAACCTGCACCTGTTCATTCTCGGCACCACGCTGCTCGGGGGCATGATCGCCTTTCTGGTGCCGGCCCGCCGCCATGCCACGACCCCGGCCCCCGGGGCGGAGACAAGGGAGCGCTGAAGAACATGTTCGAATGGATCGCCAGCCCCGAGGCCTGGGTCGCCCTGATGACGCTGACCGTCATGGAGGTGGTGCTGGGCATCGACAACATCATCTTCATTTCCATCCTCGCCGACCGGCTGCCGGCGCATCAGCAGGCCGCCGCCCGCAAGGCGGGACTGCTCGCGGCCATGGGGGCGCGGCTGGTGCTGCTGCTGTCGCTGAGCTGGCTGATGACCCTCACGGCGCCGTTGTTCACGCTGCTGGAGCACGACTATTCGGGGCGCGATCTGATCCTCATGGCAGGCGGTCTGTTCCTGCTGGGCAAGGCGACCCTGGAGATCCACGACAAGCTCGAAGAGGCCGGCGAGCCCACCGGGGTAAACGTCAACAAGCCCACGGCGACATTCGCCGCGGTGGTGGCCCAGATCGGCATGCTGGACCTGGTGTTCTCCCTGGACTCGGTGATCACCGCCATCGGCATGGCCGAGGACATCATGGTCATGGTCATCGCCATCGTCATCGCGGTGATCTTCATGATGGTCATGGTCGGGCCGATTCACGGCTTCATCCAGCAGCATCCAACCGTGAAGATGCTGGCCCTGAGCTTCCTGCTGCTGATCGGCGTGGCGCTGGTGGGCGAGGGCATGGGCTTCCATATCCCCAAGGGCTACATCTACTTCGCCATGGCCTTCTCCGCCATCGTGGAGATGCTCAACCTGCGCCTGCGGGTGAGGCGGCGCAGGGCCGCCCGGGGCCAGACCTGAGCCCCTAGCCTCACGCAGAGGCGCGAAGGCGCCAAGCTCTTCCATCGAGTTCCCGGACCAGCGGTGCTCGGGGAATCAGCGAGAATGGCACACTGCCAGCGAGACGCCATCCCTGGGCGCTTCCGTCCAGAGACCTGGCGCCTTTGCGTGACACTTTTTACGGTGTTGATGACCGGATTCCCTCCCGTTTGTCGCTTACAGACTCGAGCCCCTGCTTCGGGGCCAGGACAACTCGAAAGCGATACCACGACGGGAGAGCGCCATGATCATCAAACGAAAGCGAATCCTCTGGGCCATGCTGGCCTCCCTGGCCCTGACCGCCTGCGGGGGCGGAGGCGGCGGCGGTGGCGACACGGATACCAGTGGCGGTGGCGGCGGAGCCGACTGCACCTCCGGCGACGAGATCGAATGCGCCCTCAACGACCTGGGCGTGGACACCACGGCCACGGCGCGCCAGGTCCGCATCGACGAGGACACCACCGAGGCTCTGCCGGAAGACTATGCGCCGCTGGGCAGCGCCAGCACCATCAACAAGTTCGACGAGATCCAGCTTCTCGGTCTCACCCTGGACGACGGTACCTTCACCGCCCCCGTCAACGAGCACGCCCTGGTCGAGGCCGTGCCCGGCAACAACAACACCTTCAGCACCGACCTGCTGTTCACGCCCACGGCGGCCGAGACCCCCTGGACCGGTAACGACTACGCCCGGGCGGGCACGGCGGCCGACGTGGACGACGACGGCCGGGAGGAAATCCTGGTGGTCTACCGGGACACCTCGCGAACCGATACCTCCGTCTACCTGGTTGTCGTGGACGACGCCGCGGACGGCAACACCATCGGCTCGCCAATCCTGATCTCCAACGCCCTGGCCGACGACTTCGACATCCAGGCCGGTGACTTCGACGGCGACGGCGACATGGAGGCCGCCGTGGGCATGATGGTCGGCAGCGACGCGGTGCTGATATTCCTGGACAACGACGCCGGCAGCCTCGGCGTCTCCAGCGCCAATGCCATCGCCTACTCGCCCCAGGTCTACGGCAGCGTGATCATCGCCCTGGAAACGGGCAACCTGGACTTCGACCGGGCCCACGAGCTGGCGGTCGTGCTCAACGAGTACCAGACCAATTTCTCTTTCAACAACAACGACGGCGTCTCGCGTTACGCGGTCTACGACGACGCCAACGCCGGATTCGCCCAGCTGGCCGGCGGTAATGTGTCGGTGGATCTGCCCGGCGGCACCGTCAGCGCCAAGGGCGCGGACGTGGCCCTGGGCGACGTGGACGGCGACAGCGTCGACGAAGTCGTCCTCGGCGGCCTCACGGCCATCGGCAACGAATGCGGCCTGAACGCGGACTACGTGCTCACCGTGCTCGACGACAACGCCCGCGGCCTGGCCACACTCCGCGCCCACAGCCAGGACTACCAGCAGGTCAACGGTGCCTGCGAGAGCGGCGCCAACCGGCATCTGACCTTCATGCATGTGAACGCGGCCGACGTGGACGGCGACGGCGCCAAGGAGATCCAGGCCAATGAGCTGATCTTCCAGGACCTGCGCGAGGACGCCGGCAGCACCGGCCTCGCGGTGGCCCACGAGATCCCCAAGGAAGACCTGTTCTGGCCGGCCTCCAGCAGCAGCTCCGGGGTGTTCAGCTGGAACAGTTCGTCCATGGCGGTGGGCGACGTCACCTCGGATGAGCGCGAGGACATCGTCTACTACAGCCAGAGCGAGGGCGGCTTCCCCTCCGGCGTCAGGATCTGGGGCCTGGACCAGATCGACGGCTGGTCGCAGATTCATTCCATACCGGTGGAGTTCAATAACAGCATCAATAGCCAGATCCGGCCCCAGGTCATACCCGCCAACGTCAACGACGACAGCCTGGCACTGAAGTACTCCGACGGCAGCTACCGGCTGCTGTTCACCGAGCCGGTGCTCATCGCCGCCCTGGCCGCCGCCCCCTGCAGCGCGGATTTCGGCCAGAACACCGGCGACTGCCGCACGGCCTTCGGCCGGGGGACGAGCTCCAGCGTCTCCACCGAGAACGCCTGGAGCCTGTCCGTGGGCAGCAGCGTGGGCTACGAGGCGGAGTTCTCCGCATTCGGCGTGAAGGTCGGAGGCGCCGAGGCGGTGCTGTCGGTGCAGAACGAGTACCGCAAGTTCACCCAGAACACCTACACCCTGACCAAGCGCGTCGTGCACACCACCGGCCCCATCGAGGACTCGGTGATCTTCACCACCGTGCCGCTGGACGTCTATACGTACACCATCCTGTCCCACCCCAACCCGGAACTGGTGGGCGGTGACATCCAGGTGCGCCTGCCCCGCGAGCCCATCAGCGTCATGGTGGACCGGGACTTCTACAACGCCCACGTGGACGAAGACGCCTTTCAGGTGGATTCCAGCGTGTTCAACCACAGCGAAGGGGCACCGTTCTCGTACCCCGGCGTGGCCGAGCGCAACTCGCTGCTGTCCCGGTACGACGGGCTGATGTCCGACGAGGTGGACGTGGGCCAGGGCACCGGCTTCGTCACCGCCGAGGTGAACGTCTTCGAGGAGGTCACCTCCGGCGAGACCTACAGCGTCAGCGCCACCCTGGACCTGCGGGCCACGGCCGGCGGCGTCATTACCGGTGTGAGCATCGGCGGCGGCGTGGACACCACCATCGCCTACGGCCGTGGCCAGGAGTCCATCTACCAGGGCAGCGTGGCCCAGTTGCCGTCCGAGAACTTCCCGGACGACGCCTACCGGTTCGGGCTGTTCAGCTACGTCTACGACGATTCGGGCTCGGGGCAGACCTTCGAGGTGGTGAACTACTGGGTCAGGCCACAGCTGTAGGGCAGGTGCGGCGTTGACGCCGGGGCCCGGCCCCGGCGTCCGTTTTCAGTCATGGCCGGTGACACGCGGCAGTGGCTTATACTTGGGTCGACCCAAGCCAGGCGAGGGAAGGCCCCATGAGCGAGGCCAATGACGTGACCATGCTGCTCCGGCAGTGGCGTCACGGCGACGAGGCGGCGCTGGAAAAGCTGACGCCGCTGATCTACCGGCAGCTGCGACGGATCGCCGCCCGTTACCTGCGCGACGAACCGCCGGGCCATACCTGGCAGGCGACCGACTTGGTACACGAATCCTACATCCAGCTCGCCGGGGCCGACGTGGACTGGCAGGACCGCGCGCACTTCCTGGCCGTGGCCGCCCGGCAAATGCGCCGGCTGCTGGTGGACCATGCCCGCAACAAGCGCCGGATCAAGCGCGGCGGCGGTGCCCTTGCCGTCACCTTCGAGGAAGGGCTGATGCCGGCCGAGTCCCCCGACGAGGATCTACTGGACCTGGACAGCGCCCTGGAACGGCTGGGCGCCCGGGACGAGCGCAAGGCGGCGATCCTGGAGCTGCACGTCTTCGGCGGCCTGTCCTACCAGGAGATCGCCGCCGCCCTCGACCTCTCCCCCGCCACCGTCAACCGCGACCTGCGCTTCGCCCGGGCCTGGGTGTTCAAGGAGGTCCAGGGAATGCGCGAGGGGGACGGCGCCGGGTGAGCACGGGCCGACGCCCCAAAACCTTTGATCAACAACCGGGGACATTCGAAGCGCCCGTGGGAGCCCCGTCCCCGGGGCGATGGGTCGCGCCATGGGCCATGCCTGGTCGACGGCACCTGTAGGAGCGCCGCAACGCGCGATCGGTGTGGTACCAGCCCAGGTTGATCGCGGCTTGCGCCGCTCCTACAGCGGGCTCCGATCCACCGCTCGGGTCAGTCAGTACTGGATGCTGGCGGCGATACGCTCCAGCGGCGCGAATATGGGCACCCGCCCCTGGTCCCTGAGCCGCGCCTCGGTCTGGCGCAACGCCTGCCGGAACGCCTCGTTCTCCCGCTGCAGCGCCGGCGCCTCGAAGCCGTAGTCCACGTCCTGCAGCAGGCTGTGGTTGTGCGGCTCGTAGAAGAGCATGTCGGTCAGCCAGGCCTGGAAGATGTCGAAACGCCGGTTCAGCCTGCTGGCGTCCGGCGCCGGCGCATCCGGTCCCTCCGGCGGCGGCACCCGTAGCCGGAACGGAATCTCGTCGCTGGGCATCCGGTGAAGCGTCTCGTGGTCGGCGGCATGGGCCACGGAGACATTCCAGATGATGGTGGCGACCGTATCCTCCAGGACCTCTTCGGCCCAGATGGCCTCGCCGTCCGGAAAGCCGGGCACCCAGGCCGCCACGTGATCGGCCCAGAGGCTCACCAGTGAAGGAACATCCGATCCCGGCGGCGCCGCCCGAACCGGCGCGAGGAAGGCGCCCACGTAACGGCGTATGGTCTGGTGATAGGCGGCCTGGAATTCCCCATAAAGCGACGGCGGGAACCGCGGTTGGCTGCGGAACCGGTAGGGCGGATAGGCGCTATTGCCGGGGCGGCCCACGTACCCCCAGGGCAGGAGGCGGCGGATGATGCGCCCCGGTGCCGTGAAGGGCGAGTAGATGACCCAGCGGGTACGGTTGATCAGCGATTCGGCGCCCTCCAGCACCGAGTTGTTCACCGGCAGGGACAGCCGGAAATGGGGCAGCAGCAGCTTGAGCAGCGGATGGCTCTTCGGCAGCAGCGTCTTGGTAACGGCGTTGATGGGGTCGGAGGGGAAATGCACTACGGCATGGTCGATCAGGTTGATGCGGTGGGCGGCGCCCTGCAGCGCGAAATATCGCGCCAGGTTCCAGCCGTGGCGGTTACCGTCCTCCGGGGTCACCACCACGCCGCTGTCCAGGAGGTGGATCGCCACCGCCCGGGCCGGGCCGTCGCCGTCCCGGCGCAGCAATACGACGGTGGGCGTAACGTGGGTGCCAGGGTAGGTCTCCCCCGCGAGCTCGGCCATGGGCGAGAAGTCGGACTTGTAGAAGACGGTGTCCGGCCCGGCGCCGCCGAGCTGACCAGCGAAAACCGCCTCGTCCTCCGGGTCCAGGGGACAGAGGAACTTGCTGTACAGCCCCTCCCCGAGGTAACGGGAGAAGGCCTCGTCGTCCAGGGCCCTCTGGTGGGGGTGGCGCCAGGCGTACCAGGCCCCCGCGGGCCAGCGCGTGAGCAGCAGAAAGATGTACTTCCACGCCACCTGGCGCTTCCACTCGCGCATCTCGGCCCTGGGCACGTGCAGGACCTGGGCCATCTGGCCGGTGGGATGGTCCGGCGCCGGTTGCGGCCACGGGGCGTCGCTGCCGTAGAGGAAGTCCTCCAGCCGATGCCGGCCGTAGAGGTAATGGTAGCGGTAGAAATCCGGTTCCGTCGCACTCATGGCGCTCGTTCCCCGCCGTCAGGCGTTGCCCTTCGTCCCGGCGTCCATCATGCCCGCCGCATGTTCGATCCGCGCCAGCCAGGCGCCCGCCCCCTGATCGAGGGCCACCGTGCGTG
>JACDUA010000118.1 GCA_013519935.1 Ectothiorhodospiraceae bacterium WFHF3C12 | reverse complement strand
GCCCTCGCCCACGGCGGCGCGGATGGTTTCGATCTGTCGGGCGCGAAAGCTCGCCATGATTCTCCACAAAGTCGCTGCCGAGCATGGGGACGGCCGCCCGCAGACGGCCGTGCCGAATGGTGCCGGATATCGACGGCGCCGCGCCAGTGCAGTAGGCCGCCCGCAATCCGCGGGCGCGCCTTTGGACCGGAGGGACCCGGAAATGGTTCAGAGCGGTCCTGCCCCGATCAGAATACGACGACCTGCCGGAGCGCCTTGCCCTCGTGGAGCCGGTCAAAGGCCTCGTTGATCTCTTCCGCCTTGATGACGTGGGTCAGCAGCTTGTCGACGGGCAGGCGGCCGCGCTGGAACAGGGAGATGTAGCGGGGCATGTCGCGCACCGGCACGCAGCTGCCCACGTAGCTGCCCTTCAGGGTCCGCTCCTCGGCCACCAGGCTGACCGGCGGAATGGACAGCCGCTTGTCCGGATGGGCCAGGCCGGCGGTCACGGTGGAACCGCCCCGGCGGGTGACATAGTAGGCGAGCTCCAGGGCCTTCTCCGAACCGGCGGTCTCGATGGCCACGTCCACGCCGCCCCTGGTGGCCTCCTTCACCGCGTCGACGACGCCCTCCTCACCCACGTTGAAGGTGTCGGTGGCGCCCAGCTCCCGGGCGATCTTGAGCTTGTCGTCGAGCATGTCCAGCGCCACGACCCGCTCTGCGCCGGAGGCCAGCGCACCCAGCAGCGCCGTCAGTCCGACGCCGCCCAGGCCGACGATGGCCACGGTCTGGCCGGCGCGTACCTGGGCGGTGTTGACCGCCGCGCCGACGCCCGTGAGCACGGCGCAGCCGAACAGCGCCGCGTGCTTGAACGGCACCGAAGGGTCCACCTTGACCAGGGAGTTGCGGGAGACCACGGCGTGATCGGCGAAGGCGGAGACGCCCAGGTGATGGTTGATGGCCTCGCCATCGCGGCTCAGCCGCCGCTCGCCGGAGATCAGGGTCCCCACGGCATTGGCGCCGTTGCCCGGCTCGCACAGGGCCGGGCGGCCCTCCGCGCAGGGCATGCAGTGCCCGCAGCTGGGCACGAACACCATCACCACGTGGTCCCCTTGCTTGAGGTCGTGCACGCCCGGGCCGACCGACTCCACGACGCCGGCCGCCTCGTGGCCCAGGGCCATGGGCGTGGGCCGGGGTCGGTCGCCGTTGATCACCGACAGGTCCGAGTGACACAGGCCCGCCGCCTTGATGGCCACCCGCACTTCCCCGTCGCCGGGATCGCCCAGCTCCAGGGTCTCCATCTTCAGGGGGCGGGACTCGGCGTAAGGATGGGCGGCGCCCATCTCGGTCAGCACGGCGGCCTGGATCTTCATGGCGGTTCCTCTTCCCACGTTATTGGTTATCGGCGCGCGGGCCCGCTACGGGAAGGCATCCGGGCCTGGCGGCCCGGATGCCCTACGCGCTACGCGGCAACCCGCTTGTACCGGAAAGCGTAATACATGACCGGTATGACCAATAGGGTCAGCAGCGTGGAGACGAGGATACCGAAGATCAGCGATATGGCCAGACCGTTGAAGATCGGGTCGTCGATGATGAAGAAGCCGCCGATCATGGCCGCCACGCCCGTCAGCACGATGGGCTTGGCGCGGATGGCCGCCGACTGGATGACGGCCTCCTGCAGGCCCATGCCGGCCCGGCGCTGGTAGTCCACGAAATCCACCAGCAGGATGGAGTTGCGCACGATGATGCCGGCCAGGGCGATCATGCCGATCATGGAGGTGGCCGTGAACTCCTTGCCCAGCAGCGCGTGGCCCGGCATGACGCCGATGATGGTCAGCAGAATCGGCGTCATGATGATCAGCGGCACCCCGTAGGAGCGGAACTGCCCCACCACCAGCAGATAGATCAGCACCAGGCCCACCGCGTAGGCGGCCCCCATGTCGCGGAAGGTCTCGTAGGTCACCTGCCACTCGCCGTCCCATTTCACCGCCGGGGTGATGGCGAGCTCCGGCTGGTCGATGAAGGTCTGCTGAATGGTCTCGCCGTTGGGCAGCGGGTCCGACCAGGTGCCGAAGACCATCTCGAACATGCCGTAGAGCGGGCTGTCGTGCTCACCGGCCATGTCGGCGGTGACGTAGACCACCGGCATGAGGTCCTTGTGGTAGATGGTCTTCTCCAGGGTGGCGTCGCGCACGGTCACCACCTCGGACAGCGCCACCAGCGCGCCGGAGCGGCTGCGCACCCGCATGTTGAGGAACTGCTGCAGGTCCGCCTTGTCGCCCTCGCTGAACTCCAGCCGTATGGGCAGGGCGTACTTCACCCGCCCCTCGTGCAGGTAACTGACGTCCTCGCCGCCCAGGGCCGCGTGTACCGCGGCGACCACCGTCTGCTGGGGCACGCCCAGCAGCGCCGCCTTCTCCCGGTCGATGTCGAGGAGGTACTTGCGGGCCGGTGCCTCCACGGAGTCGTCCACGTCGACGATGCCGTCGGTGGACTCGAAGACCTGTCGAAGGGCCTTGGCGGTCCCGATCTGGGTGTCGTACCCCGGCCCGTAGACCTCCGCCACGATGGGCGCCTGCACCGGCGGCCCCGGCGGCACCTCGACGATCTTCACGTTGGCGTCGAACCGCTCGCCGATGGCCTGCAGCGGATCCCGTACCGCCAGGGCGATGTCGTGGCTCTTGCGGTCGCGCTCGCCCTTGTCCACCAGGTTCACCTGCAGGTCGCCGTGGTGCGGCAGGCCGCGCATGTAGTACTGGCGCACCAGGCCGTTGAAGTTGATGGGTGACGCGGTGCCGGCATAGGCCTGGTAGTTGGCCACCTCCGGCACCGTCTCCAGGTACGCGCCGAGCTCGGTGAGCACCCGCTGGGTGCGCTCCACCGGCGTGCCCTCGGGCATATCCACCACCACCTGGAACTCCGACTTGTTGTCGAAGGGCAGCATCTTGAGGATCACCGACTGGGTCACCGGCAGCACCATGGCGCCGCCGATGAGCAGCAGCACCACGGCCACCATGGACCAGCGCATGAGCCGGCCGTCCCCGGCCCGGAGGAACGGGGTCATGATCCGGCGGAAGACCCGCAACAGCCAGCCCTCGGCGGCCTGCTCCGCCGCTACTTCACCCGTCGGCACGTGGTGATGGCGCAGCAGCTTGTAGGCGAACCAGGGCGTGACGATGAACGCCACCGCCAGGGAGATGAGCATGCCCGTGGAGGCGTTGATGGGGATGGGGCTCATGTACGGCCCCATCAGCCCGGTGACGAAGGCCATGGGCATCAGCGCGGCGATGACCGTGAACGTCGCCAGGATGGTGGGCCCACCCACCTCGTCCACGGCGACCGGGATGGCCTCCAGCAGCTTCTTCTCCCCCAGGGCCATGTGCCGGTGGATGTTCTCCACCACGACGATGGCGTCATCCACCAGGATGCCGATGGAGAAGATCAGGGCGAACAGCGAGACCCGGTTGAGGGTGAAGCCCCAGGCCCAGGAGGCGAACAGCGTGATGAGCAGCGTGATGACAACCGCCGCGCCGACGATGATCGCCTCCCGCCAGCCGAGGGTGACCAGCACCAGCAGCACCACCGAGGCGGTGGCGAAGGCGAGCTTCATGATCAGCGTCGAGGCCTTGTCGGCCGCCGTCTTGCCGTAATCCCGGGTGACCGTGTACTCGACCCCCTGGGGTATCGCCACGTCCTCCAGGGCCGCCATGCGCGCGCCGATGGCGTCGGTGATGTCCACGGCGTTGGTACCCGGCTTCTTGGCGATCTCGATGGTCACCGCCGGATGCAGGCCGGGCGCGCCCGCCTCGGCGCCGGGACCGAAGCCCATGAACACGGACTGCTCCGGCACGTCGGCCTGCCGCTCCACGTCGGCCACGTCGGTCAGGTACACGGGCGCGCCGTCATTCACCGCCACCACCAGGTTGCGGACCTCGTCCACCGTGGACAAAAAATCCCCCGGCTGGACCGGAATGCTGGTGTTGGAGCGGGTGATGTTCACGTCCTGGCCCGCCACGTTGCTGGCCTGCAGCGCCTGGCGCAGCTCCTGGAAGCCCACGTCGTGGCCGGCCATCCGCGCCGGATCCAGGGTGACGTGGACGACCTGGTCCGGGCCGCCGATGGTGCGCACGTCCCGGGTACCGTCGACGCGCTTGATCTCCACCTCCAGGTTGTGGGCCACCTGCAGCAGCTCATAGCTGCCGATGTCCGTATTCTCGGACCACAGGGTCAGGGCCATCACCGGCACGTCATCGATGCCCTTGGGCTTGATCAGCGGCTGGCCCACGCCGAGGTTCTGCGGCAGCCAGTCGGCATTGGAGTAGACCTTGTTGTAGAGCCGCACCAACGCCTCCTGGCGCGGCACACCCACTTCGAACTGCACGGTGAGCACGGCCATGCCCGGCCGCGAGACCGAGTAGACGTGCTCCACGGCCTCGATCTCCGAGAGCACCTGCTCGGCGGGAGTGGCCACCAGGTGCTCCACCTCCACCGGCCGCGCGCCGGGGAAGGCCACGAACACGTCGGCCATGGTCACGTCGATCTGGGGCTCTTCCTCCTTGGGCGTGATGGCGATGGCCAGCAGGCCCAGCAGCACGCCGGCGACGGCCAGCAGTGGCGTGATCTCGGAGTTCTGGAAGGCCCGGGCGATGCGCCCGGAAATACCCATGCGCCCTTCAGCCATCACCGCCCTCCTTCCGGGCCGCGATTCGCGCGAGCGCCGCATTGGGATTCAGGGCGATGGTTTCGCCGGCGCTCAGGCCGGAGAGCACCTCGACCCGGTCGCCGTCACGGTTGCCGAGCCGGACCTGGCGCAGGCGCGGCGCGCCGTCCTCGTCCACCACGTAGACCGCCCGCAGCTCGCTGCGGCGGAGGACCGCGCGCGCCGGCACCATCAGCCGCTCGGCCTCCCCGGTGGGCACCGACACCTTCAGCATCATGCCCGGATAGAGGTTGTGGCCGTCCGGCGCCAGGTTGACGCGAACCCGGAAGCTGCGGCTGCGGGCGTCGGCGTAGGGATAGAAGGTCAGGTCGTCGCTGGTGAGCACGCTGCCGCCGGGCATCTCGACGCTGGCGGTCCCGGCCCGGCGCACCGCCTCGGCGATGTCCTGCGGCACGTGGATGTTCACCCGCAGCCGTTCCAGGGAAAGCCCGGTTATCAGCGGGGTCCCCGGCTGGACCACCTCGCCGACCTCCACGTGGCGCTCCACCACGATGCCGGGATAGGGCGCCTTCACCACGGTGTAGCCAAGCCGCGTCTCGGCCTGCTTCACCGCGGCCTGGGCGGCCTCCAGCCGTGCCTGGGCGGCCTGGTAGGCGGCCTCGGCCTGGTCGAACTCCGCCTGTGAGACCGCCTGGCGCTCGAACAGATCCCGCACCCGGCGGAAGCTCACCGTGGCCTCGCTGAGCCCGGCGCGGGCCTCGGCGACGCTCGCCCGGGCCTGGGCCAGCGCGGCCTGGGCCTGGGTGTCGTCGATGCGCAGGATCACGGCGTCCTGGGGCACGAAATCGTGCACGTCGAACCCGATCTCGGTGACCTCGCCGGCAATCTGCGCCGCCACCGTGCTGCGGTTCACCGCTTCCACGGTGCCATCGAAGGCCTGCTGGGTGGCAACGGTTTCCAGCCGGGTGGTCATGGTCTCCAGCTCGGAGTCCTGCGCCGCCCCGGCAAGGCCGCTAATCACCAACAGAGCAAGGGTAACGCCCCGCATTGCTTATCTCCCCTGTGTTCAAGCCGTATACCCTGGGTAGTATACATAACTATATCGGCATATAGGGAAGAATACGCGGGATTCCAAGAGCGCCGGTGATCGGGATCAAGTCAACGGGCGGCTCGGGCATGGGCGTGGCCGGCCACTTCACCATCGCCCCGGGGACGGGGCTCCCACAAGCCTTCGATTAGCGCCGGGGCAAAGCCACCGCTGTGGCAACGGCGTCCCCGCCGCGATGGACGTGCCAGGCCTGTCGCCGCGGGGACGGGACTCCCACAAGCCTTCGATTAGCCCCGGGTCAACGCCACCGCTGTGGGAGCGGCGTCCCCGCCGCGATGGACGTGCCAGACCTGTCGCCGCGGGGACGCGCCTCCCACAGGTCTTCGATCACCCCGGGGCAAAGCCACCGCTGTGGGAGGGGCGTCCTCGCCGCGATGCCGGCCGGGCCGGCCACGGAACCCGCTACTCGTAGTCGTCGAGATCGCCGTAGTAGGAGGTGCCCATGTCGCGCTGGACCTTGAGCTTGGCGGCGATGTAATCCCGGTGCTCGATCTCCAGCAGACCGGCGATCTTGCGCACCAGCTGTTCCTCGTACCGGTTCATGTCCCGGTCCGAGAGGCACACCCGCCAGAGCAGCTCCACCACCCGGAGCTTCTGCTGGTGATCGAAGTTCTCGTTGATCAGCGAGGTGAACTCGAAGTGGTCGGTGGCCTCGTGAGCTTCCCGGTCGGCGAGCTCGATGACCTCCACCGTCTCTTCCGGCGTCAGGTCGAAGGTCTCCTGGATGCCGTCGTGAATAGCCTGGAATTCCACGCTGTGCCGCTCCGAATCCTCCTGGGCCATTTCGATCAGCAGCGCGGCCGTGGCCAGCTGCAGGCGGTGGTTCAGGTCGACGTTGCCGGACTCCCTGCTCGGGTCCATCCGGTCCGCGAAGAAGCTCTTAATGGCCTCGATCATGGCTACTCCTGGTCGGGCGGGTCATCAGCTTTTGTCTTGCTATTGGCTTTCGATGCTGGCCAGAGCGGCTGCAATCTCTTGGCTTCTTTTATAACCCGGATCTACGGGGCGGACGCAACACCGGCGCGACACCGCCCCTCCCGGACCGGCTCAGGAATCCAGCGACGCCCGCTTGACGGCGCCGTCCGGTTCCGCTTCCCGCGTGTCCTCGCGCCGCTCCACCCGCGGCAGCAACACCTCCATGCCCGGCTTCAGGGTGCTGAAATCGAGATCGGGGTTGTACTGGCGCAGCAGCCATATGGGTACGTTCTCGGCCTTGCGCGCGAGCACCCAGAGCGAATCGCCGCGCTGCACCTCCCGGGCCTGGCTGCCGACGATGCGGTGACGCTCGAAGAAGCGGTTCTGCAGCCGGCGGTGATAGTCCCGGCGGCGCTCCACGAAGGTGGCGCGGTCCACCTCGGTGAACTGCAGCTTGATGCGCCGCCCGACGACCACCGGCCGGCCGAACGGCATGCCGTTGATATCCCGCAGGCGCTGGGTGCGCAGCTCCAGCCAGTCCGCGTAGTGGCCGAGGGTCTCGGCGGCCTGGATCTCGATGGTGCCGTCCACCGACACGCCGTAGTCCGCCGGGTCGGCGGAGAGCTGAGGCTGCGTCTCCACCGGCATGGCGCTCTCCTGCCGCGAGGCGACGACGTCCGCGCCGCCCTCGTCCGCCG
>JACDUA010000117.1 GCA_013519935.1 Ectothiorhodospiraceae bacterium WFHF3C12 | reverse complement strand
AGGGAGGAATAGCCGGTACCGAAATCGTCCACCGCTATCTGCGCCCCCAGAGCCCGCAACCGCTCGACGATGGACAGCGCGATTTCCGGGTTCTGCGCCAGCCAGGTCTCGGTAATCTCCAGGGTGAGGTAGTGGCCGGGCATGCGATGCCGATTCAGCGCTGCTGCAACCGACGAGATGATGCGTTTGCTGTTGAGGTCGACGCCCGAGAGGTTGATGCCGAGCCGTATTGGCTCGGGGTCCCGCCTGGACCAGGCGCTCCACTGCTCGACGGCCTTCTCGAGAACTTGGTTCGTGATGTCGCCGACCAGGCCGAGGGACTCCGCGACAGGGATGAACTCCGCGGGGGAGACAATTCCTCGGTGCGGCTCGTGCCAGCGAACCAGGGCCTCGGCGCCCACCACCCGGAACGTGTGCAGGTCGATCTGCGGCTGAAGCACGATTCCGAATTGTTGCTCGCGAATCGCCCGGCGGAGATCCGCTTCCAGCTTCAAGACGGTGCGTGTTTCCGAATCACCGGGGCCCGAGAAAACCGTGCAAACCTGGTCGGCCGTCTTGGCCCGCTGCAAGGCGCGTTCGCACGAATCCAGGACGACCGCGGCCGTATGCCCGTCTCTTGGCGCAATCGCCATCGCGAGCCAGAGGTCCAGGTTGACCTCGGTATCATCGACGGTGATGGGCTCGGAAAAGGCGCTGCAGATCCTCGCGCCAATACCGCGCGCACGTTCCTCGCCTGCTCCCGGCGGGAAGACGATGATGAACTTGTCGCCTTCCAGTCGGGCGACTACGTCCGCCGGACCGGCATTGTCGCGGATACGCTGGGCCACACGTTGTATAACGGTGTCGCAAACCGAGCGCCCAAGCGCGTCGTTGATGCGCGCCAATTGCCGCACGTCCAGCAGGAGCACACTGAAAGGGGCGTCACGCTCCAGCTGTCGTTCGATGACCTCTTCGGCCACCGCGCCTACCGGCAGGCCCGTGAGGGCGTCCGTTCGAATCGAGTGGAGGATTTCGGTGACTTGCTCGCGGCGATGCTCAAGGAGATAGGCGCCGGCCGCGACGAGCACCGACATCACGGTGACGAAACCGAAACCCTTATAGGCCTGATAGGCGGCGAGTTCCTGTTTATTGGTAGCCAGGAATGCCGCGAGCTGGTCCGAGAACGCGATCCAGGCCAAAGATGCCGTCAGGTAAACCAGCCCCGTCAGGGCCGCTACGCAACACTTGCCGCCGCACCACAAGTTTCGCCTTCTGGACATTCCAGCTAATACCTTTTTATAGGCTTTCCGTTGCTCACTATAAGCCACCCTTCAGATCACAGAAAGGAGAGCGCTCAACCTGAAGGTGGACGTTTCTCTTCGGTTCGTTTAGGAGTCCTTAATTTCCTTTTCGCCGAGTTGGTGATATCTCATTACCTTTACCGGTAGGTACCAGTTCCCAGATGATCTTGCGCTGGTCAAACGTCGCGTTGGCGCTTCCCCGCACACAGGGACAAGAGGAATATTTTTCACACTCCCAGGCGCCAGCGGCGCAATTACGCCTCTGGATCAGTCCCCCCGCTAGCTGTCAAGGGTAAACCACGGCTCGCGCGGGAACCCCGGTTCGCCGCGCAGCTGCGGCCGCGAACCAACTCACCAACGAACAAGGCGAATGGGTAGAGGTAGAGTACCGGCTCTTCCGAGCGAGCGTACACGCCTAGAACGTTGCAGAATGTCATGACATTCTTCCATCCAGCCGCCTTTGCTGCGTCGACAATCTCACCCTGCGCTGCGCCATGGGTAACCAACAGCTCGTCGAGCGTACGAATGCCTGCCAACGGAGTGCGCAGCAGGACATGGCAGCCGTGGCGGGATCGGCACACGAAGTGGTTAAACGGGCACTCGCGTTCCTAGAACAGGACTGTGTCATCAAGCCCGGCCGCGGGAGGTGGTCGGGACGGACGTAACCGCTCTCCCACGCACGGGCGGGGGTACTGCCACCTTCCAGCGACTGACGCCTAAACCGGGGCAATAGGCGGACCGCTGAAACCTCAGGGGTACAAAACGTGCGACGAAAATGAGTAACTCTTAGCAACTCCCTATCATTTGAGTTCGGCGAGTTGCACTCGAAAGCCAATATCTAATGGAGGACTTGCACGTTATTGATATAGCCACGGCATTATCGCTAGCCTTTAGTAAAAACTAAAACAGTCTGATCGTCATGCACTGCACTACAAATATCTCGCGCGGCATTTAGCCTCAAAACATGCATAAACCTGATCCCGTGTAGCGCGATCCGTGCCGAAGTTTCCGGCATCCCTGCCGGTGAGTTTAGCTCCGCACAATAGCGCCCGAGACCGGTGTCTCGTTAAGGATGTTATCAAGAACCGGCGACCCAGCGGCCGCGGCCTCCTTGATCGCGGCAAGGGTGGCATCGTCAGCGTCGCTGTCCACCTGCACTTCGTACTCCAGCGCAGAGAACCCTGGCCGCACTGCTTTGTCTACGCCCAGATAGCCTCGGAGATCGAATGGTGCCTTGACGGTGATTTTCAGGTGCCGGAAATCTACACCGTGTTTGTTGGCATGGGTTACCCAGCCAATGGTCAGGCAGGACCCTAACGCCCCTAGGACCAACTCCATGGGGTCGATGGCTGAATCTTTACCTCCAAGGGCCTCCGGCTCATCCGTTCGTATTTCAAAACTGCGCGCCCGCGTTACTCCGATCGCACCATCACTCCATTCGGTTACGGCCTCAAAACTGCCTTGTCCCTTCCCAGGATCCTGAGAAACTGCCTCACGCGTAGAGTTGTATGTCTCCATATCGAGATTGGTCGCGCTTTTGCTCATGACAAAACCTCTTTTTTCGTGACACGATCATCTAAAATGCCTTTCGGCGGACTTAGTATATAGGACCTCAATGGCAGCTTTCATAATACTTTTTATACATAACTATATAAGGCGTGTATTTTGCGATAATCGTAATTTTTACGATTATTACATGCTCATATCGAAGCTAGTGCCGACGACCTATCCGTGGAAACAGATACTCTCGACGCACTATGACATTACTCCCGCAACGCTATGTCTTGGGTACGGAAACACCTCAACGCAATACAGACGTACAACTCAGACCTTCTAGTGGTTGCATCGCCTCCCTTGAAGTATCTCGTTTTTCCATCAATGAACCTCGCCCTGGGGCTCTGCCCCAGGCCTGATGCTCAGCCGCTGGAGCACTGAATGGACCATTCGATCGCAGCGCTCACCAGCGAATTCATACAGTTCAGTGCCGGCCGACTTCATCTGGGCCTCGAACTCGTCCCTCAACATACGCCGGGCCCGATGAAAACGTGTCTTGACCGTAGCCTCTCGTAGCCCCAAGCTCCGAGCAGTCTCCTGGACGCTCAGACCTTCGAGACTCCTCAGAACGAACACCATTCGAAATCCCGTTGGAAGCCCCTCTATAGCGTCGCGCAGCGCCAGCCTCAGTTGTTCATTCGCCAGGGCATGGTCTGGCGCCTTTTTCTCGGGCGCTGCTTGCGTACTTAAATGACGATCTATTACGTCAGCGTCCGTGACCTCAAGGCGGGTTCGTCGTATCCGCATATACGCCTCGTTTGCCGTGATCCGGCTTAACCATGCTCCAAAACTTCCGTCATACCGGAACTGATCCAGACGGCCCAACGCCTTGATCCACGCCTCTTGTACAACATCCTCGGCATCGGCGTCGTTGCGTAGGATTCCCCGTGCAACTCGGTATAGGCGCTGATTGTACTTACGCATGATCAACTCGTAGGCGTCGGCATCTCCGCGCTGCACCTCGCGCAAAAGCCTGGCGTCCGAGTTAGCCTCAGCGTCCGCCTCTGCCAAGGCTTGGAATGGTGCTATGGATTCGATCATTGCGGGTCCTCTTGGTCTCCGACTCGCGTGTTTCGTTGGGCTCGTATTCGCGTCTATCAGGGAAAACTCATCGCCTTATGGGCAGAGTTCAGGATCATTGCCGGCACGTCGAAGGTATCTGACCAGTGCTCGTCTATCCTGTGGATCCTTTACTCCGTCATAGGTCATTGTGGTCCCGGGCACCACCTCGGATGGACTCTCCAGAAATGCCGCAAGCGTTTCTGGATCCCACACTAGGTCTGAACTGAGCATCGCATCAGAATAGGGGAAGCCTTCCACGCTGCCCGCCGTCCTCCCGATGATCCCACAATGGCGCGGCCCCACTCTGTCGTAGCGCAACGCGTGACACGCCAGGCATTGCTGATAGACATCCTCCCCCGCCATAGGAGCGCCGCTTGGCGCCCCTATGGCACTGGGGGCCATGCCGCACGACAGCATGGCCATTAGTGCAATACCTCGGACCCAACGGCATTTTTCCAGCAAAGTTGGGCGGAGATAAGATCTCATGAGAAGAATGCTCCCGGGACTGGATCAAGCCCCAAGGCCTGGCGCAGGACGGCCCAGTGCATGGCTTCGTCCGCTAGTATGCTCGCCGCCGCTTTCGACAGGTCCCGATTCTCGAACAACGGGATTGCTCCTGCGTACGCGCTAACGGCGCCCCGCTCCAGACCCGCAGCGAATTCCAGCACGTCTGTTTGATTCCTGAACTGTTCGACAGGAAAGTTGAAGCGCTTAGGCGGCTCAGGGACCGTACCACCGAGCTGACGAATCGCATTCGCCAGTGCATCGGCATGCTCTTTGTGATGACCCTGGAAGCTAAGAGCCACCGACAGTACATCCGAACTAAGAAGACCACTATTTGCGCCAAGCAAGTAGGCGGCTATCGCCTCTCGCTCGGCCCCTAGGGCCGTTGCCAGGATGTTCGCGTCACGCTCTGCCTGGTCGTCGCTCGTGACATTCGCTCGCACGAGTCGCGGACTACCGGCAAGCAGTCCGATGGCTGCGCCCGACAAAGCCAGACGCATCCCATCGAAAAGGAACCCTCGCCGACTCTGCGACGGGACATCGTGACGGACCTCAGGTTGCTCTCGCATGTGCATCTCTCCGCTTGGTCTTGATCGCTTCCGGCCAACGTGGCCGTACTGGAGAAATGCAGGAGAGGCTAGAAAGGTTCCCAGAGTAGGCTGAAAATCCGCTGCAGGTCGGACCAGGTGGAGTCGCGAGTCGCGCGACGCACCGTATGCACACGCGACATGCGTAGATTGGCACCGTGTCATTCGATAGGTGTACTCGGACGTTTGGTCGCCACGACGACTTTCCGATTTGGGGGCCACTACCCGGAAGTCTGGCGCCGCTCAGCACTATATTAGGCTTCCCTCACCTTTCAGTATCCAGCCGCTACCTGACACTCTTGCCGCCCCAGGTGCCCCTCCCCAGGATTTCGGACAACCGGGCGCTCGAGATCCGCCTGATCGAGCAGTGCGAGGAAAGGAGGGTCAGGCCGTGAAGCGAAATCAGCACACCGAAGAGCAGATCGCCTTCGCCCTGAAACAGTGGGAGCTCGGCACACCGGTCGCCGCGGTCTACCGTAAGTTGGGCATCTCCGTTGCGGGGCTCTACAACTGGCGCAAGAAGTATTGCGGCTTGGGTCCTCTGAGCTTAAACGGCTGCGCCAGTTGGAGGAGGAGAACCGGCAGCGGAAGGCGCTGGTGGCCGACCTGAGCCTCGAGAAGACGATGCTCCAGGACGTAATGGCCAAAAAAGTCTTGAAGTCCGCGCGCAAGCCGGCGCTGATCGGACGGCTGTGAGAGCCCTTGCGCGCGAGCGAGCGCCAGCGGTTTTCGCCCCCGATCTCCTATTACCGCTCTCTGGCCAGCGATAGCTGTCATCGGTCATCCAATAATCCCCAGCTGATGGTCATTGAACTTTCCCCACCCTCCACCTTGCGGAGGGAGTGCCATGAAGATGGCCAAGCACGATCCAGGGCGCATGATCCAGGCAGGTCCTTCACCTGCGGAGACGGCTATGGTGCGCCAGGAGCTTTGGGAGGAGATTCGCCGGGTGGCGGCTCTGGAGTCGGTCTCTATTTCGGCGTTGTCGCGACGGTTTAACCTGGACCGCAAGACGATCCGGCGCTGTCTGCGTGAGCCCGCTTACCGGGGTTATCAACGTCAACGACCCGCGACGACGTTGCTCGCCGAGCACGAAGCGTTCCTGTGTGAGCGCGCCCCGGAGGTCGAGTACTCGGCACAGATCCTTTACCAGGAGCTGCGCGCAGGCCACGGCTACCGGGGCAGCTATGAGACGGTCAAGCGCTTCGTCAAGCCATTGCGGGCGGTACGCGAGCAGGCCCAGCGCGCGCTGCTGCGCTTCGAGACGCCGCCAGGCGGGCAGAGCCAGATCGACTGGGGCGAGTCGCGGGTGCGCTTTCGCCGGGGTGTGGCCGTCGAGCATTTCTTCGTGATGACGCTGGGCTTCTCCCGTCGGGCCTTCTACCTGGCCTATCCGCGGGAGTCGCTGCGCCAGTTCCTCGATGCCCATGAGCAGGCCTTCGCTTACTTCGCCGGCCATACCCGCGAGCATCTCTACGACCGCCCCCGCACCGTCTGCCATCCCGGCAGCGATGGGCGGGTGCGCTGGAACGCCACGTTCAAGAGCTTCGCCGACTACTGGGGCTTCGAGCCGCGGCTGTGCCGCGCCTACCGCGCCCAGACCAAGGGCAAGGTCGAGAGCGGCGTGCGCTACCTTAAGCACAACTTCCTGCCCGGGCGGCGCTTTGTCGACGAGGTCGATCTCAACGAGCAGCTCCAGCACTGGGCCACGGAGATCGCCGACCAGCGCATCCACGGCACCACCCACGAGCCGCCCATCGTGCGCTTCCAGCGCGAGGCACCGTACCTGCTCCCCACCGCCGGCCAGCCGAGCTTCTGGCTCGGCATGCGCGCCAGCCGCGTGGTCGCCGAGGACTACCTGGTCAGCTACCAGACCAATCGCTACTCGGTCCCGTTCCGGCTGATCGGCCAACGCGTGGAGGTCGAACGCCAGGGCGAGCAGTTGGTCTTCTACCACCGCGGCGAGCCGGTGGCCGTCCACACCGCGCTCGAGGGCACCCACCAGATGCGCATCGATCCGGCCCACGGCCCCGGAGCGATCGCCCGTAACCAGCGGCGTACACGCACCACCCCCGGCTCGGGCACCCAACCGACCGATCCGGCCCTGGAGGTCGAGATCCGGGATCTGGCCGTCTACGACCATCTGGCCGCCGCCGGCGGCCGGGAGAGCCATCCATGAACCCCGCCCAACTCGAACGCCTCGGCGAGCACCTGCATCGGCTGCGGCTGTTCAAGAGCCAGGAACGGCTCGAGGCACTGCTCCAGGAGGCGGCCGGCAAGGAGCTCGGCTACGCCGACTTCCTCGAGCTGTTGCTCGGTGAGGAGGTCTCGGCGAAGACCGCCAAGAACATCACCATGCGCACCAGCCTGGCCCGCTTCCCCTTCGTCAAGGGCCTGGCCGCCTTCGACTACGCCTACCAGCCCTCGCTCGACAAGAAGCAGCTCACGGCGCTGGCCGCCTGCCACTTCATCGA
>JACDUA010000116.1 GCA_013519935.1 Ectothiorhodospiraceae bacterium WFHF3C12 | reverse complement strand
GTGGGAGATTCTATGTTTCCGCGCAAGCGTTGTGAGCGAGTTTGGGTGCGTAGTTGGTTTGGTATTTCATCAGGCTGAAGGCGATCCGTGCGAGCTTGCGGCCGAGAGCGACGAAGGCCTGGATGGGGCTCATTCCTCGGGCGAGATAGCGCTGGTAGACGGGCTGCCAGGTGGCCGATCGGGATGCGGTCATGGCGGCGAGGTAGAGTAAGCGCCGCAGCTCGGGATCGCCTTGTTTGGTGAGCTTGCGCTTGCCCTTGGAACGGCCTGAGTCGCGCACCCGCACGTCCATGCCGATGAAGGCGATGAAGGCATCGGCGCTGACGAACGCGCCGCGGTTGTAGCTCATGGTCAGCGCCGCGGCGGTGATCTCGCCGATGCCCTCAACGGCCTGGCAGCGGCGGGCGTCGGCGAGCCAGCCGTGTTCGGTCAGTGCCTGACGCAGGCGTTTCTGGATCAGGGCATCGAGGCGGTTGAGTTGGCGCAGCACCGCTTGGGCAGAGCTCTTGAGCTCGGGCAGCTCCTTGAGGCTCTGTGAGAGCGTGGTCTTGACCTGCACCAATCGGGCACGACGGCGCAGTAGTTGCCGCAGGCGGGTGTAGCCCTTCCCCGGCGGGCTCCAGGGGCGCAGCTGGTCGTGCTCGCGCTGGAGATAACGCGCTAGCAGCCGGGCATCCGAGGTATCGGTCTTCGCCCGCCCACCGACCCCCTCGCGGTAGCGGCTGAGCCGATAGCCGTCGATAACATAGACCCGGTGGCCGAGGCGGTACGCCTCCTCGACCAAGGCCAGGTGGTAGGTGTTGGTGGCCTCCACGGCGACCCAGGCCGGGCCGGCGAGAGCCTTGAGGTAGCGCCGGATCGCCCTGCGCTCATTGGCCAAAGTGATGAGCCGGGACTGACCCTGCTCACTGATCACCAACTCCGCCTTGGCGACGTCCACGCCAACGATAAAAGACTCCACCTGCATTGCCATCGCTGTGCCCCCTGGCTACTGTGAAGGTTGCTTGTCGGGGGCTCACCGAGGCGCTGGCTTGCCATCAATCGTCGGTCGTGCGGCTACACGCCGATAGATTCCTTATGGGCGCTAAGGTGAGGGCGGGACGATTTCTCCCACTGTCTGTGCCTTCGGCCAGATGCGGCGTCAGTCCCTCCACCCCCGGCAAGTCCTTTCTGACCCACCGGGGAGCAACATACAAGCGGCGTCCCCGTCGCGAAATCCCGCCGGACGCAAGCCATCGTGGCCGGGTTCCCTGCTCTTCCGCGAGCCTCGGTTCAGCGCGCCAACGGCATCCGTGCTTATCCGTGTTCATCCGTGGCCAAACCGAACCACTCATCCAGCTTCGCATGCACCTCGTCCACGCCGGTCTGCTTGAGCGCGGAGAACAGCTGCACGCTCGTGCCGGGGAACTCCGCGTCCAGCGTCTTGCGCACGGTGCGGAGGGTGTCGTTGGCGCGGCCGAACTTGAGCTTGTCCGCCTTGGTCAGCAGCACGTGCACCGCCAGGCCCGCGTGGGCGCACCAGGCGAGCATCTGCCGGTCGAAGTCGGTGAGCGGGTGGCGCACGTCCATGATCAGCACCAGCCCGGTCAGGGCCTGGCGCTCTTCCAGGTAGGCGGGCAGGGCGCGTTCCCAGTGCTCGCGCACCTTCTGCGGCACCTTGGCGTAGCCGTAACCCGGCAGGTCCACAAGCGCCCGCTCCTCGTCGACGGGGAAGACCACGATCTGCTGGGTCCGCCCCGGCGTCTTGGAGGTCCGGGCCAGGGCCTTCTGGCCGGTGACGGTGTTCAGGGCGCTGGATTTGCCGGCGTTGGAGCGGCCGGCGAAAGCCACCTCCAGGCCGGTGTCCGGCGGCAGATGGCGCAGGTCCGGGGCGCTGAGCAGAAAGCGGGCTTTGCGGTAGAGCGGGTTCATGGGCGCCATGTTAACCCGACTGACCCGGCGGCCGCCCCAACGCTGGACTGCACCTTGGTCGGCGGCGCCCAAATTGACCGGCTCCCGGGCGGCTGGTATAAATTGCGGTCGCTCTGCGCCTGCCGCACGTATGCCATATTCGGGGAGTCATCCAGATCATGAATAGACGGCTGGTTTTCGCGCTGTTCGCCCTTGTGACGCTCGCCTGCGCGGTGCCGGTGTCGGCCGCCGAAGGCGATGCCGCGGCGGGCAAGCAGAAATCCACGGCCTGCGCCGCCTGCCATGGCCCCACCGGCAACGCCAGCAACGGCGAATGGCCGAATCTGGCCGGGCAGCACGAGGACTACCTCTACCAGCAGCTCAAGGCCTACAAGTCCGGCGAGCGGCAGAACGCGATCATGGCGGGCCAGGTGGCGAATCTCTCCGACCAGGACATGGCGGACCTGGCGGCCTACTTCGCCGGCCAGACCATGGAGATCGGCGCCGCCAACGAGGAGGTGCTGGAGCTCGGCCGCAATATCTACCGCGCCGGCGACTCCACCAAGGGGCTGCCTGCCTGCACGGCCTGCCACGGCCCGGCGGGCTGGGGCAATGCGCCGGCGGATTATCCGCGCATCGGCGGCCAGAACGCGCCCTACATCGTCCTCCAGCTTCAGGCCTATGCCTCGGGCGAGCGCCCCGGCGGTCCCGGCGCCATGATGAACGACATTGCCGCCAAGCTCACCGAGGAAGAGATGCGGGCCGTGGCCTCCTACGCCTCGGGGCTGTACAGCAAGGAATAGCCGCCTCACCTTGCGGGAACACGGGCCGGTGGGTGTTTGCTCACCGGCTTTTTTGTGTCCGTTCCCGGCGTGGTTGCATCGGCGCACGGGGCCTGGCAACAATGTGGTTCCCCGGACGCACCGTGTACGTGGCGCATTACCGTCAGCGCTGGAACGATCCGCTTTCACCAGGGTCATACCTGGTGCACTGGTTCCCGATCATCCCGCGAGAAAACGAATCCGAACACGAGGAGATGGATAAATGACCCGGATACTGGCCGCCTGCCTCTCGCTTGCCCTGTTCGCACTGGCGGCGCCTGCCGGCGCGGCGCCCTTCGAGGCCGGCAACGACTACCAGGTGCTCGGCACCGCCCAGCCCACCGACGTGAAGGAGGGCCAGGTCGAGCTGCGGGAGTTCTTCTCCTATGGCTGCCCCCACTGCTTCACGTTCCGCCCCAAGCTCCACGAGTACATGGAGAACGGCGCGCCGGAGGCGGCGGAACTGATCCGGGTGCCAGTGACCTTCGGGCGGCAACAGTGGGCCACGCTGGCCAAGGCGTACTACGCCGCCCAGGAGATGGAGGTGCTGGACACCATGCACGAGGCCATCTTCAAGGCCATCCACGTGGACAACCAGCCCATGAGCTCGGTTGAGAACCTCAAGGCCCTGGCGGATGCCAATGGCGTGGACGGCGAGGACTTCGCGAAGCGGGTCAACGCCTCCATGTTGGTGGATATGAAAACGCGCCGCGCGGAGCAGGCCGTGCGCAGCTACGGCGTGCGCAGCACGCCCACCGTCGTGGTGGCGGGCAAGTACCTGGTCAGCCCGCGCAGCGCAGGCGGCCACGACCGCATGCTCCAGGTGATCGACTATCTGGCGCAGCGCGAGCTCGAGGGGCAGCAGTAGTCGCACCGTTCAGTCCGGTTGTGAGCTACGTCATGGGGCGCCCCGACTTGCTGAGCTAACATTGAATAAAGTGGCGGGGTGCCGGGCAGTCATCGGACTTCCGGGCCCGGCCACGCCATCCACTTGATCAGCCGGGAGCACAGCCGCCAATGGCCCTGACCGACAGCGAGATCCTCATAGGCAAGGGACCGCCGTTGGGATCCGTGCCCGATGCCGGCAGGCGCATCCGGCTGATGAGCTACAACATCCAGACGGGCATCGAGACCCGTTTCTACCACCAGTACGTGACGCGCGGCTGGCGGCACCTGCTGCCCGATGCCGAGCGCCTGACCAATCTCGACCGCATCGGCCACGTGGTGGCGGGCTACGACATCGTCGGCCTGCAGGAGATCGACGCCGGCAGCCTGCGCAGCGGGTTCATCAACCAGTGCGCCTACCTCGCCCACCGCGGCAACTTTCCCTACTGGCATTTCCAGACCAACCGGCGCATTGGCCGCATCGCCCGCCACAGCAATGGGCTGCTGAGCCGCTTCAAGCCGGAGGTGGTCACGGAGCACAAGCTGCCGGGCATGATCCCGGGACGCGGCGCCCTGGTGCTGAGCTTCGGTCACGGATCGCAACGGCTCAACGTGATCCTGGTGCACCTGGCCCTGAGCCAGCGCGCCCGGGAGCGGCAGATGGACTTCCTGGCGGAGCTGATCCAGGACAGCCCCCACAACGTCATCATGGGGGATTTCAACTGCCGCTCACGCAGCCCGGAGGTGGAGCGGCTGCGGGCGAACACCGACCTCACCGAGCCGCTGCACGACCTCCACACCTACCCGAGCTGGCGGCCGGAGCGGAACATCGACCACATCCTGGTTTCCCCCAGCCTGGTGGTCCACGAGGCCAGCGTGCTCGACTATCCCCTGTCCGACCACCTCCCCATCACCATGGAAGTGACCCTGCCGGAGGCGCTGGAGCTGGACTAGGCCGCGCCGGGCGCATCGTCTCAGGCCCGATTGGTGGGAGACGCTTCGCTATTCCAACTTGCGGCCCCCGTGGGAGGCGCGTCCCCGCGGCGACGGCGGATTACTGTTCGCGGCCAGGGGCCGCTCCTACGGTCATGGTGTCCACGGCACCTGCCTGTAGGAGCGGCGCGAGCCGCGACCGGGTATCGAGTCGGTTCCCCGCAATCGCGCCTCGCGGCGCTCCTACACGGCTTCGCCCCCTGGACGAATGTAGGTCGGCACCGGCGAGCACGGCGCCGACATTCGGTGCCTGGTTGTCGGATGGCAAGCCCATCCGACCTACGGTCCTGCAGGCACATGGGTTGCCCTGGTTGTGGGAGCGGCGTCCCCGCCGCGAATGGCTTGTCTTCACCCCGGGCTTCCCGGCGAGCACCAAGTCTTGTAGGAGCGGCCCCTGGCCGCGAACGGGCAGCCTTCGCCGCTGGAGTCGGCCTCCTACAACGTAGTGCCACCCCGGCGCGCCGCGTTTCAGGCGTCGCCCTGTCCCGCGGCGGCCGGTGGCGGCGGGGTGTCGGCGATGGCCAGGCCGCCGCGGCCCCGATCCTTCACTTCGTACATCGCCGCATCCGCGCGGTTGAACAGGGCGCGGTCGCCTTCGTCGCCATCGAACTCCGCGATGCCGACGCTCATCGTCACCGTCACTGGATCGCCTTCCTCCGTGTACAGGCAGCTCTCCGTCAGGGCGTCCTGGATGCGGCGAACCACGGTCTCCGCGTCCCGCGCGCGGGTCTCCGGCAGCATCAGCACGAACTCCTCGCCGCCGACGCGATACGCGGTGTCGGTTTTGCGCCGCGTGCCGCGCAGGACGCGGCCGATCAGGCGCAGTACGCGGTCGCCCTCGTTGTGGCCGTAGCGGTCATTGATCTGCTTGAAGTAGTCCACATCCATGACCGCCAGGCTCACGGGGCGGTCGTAGCGCTGGTTGCGCGAGAGCTCGTGGTGCAGGTCGGCGTGGAACTTGCGCCGGTTGTAGAGCCCGGTCAGGCTGTCGCTGACGCTGAGCTCGCGGTACATGGCCTCACTGCGGCGCAGCTTCTGCTCCACCTTCTCCCGGCGCTGCACGTCGCGGCCGGCGGCCAGATAGAGCTTGCGCACGATGACCGCCAGTAGCGCCGCCATCAGCGCATAGATGATCCCGGCGGGGGACAGCAACGGCTGCAGCACGCGGCTCCAGAGGGTCTCGTGGCTGGTCAGCGCCACCAGATGCGCCCCGTCCAGACCCGCCACCGGCAATGTGGCCGCCTCGAAGTCCTTGCCGGCCAGATGCACGGACCCCGTCAGCGGGGCCTCACTGGTGGTCACCGGGTAGCGCTCGATGGCGTGCAGCCGCCCGCCCGCCAGCACCCGCCCGTTGCCGTCAACGAGGATGAGGGTCAGCAGCGAGCTCCCCGGCATCTCGTAGTTCAGCGTGTCGAGCTGGGTATGGAGCATCAGGGTGCTGGAGGATTCAGCCGGCGGGCCCAGCGGCAGGCAGTGCACCAGTCCCGGGTCGGCCGACCCGTCCGTGGGCGCGTTCACCAGAGAATGGGCCCCGCCGTTGTTGGCGCAGCTCACCGCCGTGCTCGCCGTGTCGCCGATTCGCCAGAGCATCCGGCCCTCGGCCGTCATCAGCGCGATGCTGCGCAGGCCGTAGGTTTCCTCCACCAGCCGGTCGAGGCGCTGCTGCGGGGCGGATTCGGGCGCCTCGGTCATGCCGGGGATGGCGATGCTCAGGGCGCGGGCGAAGCGCTGCCAGTCGACCATCTCGTTGGTCAGGCGCTGCGCGGCGAGCTGGAGCTCGCCCTGCGCCGAGGTCTGCGCCGCCGCCAGGCGGTTGAAGAAGACCGTCGCGTGGTAGATGACCGCTCCCGCCACGAAGGTCACGCCGACCAGCAGGCTGAGCAGCAGGATCAGTCTCTTTAGCGCCATGACCGTTCCCTCGAGCAGGCCCCGGAGCGCCGTGCCCGCTCAAAAGCCGTTCGCATTCCCTGCGGTGCCAGGCGGCGCTCGCCGGATCGCGCGCGCAGCGGCGCCGTTACCGCCGGGGTGCGTCCGAGTGCAGCGGGACGCCGCCCCGCGTCAACGCCTGCCCATCATGCACCCATCGGCCGGCACTGAGAAGCGGGTGGGCGTGACAGGGTGTGACAGGCTCGCGGGGATCATCCGGTCTCGTTCTGGCTTTCGCGACGCTGGCCGAAGGTCTCGTCGAACTCCCGCAACACGCCCTCGATCTGGCTGACGACGCCCAGGAGATCATCGCTGGACTCGTGGGTTCGCCTGGCCGTGTCGGCGGCCGCCCGGCTGCCGTCGTTGATTTCGATCAGCCGGCGGTCGATGTCGGCGGCGACGGTGGACTGCTCCTCGGCGGCCGCCGCGATCTGGCTGTTCATGTCATTGATCCGGACGACGGCCGTTTCGATCTCCGCGATCGCCTCGGCGGACGCGCGCGCCTGCTCCGCCACCTCGAAGGCGGCCTCCCGGCTGCCATTCATGTCCGTGGCGGCTTCCTCGGCCCGTGCCTCGAGGCGCTCGGTCATGGTGCTGATCTCGTCGGTGGATTCGCCGACGCGCTGGGCGAGCTGTCGCACTTCGCCGGCCACCACCGCGAACCCGCGGCCGGTCTCCCCGGCCCGCGCCGCCTCGATGGCCGCGTTCAGCGCCAGCAGGTTGGTCTGCGCGGCGATCTCGTTGATAACGCCGAGCACGTTGCGGATGGCCACCGACTCGTCGCGCAGCGAGCCCATGCTGCGGGCGGAGACGTCCATGCGCTCGGCCAGGGACTGCACCTCGTGGCTGGCGGCGTTGACCATTTCCTTGCCGGAGGCCGTCTCCTGGCTCACCTGCTGCGTGGCGCTGGCGGCATCCGCCGTGTTCTGGGAAACCTCCTGCACGGTGGCGGCCATCTCGTTAATGGCCGTCACCACCTGCTCGACTTCCACCTGCTGGCGTTCCACGGCCTCCCCGCTGCTTCGTGCGGCCCGGTTGGAATCCCGGGCCACGGCGTCGAGGGGCGCGGTGAGATCCTGCAGCCGGCCCAGCAGCGCGGTGAGCTGGGCGTCGCGCATGGACAGGGCCAGCTCCGCCTGCCCGCGCTCGTCTGCGCCGGCGCCGTAGGTCAGCGCGCC
>JACDUA010000115.1 GCA_013519935.1 Ectothiorhodospiraceae bacterium WFHF3C12 | reverse complement strand
CGCGCGCAGGGCCTCGACGATTTCGACACCCTGTCCATGGGCATGTCCGGCGACCTGGAGGCGGCAATCGCCGAGGGCGCTACCATCGTCAGGGTGGGCACGGCAATATTCGGGCCGCGTGACGGCTGACGGGGAATCAAGATCACCAGGAGGACAGCGATGAGCGCAGCTTCCCGCATCGCATTCATCGGCGGCGGCAACATGGCGCGCAGCCTCATCGGCGGGTTGATCGCCGACGGCTACGACCCCGGTTTCATCTGGGTGGCCGAGCCCGACGCGGAGCGGCGCGGCCAGCTGGCCGCCCAGTTCCAGGTCAACACCACGGGCGACAACACGGAAGCCGCCGGGCAGGCGGAGGCCGTTGTCCTGGCCGTCAAACCCCAGATGGTCAAGACCGTCTGCGAGCCGCTCGGGCCGGTACTGCGCGAGCACGCCGGCCTGGCCATCTCCATCGCCGCCGGGGTGCGCGAGACGGATATCAGCCGCTGGCTCGGCGGCGATGTGGCCGTCGTGCGCACGATGCCCAACACGCCGTCGCTGGTGCGGGCCGGCGCCACGGCGCTTTACGCCAACCAGCACGTCACCGAGGAACAGCGCGCGCTCGCCGAGTCGCTGCTGCGGGCGGTGGGCCTGACCCAGTGGTTGGAGGACGAGTCGTTGATGGATGCGGTGACGGCCATCTCCGGCAGCGGTCCGGCGTACTTCTTCCTGGTCATGGAGATGCTGGAGGAATCCGGCGCCGGCCTGGGGCTGCCCCGGGAGACGGCCCGGCTGCTGGCGCTGGAGACGGCCCTCGGCGCGGCCAAGATGGCCCTGGAGAGCGACGAGGACCCGCAGAGCCTGCGCCACCGGGTCACCTCGCCGGGCGGGACGACGGAGCAGGCCATCAACACGCTGGAGGACGGCGGCGTGCGCGAGCTCATGGACAGGGCGGTCAAGGCCGCCGCCGCGCGCGCGGCCGAGCTGGGCAAGATGCTGGGGGAGCAGTAAACAATGGGCAGTTACCTGGGCGATCCGTTGCTGTTCCTGATCGACACCGTTTTCGGCCTCTACATCATCGCGGTCATGCTGCGGTTCATCCTGCAGATGGTGCGGGCCGATTTCTACAATCCCATCTCACAGTTCCTGGTGCAGATCACCCAGCCGGTGTTGCGGCCGCTGCGGCGGGTGGTGCCGGGGTTCGCCGGGGTGGATATCTCCTCGGTGGTGCTGATGATCCTGCTCCAGGCAGCGGCACTGGCGCTGATGTCCCTGGTGGCCTACGGCCAGGTCAACCCGATCTACGTCCTGGCACGCACGCCGGTGGAGCTGGTGGGGCTGGTTTTCACGGTCTATATCGTGGCGATCATCGTTATGGCGGTTATTTCCTGGATCAACCCGGACCGCTACAACCCGGTGCAGACCCTGCTCTATTCCATGACCGAGCCGCTGATGCGCCCCTTCCGGCAGATCATCCCGCCCATTGGCGGCATCGACCTGTCGCCGCTGGCGGCCATCATTGCCATCCAGGTACTGAAGATGCTGCTGATGCGCCCGCTCAACAGCGCCGTGCCACCGATCATATGATGCTATTGCGACACCGCCCATGAAGCCGGTTCGCTGGGACGGCGATGACCTGGTGCTGGAGCTGCGGGTGCAGCCTCGGGCGTCCAGCGACGCCCTGGAACCATTCGGCGAACGGCTGAAAGCACGCATCACGGCGCCGCCGGTGGACGGCAAGGCCAACAAGCATCTGGTCCGTTTCCTCGCCGCGACCCTGGGGGTCGCGAAAACCGCCGTAATCATCGAGGCCGGCGAAACGGGCCGAGACAAGCGCGTGCGCGTGCGCGGCGCCCACCCCGAACGGGCGTCACGGCTCCCGTTGCCGCCGGGCTGAGACGTGGCGAGGCCGGCGCAGCCGGTATTCGGTCGGCGCCAAGTTGCGTCCCCAAAGGCCTTTGTTAGACTTGTGCCTCTTTTCACGGCAGCAACCCCGGTATAGATGGATAACCCTTTTCCGGCAGACTCAGTGGGCCTGGTCGAGCCTCAGCGCGAGGCCTTCGATAAGCCGCTGGCGCTCGACTGCGGTCGGACGCTGGACGCCTACGAGCTGGTCTTCGAGACCTACGGTACGCTCAACGCCGAGCGCTCCAATGCCGTGCTCGTCTGCCACGCCCTGTCGGGGTCTCACCACGCCGCCGGCTACCACGACAACGGGGACCGCAAGCCCGGCTGGTGGGAGGCCTGTATCGGTCCGGGCAAACCCATCGACACCAATCGCTTCTTCGTGGTCTGCGTCAACAATCTCGGCGGCTGCCACGGCTCCACCGGCCCCTCCAGCACCAACCCGGAGACCGGCGAGCCCTACGGGCCCGACTTCCCCATCGTCACCGTCGCCGACTGGGTGCGCAGCCACGCCCGACTGGCCGACCGGCTGGGGATCGACGCCTGGGCGGCGGTGATCGGCGGCAGCCTGGGGGGCATGCAGGCAATCCAGTGGGCCATCGATTTCCCGGACCGGGTGCGGCACGTCGTGGCCATTGCCGCCGCACCGAGACTGTCCGCGCAGAACATCGCCTTCAACGAGGTGGCCCGCCAGGCCATCCGTTCCGACCCCGACTTCGCCGACGGCCGCTACCAGGCGCTCGGCGCCATTCCTCGGCGCGGGCTGATGCTGGCGCGAATGCTCGGGCACATTACCTACCTGTCGGACGAGGCCATGCGGGCGAAATTCGGCCGCGACCTGCGCAAGGGCAAGGACGACTTCAACTTCAACTACGACGTGGAGTTCGAGGTGGAGAGCTACCTGCGCCACCAGGGCCGCACGTTCGTGGAGCACTTCGACGCCAACACCTATCTTCTGATGACGAAGGCGCTGGACTATTTCGACCCGGCGGCGCAATACGACGACGATCTATCGACGGCACTGGAAGGCGTCAGTGCCAGGTTCCTGGTGGTTTCGTTCACCAGCGACTGGCGTTTCCCGCCGTCGCGATCCCGGGAGATCGTCCGGGCCCTGCTCGACGGCAACAAGAACGTCAGTTACGCGGAAGTGGAGGCCAATGAGGGCCACGACGCCTTCCTCAAGCCCATCACCCATTACTTCTCGGTGTTTTCCGCGTACATGGACCGGGTCGCCACGGAGGTGCGCGCATGAACGAACTGCGCCTGGACCTGCGGGCGGTGGCGGACTGGATCCGGCCCAGCAGCCGCGTGCTGGACCTCGGTTGCGGCGACGGCAGCCTGTTGCGCTACCTGTTCGAGACGCGTGAGGTCACCGGCTACGGCCTGGAAATCGATCCGATCAACGTGGCGGAATGCGTGCACAACCGCGTCAATGTCATCCAGAGCGACCTGGACGCCGGCCTGTCCGAGTTCGACGACGACTCCTTCGACTACGTGGTGATGACCCAGACACTCCAGGCCGTGCGCTACCCGGACTGGCTGCTGGGCGAGATGCTGCGCGTCGGCCGGGAGGGTATCGTCACCTTTCCCAACTTCGGCCACTGGCGGCTGCGGCTGTATCTCGCCCTGCGCGGGCGCATGCCCATGAGCGGCGCGCTGCACCATACCTGGTACAACACGCCCAATATCCACCTGTGCACCATCAAGGATTTCGAGGCCCTGTGCGAGCGGAAGAACATCGAGATCCTGGAGCGCGTGGTTCTGGACCAGTCCAGGTACGAGCGCCGGCGCAGCGGCGTGCTGCCCAACCTGCTGGGCGAAGTGGCCCTGTACCGATTCCAGCGCGGTGCCGGCGCCTCGATGTAAAATGGGCCCGTGACCTGCCCCGCCAGCTTGCGGGGGACGCGACAGCACCGCACCCGGCTCCACAGGAGGCCCCATGATCCGCCGTAGGATTCTCTCCGTTGTCCTGCTCGCCCTGCTCGGCCTGCCCGGCCTCGCCCAGTCGGAACGCGCGAAGCAGTTCGGCGACTACCAGGTGCACTACAACGCCATCGCCACCGGCCTGCTGCAGCCGGAGGTGGCCCGCAGCTACGGCATCGTGCGCAGCCGCAACCGCGGCCTGATCACCGTGGCGGTCCTGCGTCAGGGCGAGGCGGTACCCGCGCGCATCGAGGCCGAAGCGATCAATCCCAACAGCCAGCTGCGGCGGATCGCCATGCAGGAAGTGGATGAGGGCAGCGCGGTCTACTACATCGGCACGTTCGACGTCGACCACCTGGAGACACTGCGATTCAGGCTGGACATCGAGCCTCGGGGTGCCGGGCGGGAATTCGAGCTGGTGTTCGAGCAGCGTTTCTACACGGACGAATAATTCACCATCCATGGATAACGAGCCGCGCGATCGGGCTTTGCAGGGACACGCGAATCCATAACAATGGCGGGACAGCCAACGCCGAGGTCCCATAACAATGAGTACATGGCTGATCACGCATCCCGTGTTCATGGAGCACGACACCGGGCCCGATCACCCGGAATGCGCCGACCGCCTGCGGGCGATCCTGGACCGCCTCGCCGGCGACGAGTTCGCCGGACTGGAACACCACGAGGCCGAGCCCGCCAGCACCGACGAAATCGCCCGCGTTCATGACAGCGGCTATATCGAGCGCGTGCTTGCCGCCATACCCCAGAGCGGTTACCGCTCCCTGGACGCCGACACGATCATTTCGCCCCGCTCCGGCGAGGCCGCCCTGCGCGCCGCGGGCGCCCTCCGTCAGGCCGTCGACGCGGTCATGACCGATCAGGCCCGCCGGGTATTCTGCGCGGTCCGCCCCCCCGGTCATCACGCGGAGTGGAACCACGCCATGGGCTTCTGCCTGTTCAACAACATCGCCGTCGGCGCCGCCCATGCCCGGGCCGTTCACAACGTTCAGCGGGTGGCCATCATCGACTTCGATGTGCACCACGGCAACGGCACCCAACACATCCTCGCCGGCAGGCGCGGCTACCTGTACTGCTCCACGCACCAGTACCCCCTGTTCCCGGGCAGCGGCAGCCGCCCGGAGAACGTCTCCGGCGCTCTGCTCAACGTTCCCCTGCTGCCCGGTAGCAATTCCGACGACTTCCGCGAGCATTTCAACAACGAGATCACGCGCGAGCTCATGCGCTTCGAGCCGGAGCTGATCATGATCTCGGCGGGTTTCGACGCCCATCGCAACGATCCGCTGGCCCAGCTGGAGCTCACTGAGCAGGACTACGCCTGGGCGACGGAGGAGCTGGTGTCGGCGGCGGACTATCTCTGCGGCGGGCGTATCGTCTCGACGCTGGAAGGCGGCTACAACCTCAGGGCGCTGGCGGAGAGCACGGCCGCCCACGTCCGGGGGCTCATGGCGGCGTGAACGAGCCGGCGGCCGGGTTGGGCGCTTTCTTATTCACAAGTCAGGATCCGCGCCCGCCCCGCTCCGCCGGCACGCCCCCGGGGTCAGGGCGGGAGCAAGCGTAACTTCATGATTTCCGGAGAGCCGGCCTAATCTGACCAGAAATTCACCAATCCAACGCCGTTCTCCGGCTGTTCAGGAACATGGTCGCCTCAGGCAACGGGCGTCCACAAGGTTATCCACAGCTTCTGTGAATAATGAATTGCCGCGTCAGTCCTCAGCCCTGCGGCTCACGCTGACGTCGTCCAGATGCAGCCAGACCAGCCGCGCCACCTGCCATGGCGAGCCGCTGAGCATGGTCGGATAGTAGCTGCGGCGAGTCGCGACCAGCAGCCGGTCGAAGGTCTCGTAACCCTCCAGAACCTGGGAAACCGACAACATCCCGCCGTAGATGACCGATCGGGAGTCGATCCGGCGCACGATACCGGTGGAGTCGACGTAGAGCGTGTGCTCGGCGCCCTGAACCGCAAGTTTCGCGGGCAACCTCAACCGCAGACGCTCCATGTGCTGGCCCCCCGCCCGCACCCGTTCCAGCGCTTCGCAGCTGACGCCGCGCCGCAGCAGCAGGCCGGGCAGGTTCAGGGCGAACCACAGGATGCCCCCGGCATTGTGGAGCACGTCCAGGCGATCCCACCATAGTCGGGCGCGGCCGGCCGGGCCGGCCACTTCGCGTTCCGAGGTGATCTCGCCGGCGCTGTCCTCGATCCAGGCCCGGGTCTCGTCGAAGTAGCCGCAATCGCCGGCCATGCCGAAAGGCGCGATCTGGCCCTCGACCCGTGTTGTCGCCACGCTGACCTGGGCCTCGCGCAGGGGCGCGGGCTGCATCCGGGTGGCGAAATCCATGCCACCCATGGAACAGGTGGCGTAGAGACGCACGGCGTTGCGCCATGCAGCCTCGCCGCCGTGGGCGGTGAGAATCCGTTTCACCAGCGCGGTTGTCATGTGCTCCGCCTCTCCTCTCGAGGGAAACGCTGCTCCATTCGGCGGGCCTTTGCATATTCTGCTTTTTTGGCCGGCGCGTGCCGGCAGGCGCGATGCCCAAGTGGGCATGCCCTCTACATAGATAGTGCACGGACCCCGCCGTGTCGAATCAAGGAGACTTCGACGACGCTGCGCGAGCGCCTGGCCGTGCGTTCATGGGCGATGGGGCATGGCGAGGTATTCCTGGGACTGCATCTCCTGCAACCGGCTGACGGTGCGCTGGAACTCGAAGGTCAGCCGCTTGCCCTCGTAAAGGGCATCGGGTTGGGCTTCGGCGGAGATGATCAGATTCACCCCGCGGTCGTAGAACTCATCCACCAGGGCGATGAACCGCCGCGCCTGGTTCTCCCGGCTCCAGTCCATGGCGGGTACGTTGCTCAGCACCACGCTGTGAAACTCCCGGGCAATTTCCATGTAGTCGCTCTGGCTGCGCGGACCGTCACACAGGGCGTCGAAGTCGAACCAGGCAACACCCTCGGAGAGCCGCCGCACGGCGATGTCCCTGCCGTTGATCCGCAGCACCGTATCGCTCAACCCGGGCTCCGGCGCTATATGCTCGAAATCGTCCGCGAGCACTGCGTCCGCGCCGGCGTCCAGCGGGGCATGATAGATCTCGGCCTGCTCGAGAAAACGTAGCCGGTAATCAATGCCGCCATCCACGTTCATGACCCGGGTGTACTGCTTGAGGGCCTTGATGGCGGGAACGAAACGCTCGCGTTGCAGCCCATCGCGGTAGAGATCGTCCGGGGGCACGTTGGAGGTTGCCACCAGCGTGACGCCCTCCGCGAACAGGCCGTGCAGCAGTCCACCGAGGATCATGGCATCGGCGATGTCCGAGACGAAGAACTCGTCAAAGCAAAGCACGCGGGTGCTGGCGGCGAACTCCCGCGCGATCAGGGCCAACGGATCCTGGCGATCCGTGTAGCGCTTCATGGCCTCGTGGGCCTCGTGCATGAAACGGTGGAAGTGCATGCGCCGCTTCGCCTCGAAGGGCAGGCATTCGTAGAAGGTGTCCACCAGGTAGGTCTTGCCCCGGCCCACGCCGCCCCAGAGATAAAGACCGGTCACCGGCTCCACGGGCCTGCGCCGCAACCGTGCCAGCAGTCCGCGCCGGCGCGGACTGTCTTTCTCTTCGACCAGCCGCTCGTACAGGTCCTGCAGAGCCGCGACCGCTTCGGCCTGGGCCGGGTCCTGCTCGAATTCGGGATGCTGCAGATCCTGCTGGTAGCGTTGCCAGGGCGTCATGGTCACCGGTCGCGATATCCCCCGCGCAAAAGGGTGGGATTATCGCAGGCGCCCGCACCGGGGCGCCACTATCCACCACGGAGACCGCATTCAGGCGAACATGTCCAGGCGGCCACCGACGGCCATCAACTCGGGAGCGCCCATGGACTGCACCTGGGCGAAGCGACGCGCAAATGGGGAATCGGCCGCCCGGGTTTCGGGCTCGCGGCGAATGCTCACGCGGTCGATGTACTCGCCTTCCAGGCGGCGGCGCCCGCCGTCCCGGGATGCCTCGGCGGCACCCACGCCGGCGCCGCCTTCATTCTGGAGTGCTTCCCGGGCCTCGGCGGCGATCGCCGCCGCACGGGCC
>JACDUA010000114.1 GCA_013519935.1 Ectothiorhodospiraceae bacterium WFHF3C12 | reverse complement strand
CCGCCGCGGAGCCGCCGGAGGAGCCGCCGGGCACGGCACTCTCGGCCCAGGGGTTGCGGACGGCGCCGTAGTAGCTGGTCTCGTTGGACGAGCCCATGGCGAACTCGTCCATGTTGGTCTTGCCCAGCATTACGCAGCCGGCCTCGCGCAGCCGCTCCACGACGAAGGCGTCGTAAGGCGCGATGAAGTTGTCCAGCATGCGGCTGCCGCAGCTGGTGCGCACCCCGTCGGTACAAAAGATGTCCTTGTGGGCGATGGGCACGCCGGTCAGCGGGCCGGCCTCGCCGGCGGCGCGCTTGGCGTCGGCCGCCTCCGCCTGGGCCAGGGCCTGCTCCTCGGTAACGGTGACGTAGGCATTGAGCGTGGCGTTGTACTGGCGAATACGCTCCAGGTAGGCCCTGGTGAGCTCCACGCTGGAGTACTCACCGGCACGCAGGGCCTTGGCGAGCTCGGCAACGGTTTTATCGTGCATGCTGCTTGAATTCCTCGGACGGGTCGGGGCGCATCGGCGGCGCCGGCCGGTTCCTGAACAACGAAATCTGCTATTCGATGACCTTGGGCACGAGATAAAGACCGGCTTCGGTGGCCGGGGCAATGGCCTGGAAGCGTTCGCGCTGGTCCGGCTCGGTGACCTCGTCGGGGCGCAGTCGCTGGGTCATGTCCAGCGGGTGAGCCATGGGCTCGACCCCTTCGGTGTCCTGGGCATTCATCTGCTCCACGAAGGCCAGGATCTCCGATAGATTTTTCGCGTAAGAGGGTATATCGTGCTCTTCGATGGCAAGTCGCGCCAAATGCGCAATTTCCTTGACTTGCGAGGGTTCCAGGGACATTTGTCGGGACTCCGTCACGGGCGGACTGAGAAGCGCTAGAAAGTACCACAAGTGGTCGCTTGCCCAAACCCCTACCCGTTGTTAGATTACCGCCTTTTCCTAAGCAGAGTAGCAGTTGATGTTCAAGGGCATACGAGGGCTTTTTTCCAACGACCTCTCGATCGATCTGGGCACCGCCAACACCCTCATCTATTCGCGGGGTCAAGGCATCGTTCTGAATGAGCCCTCGGTGGTCGCCATACGTCAGGATCGTGACGGTGGCCCCAAGACCATCGCTGCCGTGGGCCACGAGGCCAAGAGCATGCTCGGCCGCACGCCGGGCACCATCAAGGCCATCCGGCCGCTGAAGGACGGCGTCATCGCCGACTTCACGGTGACGGAGAAGATGCTTCAGTACTTCATCAAGAAAGTGCATGAAGCGCGCTTCTTCAAGCCCAGCCCCCGCGTGCTCGTCTGCGTGCCCTGCGGTTCGACCCAGGTGGAGCGTCGCGCCATCAAGGAATCGGCCGCCGGCGCCGGCGCCCGCGAGGTCTATCTCATCGAGGAGCCCATGGCTGCGGCCATCGGCGCCAACATGCCCGTGGACGAGGCCCGCGGCTCGATGGTACTGGATATCGGCGGCGGCACCTCCGAGGTGGCCGTGCTGTCGCTCAACGGCATCGTCTACTCCGCCTCGGTGCGCATCGGCGGCGATCGCTTCGACGAGGCCATCACCAACTACGTGCGACGCAACTACGGCATCCTCATCGGCGAGTCCACCGCAGAACGCATCAAGCACGAGATCGGCACCGCGTTCCCGGGCACCGAGGTCCGCGAGCTGGAGGTCAAGGGCCGCAACCTGGCCCAGGGCGTGCCGCGCAGCTTCACGCTGAACAGCAACGAGATCCTGGAGGCGCTGCAGGAGCCGCTGTCGGGCATCGTCGGCGCGGTGAAGACGGCCCTGGAGCAGACCCCGCCCGAGCTGGGCGCCGACGTGGCCGAGCGCGGCATCGTGCTCACCGGCGGCGGCGCGTTGCTGCGCAACATTGACCGGCTGCTGATGGAGGAGACGGGGTTGCCGGTCGTGGTGGCGGACGACCCGCTCACCTGCGTCGCCCGGGGCGGCGGCCGGGCCATCGAGCTGATGGACGAGCGCGGCACCGACCTGTTCGTCAGCGAATAGCCGCGCGGGCCGGGGCAGGCCGGGCCGAGATGGGACGAACGTCTCGGCAGTGATCCCGCCGGTCCGTTATTGTGGCGACATCAATCTTCGTGATGGGGAGCGAGCCCCGCCGGCTGCATGGGATGAATGAGTCTCCGGCTGGCGCGGCCAACGCCAGGGGACGACCATCAAACCGTTATTCCAACAGGGACCCTCGTTAACCGCGCGGCTGGTCATCCTGGCCGTGGCCTCCGCGGTACTGATGACCGTCGACCATCGCCAGGATCTCCTGGAGCCGGTGCGCTACACCCTTTCGGCGGCCCTATACCCGGTACGCGTACTGGCCAACCTGCCCTCGGAGACCAGCGACTTCATGGTGGATCGCTTCAAGACCCGCCGGGAGCTGCGCGAGGAGAATGCCCGGTTGCGCGCCCAGCACCTGCTCTATGAAGCGCGGCTGCAGAAACTGGACGCCCTGGAGGTGGAGAACATCCGCCTGCGCGAGCTGCTGGACTCGGCCTACGAGGTTGGCGAGTCGGTGCTTATCGCCGAGCTCATGCGGGTGGACCTGGACCCCTATACCCATCTGCTGCAGATCGACAAGGGCGGCGAGGCGGGGGTATACCGCGGCCAGCCCGTGCTGGACGCCCACGGCGTCATGGGTCAGGTGGACAAGGTGGGCCCGTTCTCGGCCATGGTGCGGCTGATCACCGATCCGAGCCACGCAATCCCGGTTCAGGTCAACCGCAACGGCATCCGCAGCGTGGCCATAGGCACCGGCAACCTGAATCTGCTGGAGCTCAGCAGCCTGCCCAACAACTCCGACATCCGGGCGGGTGATCTGCTGGTAACCTCCGGCCTGGGCGGGCGCTTTCCCAAGGGCTACCCGGTGGCCCGGGTCAAGAAGGTCGAGATCGATCCGGGACAGCCCTTCGCCGAGGTCACGGCCACGCCCCTGGCCAACCTCAACCGCAGCCAGCAGGTGCTGCTGGTTCGCCGGGACGAGACGCCCCGCCAGGCCGCCGCTGACGCCCCGCCCGGCGAGCCGTCCGCGGAGGCCGCCGAATGACCATCGTTCGACACCACGGCGGCTGGGTCATCCTGGTCAGCATCATCATCGGCTATCTGCTGACGGTGCTGCCGCTGCCGGCGGAGGCGGAGCAGCTGCGGCCGGACTGGTCGGCGCTGATCATCATCTACTGGGTTCTCGCCCTGCCTCAACGGGTGGGCGTGGGCGTTGCGTGGCTCGTTGGGCTGTTCCAGGACGCCCTGGTAGGCACGCTGCTCGGCGCGCACGCCCTGGCTTTTGCCCTGGTGGCGTACCTGACCCTGAAACTCCACCAGCGCATCCGTGTCTTCCCGTTGTGGCAGCAGGCGCTCAGCGTGCTGGTCCTGCTGCTGCTGATCCGACTGCTCCTGTACTGGATCAACGGCCTGATCGGCCGGCCGGCGGCGGACTGGGTGTTCTGGACGCCGGCGCTGATCGGCACGCTGTTCTGGCCGGTGGTGTTCGTATTCCTGCGGGAGATACGGCGCCGCTACCGGGTACAGTGACCGCGCCGCCTATGAGGCACAGATAACCAGCAATGGCTCCGCACAGCATCATCAAGGACCGATTCCGGGAGAACCGGATCCTCCAGAGCCGGATCATTATCGCGCTGGCGGTGATGACGCTGCTGCTGATGCTGCTGCTCGCCCGCATGACCTACCTCCAGGTCTACGGTTACCAGCACTACAGCCATCTCTCCCAGCAAAACCGTGTGCGGCTGGCGCCGGCGCCGCCCACCCGGGGGCTCATCTACGACCGCAACGGCGTGCTGCTGGCGGAGAACCGTCCCGCCTTCCGGCTGGTGGTCACCCCCGAGCAGGTGCCGGACCTGGACGAGACTCTGAAACGGCTGGAGGGACTGGTCACCCTGCGGGAGACGGACCTGGAGCGATTCCACGAGTCGGTGGGACACAGCCGGCGCTTCCAGGAGATTCCACTGAAGCTTCAGCTCACCGACGAGGAGGTCGCCCGGCTGGCGGTCAACCGCCACCGCTTCCCGGGCGTGGAGGTCAAGGCCCACCTGATGCGCCACTACCCCTTCGGTGACCTCACCTCCCACCTGGTGGGCTATGTCGGGCGCATCGACAAGAACGAGCTGCGGCGGGTGGACGCCGCCAATTACCGCGGTACCAGCCATTTCGGCAAGACCGGCATCGAGCGCCACTACGAGCAGACGCTGCACGGCCAGGCCGGCGTGGAGCGGCTGGAGACGAATGCCCGGGGCCGCATCCTGCGCAGCCTGAGCCGCGAAGCGCCGGTTCCCGGCAAGGACCTCTATCTGACCGTCGATATCGGCCTGCAGCGTGTCGCCGACGAGGCCCTCGGTGAGGAGGCCGGCGCCGTCGTCGCCCTGGACCCGGGCACCGGCGAAGTGCTGGCCCTGGTGAGCAAGCCCACCTTCGACCCCAACCAGTTCGTCAACGGCATCAGCATCGACGCCTACCGGGCGCTGCGCAGCGCCCCGTTCCAGCCGCTGTTCAACCGGGTGCTGCGGGGCCAGTATCCGCCGGGATCGACGATCAAGCCGTTCATCGCCCTCGCCGGCCTGGAAACGAATACCATCACGCCGGAGAAGAGCGTGTTCTGCCCTGGCTACTATCGCCTGCCCAACGACAACCATCGCTACCGGTGCTGGAAGCGCGTGGGCCACGGGCCGCTGGATCTCAAGCAGGCCATTGCCCAGTCCTGCGACGTCTATTTCTACGACCTGGCCTACAACACCGGCATCAAGGCCATCAACGAGACCCTGGCGCCCTTCGGCTTCGGCCGGCCCACGGGGATCGACATGCCCGGGGAGCTGCCCGGGGTGCTGCCATCCAAGGAGTGGAAACGCCGGGCCAAGGGCGAGTCCTGGTATCACGGCGAAACGGTGATCACCGGTATCGGCCAGGGTTTCTTCCTCACCACGCCGCTGCAGCTCGCCCAGGCCACCGCCGACCTGGCACGCTCCGGCACCCGGATCCAGCCTCACCTGCTGGACCGGATGGGCACCAGCGCGGGAACCGAGCCGGTGGCCCGGGAGCCGAAGACGCCGATCCAGATCAAGCGCGAGGCCGACTGGGAGTTGATCCGGGACACCATGGTCGAGGTGGTCCACGGCAAACGCGGCACCGCCCGCAGCATTGCACCGGAAGACTACCGGATCGCCGGCAAGACCGGCACGGCCCAGGTCTTCGGGTTGCCCAAGGACGAGGAAGAACAGCTCGACGAGGAAGAGCTCGAGCGCAAGCTGCGCGATCACGCCCTGTTCTTGGCGTTCGCGCCCGCCGAGGACCCGCAGATCGCCGTGGCGGTGGTGGTCGAGCACGGCGGCAGCGGCAGCGCCACGGCCGCACCGGTGACCAAGACCGTAATTGACGCCTACCTGCGCGGGGGGAACAGGGATGATTCTTAACGGCGACGACAACGGCGTCGCCCCGCGCCAGATGGGCTCCCTGCAGCGCCGCCTGCACCTGGACGGCGTGCTGCTCGGCGCACTGGTGCTCATCGCCGGGCTGGGCCTTGTGGTGCTCTACAGCGCCTTCGGCGCCAACATGGAGGCAGTGCAGCGTCAGCTTACAAGGCTGGCGGTGGCCTTCGCCGCCATGCTGGTGGTGGCGCAGCTCTCGCCCCAGGCCCTGCGGCGCTGGGCGCCGTGGCTGTACATCGTGGGGCTGGCCATGCTCGTGGCCGTGGTGTTCTTCGGCGTCAGCGGCGGCGGCGCCCAGCGCTGGCTGAACCTGGGCGTTGCGCGCTTCCAGCCCTCCGAGCTGATGAAGGTCGCCCTGCCGATGATGCTGGCGTACTTCCTGGCCGACGGGGCCCTGCCGCCGCGCTGGAGGCGTCTGGGCCTGAGCGTGGTCATGATCGCCGTCCCGGCGGCGCTGATCGGCCAGCAACCGGACCTGGGCACGGCCGTCATCGTGGCCGCCTCCGGTTTCTTCGTCCTGTTCCTGGCGGGCCTGCCCTGGCGGCTACTGATCGGCACCGCCATTGCCGCCGGCCCGGCCGCGGCGGTGTTGTGGTTTTACTTCATGCACGACTACCAGCGACAGCGCGTGCTCACCTTCCTCAATCCCGAGCGCGATCCCCTCGGGGCCGGCTACCATATCATCCAGTCGAAGATCGCCATCGGTTCGGGTGGCGTCTACGGCAAGGGCTTCCTCAATGGCACCCAGGCCCAGCTGGAATTCCTGCCGGAGCGCCATACCGACTTCATCTTCGCCGTGCTCAGCGAGGAGTTCGGGCTGGTGGGTGTGGGCGTGCTGCTGTGTCTTTACGCGGTGGTCGTGGCCCGCGGCGCCTTTATCGCCGCCCGGGCCCAGGACACGTTCAGCCGGCTGCTCGCGGGCAGCATCGCCATGACGTTCTTCGTCTATGTGTTCGTCAATGTAGGCATGGTGACGGGGCTGCTCCCCGTGGTGGGACTGCCGCTTCCCCTGGTGAGCTATGGCGGCACCTTCGTCGTGACCATGATGATCGGCTTCGGTATGCTCATGTCCATCCACACACACCGGCGGTTATGGACCAGTTGACCAGCACGCCCGCCTCACGCAAGGACAGGCCAATGCCCACCCGCAACCCGCCGGGGATCGCGCGCCTGGCGCGCGCTCTCGGCCTGGCCGTGCTCGTGGCCGCGTGCGCCGCCCCGGCCCGGACGAGCGGCCTGGAGGCCGCGGCCTATCAGCAGTTCGCCGAGGAAATGGCGCGGGAACACGACTTCGACGCCGACCGGGTCTTCGGGGTGCTCTCCCAGGCGGCCTACCAGCAGGAGATCATCGACGCCATCACCAGTCCCGCCGAGGCCCTGCCCTGGTACCGCTATCGTCCGATCTTCCTCACCGAGGCACGAATCGACGAGGGCATCGCCTTCTGGGATACCCACGAGTCGACGCTGAACGAAGCCACGGCCCGGTATGGCGTGCCGGCGCCGGTCATGGTGGCCATTATCGGCGTGGAGTCGCGCTACGGCCGCCACCGGGGACGTCACCGGGTGCTGGACGCCCTGCGCACGCTGGCTTTCGACTATCCGCCACGCGGCGATTTCTTCCGGCGCGAGCTCAAGCAGTATTTCCTCCTCGCCCGCGAGGAGGGCATCGACCTCACAGAGCCCCGCGGATCCTACGCGGGCGCGATGGGCGTACCGCAGTTCATCAGCAGCAGCTATCGCGCCTATGCCGTGGACCTCAACGGCAACGGCCGGCGCGATCTCTGGGACGAAATCCCCGATGTGGTGGGCAGCGTCGCCAACTACTTCGAGCGCCATGGCTGGCAGCCGGGCGCGCCGGTCGTCGACCCGGTGAGCGTCAACGGCGAGGCGTGGGAATCATTGCTCAACGACGATCTCAAGCCCCGCTCCACCGCGGCGGAGCTGCGCGGCGCGGGCGTGTCGGTGCCGGAGGACGTGGACGGCGGACGCAGCGCGAAGCTCCTGAGACTGGAGGGCGAGGACGGCCCGGAATACTTCGCCGCCTACCGCAATTTCTACGTCATTACCCGCTACAACCACAGCCCGCTTTACGCCATGGCCGTGTATCAGCTCGCCGAAGCCATCGCCGAGCGCCGGGGCGCGCGATGAGGCACCTGCTCGTGGCCGCTTCCATGCTGCTGCTCGCGGGCTGCGCGGTCTCCGAGCCGTTCGGCAGCGGCGACGGACCGCCGGATCAGCCACGCGACGTCAGCAACGTGCGCGAGCCCGTGCCCCGCGACGAACCCCGCAGCCGCTATGGCAATCCCGAGTCCTACGAGGTCAACGGCCGGCGCTACCAGGTCATGGAATCCGCCGACGACTTCGTCCAGCGCGGCATCGCGTCGTGGTATGGCAAGAAGTTCCATGGCCGGCGCACCTCCAGCGGCGAGTCCTACGATATGTACGCCATGACCGCCGCCCACAAGCGGCTGCCGCTGCCCAGCTACGTGCGCGTGCGCAACCTGCGCAACGGCCGTGAAGTAACCGTCAAGGTCAACGACCGCGGGCCGTTCATCGATAACCGCATCATCGACCTGTCCTACGCCGCGGCAAACCGGCTGGACATGCTCGGCGACGGCACCGCGCCGGTGGAGATCCGCGTGCTGCGCCCCGGTGAGGATGCCGAGGAACCGGCAGCGGCGCCGGCCGGGGACGTGGCGTATTTCCTTCAGCTCGGCGCCTTCGCCGACCGCGGCAACGCCAGCCGGCTACGGG
>JACDUA010000113.1 GCA_013519935.1 Ectothiorhodospiraceae bacterium WFHF3C12 | reverse complement strand
GCGCCGCGACACCCACGGCGGCGCTGAGCGCCAGATGGGTCCCGGAGACGTCCATGGGCTCCGAGACCCGGGTCTGGCAGGCCTCGGCCAGCGCCTCGGCGGGCTGTTCCCGGGGCAACGCCAGCATGAACTCGTCGGGGCCGGAACGGGCGACCAAACCCGCGTCGCCGGCGAGATCGAGCAGCCGGCGAGCGAGCTCGCGAAGCACCGCATCACCCAGGACCTCACCGCCGGTGGCGTTGAGCGCGCCGAAGTCGTCCAGATCCAGCTGCACCAGCCACCAGTCCCGCGGCTCGACTGATTGCACCTCCCGCAGCCGGGCGTCCAGACCGGTACGGTTATAGAGGCCGGTCAGCGCATCCTGGCTGCGTGCCCGCTCCACGTCGGCCCGGCTACGCTGCTCGCTCTCACGCAGCCCGATACGGTCCAGGCCAACCTGGACCAGCCGCCCGAGCGCCCGGAAGGGCTCCAGCCCGACGCGATCGAAATAGCCCTCGGTATCGGCGTAGATGACCGTGAGCCCCCAGTCCGGGCGGTTAGGCAGCTGGAACGGCATGGCAAGCACCGCTCGCACGCCGGCCTCCACCGCGGCACGCTGCGCCCGGGCGGCGCCGGGCAGCAGGCGCTGCAGAGCCGTGAGGCGCGCCGGGACATTCTGGTTCACCGGTTCGCCGCCGCCCAGGGCGCGGCGCACGGGCCCATTGAGCTCCGCCGCGGACCGCCGTACCACCAGGGACTCGCCGTAGTCACTGCGCGGCCCGGCGTTGTAGGCGGGGCGGATCGCGTCGGCCTCCGGGTCGCCGATGTAGAACCAGGCCAGCTTGAAATGGGGCGTCGCGCCCACGACGAGGTCGGCGAAACTCTGCAGCAGGACGTCCGCGTCCGAGTCGGAATCCAGCCGGTGCATGGCACTGACCAGCGAGTCGGACAGCCTCATCCGCTCCCGCTCCGTGTCCAGAGACGGCGCCTGCCGGGCCGCGCTATTCGAAGCCCCGCCGTTCATGTCCCGACCGACCCGCATCCAGGCATCACGTCTCCGGGCAGCACGACGCTAGCCGACAGCCCCCGGATGACGCACCTTTCTGCGGTACATCGCGCTGTCGGCGCGCGAGGCGGACTCGAAGTCCTGAAACGGCGAAAAATCCAATATTGCCCCCAGCGCGCAGTCTCGCGCTTGCCCCATCCAAAACCGCTCCGCTCAGTATTGCCGACTGCCGGGATCGCGAAAACGCGCGCGATTTGTTTCTGCGCTTCCGTTCACAGATCCACGGAGCCCGGCTCCCGGAGCCGCCTTACGGCGCGCCTGCCATCGCGGAACGGCCCTCCAGGGGCCGTGCGCGTGCGGGCAGCCCGGGGCATTCAATCGAGATCGATCACGTGCCCTTCCATCGGCGGCACCGATCCGGAAAGCAGGCTGGCTATCACCTGTTGCGCCTCGGCGTAGCCCTGTCCCCGCACGACCCGTATCAGCGGCCGTCCCGGATCGGACGCACGCTCCAGAAAGGTCGACCAGGCCTTGCCGAACCGCTCGGCGAATACCGCGGCGCCCCATTCCTTCTGACGTTTCGCGATCTGGTCCGGCGCGAAGAAGAACTGCGGTTTCGGACCGGGGAGCTCCATCTTCCGCGGCAGCTGCGTCGTCTGCGCCGAACCCACGACGGAACTGAAGCGCAGCCGATCACCGAAGTGCTGGTGAATGTCCGCCCGCAGTGGGCGATTACCCGAGAAGTCCACGTAGAGCGCGGGTTCGTCCGGCGGCAGGTCGGTGACCTCGGCGTAGTCCAGCACCCGGTCATAGAAACCGGTATCGCCGACAAAGCCGGCATTGCCCGGGGACGTCAGTCCCACCACCTCCACGCCGTCGCCGGCCAGGTTGAACGCGGTGCCGTAGGCAGTCTTGCTGGAGGCGCTGGACAGGATGATGCGACTCGCACCGAAGAAGGCGTTGTCCCTGAGGTAGTCGGCCAGTGTGAACGAGGTGACGTACAGCGGCCGGTATATGGCCTGAAGGGCCTCGGTGTCGGGGGTATACAGGGCGTCGGACTGGCACCGCACGTACTGATTGTAGCCGCCCGGCAGCTCGCCGCGATGCGGCATGGTGTCCACGAACCCACCGTGGCGAACCCGGCCCGGCCGCACGCGAAGCCGGTCCGCCATGGGCAGAAAGCCGTAGATGCGCTCGCCGACGTTCAGACCGTCCGCCGCGGAGGCAACCACGTCGGCGAACCCCCATACCGGCATCCGGCCCCATGCCGGATCTGAACACGGGAAGAACGCCCAGTAACCCATGGGGTCGCCGTATGCGGCATAGGTGATGTTGTTCGTGGTCAGGGAGAACCGGCGCACCGCCAGCAGGGCGTCACCCTTCTCCGGCTCGCCCATGGCGGGTTCGCTCGCGACCCGCATCCGGTTCAGGTCGTCCTTGCGCATGATCAGACTGCGTATGCTCTCGGAATCGCTCAATTGCTTCTCCTCATAGTCTGCCGTCGCCCACGCGGGGCTCGCGGGGCACGGCGAAGAACGGCTTTGACCGGATCGCCCGGGGATGGTGAATAAAGCGGGTCATTCCCCGTGCAGCGGACTATATTAGCGCTCAGGGTTCGCAAAAAAACACAGCAGCGGTTGCAGCCCCCGGCAAGGACGCCGACACCGAACCCGGGACAAGTGCCGGCATGTCCGCCGGCCGATCACAACAATTCCGAGGAGCGACTCATGTTAAGCAGGTATTTCCGACTGACAGTCATGGCCATTGCGGTGTTCTCCATCCCGTGGACGGCGGCCATTGCCCAGCAGCAGAGCATCCCCGACTTCTTCGTTGACGAGACCAAGCTACCATTCGACGCCCTGCCGGGAACCACGACCGAACGGTACTGGGGCGTACACAAGAACGCCGGCTACCGGGTCGAGGTTCCTGCCAACTGGAATGGCGACCTCGTGCTCTACGCTCACGGTTTCCGGGGCGAAGGGCCGGAGCTGACGGTGAGCAATCCCAGCATCCGGGCCTACCTGGTGGACAACGGCTTCGCCTGGGCGGCTTCCAGCTACAGCAAGAACCGCTACGATGTGAAAGCCGGCATCCAGGACACCCACGCACTGACCAAGCTGTTCAACGGGCTCGTGGGCAAGCCTGATCGGACCTACATCATGGGCCATTCCATGGGTGGCCACATCACGGGGGCGACCATCGAGCAGTATCCGAAGGCCTACGACGGCGCCCTGCCCATGTGCGGCGTCATGGGCGACGTAGAGCTGTTCGACTTTTTCCTCAGCTACAACCTCGTGGCCCAGGCCGCCGCCGGCATCGACGCCACCTACCCCGACCCGGACTTCCAGACCGAAGTGCGCCCCGACCTGGTGGCCGCGCTGGGACCGGCCTATCCGTCCCTGCTCAACACGGACGGCGAGACCGTGAAGGCCGCCACCAAGTACCTGACCGGCGGCGACCGTCCGCTCTACGACATCGCCTTCTTGATCTGGGCGGACTTCCTGCTGCAGTTTGGCGACGACGACGGCACGCTCTCCGGCGTCCTCCCGGGCAATGTCTCCACCAACGTGGGCACGGTCTACCAGCTGGACGGCGATCCGGCACTGTCGGGCGAGGAGATGATGCTCAATCAGAACGTGCTCCGGGTCGCCGCCGACCCGCAGGCACGGCGCAGCCGGGGTATCGCCAACGTGCCCAAGATCAGCGGCGATCTGCCGGTGCCCGTGATTTCCATTCACACGCTCGGCGATCTGTTCGTGCCCTTCCACATGCAGCAGATCTACGCGCGGGAAGTCGCCGAGCAGGGCAAGAGCGACCTGCTGGTGCAGCGGGCCATTCGCGACGTCGGCCACTGCGCCTTCACCACCGAGGAGCAGGAACAGGCCTTCGCCGACCTGGTCGGCTGGGTGGAGGCCGGCATCCGCCCGGCGGGCGACGACGTGCTCGACCCGGCCACCGTGGCTGATCCGGACTACGGTTGCCAGTTCACCACGGTGGATCGACCGTTCGCGCCGGCCTGCCCGTAGGCCGCCCCAGCCCGGCCGGCACCGCCGGCCGGGCCTCCTTCTGCCGGTTCGCCGGGCAGCCCCCCGTTCAACCGCGTCGCCACCTCGCCAAGCCTTCCCGCGGCACCGCCGGACGCCCTTTGCGTCGGCCGCCGCCGTGCGGCATGCTCGGCCGCGTTCAGGAATGCTGGGGAGCCGGTTCTGAAAAAGCTGACACCGGCCTGGCGGGGATACGTCTGCGGATCGACGTTGAGACCGGTGCCGCGCACGTCCTCACGGAGAACGCGACGTTACGCTTCTGAGCGGCAGGGGTGACGCCCCGTGCCGGGACGACTACACTGGCAATCCAGTTTCACTATGCAACCGGAGTAAAGGTTATGCTGAAGGCGGTGTACGAGGAACGCGGCCCCGTCCCCGAGGACGTCATCCACGCGGTGGAGACGGAGACGCCAGCGCCCGGCCCGGGCCAGGTGCTGGTGGAGGTCGTGGCGGCGCCCATCAATCCCTCCGATGTGCTGACGCTGACCGGCGACTACGGCATGCTGCCGCCCCTGCCGGCGCAGGGCGGCAACGAGGGCGTCGGCCGCGTGGCCGCCCTGGGCGAGGGCGCCGAAGGCGTCTCCGAGGGCGACATCGTGCTGCTGCCGGTAGGATCCGGCACGTGGGCCTCCCACATGGTCACCGAGCCGCGGCGGCTCATCCCGCTGCCCGCCGGCGCCGACCCGCAGCAGCTGTCGATGATCACCGTGAACCCGCCCACCGCGTCGCTGCTGCTGAGCGAGTTCGTGGATCTGCAACCCGGTGACTGGGTCATCCAGAACGGCGCCAACTCCGGCGTGGGCGGCTACCTGGTACAGCTCGCGGCTCAGCGGGGCATCCGGACCGTGAACGTGGTGCGCCGGGAATCGGCCGCGGAGGCGGTCAAGGCCGCTGGCGGCGATGTCGTGCTGGTGGACGGCGACCACCTGGCCGAGCGCGTGGCCGAGGCCACGGGCGGCGCCGAGATCCGGCTCGCCATCGACGCCATCGGCGGTGAGGCCACCGATCATCTCGCCGACTGCCTGACCGAGGAAGGCACCCTGGTCAACTACGGCATGATGAGCGGTGAGCCCTGCATGGTCTCGCCGAAGTCCATCGTCTTCCGCGACGTCCGCGTACGCGGCTTCTGGCTCGCCAAATGGTTCCGGAACGCCGACCGAGACCGGCAGAAGGCCCTTTTCGGGGAGCTGACCGCGCTGATCGCCCAGGGCAAGCTCAAGGCCCGGATCCACGCCACCTATGACGTGGGCGATATAAAGCAGGCGGTGGCCGAGGCCAACGCCGGCGGGCGTGAAGGCAAGGTGCTGGTCTGCCCGGCCCACGGCGGCTGAGCACGGCACCAGGCGCTGCAAGGCGAATATGTGCCCGGGCGGGAAGCGGCCGTGCCGCTTCCCGCTCACGTGCCGGTGTGAACTGGTCGCGGTTATCCGCCGCAACAGTGGACATCACGGCATCGTTCGCCGATGCTGTCGTGTCGCGTGGAGTGGCCTAGGACGCTTACGCGTTCAATACGCAGGGACGCAGAATCCAACCGGGTGTCACGAGGCACGAATTGGCGTTTCCAGGAACCCCGCCGGAGCCCCCACATCGGCGCGCCACGCTCATGGCGCTTCTGGTGGTTACGATCGTCGGGGCATTGCTGTTCGGGGTCCTGAACCTGCAGCGCGGCGTTTACGCCCTCGCGGGCGTCGAGCTTGCCATGGGCGCGGTGGCACTCGCGCTCATGTTCGTCGTCCGGCAAACACCGCACCTCACCCGCTGGACCCTGGCCTACCTGCTGCCATTCTTCAGTGCCCTGCTGTTTGCCCTGGCCACACCAAGGGCTTCGCCCACGGTGTTCGTCTGGGTGCTGCTGATCCCCATGATTTCCCATCTCCTGCTGGGCCGCTGGCTGGGCCTGGCGATGGCCGGTGCATTCCTCTTCGGCGCGGGCGCCATCTACTTCGGCCGTTTCGGCGACAACCCGGAGCTGGTCAACACCATCGGCGTCGCCAACGTGGCCATGAGCTCGGCCGTCATCCTCGCGCTGTCACACGTGGCCGAGTACACGCGCGAGCGCTCCGAACGACGGCTGGCGGAACAGGCCTCCACCGACGCCCTGACCGGGCTCGCCAACCGCAGTCATCTGAAGACCGTGTTCCAGCGGGAGCTGGATCGCGCCGAGCGCCAGCCGGTGCCGCTGAGCCTGATCCTCATGGACCTGGACCACTTCAAGCGGGTCAATGACCGGCACGGCCACGAGGCGGGCGACGCGGCCCTCGTACACGTGGCGGCATTGCTGCGTCAGCGGCTGCGCGCCACGGACGTCGCCTGCCGGCAGGGCGGCGAGGAGTTCGCCATTCTGCTGGTAGACAGCGACATCGACGCGGCGGCCGGGGTCGCGGAAGCCCTGCGGGCGAGCCTTGGGGCGCGGCCGGTCCGGCTCGGGGCGGCCGAAATCCCGTTGACGGCGAGTTTCGGGGTGGCCCAGCTCGGCGCGGACGGGCATGATCTGGACCGGTTGCTGTCGGCCGCCGATGAGCGTCTCTTCGCCGCCAAGGCACGGGGCCGGAACTGTGTAGTGCGGCAGACCGCCCGGGCGGACAGCGCCGCCGGGACGCCGGAGCCGACCTCAACCGACGGCGCGCTGGCGTGAGCAACCCCCGTGGCGGGGATTCGAGAACGGTGCACGGAGCCTTCCATGAGTGACACGATCGAACGATGGCATCGAGCCGCGGCGAACAAGGACGCGGCAGCCCTCAACGATTTGCTGGCGGAGGAGGCAACGTTTCACTCCCCCGTCGTGCACACGCCCCAGGTGGGCAAGGCGATCACCCGAAAGTACCTGGCCGCCGCCTTCGAGGTGCTCAACGGAGAGCAGTTCCGCTATGTCCGGGAGATCATCGGCGAGCGCGATGCCATGCCGACTAACCGACCCAGGCGCATTGCCAAGCCTCAGTGTGCGTCGGCGTCGTTGTGGCAAGGCGGGAGGAGCGCAGTGTAGCAAGGCTACATAAGCGACGAACAACGCAGTCCACGGCGGCGCAGACGCACACCCCGAGGGCGCGACTGAGTGGCCCGTCAGCGGTGTTGCGCTCCCTTGACGTGGTCTCGCCACGCCGGCGCTCGCGCGCCTTGCCGACGGGCCACTCAGTCACGCTGAGGCTTGGCAATGCGCCTGGGTCGGTTAGTAGATTCGAAACGGAGATCGACGGCATCTACATAGACGGCGTCGACATCATCCGGTGGAACGACGAGGGCCGCATCACCGACTTCAAGGTCATGCTGCGCCCGTTGAAGGCCGTCAACGCCGTGCACGCCCGGATGGCGGAGATGCTGCAACGGGGGTGACCGGCGCGGCCAGCCCATAGCGCCCGTCTCGCCCGGCCCAGCCGAGCGCCTAGGCGATCACCGCCTCGATCAGGTGCGGCCCGGGCTCGTTGAGCGCGATCCCCAGCTCCCGGTGCAACGCCTCGTTGTCGCCGACCCGGACCGCCGGCATGCCCATGCCCCGGGCGATATGCGTCCAGTCCAGCTCCGGGTTGCCGATATCCAGCAGCCTTCGAGCCGCCTCACCGACTTCACCGAGCCCCAGCCGGGCGTGCTCGTTGTGCAGGATGCGGTAGGTGCGATTGGCGTAGATCAGCACGGTAACATCGAGTCCTTCCCGGACCATGGTCCAGAGCGCCTGGGGCGCGTACATGCCCGCCCCATCCGCCTGCAGACACAGCACGGGCCGGTCCGGGCATGCGATGGCGGCACCCGCCGCCGCGGACAGGCTCTGACCCAGCGCGCCGCCGGTCAGAGACATCCAGTCATGGCGCGGGCAGCCGGCGGTCATGGTCGGCAGGCTGGCACGAGAGGTTACCGCCTCGTCGGCGACGATCGCCCCCTCCGGCAGACTGGCGGCCACGGTCTGCGCGATGGTGTCCGGCGTCAGGGCGCCGGAGGCCGGCTCGGGCACCGAAAGCGCCGCACCCGCGTCGACGGCCGGGGCGCCGGTGACCTCGCATAGCGTTTCCAGGGCGCCCACTGCGTCTTCGCCCGGGGCGGCCAGCGTGTGAATGGCGCAGCTCTCGGGCGTCAGCCAGCTGGGCTGGTCGGGATAGGCGAAGAAGGCCACCGGCGGCACGGTCTCCACGAGAAACAGGTGCTTGACGTCCGCCAGCAGCGACGCGGCCTTGTCCGGGTACCGCGGGAACCGCTCGATGCCCGGGATGCCCGCGCCGCGCT
>JACDUA010000112.1 GCA_013519935.1 Ectothiorhodospiraceae bacterium WFHF3C12 | reverse complement strand
TGTCAACGCCGGCTGAGTTTGTCCGGTTTTCCCCGGACCAAAATGTCCGGTGATTGACGGTCCTCGGGGGTGACGAGCCCCGCTGGCTGGCGCTTAGGCTGCGTCGGTGTCCTCCTCCTTCGGGTTGTGCTCGGTGGATCCGGTCTCGGGATCTTCCGCCCCGGCCGGTGGATTGGTTTTGAGCAGTCCCGCGCGTCGTTTCTCCTTGAGCCGGTAGCTCTCGCCTTTGATATTAATGGTGGTGGCGTGGTGGAGCAGCCGGTCGAGGATGGCGGTGGCGATGACCTGCTCGCCGAAGACCTCGCCCCAGTCGGCGAAGGACTTGTTGGAGGTCAGGATCATCGCCGCACGCTCATAGCGGCGGTTGATCAGTCGGAAGAACAGCGAGGCCTCGTCGCGGGTCAGCGGCAGGTAGCCGATCTCATCGACAATGAGCAGCTTCGGGTAGGTGAGCTGCTTCAAGGTGCGATCGAGACGGTTCTCCTCGCGGGCCTTCTTCAGCCGGCCCATGAGCTGGTCCAGGGTCTGGAACTCCACGCGGTGGCCGGCCTCGATGGCCTTCACCCCCAGGGCGACGGCCAGATGGGTCTTGCCCACTCCGGGCGGGCCGAGGAAGATCACGTTCTCGGCGCGCTCGACGAAGGCGAGGCCGGCGAGGTTGCGCACTACCTGGCGGTCGATCGAGGGCTGGAAGTCGAACTCGAACGCCTCCAGCGTCTTCACCGCCGGGAACTTCGCCTGCTGCATGCGCGAGTCGATGCCCTTGCGGTTGCGCCCGGCCCACTCGGTCTCCAGCGCCTGGGCGAGGAAGTCGGGGTAGTCGAGCTTGCGCTTGGCCGCCTGCTCGCAGACCGCCTCGAGTTGGTCGGGGAGGTAGTCGAACTTCAGCCGCTCGAAGAGTTGCTCGAGCTGCATCAGGCCACCTCCTCGTAGACGCGCAGATCACGGACCTCGACCGGCACCGACTCGCGCCACAGCCGCTGGTGATGGTCCGGCTGGCATTGCCAGCCGGCACCCGCATCGGTGAGCACGTGGTGGGCGATGGGCTCATCGGCGCGGCCGTAGACGGTGAGCTGGCCGTCGAGGGTGAGCCGGCAGCTGACCCGCTCGCCGCAGAAGTGATCCGGGACGCTGTAGCGGTTGCCTTCGACGTGGACGTAGCCGTCCCAGCCGGCGATGCGCTGGAAGCGGTAAGCGGTGTCGAAGCGCCGTGGCGGTAGCGGCTGCAACGCGGGCGCCTCTTCGCGCGCGAAGCGCTCGGCGACCCCCTCGCCGTGAGTGCCGTGGACACGCTGGTCGGCCACCTCCGCCAGCCAGTGCTCCAGGCAGCGGTTGAGGTGCTCGAGGCTGTCGAAGCGCCGATGGAGAGCGAAGAAGTGGTCCTTGACGTAGCCGACCATCCGCTCGGTCTTGCCCTTGGTCCGGGCCCGGTACGGGCGGCAGGCCCTGGGGGTGAAGCCGTAGTGGCCGGCGAGATCGAGAAAGCGCGGGTTGAAGCGCACCTCACCGGCGCTGCGCGCGAGCACCGCCGCGCGCTGGTTGTCCACCAGCACCTCGGCGGCCACCCCGCCGAAGTGCTCGAAGGCCCGGACCAGGCTCTCGTAGGTGTGCTCGGCATCTTCGCGGGCGGCGGCGTAGACGTGGAAGCGCCGCGAGCTGCCCAGCGTGTTCACCGCGACGTGGACGCGCTGGCGCTGACCGGCGAGCTCCACCTCCGTCTGCCCCCAGTCGTGCTGGAGCTGACGGCCCGGCGGCGTCTCGAAGCGCACCGTCGCCTTCGACGGCTGCAACACCCGCTTGGGCCGGATGTAGTCCTGCACGATCGTGCGCCCGCCGGTGTAGCCGTGGCGCTTGAGTGCCTGGAAAATCACCTCCGCGTTCCAGATCTCATCGGCGAGCATCGCATCGATGCGCGCCTTGAATGGATCGAGCTTGCTGCCCCGCGCCGCCGGGCGCCGCCCCGTTGCCGGGCCACCTCGACGGATCACCCGCCGAACCGTGCGCTCCGAGCAGCCCAGCTGCGCGGCAATGTCCTTGATATACATGCCTTGTTGGCGTTTACGCAGTATCATGAGTGCGTCCTCCCGCCTGAGCATGGGGTACCTCCTGAGCTCTCACTGTCGGTCAACAGTTACGCACTCAGGAGACTACCCCGCTTGGGTGGGTGGACAAATCAGTCCGGAGATAAGCGGACAATATCGGGCGGAGCTGACAGCGCTACTTCCAAGCCGAACGGCCCGATGCGCTGTGGCTATCCGACATCACCTACGTAGCCACCTGGCAGCCTCGGCTTCCCGCAGAAACCCGATGATCTGCTCTTCGCTGTAGCGCTTCTTCATGCCCAATCTCCTGGCTTCCAGTGATTGGACTCCTGATCGCCGTGCTACTCAATCTCGGGAGGACGTCGCAGGACGCCGACGAGCCCGGGCCCCTTGCACGGCAGACGGATCAGCCCGCCCTTGGAGTTCTGTCAATAACTGTACGAGGAGTTCGACTCAATCGAACAAATCTGCACCACGTTTGCGGTTTGGGCTCTTTCGGGCACTTTCGGGCGCCGGAGGCAGCGCCGTCTCGGGCATCAAAGGGCCGCTGATCACTCTCTCCAACAAGCTTTCCTGCTCGGGGTAATCCGCCAGCGTGTGTTCTAGCGCCCATATAAGGTGAAGTAGCTCTGTAGTGAACTCCGCCGGCCACCTTTTAGGCCGAATTTCGTCCAGTGAAGATGATGTCTTTCCGTGCCCATCCTTCATTCGATACGCTAGCCACGACTGAAGCACCTTGAGCCCTGAAACGTCGAAGCACCATATCTCTGGATCGACGGGCCGAAACTCCCCTTCACCTACGTAAAGAGTGCGGTCTGCCGGGTCATACGAGAAGGACTCCGGGTAGTCCTCCTCATTGTCAGGTATACCAACCGTACAGCGGGCTGAGCCTTGTTGAATTTTCCCTGGCCTCGCACCGGGCGGGACGAATCGCTCCCCGTACGTGTGAAGCCAGATTTCTTTCTTTCCGATATCCCGCACCGCCTGGAACAATTCGAAATCGGTGGTAATTGGCACTCTCACCTCACGAGTCGCCAACTCGGTGGCAAAACGCTGAGTGTATGCTGGATGAGCCAATATGCCATACAGGTATCCAAGCCAGTCCTCTTCAGTCAAATCTCGACCGTAGGTCTTGCTGAGAACGTCTAACAGACCAGGCAACAGATTCGGCTGGGTACCCTCCTTATCTCGGTAAAAAGGTATCACCTCCTTCGCCCCGTATGAGCCTCGAAAGTGATGCAGATCCGGCAAAGCGGCCGCGACAGTGAGTGCCGGCCCACCGCCTAGAGGGTGATTCAACAATGTGGTCAAATACATTTGCCGGTCGCTGTGAGCTTGCCAAAGTGGCGGCCCAGGTCGGTCAATCAATCTACCGTCAGCGATGATGTACTGGCGATCAAAAGATCTATACGCGTGCGGTACTGGCTCGTCAGAACTAATTTTGCCTAATGGTGCATGGTTACCTGACGACGGAGGCAGCACCTGTGCAGAGTCATGGATCTTCCGGCCTGTTGGTCGCTCAACGAACAAAGCCGCGCGCTCTCGGGCGCTCGTCTGGCATATCGCGCGCCAACGCTCGCTAAGCACCTTGGGTTCGGGTGCGATTGGCCAAGTGCGACCAACCTTAATACCCGATTGCTGCCAGGGCATGAGGTCGGTCAGCCTAGGCCAATCGAAGAACACCCCAGTTCCGGCTGGGCGGAAGGGAGCCTGCCAAGTGTCGGGGCATTTTTCCCAGGTAAGGTCACGGAAGTGGTTTATTCGATCTAGGGTCTTAAGCTTATCTTCACGAGATCCTTCGAGCCTTGCATAGTGCACCGTCGCCGGCTGGTCTCTGTGGCTCTTGCTTGTGTAGCGGACTGCGATCGCGATTGCTACAGGGGTCTGTATGGCGAAGACATTCTCAGTCCTGCGGGTGCCTCGCCCCTCTCCACCTAAATCGAGCACCCAAATTTCGTCGCTGGTTCGTCGCATGTGCTCACGCATTCCAACGAACGCATCTCCTTCCAAGTAGGACGATGCCGAGATGTACGACACTATTCCTGGTCCGCGGGCTGTGTGCTCATGCTCGAACACTTTCCAGAATGCCCACCTCCAGAAATAGACGTACAAGTTGTATAGGTTTTTAAGGTGGCCACCATGGCCAGAGTTGCGAGCCGGCTCGATGTAATCGTTCAACGGAGCATCCGTTGCCTGCCCATCATCGCCCCATCTAATCCACGCCCCTGTGCGAGCACGATTCTCCGCAGTGCCGGCTTCGTGTCTGTCGTAGGGGGGGTTCCCAAGGCAGATCATTACAGGAATACGATCCTTGACCTGCAACGCGCGATGGTGCTCCTTCGCTATTGGCTCGTAGAAAAGTGGCGGCGCCGGCGGCTGCGTGTGAGGCGACTCCAAGGTGTTCGTCAAGTAAACCGGTGGATCTCCCCTTGGCGGCTTGCCTTGGTATTTGGCCATGGATTGCGCAAGCCGGAGTTCCGCGACTGCGTAAGGGCTCACCATGTACTCAAAGCCATGTATGTTCTGCCACAGCAAGGACGCGCGGGCCTTTACCGCCCCTGGCCCTTCCTCGTCGTAGACCCGCGCCATGGCGTGATCAATAACGCCTAGAAGATAAGTGCCTGTGCCAGCGGCGGGATCAAGAATTGTAACCCCGTCCCCCTCAGCTAGCCCCATCGACATTCCAAGCTGGGTCGTCAGCAAGTCATCCACCAACCGAACCTGGGCCCTAACCACCTCCACAGGCGTGTAATACGCCCCCGCGTCTTTTCTCAACTGCGGATCGTATGCCTCTAGAAAATCTTCATAAAAGTACAACCAAGGATCGCGGCGTTTACTGGTTACAAGCGTTTCGGGCTTAACACCGGCGATCATTCTTTGCACTAGTCGGAGAGCAGGCCGGATTTCCTTTTCGGCTTGTGGATCCGTCATCACCTCCAAGGCTCTTGCGAGCATTGTGTGCCCCCCGGAAAGCGCCTCCGATGCCTCGTGGAGGTCCAAGGTATCGGCGCCCTCAGCCTTTGCGAGGAGGAGCCCATACGTGATGGTCTGCGCATAAGCGTCGGCGAAGCGACGGTCGCTAGCTTCGGGGAATAGGTGCTCCCGCCATTCGCTCGCGAGCCTAACGAGGGGGGACCTCTTGTCCTCCAGAGCGTCTGACACCTCATCTCGTAGCATCCGACAAACTGGAGCGAGCAGTTTTGCGAGCTGCTTGGGGCTAGAGGGCGGTATAACTTCCCACGCGAGGAACTTGGCGAAGAGCGATTTTAACTCTGCGGCATTTTCAGTACTCGCCGCCTCCGCCCCGTCTGCGCCCGCGTCGCCCGACAGGCGTACAAGCGGTTGAGCGAGCTCACCGTCCTGGTACAGGGCCCATTCAGTTCCATCGGTATAAAGAATGTTTGGAAGATTTCGAAAGCGGTTCCACTGCTCTCGGTTACGGCCAGAAAAGTGCTTAGTGTTTGCTCCGGTTCCGGGGGCCTTTAACTCAATATAGCCAACCAACAGCTTGTCTCGAGCCACACCAAAGTCTGGGATCCCAAGGCGACCCTCGGCTCGTGACTCTGCCTTCACAGTCAGCTGCTCGCTCGATACCTGCTCAATAGCTTCCAAGAGCGACAGTATCGGGCCATGCAGTTGCGCTTCCGCCTCACCTACCGTAGGGGCCTGAAGCTTTTCAGTGAGGCTTGAGCAGAATTCCTGAAGCGCTTCGTAGACGCGATTTCCAGAGGAGACACGTTCGCCGCTTGTCGCATTCAACAGACCAACTCCGATTCGTAGCGTGGCAACGGCCAGATGTATGACAGGCGCTCTGGGAGCGAATCCCTGTCAGAAAACGGTCTGACCCTACATCCTTATGGAGCTGAGCGGTCGTCGTGGGTTACCGCAACCTCGGTCCATAAGGTTGATCATTATCGATAGGAACAGCCGAAATGGCTCCGCTGAAGGCATCCCTATCGACCATTACCCCCTGACTCGCGCTTCCATTCTCGTTAGCTGGCAACAACTCTGATGTCACGTGAATGGACAAAAAATGTCCATCTGCCGGCTCTGATGCCGGATCCAGCACAACCTCCCCAAGGCGCTGCGCCGCCCCTTCTGGTGACTTTTCATAATCAGCCAGCGCATTAATTTCCATCACCCAAACACGGCGAGGAAGCCACTTCTGACGGTAGTAGCGCACGACTTCAGGGTCCATGCTGCTGTTGAAGACCGAACGGCGGAAGTCCGCTCGATCCTGAAGATACGTTCTGAATACGAGATTAGGGGGAAGGGTTTCCAGAACGTGGTTGACCAGCAGTGCAAAGCAGACCTGACGGGCCTCCTCTCCGCTTATGAAGACGTCCGCCGGCAAGAACGGCACGGCGGAGACTGCTTGCATTAGCGAATAAGTGTCTCGGTCATCCTCCCATAGAGGTAGGTAAGGTCCCGTGTTGTCGTTGTGGATAAGGAAAGGGCTTACCCAGTTGGAGGCGTCGTAGCAGCTGGCTACATTATCTGCCTGGTCGGTAATCGTCTCGCTTGGGCGCAGGTTGCCGATATCCACCGGCGGGGACCAGCTGTGGCCAACAAGCATCACCGCATGCCCTAGACCTTCCTCTGGTGCAAGTGCTAAGACGACCGGTATGCCCGACTCTACGTAAGGGTAAAGCTTCTGGCGCGTTAGACGAGCTTGCTCTGCGGCGTCTGCCTGTCTGTCCTTAAGGGGGATTAGGTGCGGGGAATACCCAGCTGCCCTAATAGCCTCGGTAATCTGCTCCAGCTTCAAACCCGACCGGTTGGGCAGGGTGCGGCCGCTGACAAGATAACGGGTTGCTGCGGTAGTGATCTGGGCAGGGCTGAATGCGGCCTGCCCCTCCTTGCGCCTTAACGTCCGCAAAGCCATCCAGATGGAAGCCTGCGCGCAAGCACCAACGGCGTTGTCTTGCTGCATGAATGGGGTACCATCGACGCAGAACCGCTGTCCTGCGATGTTGACGCCGAACTGATCCTTAGACGTAACGAAGTGACTGTATTGACCTGGTAGCGGCCTAAGAATAGTTGCGGCCACCGGGCGGGTTCTGCCCCGATTTCACGGACACATCCATTAAGGCCCATACTGGGCGAGGAGGTGTCCGATGGCAAAGCGCAAGCGCTACACACAGGAGTTCAAGCAGGAGGCGGTGCGGCTGGCCCGCTCGAGCTCGGACTCGGTGAGCAAGATCGCCCGGGATCTGGGGCTGAACCCAAACATGTTGAGCCGCTGGTGCCGGGAGCTGGAGGCCGACGGGGCCAAGGCCTTCCGCGGTCAGGGCAATGCTCGGGATGAGGAGGTGGCACGGCTGCGCCGGGAGCTCGCCCAGGTCAAGCAGGAACGGGATTTTTTAAAGGACGCGGCAGCGTACTTCGCCAAAGAGTCGAAGTAAGGTACGGCGTGATAGCACGCTGCCGCGAGCAGTATCCGATCAAGCTGATGTGCCGGTGTCTGAACGTCTCCCGCAGCGGCTACTACGCCTGGCAGCGGCGCGGTCCCTCGCGCCGGGCCCGGGCCAATGCCCGGTTGCTGGAGCAGATCCAGGACAAGCACGACGACAGCGACCAGGTCCTGGGGGCAGCGGGCATTCGCGATGCGCTGTGCTACGAGGGCGAGCGGTGCAGCGTTAACCGTGTTGCACGGCTAATGCGCCAGGCGGGACTGCGCGGCATCCCGGCGAAGCGGCGCTGGCGCTCAAAGTCCAGCGGTCAACGCCCCGATGGGATCGACAACGAGCTCGAACGGGACTTTCTGGCCGAGGCGCCGAACACCAAGTGGGTCACCGATATCACCTATCTGCGCACCGCTGAAGGCTGGTTGTACCTGTGTGCCGTGCTCGATCTGTGGCAAGGGTTGGTGGTCGGCTGGTCGATGAGCCACCGTCAGGACAGTCACCTAGTGCTCCAGGCCGTGCTGATGGCGCTGTGGCAGCGTGAGCACAAGGCGCCGGTGATTTTGCACTCCGACCGTGGCACGCAGTTCACCAGCGACGAATACCAGCAGTTCCTCAGCGACCATGACCTGGTATGCAGCATGAGCGCGGTCGGCAGCTGTGCCGACAACGCCGCCGCCGAAGGCTTCTTCGGCATGCTCAAGCGTGAGCGGGTCAACCGCCGCCGGTATCAGACCCGGGCCGAGGCACGCACGGATGTGTTCGACTACATCGAGCGCTTCTACAATCCGAGAATACGTCGGCGGCTACAAATACAGGATCAACAGCAGGCGCAACCCTTAACCCAACCGTCCGTGGAAACGGGGTAGAACCC
>JACDUA010000111.1 GCA_013519935.1 Ectothiorhodospiraceae bacterium WFHF3C12 | reverse complement strand
GCCGCCACGGCCGGCTACGCCGTGTCCGGCCGTGGCGGCCCGGGCCGCGCTCAGTCCGCGCCGCCGGTGAGGATGTCGGAGGTCGACAGATAGCCCGGTGCGTTCACGCGCAGACCCTTCTCATCCATACGCTCCGAAGACTGGTGGATCGCCTCCAGCGGGACCGCCAGGCCATGGACCTCCTTGCGGATCCGCTCCAGGGCGTTTTCCAGCGTGTAGCTCAGCTCGTGGATGCGCGCGTAGTCCGCGGGCTCCAGCTCCTCCTTGTCCAGGATCGCCCGGAGCTTGTCGTTGTAGGCGGCGAGGTTGTTCACGGCCGTCTGGAGGTCCGGCGCCGGCTCCCCGGAGAAATGCTCCGGCCGCTCCTCCGCGTGGACCAGCGTGGCAAAACCCAGCAAGGCCGCAAGGCCGATGATCGTCAATGCTCGCATCTTCGCACTTCCTTCTTCGCAATTAGCAATCATTCGCATTTATTGAAATATTACATCTCGCGGTAATATGCGGCAACCAGATTCAGCGGCCGCCCCTGTCGAGCACTGGAGACGTGATCCGGAATGCCATCCGACCCTCGCCCACCCGTCCAGTCCCACCGCCTGATCTGGCAGCTGCGTTGGCTGCTGGCCGCGCTGCTGCTCTCACTGGCCGCGATCGTTGCGGACTTGCCGGCAACCGCGCTGGCGGCGTCGGGCGGCCTTGCTCTGATCATGGTCAACCTGGCGCTGCCACCGGGACGCACCAGGCGGGCGGGCAACTTCGCGGTTCTGGCGCTGTTGACCCTGGATCTGGCCGCACTGGGCGCCGGTCTCGCCGCCTCCGGAGGCGTCAGCAATCCACTGGTCGGTTTCATGATGTTGCCGGTCGCCATCGGTGCGGTATCGCTGCCCAGGGGGCAGTCGGCCGCGATCGCCGCCGCCGCGGTCACCGTCTACGGCCTGCTTGGCCTGTGGCATTTCCCCCTGCCCCTGGCTACGGGGCCACTTGCCACGGTCTTCCAGTGGCATCTCTGGGGCATGTGGGCGAGCTTTGCGGTTACGGCGGCGTTGCTGGTGGCGAGCGTCGGCTGGCTGTCGCGGCAGCTCTCCGCGCAGCGCAGCGCGACGGCCGCGCTGCGCGATCAGCTGACCCGCCGGGAGGCCGTGGTCGCCGTCGCCACCGAGGCGGCTGTCACGAGTCATGAGATGGGCACGCCCCTGTCCACCGCGATGATGCTGGCCGACAACCTCGGCGAACCGGGGGAGCTCCCCGCGCAGGCAACGGCGGATCTGAACCTGCTACGGGATCAGCTCCAGCGCTGCCGGGAGGCCCTGGGCCGCATTCGGGACGCGGCGGATGAAGCCCGGGAGCGCGTGCGCAAGGACATCCCGGTGCGCGACATCGTGGAAGGCGTCCGGCGGCGCTTCGCGGCACTCAATCCCGCACAGGCGCTGGCGTGCGAGATCGTGGGTGACGGTGGACGGGTCGTGCCGGCGACCGAGCCCCATGCCCTGACAGCGGCGTTGCTCAACCTGCTGGAAAACCAGTCCGAAGCCGTCCAAGGCGCGGGCACCGTAACCCTGCGGGCCGTCACCGATGCCACGGGCGTGGACTTCGAGGTCCTGGGCCGGGAGCACGGCACCCCGTTGCCGGAGCCGGCCCGTACTTTCCCGGCCAGCACCAAGACGGATGGGCTGGGCGTCGGTGTGCTGCTGTCCCACGCCACGGTGGAGCAGCTCGGCGGCCAGCTCTTCTGGGGCGGAGGCCGCGGTGGCGACCGGGTCCGCATCCGGATGCCCCTGGAAACCCGCGACCCGGGCGATGACTGAAACCACGCCGCATACGCTCATCGTCGATGATGACGAAGCATTCGCGGCGACGCTGGCCCGGATGCTCGGCAACCGCGGTCACGAGACCCGTTTCGCGCGAGACTGGCCGGCCGCCCGGGAGCTGCTGGACGCCTTCCCGGCCAATGGCGTCGTCCTGGACCTGCGCCTGGAGGCGAGTACCGGCCTCGATATCCTGCCCGCCGTTCGCCAGACCCTGCCGAGGGCCCGCGTCGTGGTTCTCAGCGCCTACGCCAGCATCGCCGCCACGGTCGCCGCCCTGAAGGCCGGCGCCGACGACGTCATGAGCAAACCCGCGGATCTGGGCTCGCTGGACGCGGCACTGCGCGGCGAATCGCCGAGCGCGACCCAGGCGGAGCTCGCCCCTTTGAGCGCGGCGCGAGCCGAATGGGAGCACATCGAACGCGTTCTGGCCGAGCACGACGGCAATATCTCCGCGACGGCCCGGGCGCTCGGCATGCACCGGCGCACCCTGCAGCGGAAGCTGAACAAGCGCGCTCCGCGCTGACGGCCTGCGGCAAATTGTCGCATTCATGTCAGCCCCGCCTGACGTTAGGATGCAGCCGCCCCTGTGCAGGACGGCGGGGCGTCGAACCACGATCCCGAGGAGCTTCTCATGATGCGAGCCCATATCCGCGCTGCCGCGGTTCTCTCTGCCCTGTTGCTGTTTCCCCTGGCCGGCCTTGCCGCGGATAACCTGAAGATCACCGATGTCTGGGCACGGGCCACGCCGCCCGGGGCGCCCGCCAGCGCGGCCTATTTCCGCGTAACCACCGACGGCCCGGGGGACAAACTCGTCGGCGTCAGCTCGCCCGTGGCCGGCAAGGCGATGCTGCACCGGAGCGTGGAGTCCGACGGCCAGGTCTCCATGGAGCACGTCCATGACGTACCGCTGTCGGCGGATAATCCCATCGTCTTCCGGCCCCGCGGCTACCACGTGATGCTCATGCAGCTGCGCCGGCCCCTGGAAGCGGGTAAAGAATTCCCCATGACCCTGACGTTCGAAAAGGCCGGTGACGTCGAGGTCACGGTGACGGTGAAACCGCTCGGCACCACCATGGAAGACATGCAGCACGGGCGTGGGGGCCATGGCGACTGATCGTCCGCGCAGGACAAGCGCCGCGGCGCTGTGGGTCTTCATGACCGCGGCGCTCGCCGCCTGCGGCACGGAAGGCGGAGACTGGGCCACCACCCACGTGGCGGGCACGTTTCCGCCACTGGAGCTGACCCTTACCGGTGAGTCGGGACAGCCGCTGACGGCGGCGGATCTCCGCGGCCAAGTGGTGCTGCTGTACTTCGGCTACACGTATTGCCCGGACGTCTGCCCGGTCACCCTCGGCAAGCTCAAAGCCGCTTTGACGCAGCTGGACGAGGCGCGGCGCTCGGAGGTCACCGTGCTGTTCGTCAGCGTCGACCCCCAGCGCGACGCGCCCCGGCGGCTACGCACCTACACCAGCGGCTTCGGGCAGCGCTTCGTGGGCGCGACCAGCGAGGATCTGGACAGGCTGCGGGAGCTCACCTCACGCTATGCGAGCTCCTTCTCCCACGGTGAACCCAACACGGACGGGGATTACCTGGTCACCCACAGCAGCAGCGTCTACGTCTTCGACGAAGAAGGCCGTGCGCGGCTCCTCGTCCGGCCCGACGACACCCCGCAGGCCATCGCCCGCGACCTGCGCCGTCTGCTGTGACGACACTGCCATGAGAGCCGGAGGCCTGCTGACACTGGCGGCGGCCGTGGCGTTGCCGCCGGCCCTTATTCTCGCCGTCTTCCTTTCGCCGCTGGGCGAATCGGCCCTGAAGGCGCCGGCCGGCGCGGAATTCTACGCCCTCAATCCGCGGGACGACGAGCCGATGGAGAGCCTGCGCGCGATCGGGCGGGCTGGCGCGAGCGTACAGAGCGTGATCTGGAACAGCCGCCTGTACCGCGTGCAGAGCATGAGCGAAGCCGCCCCGCTGCGACTACGGGAGGCCGGCTGGCTCGTCGTGGGACCGTTCGCGGCGTCCACGGCCGGCTGCTTCGGCCCCGTTGAACCGGCGCCATCGCGCCCGGCCGGCGCTGCCCCGGAACCGGAACGATGAGGCGACCCCCACGAAGCCCGGCATATCGCTTGGGCGTATCTCTACGCCCCCGGGTCGCCAGCGCGCGACCCTCCGGCTTGTCTGCCCCCGAAAAGCGGGGCCTCCCCTTCCAGCAGCCACTGCGCTAACTCGTCGGCGGCCATCGGCCTGGCGATGAAATAGCCCTGCCCCTCCGCACAACCCAGCTCGCGCAGTGCGTCCATATGCGCCCGCTTCTCGATACCCTCGGCGACACAGGCGTAACCCAGGGGCCCGGCGAGGCCGAGTATGGAGCGCACGATGGCCTCGTCGCCCGGGTTGGCATCCATGCTGGAGACGAAGGACCGGTCAATCTTGATGCGGTCCACCGGCAACAGGCGCAGGTTGCCCATGGAGGAGTAGCCGGTGCCGAAATCATCGATGGCGATGCGGAAACCATCGCTGCGCCAACGGGCCAGCACCTTCGTGGCACCGGAGATGTCCTCGACCATGGCCGTCTCGGTGATCTCCAGCTCCATCTGCGACGGCGGCTGCCTCGAGGCGGCCACAATGCGCTCCAGGGCGCGGACGAACCCGCCCCCGCGCAGCTGCACCGGAGAGACGTTCAGGGCCACGCGGTTGCGGGGATCGGCGGCCAGGAAAGCACCCGTGTCGGCGAGCGCGCGGCTGAACACCACCTCGCAGACCCGGTCCAGCAGGCCGGTCTGCTCGGCGAAGGGAATGAACTCCCCCGGCGGCACGTGGCCGAGCCTGGGATCGTGCCAGCGCGCCAGGACTTCGACGCCGCATACCCGCTCCTCGGCCAGATCCACCTGCGGCTGGTAGGCGGGGACGAAATCACCGTTCTCCAGCGCCCGCCGCATGGCCTGCTCCAGACGCATGCCCCGGGCGACGCTGCGCTCCATGCGCCGGTCGAAGGCCACGTGGGTATCGCTGGACTGCTCGGCCCGGTTACAGGCGACCCGTGCCCGGTTGAGCATGCGCTGCAGCTGGGGCGGTCCCTCGGCATAGCGGTGGAGCGTGGTGCCGATGGCGAGCCGGGGCTGGATGGCCTGTCCGGCACTGTCGAAGGGCTTTCGCAGGCGCTCGGCCAGCCGGGCGAGGGCATTCTCGAAGACCGCGGCGTGGCGGCCCTGCCAGGCGATCACGAACTCGTGCTCGCCAACCCGGGCCGCCAGGGCGCCGTCGAGCTCGGTTTCCCGAAGCCGCTCGGCGAAGGCGATGATGACCGCCTGACGGATATCCGCGCCGAAGCCGGCATCGATCTCGGCCAGGTTCTCCAGGCGGATCACCGCCACGGCCTGCATATCGCCGGCGCCAGCCTTGCGGGCAAATTCGCCGGACAGCCGATGGTCGAGGACGTCGGCGTTCAACAGCCCGGTCTCGGCATCGATACCGGAAACGGAGTCGCTGCGGCTCTCACGGATCAGCCGCTCGTCCGTGACATCGCGATACGTGGCCCCGATGAACTCGGCCTCGCCGGTGGCCACCAGCGACGCGCTGATGATGACCGCACGTTGCTGGCCGTCCTTGCGCACGATATGCCGTTCCGCGAGGGTGTCGCCCGCCGAGATCACGCGCTGGATGCCCTGATCCACCTCGGCCCGCTCGTACTCGGGATGCAGGGTAACCGTCCGCCGTCCGATCAGCTCCTCCCGGCTGTAGCCGAAGAGCCGCTCGGCCGCGGAGTTGGCGTCCATGACGTAGCCGGAGACCGTTCCCAGCAGGACAGCATCCCGGTTCTGCTCCATCAGCGCCCGCCAGCGCCGCTCCGACTGTGCGAGCTGTTCCTGGGCGCGCCGGCGCTCCGTGACGTCCTGCACCAGGCCGAGCATGCGCACGGGCTCGCCGCTGGCATCGAACACCAGATCGCCGCGTTCCATCAGCCAGCGAACGCTGCCATCCTGGAGAACGATGCGGTGCTCCAGCTCGTAGGGCGGCGCATTCGCCGGCGCCTCGAGGCGAGACTGAACCGCTTCGCGCAGTCGCTCGCGGTCGTCCGGATGGATCATGGAAACGAAGGCGTCGAAGTCCACCTGGCGCGGCTTCGGCTCCAGCCCGAACAGCGCCGCGGTGCCCGCCGACCAGCTGACCACGTTCTCGGCGAGGCGCCAGTCCCAGCTACCGACGCCCGCGAACGTCTGACTCCGCTGCAGCAGATCCCGCGCCTCCACCAGCGCCGTGACCTCGGTGCGAATGGAGCAGTAGTACTCCGGCAGGCCGTGCGCGTCCGTGAACGGGACTATCGTGGTGTCCACCCAGTAGCGGCCGCCGTCTCGCTTACGGTTGCAGATGAGACCGTGCCAGGTCTGCCCCTGGGCGATGGCCTGCCACATGCCCTCGTAGAAGCGGGCGTCATGCTCGCCGCTGCGCAGGATGTTGTGATTCTCCCCGATCAGCTCCGACAGGGGGTAGCCACTAACGTCGGCAAAGCGTTGATTGGCATAGACGATCCGGCCCGACACGTCCGTGATGCTCACGATGGCGTGGGCGTCCAGCGTGGCGAACAGCTGTTCGGAAAACGGGTGCGGCTCCGTCATTGCCTCGTTGACCCCGGCACCGGTTCGGCGACGTTTCCACTACCCAAGTTAGGCCCCCCACGCAGAACGTGCGAATCACTACGGACTTCCAGACGGCGTGACGCCGTGAAAGATTGTTACCGGCACGCCACTGCGCGACCGGCTGCACGCAACCTTACGTACCTCACGCATTCGCATCGGGATGCGTTCCACGGCATCCGTCTACCGCGTCGTCAGTGTGCATCGTGAGCGCGCGTTGCTGACGCCCGCAAGCGCGATCCTGGCATTCAGCGCGCAACTCCTGCCTAGCGCGATCGAGCCGCACCAGCCGTGAATTGCCCGCCACCTTTGCAATCTTTAACGATTCCAGATCATGGCCGCCCGGTTCCGACGTTACCATGCCGTTATATGCATATACCTCGGACGGGGTATCCTTGGCCACCGAAGCGATCACGGGAGCATCAATGAAACTGGCGATTTTCGCCGACGCCAGCCAGCGGGAACGGGTTGAGAATGACTTGCGGCAGGCCGGCCACGGGTTCGACTGGATCGCCACGGAAGACGCCCCGGACATCGACCGCGCCAACGGCGCCTACGACCTGGCCCTGCACATCGCACCCTTCCCGCAAACGGACAGCCTGGAGCTCACGGCGCTGCGCCGGCGCTTACCCCAGGGGCTGCCCCTGGTCGTCACGGATCCGGACCACCTGATTCAGGTCCTGGTCCAGCTCGGCCCCGGGGAGACCGTGGCCGCCAGCCGCCGCAGCAGCGAGTGCCGCGTTCTCAAGGCCATTGCCGTGCAGAGCGAGATCCTGCACTGCCCGCCCTACAGTCTCGATCTGACCAAGTCACGGGCATGGATCGGCGACTTCGAGCCCGAGCTCACCCCGCGGGAGTTCGACCTGGCCGCCTATATCTTCGCCCGGCCCAATCAGACCCTGGACCGGGAACTGTTGCTCAATGCGATCTGGGGCTATGGCGACAACGTGGTCACCCGGACTCTGGATACCCACATGAGCCGGCTGCGGCGCAAGCTGCAGCTCACCGGACGGCACGGCTGGTCGCTGCGCTCGATCTACCAGCGTGGCTACCGGCTCGAGTGCCCCGGACCGGACGGGTGTCCGTCGCTCCCCTGACTGCTGCAACAATCCTTAACATTCATGCGCTTGCGCAAGCACCGCGGCTGCCGCTAGAGCCTAGGGAAAGGCTTCTTAAAGCGCCGGCCAGCCGGCATCCAGACCGCAACAAGAGTGATTCTTGTCATGCGCATGAACGAGCCTGTCACGCAGCAACCGGTACGGGTGCCCCCGGGCGCCAACATTCTCTCCACCACGGACGCCAAGGGCCGTATCACCCACGTCAACGACGAGTTCGTCCGCATCAGCGGCTTCGAACGCGATGAGCTGCTCGGCCAGCCCCACAACATGATCCGGCACCCGGACATGCCACGGCTGGCCTTCGACGCCCTATGGACCCGGTTGCGGGCAGGCGACTCCTGGCTCGGTCTGGTCAAGAACCGCTGCAAGAACGGCGACCACTACTGGGTCAAGGCCTACGCCACGCCCATCCAGGATGACGACGGCAATACGAGCGAGTACCAGTCCATCCGCACCGCACCGCCGGACCAGGCCTGCGTGGACCGCGCCGAGTCCCTGTACGCCGGCATCCGCGCCCGGGAGCCGGGCAAGGGCCCCATCGGGCTGACCAACACACGGCCGCGACGTATTCCGTTTCACTGGCGGGTGGTGGGGCTCGTCGCCGTAACCAGCCTGCCCGCGGCGGCGGCGGGCTCCTACGGCGCCGGCGCTGCCCTGGCGGGATGGTGCGCGGGCCTCATCCTCGCCGCGCTGGGCAGCTACGCGCTGACGGCACGGCTGCGGTCAATGGTTCGCGAGGCGCGGGAACGGGTGGACGATCCGCTCATGGAACGCGTCTTCGCCGGCGACACCAGCGAGTTTGCCAGCCTGGCCATGGAACGCCTGGCGCTGACCAGCGAGCTGGACGCCGTCAGCAAGCGGCTGGCGGATGCCACCGGCGAGCTGGAACGCTCCATGGATTCCTGCAAGGACTCGGTCGGCGAAGTCATGTCCAGTATCAACGAGCAGTCCTCCGAGACGGACCAGGTGGCGGCCGCCACCGAGGAGATGTCCCAGACCGTACAGGAAATCGCCCGACACGCCGCCGAGGCCGACGAGGCCGCCGGCCGCGTTCGCGCCGCCACCGAGGCCGGCGGCCAG
>JACDUA010000110.1 GCA_013519935.1 Ectothiorhodospiraceae bacterium WFHF3C12 | reverse complement strand
TGGCTCAAGCGCATGTTCGCCCCGGATCATGCCGAGCAGTCCCAGGAGACGGAGAGCGACAGCGGCGGGGCCGGCAGCAGCCGTCACCGCCGCCGCGGGACCCGGGGCGGCAAGCAGAGCACCAGCGGACAGCGCAGACCCCGCAGCGGGGGTACGCGCGGCCGCACGGAGGACGGGACGGAGCAGGAGTCGGGCAAGTCCGAGAAACAACCGTCCGGCAAGACCGAGGCCGAGGGCAAGCCGAAGACGGCTTCTTCCGGGGGCAGCGGCCAGTCGCAGCGCAAGGAGCGCAAGCCTGCCCAGGACAAACGGGAAAAGCAGGAAAAGCAGGAAAAACCCGAAAAGCAGCCCCGCAAGGACACCGAGGCTACCAAGGGCGGCAAACCGGAACATGAAAAGGCCAAGCCGGCCGAAGAGGAAAAGCCCGCTGCGCAGCAACAGACCAAGGGACCCGGCGAGGCCGCCAGCACAGAGGGTCAGCAACAGGGCGATGGCGGCTCCGGTTCCAGCGGCCGCAGCCGTCGAGGTCGCCGCGGTGGACGGCGCCGCCGCAAGAGCACGGAGTCCACGGGTGCCGGCGAATCGCAGTCCGAGGCCACCGGCAACACCAGCCCGCCCGCGGCGAGCGAGAAGCCGGCCGCCGAGACCAGGCCGGAAGAGGCTCAGTCCTCACCCGGCGCGGACTCGAGCGACACCGGCTCCGGCGACGCCGAAAAGCCCGAGGCGCCCAGCGCCCAGCAGGACGAGCGCGCCAAGCGCCGCCGCTCCGGCCGGCCCCGCATACCACGTGAACAAGCCGCGCCCGAGCCGGCCAACACAGAGCGCACGGGCAAGGCCGAGGTGAACGAGGACCCTGAAACGTCCGCGGGCCAGAAACCGGCCGCTGCTCCGGCCGAGGCGGCGGGCGAGCCTTCGGCGTCGAGCAAGCCGCGAGCTGCGGCGGAAGCCGGGAGCACGGACGCGCCATCGGGTGGCGGTGCCCAGCCGGACTCGACAGATACCCAGGTCGAGAACCAGACGCCGCAGTCGGAGCAGCCAGAGACCCCAAAGGCGGAGCCCGAGGCTGCGCAGCACAGTTCGGACTCTACTGCCGGCGAGCCCACGGCGCCCGCTCCGGCCAGCGCCCCGGCTTCTGAAGCCGAGGAGACAACCGGGGCATCAGACCAGGAGCGGCCGGCGACAACGCAGAAGTCCGGTCAGCCGGCTTCTGGCGGCGCAACGGGGGAATTCGCGGTGTTCCGCCGTATCGGGGGCGCGGAATCGGATCAGGGCGAAGTGGCCCGGACCGACGAAGGCACGCACGAGTCCGAGAAGGACACGGAGACCGAGTCCCGCGAGCGCCAGTAGGTAATATTCCCTGCCCGGTTGGCGCCGTGTCGAACGGCGCCAACCGCCGCTACCGCAGACCGTGGCTTTCCCTGAGGGCCACGATCAGGCCCCGGGCCCCGTCTTCCACCATATCCAGCACGCGCTCGAAGCCGCCCGAGCCGCCGTAATAGGGATCGGGCACATCGGCACCCCGGTAGTCCCGGCTGAAATCCAGAAATCGCTGTACCCGGTCCGCGTATCGCGGCGGGCACTGGGCACGCAGTGCACTGAGGTTGGCCGAGTCCATGGCCAGCACCCAGTCGAAGAGCTCGAAGTCCCCCATATCCACCTGCCGCGCCCGGATCCGGGACAGGTCGTAGCCACGCGTCTGGGCGGCCGATTGCGCCCGGGCGTCGGGGGGATGACCGACGTGATAGCCGTGGGTACCGGCGGAGTCGATATCCAGCCGCGCCTCCAGCCCTTCCTGCCGGGCGAGATGACGGAAGACGCCCTCCGCCGTGGGAGAACGGCAGATGTTGCCCATGCAAACGAAGAGCACGCGTACCAGCTCGGTTCGGTCGTCTGTCATCGTGGTGTGTCCGCAGTACAATGTGGATCGGATTGGGGACGCGCGATCCCCAGAAGACGCGGGATGTTAGCAACGGCCATGACTGAAGACCAGCTCGACGCCCTGATCGGGCGCCAGACGGCTTACGGCGGCCTGACCGTGCGGGTGGTTGACTGGGTTCCGGAGGGACCCTCGCTGGTGCTCACCGCCGTCGGAACCGAGGCGGCCATCCAGACAGACCAGTTCGGCGAGGCCCGGCGGCGCGCACCGCGTACATGGACCGAACCGGTCTATGACGCCGACTCCGGGACATTGCATCCACTGATCGTCGCGCTTACTGACGGCTGAGTGCCCGTTCCACGCGGCCGATATCCTCGGGCGTATCCACGCCGGGCCCCGGCAGCGTCGACGCCCGGGCGACACGGATGCGGTAGCCGTTCCAGAGCACCCGGAGCTGCTCCAGTGACTCCAGCCTCTCCAGCGGAGAGACCTCGAGCTCCGGGTAAATCCGCAGGAAACCCACCCGATAGGCGTAGATACCGAGATGCCGCAGTGTTCCCTCGGCCGGTGCGCGGGGGGCGCCAGCGTACCCATCGCGCTCCCAGGGGATCGGTGCGCGGCTGAAATACAGGGCATACCCGGCGCGGTCGCAGACCACCTTGACGGCATTGGGCTCGAAGACCTCGGCGACATCCATCACCGGCGTGGCCAGCGTACCCATGCGGGCCGCGCCCTCCCCGTCCAGGCTCGACGCCGCTTCGGCCAGCAGGGTGGGCGGCAGCAGCGGCTCGTCCCCCTGCAGGTTCACCACGATTTCTTCGTCCTTCAGGCGCAGCCGCGTGGCGGCCTCGGCCAGTCGGTCGGTGCCCGAGACGTGATCCGGCGCCGTCATGACAACCTCCGCACCGAATCCGCGGCAGGCCGTCGCGATGCGCTCGTCATCCGTCGCCACGGCCACGCGCCGGGCGCCGCTGGCCGCCGCAGCCGCGTACACTCGCTCGATCATGGTCCGGCCGGCGATCACGGCCAGGGGCTTGCCCGGAAACCGCGTGGAGCCGTAGCGGGCGGGTATGAGCACCGTGAACGTCATGCGCCGCCTCCCTTACGTGCCTCGAGCCGATCCAGCACCGCATCCACGGCGGCCGCGCCTGGATCGTCCAGTACCGCGGCCACCCGCAGGTACCAGCACGCCGGCGGAGCAAAGGCGACGCATTTCACCGCATCCTTCTCCGTCATCACCACCGGATCGTCGTCCTCGAATTCCAGATCCCCCGGCCGGAACGCATGATGGTCCGGGAAAGCATGGCGATTCACCGTTAGGCCGGCCGCCTCGAGCTGCCGGAAGAAACGTTCCGGATTGCCGATTCCGGCAACCGCGTGAACGCGCCGGCCAGTCAGCTCCTCCAACGGGCGTTGACGCTCCGACCCGTCGACGGCCATCAGCGTGGCACCCTGGAGCTCGAAACCGCCCCCCTCGCCCTCCGCGGGTCCGTTGACCAGAACCGCATCCGCGCAGCGCAGGCGGGACGGGGGCTCGCGCAGCGGCCCGGCGGGCAGGCAACGTCCGTTGCCAAGCCCCCTGCTGCCGTCCATGACCACGATCTCCGCATCCCGGGCCAGACGATAGTGCTGCAGGCCGTCGTCCAGCACTAGCAGATCGCAATCCGTCGCGGCCAGCAGCGCGCGGGCGGCCCTGACGCGGTCCGGTCCGGCCATGACAGGCCGGCTGGTTCGGCGCGCCAGCAGTACCGGCTCGTCTCCCACCTCGCCCGGCGAGGTGTCCTCGCCCACCCGCCTTGGCCAGTCCCGGGCCCGGCCGCCATAGCCCCTGCAGACGATTCCCGGACGCCAACCGCGCGCCCCGGCGCGCTCCACCAGCGCGGCCACCAGAGGCGTCTTGCCGGTGCCGCCGACGAAGATATTGCCCACGACGACAACCGGCACGGGCAGGCGATGGGAACGCAACCAGCCGCGGGCGAAGGCATACCGGCGCAAACGCGTCAGCCCGGCGAATAGCCCGCCCGCAGGGGCCAGGATGCGGGAAAGGGCCGTATCCCGCAGCCACCATGCCGGCAGCGCTGTCATCAGCCCGCGCCGGTGCTGCGATGCTCGGCGATGGCCTGTTCGGCCCCGAACTGCATGCGGTAGAGCGTGGCGTACACGCCGCCGTGATGCAGCAGCTCGCTGTGGCTGCCCACCTCGACGATGCACCCCTGGTCCATCACCACGATGCGGTCGGCGTTCTCGATGGTGGAGAGACGGTGGGCGATGACGAACGTGGTCCGCCCCGCCATCAGGTGCTCCAGCGCGACCTGGATCTCGTTCTCTGACTCCGTGTCCAGGGCCGAGGTGGCCTCGTCCAGGATCAGGATCGGCGCATCCTTGAACAGGGCCCGGGCTATGGCCAGCCGCTGACGCTGGCCCCCGGACAGCAGCACGCCGTTCTGGCCCACGGCCGTCTCGAAGCCTTCCGGCAGACGCTCGATGAAGGCCCTGGCGTTGGCGGCCTCGGCCGCGGCCCGTAACCGCTCGTGGTCCCAGTCATCGCCGTGGCCGTAGGCGATGTTTGCGGCTACCGTGTCGTTGAACAGCACCACCTGTTGCCCCACGAGGGCGATCTGGCGACGCAGATCGGCCAAGCGGTATTCCTGCAGCGGCACGCCGTCGAGCGTGATGGCGCCGCGCTCACAGTCGTAGAATCGCGGCAGCAGGCTGACCAGCGTGGATTTGCCGCTGCCGGAGCGTCCGACAATGGCGATTCGCTCGCCGGCATTCACGTCCAGGTTGATGTCGCGGAGCACGTCTTCACCGCCGGGATAGGCGAACTGCACGCTCTGGAAGCTGATCCGGCCCTCGGCCCGGTCCAGCGTGCGCGTCCCTTCGTCCCGCTCCGGCGGCAGGTCGATGAGGGTGAAGATGCTGTCGCCGGCGGCGATGCTGCGCTGGATAGCGGGATTGACGTTGGTCAGGCGCTTCATGGGCTGTAGGAGCAGACCCATGGCGGCCACGAAAGAGACGAAGGCCGGCAGACCGATGGGCTCCACCGCCTGCTGCATGGTGGCCAGGTAAATGACCACGGACAGGGCAATGGCGGCCAGGAACTGCACGATGGGCGTGCTGGCGGCCTTCGCCGCCGTGAACTTCATGTACTGCTTCAGGTTCCGGTCGTTGGCCCGCTGAAAACGCCGCCGTTCGTATTCCTGGGCGCCGAAGGTCCGCACGACCTCGTGACCGTCGATGGCCTCCTCCGCGATATAGGCCACGTTGCCGATGGACTTCTGGATCCGGTGACTGATGCGCCGGAAGCGCTTGCTGACGTAGACGACCACCAGCGCCACCACCGGGCCGATGGCGAGAAAGATCAGGGACAGTCGCCAGCTCACCGTGGCCATGTAGATGATCAGGAACACCACGGTGACGCTGTCCCGGATGAGGATGGTCAGGGCATCCGATCCCGCCCGGGCGACCTGTTCGACGTTATAGGTGAGCTTGGAGAGCAGCATCCCGGAGGAGTTGCCGTCGAAAAAACGGCTGGGCAGCGTCAGCAACCGGTCGAAGACCTCCGAACGCAGCGCCCGTATCACCCGCCGGCCGATCCAGGCCATACCGTACGTGGAGGTGAACGTAGCCACGCCGCGCACCAGGAAGGTGGCGACCACGCCCAGCGCCACCAGCCGGATGGTCGCCGGATCACGATCCACGAAGCCGGCGTCCAGCATGGGCTTGACCAGCCAGGCGGAGGCCGTCTGGGTGCCGGCCACCAGCATCATGGCGAAGGTCGCCAAGAGGAAATGCGGCCAGTACGGCCTCACATAGCCCAGCAGGCGCCGGTAGACCGCCCAGCCGGAATAGTTGCGCTCCTCGGTGAGCTGTGAGCCGGAGTCAGCCATCAATCACCCGGCACGGTGGCAATGGAGACGCGGTTGATCCCCGCCTGCCCGGCAGCATCCAGCGCCGACACCACCCGCTGGTGCTCGGCACCGGCGTCCGCGCGAATGATCAACGGCAGTTCGCCGCGCTCGTCCCTGGCCTTCACCAGCGCCCGGCGAATAGTCTCCGTCTGGTTATTCACCAGCGGCCGCCCATCCAGGAATACCTTGCCCTGCTTGTTGATGGTGAGCTCCAGGGGCTGGGTAGCCGCCTCCGCGGGCTCCTCGCTGGCTTCCGGCAGCGCCACCTGCAGCTCGGCCTGACGCAGGAAGGTGGTGCTGACCATGAAGAAGATCAGCATCAGAAAAACGATATCGATCAGGGGCGTGAGATTGATCTCAGGCTCTTCCCGGCGTCTCGGACTGAGATTCAAGGCAACCTCCGCTGCGCGCCTCAGGCCTCACGGTCGCGCTGACCGTGGACCACTTCCACCAGCTTGATGGATTCCTGCTCCATTTCCACCACCAGCTCGTCCACGCGACCGCGCAGGTAGCGGTACGCCATCAGCGAGGGGATGGCCACCACCAGCCCGGCGGCCGTGGTCAGCAACGCCTCGGAAATCCCGCCGGCCAGCGCCGCCGCGTTACCCAGCCCTTCGGAGCTTATGGTGGAGAAAACCTTGATCATGCCGATCACGGTGCCCAGCAGTCCTAGCAACGGGGACACCGCGGCGATGGTGCCCACGGTGTTGAGGTAGCGCTCCAACCGGTGAGCCTCATGACGGCCCGCGTCCTCGATGCTTTCCATCATGACCTGTCGGTCATGGTGCATGTTCACGAGTCCGGCCGCGAGTACCCGGCCCAGGGAGGAGTTGCCCCGCAGCTCGCGCAGCTGGGTGGCGTCCAGGCTGCGGCTCTTGATCTTGTGCCAGGTCTGGGCCACCAGATGCCGGGGAATGACTCGCCGGCGTTGCAGTGCCCAGAGCCGCTCGCCGACCAGGCCCAGCACCATAATGGAACACAGAATAATCGGCAGCATCAGCCAGCCGCCGGCCTTGATCAATTCCCACACGTTCGCCTGATTCCCTGAAACGATTCCATGAATGTGGGGGACCTGGGTCCCTTCGCCCGCCCGCGCCGATACTGCGACAGGCCTGCGAATCATAATGGATTTGCGCTGTCCGCCCCAACCTTGCCGGGCCCGCACAGTGAGCCGCGTCGCACCAGCGACGCGCATGCGCCGCCCAGCGTTTCCCTACCGGTCGTGGAAGTAACGGGCGCCGTCGCGGCGATGCTCCCCGACGACCCTGGGCCTGCGGTCAAGTCTATAGGTCAGCGCCCCGGTGCGCGCGGTCTCCCGTACCGCCGCACCGTGCATCAGGTATCGCTGCCGCACCCGATCATCCGGCAACCCGTAGCGGTTGCGATAGCCCACGGTGAAGACCGCTTCCCGCGGGCTCACGGCCTGGACGAAGCGTGGGGCCGACGAGCTGCCGCTGCCATGATGGGGTACCAGCAGCAGGTCACTGCGCATCGACTCACCATACCGACTCAGCAGCTCGCCCTCGGTGGAGCGCGAGATGTCCCCCGCCAGCAGCACCGTGGCACCGCCGGCCGCGCGGATCTGAATCACGCAGGAGGCATCGTTGCCGGAGGCCGCCCCGCCGGGATGGAGCACCCGGAACGCGACGCCATCCCAGCTCCATGCCTGCCCGGCGGCGCAGCGGCCGGCGGACACATCCTCCAGCGGCTCTCCGGCGGTGATGGAGCCGATTGCGAGGTCCGCCTCCAACAGGCTGCTAAGGCCGCCGGCGTGATCGGCGTCGGCATGGCTGATCACCAGGCGGTCGATCCGGTCATGGCCCCGGTGCCTGAGCAACGGCAACAATGCCGCGGCCGCGGCATCGGTGCGGCCGAGCCTCGGACCCGCATCGTAGACCAGGACGTGATGACGGGTCTCGACCACCACGCCGGTGCCCTGTCCCACGTCCGCGAAGGTCACCCGTGCCGTCCCCTCGCTCAAGGGGGCGGGTCGATACAGGAACAACGGGACAAGCAGCGTCACCGCCAGACCGCGGCCGGGCCAGCGCCCCGGCGCGATTGCCAGCACAGTGCCCAGGGCGCCCGCGGCCAGAGTCCACGGCGGCAGCTGCGGCAGGGACCAGGTCGCCGCCCGGTCCGCCGTCCAGCCCAGGACGGCGACCAGGAACTCCAGGACAGTGGCTGCCGCCCATAGGGCAAGCCCTCCCACGGCCTCGCCGACCGCCAGCCCCGCGAGCCCCAGCAGTACCAGCGGCACGACCAGAAAACTGACCAAGGGGACCGCCACGGCATTGGCCAGGGGTGATATCCAGGGCAGCTCGCCGAACCACAAGCCCAGCAACGGGAAAAGCCCGCAGGAGACCGCCAGCTGGGCACCGGCCCAGTGGCCCACGCCCCGGCCGGACGAGGCCGCGGCCAGTATCAGCACCGCCACGGCCCAGAACGACAGCCAGAATCCCGCCCCCAGCGGCGCCATGGGATCGGCGATCAGCACCACGGCGACGGCCCACAGGAATACGTCCATCACCCGCCAGTCGCGACGGGTCAGTACCGCCAGGGCCGCGACCCCGGTCATCAGCAGCGCTCGCTGGGTCGGCAACCCCAGCCCGGCCAACAGGGCATAGCCTGCGGCCAGGACCATGCCCAGACCCGCTCCGGCCACACGCGGGGGCACGGTGCGGCAGAGATTCGCTGAACGCCGCCAGATCAACGCCCCGATGAGACCGCCCAGCCCCGCGACGAGCCCGATGTGCAGCCCGGAGATGGCCAGCAGGTGCCCCGTCCCCGTGGCATTGAAAACGCGCCACAGCTCCGGAGAGACGCCGCGCCGGTCCGCCACCGCCAGGGCACG
>JACDUA010000011.1 GCA_013519935.1 Ectothiorhodospiraceae bacterium WFHF3C12 | reverse complement strand
TCCCCGGTGGGTCAGAAAGGACTTGCCGGGGGTGGAGGGACTGACGCCGCATCTGGCCGAAGGCACAGACAGTGGGAGAAATCGTCCCGCCCTCACCTTAGCGCCCATAAGGAATCTATCGGCGTGTAGCCGCACGACCGACGATTGATGGCAAGCCAGCGCCTCGGTGAGCCCCCGACAAGCAACCTTCACAGTAGCCAGGGGGCACAGCGATGGCAATGCAGGTGGAGTCTTTTATCGTTGGCGTGGACGTCGCCAAGGCGGAGTTGGTGATCAGTGAGCAGGGTCAGTCCCGGCTCATCACTTTGGCCAATGAGCGCAGGGCGATCCGGCGCTACCTCAAGGCTCTCGCCGGCCCGGCCTGGGTCGCCGTGGAGGCCACCAACACCTACCACCTGGCCTTGGTCGAGGAGGCGTACCGCCTCGGCCACCGGGTCTATGTTATCGACGGCTATCGGCTCAGCCGCTACCGCGAGGGGGTCGGTGGGCGGGCGAAGACCGATACCTCGGATGCCCGGCTGCTAGCGCGTTATCTCCAGCGCGAGCACGACCAGCTGCGCCCCTGGAGCCCGCCGGGGAAGGGCTACACCCGCCTGCGGCAACTACTGCGCCGTCGTGCCCGATTGGTGCAGGTCAAGACCACGCTCTCACAGAGCCTCAAGGAGCTGCCCGAGCTCAAGAGCTCTGCCCAAGCGGTGCTGCGCCAACTCAACCGCCTCGATGCCCTGATCCAGAAACGCCTGCGTCAGGCACTGACCGAACACGGCTGGCTCGCCGACGCCCGCCGCTGCCAGGCCGTTGAGGGCATCGGCGAGATCACCGCCGCGGCGCTGACCATGAGCTACAACCGCGGCGCGTTCGTCAGCGCCGATGCCTTCATCGCCTTCATCGGCATGGACGTGCGGGTGCGCGACTCAGGCCGTTCCAAGGGCAAGCGCAAGCTCACCAAACAAGGCGATCCCGAGCTGCGGCGCTTACTCTACCTCGCCGCCATGACCGCATCCCGATCGGCCACCTGGCAGCCCGTCTACCAGCGCTATCTCGCCCGAGGAATGAGCCCCATCCAGGCCTTCGTCGCTCTCGGCCGCAAGCTCGCACGGATCGCCTTCAGCCTGATGAAATACCAAACCAACTACGCACCCAAACTCGCTCACAACGCTTGCGCGGAAACATAGAATCTCCCACAACGGGCGCCGTGCCGCGAGGCGTCTGCCGTCGCGTTGTGTAAGCCCCGTCTCCGGGTCGATGGCACGCGTGAGGCCGTCGCCGCGAGGACGCGCCTCCCACAGCGGCGAAGTCGCGCCCGTGTCATCAGGATGTTTGTGGGAGGCCCGTCCCCGGGGCGATTGACGAGGGATCGGCCCTGTTGGTGGATGGCGGCTTCGCCTGATCGACCCTGCGCCGGATCATGGCCGGGCGTAAGGTGGAATAGCGAAGCGTATTCCACCGATCCGAGGTTCGCCGTTTCCCCTCAGAGCACGGACTCGATGGCCGCGCGCAGCGTCTCGTCCTCCGGCCTGGTGCCGCTGGGGAACGCCGCGACCACGCGGCCCTCGCGGTCGACCACGTACTTGTAGAAATTCCAGCCCGGCGCCTCGGTCTGGCTGGCGATGCCCTTGAACAGCGGGTGGGCGTCTTTGCCGCGGACGTGGATCGGTGCGTACATATCGAAGGTCACGCCGTAGTTCACGTAGCACACGCTCGCCGTCTTCTCCTCGCTGCCCGCCTCCTGATTGAAGTCGTCCGAAGGGAAGCCGGCGACGGCGAGCCCCTGGTCCTTGTAGGCCTGGTAGAGCGTCTCCAGCCCCTTGAACTGCTTCGTGTAGCCACAGTAACTGGCCGTATTGACCACCAGCAGCGGTTTGCCGGTGTAGCGTTCGCACAGGTTGGCGGATTCCTTCGAACGCAGGATGCGCATTTCGTGGTCCAGCAGGGCGGGGCAGTCCGCGGCTGCGGCGGGCAGGGCGGTCAGGGCCAGCAGGGCGAGGGCGAGAGCGACGAGAACGGCGCGCATCGGTGGACTCCACGGGTTGTCAGGGGCCGACAGCTACCACATATAGCCATTACACCGTCATTTCCAGAGAGCCCCATGATCCGCGTCTTCTACGATGGCAATTGCCCGTTGTGTTCCCGGGAGATCGATCATTACCGCGCCGTGGCCCCGCCGGGCGTTTTCGACTGGCTCGACATAAGCCGGGACCCGGCGCTGTTGCGGGCTCTGGGCCTGAGCCAGGCTCAGGGTCTGAAAGCCCTGCATGCCCAGGACGATGACGGGCGGCTGCATACCGGTGTCGACGCCTTCCGGCTGATCTGGCGTCACTTGCAGCGCTGGCGATGGCTCGCCATGCTGGCCGGCCTGCCGCTGATCCGGCAGGTTCTCGGCGGCGCCTACCGGGCCTTCGCCGTCTGGCGTTTCCGCCGGCTCGGCTACGCCGGCCGCGATTGTTGAACACCTACGACGAGACAGGCCATGAGCAGTGATCTTGACCAAGCGCCCGAACCCGCGGCCCTGGAGCGGCTGGCGGCATTCCTGGAGTCCGATTCGTGTCCGCCGGATGCCCTGACCCTTTACGGCGTCGACGGGTTGCTGTTTGCGCTGGCCTGCTCCCCGGATCCCGCGCCGCCCACCCAGTGGATGGCCACGGTCTTCGGCGGTCAGCACCCGGAATTCGCGGACGAAGCCCAGGCCGAGGATCTCACGCGTACCCTGCTGCGCCTGTCCAGCGCCATCACCCAGCGCGTGAAGGCGGGCACTTACGAATTGCCGGCGGGCTGCGAGCCGCGCTCGCCGGCGGTGGAGAACCTCAAGCCCGATGCGCCGCTGCAGCAGTGGTCGAAAGGGTTCGATCTGGGCCATGCCCGTACCTCGGCGTTATGGGATCAACTGGTGCCGAAGGAGCATGCCGAGGAACTGGGCATGGGGTTGCTGGCACTGACCTTCTGGGCGGACACCGAAGCCATCGCCGAGCTGCGCGAGCGCAGCGCGAAAGCCAGCGAGCTGTCAGTCCCCGAGCTGGCGGAGCGGCTCGCGGCAATCCTGCCCACGGCGGTCAGCGGGTACGCCGGTATCGGGCGCTCCATCGCCAACGCCCTGGAGCGGCGCCGGGGCCCGGCGAAGCCGGAGCCTGCCCGCCGCGAGAAGGTTGGCCGCAATGAGCCCTGCCCCTGCGGCAGCGGCCGTAAGTTCAAGCAGTGTTGCGGTCCGTGAAGTAAGGCATCGCGACGCGGACGTCGCTCCCGCAGCCCCACGCCACGGCGCCCCGGTCTCGTCGACGCAGTTGTGGGAGGCCCGGCCCCGGGGCGATGCGGACGAGAGATCGTCGCCGCGGGGACGCGCCTCCCACAGCGCGCCGGGCGCTATCGACCCGGTTGTGGGAGGCTCCCGCCCCGGGGCGATGCCCCCTTAGGTCGGAAGGGCTTGCCATCCGACGATCAAGGACGGGATGGTCGGCGCCGGCTTCGCGGGTGGCGACCTGCGGTTGCTGGATCGCGCCTTGTGGCGCTCACAAAGGTGCCCGCGCCATGCTCACCGTACGGCCGTAACAAGGCGACGCTGGCGAAAAGCCCGCGTTAGGCTCAGAATTGTCCCCGGCAGCTTGCCGGTGCCCATCCCGCCGGTGCCGCCACCCGACAGGCACGGACATGGCCGACGACTTCAAGAAAAGCGCCCTCGAATACCACCGGTTGCCGACACCCGGCAAGATTTCGGTCGACCCCACCAAGCCGCTGGCCAACCAGCGGGACCTGGCGCTGGCCTATTCGCCGGGCGTGGCGGCCGCCTGCGAGGCCATCGTCGACGACCCCCGGGATGCCGCCCTGTACACGGCCCGCAGCAACCTGGTGGGGGTGATCACCAACGGCACGGCCGTCCTCGGACTGGGCGCCATCGGTCCGCTGGCCGCGAAGCCGGTGATGGAAGGCAAGGGCGTGCTGTTCAAGAAGTTCGCCGGCATCGACGTCTTCGATATCGAGATCGACGAGCGCGACCCGGACAAGCTGGTGGAGATCATCGCCAGCCTGGAGCCCACCTTCGGGGCCATCAACCTGGAGGACATCAAGGCGCCCGAGTGCTTCGAGGTGGAGCGCCGCCTGCAGGACGAGATGGGCATACCGGTCTTCCACGACGATCAGCACGGCACCGCGATCATCGTGGCGGCGGCCATCACCAACGCCCTGACGCTGGTGGATAAACGGCTGAGCGACGTGCGCATGGTCGTCTCCGGCGCCGGCGCGGCGGCGCTGGCGTGCCTGGATCTGTTGGTGAGCATGGGTGCCCGACGGGAGAACATCACGGTCACCGACATCCATGGCGTGGTTTACCAGGGCCGGGCCGAGGCCATGGACCCGCGCAAGGCGGTCTACGCCCGGGAGACGGAGGCCCGCACGCTGGCCGAGGTCATCGACGGCGCGGACATCTTCCTTGGACTCTCGGCGCCCCGCGTGCTCAAACCGGAGCTGCTGAAGGGCATGGCGCGGGATCCGCTGATCCTGGCCCTGGCCAATCCCGTCCCCGAGATCCTCCCGGAGGAGGCCCGGGAGGCAAGGCCGGACGCCATCATCGCCACGGGGCGTTCCGACTACCCGAACCAGGTCAACAACGTCCTGTGTTTTCCGTTCATATTTCGCGGCGCGCTGGACGTCGGTGCCACGGATATCAACGACGCCATGAAAAAGGCCTGCGTCCAGGCCATCGCCGATCTCGCCCGGGCGGAGGCCTCGGACACGGTGGCGGCGGCTTACGCCGGCCAGTCCCTGGAGTTCGGGCGGGACTACATCATCCCCAAGCCCTTCGACCCGCGGCTGATCATGCAGGTGGCGCCTGCCGTGGCCCAGGCGGCCATGGACAGCGGGGTGGCCACGCTGCCCCTGGCGGACATGAACGCCTACCGGTTGCGCCTGTCGCAGTACGTCTACGAGTCCGGGCTGCTGATGAAACCGCTGTTCGAGCGCGCGCGCAGCGAGACCACCCGCGTGGTCTATGCCGACGGCGAGGATGATCGCGTGCTTCGGGCCGCCCAGGTGGTGCTGGACGAGGGGCTGGCCCGGCCCATCGTCATCGGCCGGCGGCGGGTCATCGAGGTGCGACTGCGCAGGCTGGGTTTGCGCATGCGCCTGGATGAGGACCTGCAGCTGGTTGATCCCCAGGATGACCCCGGCTTCCGCGACTACTGGCGCTTCTACCACAAGCTCATGCAGCGCCGGGGCGTGACGCCGGCCCGGGCGCGGCAGATCGTGCGCACGCGCAGCAATGTCATCGCCGCGCTGATGGTCCGCCGGGGGGATGCCGAGGCCATGCTGGGCAGCCAGGAGGGGCGCTACCACGGCCAGCTGGAGTACATCGACCCGATCATCGAGCGCCGGGAAGGCGTGCGCACCCTGGCGGCCATGAACGCCGTGGTCACGCCCAAGGGCACGTTGTTCCTGTGTGACACCTACGTGAACCAGGACCCAACGGCGGCGCAGATCGCCGAAATGACCGTCATGGCCGCCGACGCCGTGCGCCGCTTCGGCATTACGCCCAAAGTGGCGCTGCTCTCCCACGCCAACTTCGGCGCCTCCACGCAGCCCTCGGCGAGAAAGATGGCCGAGGCCCTGGAGCTGATCGTCGCCCGCGCCCCCGACCTGGAGGTGGAGGGCGAGATGACCGGCGACGTGGCCCTGGACGAGCAGGTGCGCAAACGCATCTTCCCCGAATCCCGCCTGCACGGCGCCGCCAACCTGGTGATCCTGCCGAGCCTGGACGCCGCCAACATCGCCTTCAACCTGGTGAAGACCGTCACCAGCTCGGTCTCCGTGGGTCCGATCCTGCTGGGTACGGCGCGGTCGGCCCATATCCTGACCCCATCAGTGACCGTCCGGGGTATCGTTAACATGACGGCCGTCTGTGCGGTGGAAAATGCGCTGAAACGTGAAGTCACCGAGGGGAAAGCGGGTTAGGGCAATAGAAGCCGCTGTTCCCGGGGCCGTTCAGTTGAACGCGGGCCCTTCCCGCGAGACCACCTGATCGCGGCCCCAGCGCTTGGCGAGGTAGAGCCGCTTGTCGGCGCTGGATAGCCAGCTGTCCAGGGTCTCGGCGTCGGGGCCGAATTCCGCCACGCCGATGCTTACCGTGATGCCGATGGACGCGCCGTTGACGCGCACACTGCTGCTGGCGACGGCCTCGCGCATCCGCTCCGCCGCGGTGCGCGCTTCCACCAGCGACGTCTCCGGCAGCAGCACCAGGAACTCCTCGCCGCCCACGCGGCCGATCACGTCCGCCGGCCGAAGCCGGTCGGAGACGACCTTGACGAACTGCTGCAGCACCCGGTCACCCGCCTGGTGGCCGTGGGCGTCGTTGATGTCCTTGAAGCGGTCGACGTCCATGGCGAGCAGTGACAGGGAGTGGTCGTGGCGGCGGGCACGCTCGATTTCCTCGGCGGCGCGGCGCATGAACTCGCCGCGGGTGCGGGCCCCGGTCAGGGAATCCGTGCTCGCCCGGGCCTCGAGCTCCGCGTTGGCCCGGCGGAGCTCGTTCATGAGGTGCTCCTGGCTATAGACCATGGCGAAGGAACCCGTGGTGCGGAAGGCGATGGCGACGCCGTAACTCAGTGCCAGGAAACCGGCCACGCCAATGAGGTGCGCGAGCCACCAGATGTGGTTCCACGGTGCGGACATCAGAAAGGCCACCGAGGACTGCGCCAGGAGCGCCAGGGCGATCACGTAGAAGCTCATCAGCGGCGATGCGTCTCCGCGCAGCAACTGCACGGTCAGGGCAATGCAGCCGCAGGCAATGGTGAAGAGCTCGGCCACGATACGCGGCCAGGCCTGCTCGGCCAGGGCGCTCTGCGAGAACAACGCTACCGCCACGCCCAGGACGGCCAGCGCGCCGAAACCGGCCAGCCACAAGCCGCGAGCCTCGCGACGCTCGGGTGGATCGGCCGGCGCCCGGTAGCGCAGCGCCCCCACCATCAGGCAGACCATGAGCACCAGCCTGGCCACGATGCCGAAATTGAGAAAGACCTGGATATGGGTATCCGCGGCTTCGGTCAGCACGCCATGGACGAAGTAGAGCAGGGTGAAGCCCGCCAGCCCCAGTGTGAGCCAGCGCAGGAAAACCTCGCCGGAATAGCGGTAGCAGCGCCAGGTCACATAGCTGACGAAGCCGCCAACGACCACGGCCGCGCCTATGGCGATTTCATGGAGCCCGTGGCGCACCAGCAGCGTATCGGGCTGCCAGTGCGCCACGTAGACCAGCAGCCCCATGGGCAGCAGCGAGAAGCCCGCGATCACGGCCCAGCCGTAGAGCTGAACGATCCGGTGCATCGGGGATGCGGCCGAGAGCCTTGTTGTCCGCGGCGCGCCGACTTTCGGCGGTGGGGCACTGGTCATGGTAGTCCGGGCCCATGGCGTGCCGGCGTCCGATCCGGTTGTGTTGTTTTCCCGTCTCACAGTATGTGGCAATCAGCGGGATATGGCGAACGGCGCGGAAACGGTCTTCATTGACAACCCCCGGGCCTCTCCTATCTTGAACTGAGCAGGCCGCGCCACTTCCATGCCGGAGCGCGGGTCACGGAGTCCGTGGTCGAGCTTCCGGCTGGAACGCGGCGCCCGCGCCAGCCGTAGTGTGGCCGGGGCGAGCGCCGACGGCGTCATGGTCCAGGCATAAGAAAACGGCGCTCAGGGATGGCATGCCACACCAACGAGGAGGAGTGCGTATGCGTACCCCATCCATTAGAAGTCGCATCGTCCGTTCCGCATTCGCCATCGCCGCCGCCGCGGGGCTCGCGGCCGGTACTGCCCAGGCCCAGGAAGGCGAGCCCGTGAGGCTCGGGGCCATATACATCATGTCCGGCACTGCCTCCGTCTACGGCCAGTTCGCCGAGCAGGGGTTGGAGCTGGCCATCGAGGAGATCAACGATGCCGGCGGCATCCTGGGCCGGCCGGTGGAATACGAGCTCCAGGACAGCCAGCTCAAGGCGGACGTCGCCATCCAGGCCGCCCGCAAGCTGGTCTACCAGGATGGCGTCCACGCGCTGATGGGCATCGACAGCTCCGGCGTGGCCGCCGGGCTCGTGCCCACGATTCCCGAGCTGAACCGGTCGTTGATCATCACCCACGCCGCGACGCCGGATGTTACCGGCAAGCTGTGTAACCGCAATACCTTCCGCATCAGCGTCAACATCAACCAGAACATGAAGGGCGCCGCCATGGTGGCGGCGGAGACCGACGCCAAGCGCTGGACAACCATCGGCCCGGACTACGCCTTCGGCCACCAGTCCTGGGAATTCTTCGGCAACTACCTCAAGGAGATCGACTCCAGCGTGGAGCTGATGGACCAGACCGCCTTCCCGCGCTTCGGCAACGAGGACTTCACGCCCTTCATCAACAGCGTCATGGATTCCGATCCGGACGGCGTGCTGATCTCCCTGTGGGGCGGGGACCTGGTGAACTTCGTGCGCCAGGCCAACAACCTGGGCTTCTTCGACAAGGGTTTCGAGGTCATGATGACGGTCGGTGCCGCGACCGAGGTCCTGTCGGCCCTGGGCAAGGATATGCCGGAGGGCGTGTGGCTGAGCACGCGCTACTGGTTCGGTGCCCACGACAACCCCATGAACGAGCGCTTCGTCGAGGCCTACGCCAGCAAGTACGGCAACCCGCCCAGTTATAACGCCGAAGGCGCTTACGCCGCCGTCTACGCCTACAAGGCGGCCATGGAGAAGGCGGGCAGCACCGACGCGGACAAGGTCATCGACGCACTTTCCGGGCTCACGGTCATGACACCGATGGGCGAGGTCACCTTCCGCGAGGGCGATCACCAGGCCACGGTCGGTCCCACCTGGGGCAGGACCGCCGGGATGAACGAGAAGTACGGCATCCGCAACCTCGACCCGGCCCGGACGTTCGACGGACGGGACGTCACGCCCTCGGTGGCGGAGACCGGCTGCAAGATGTGAGCGGGCGGCGCTCTCCGCCCATCCCTCAACGTCGGCCGTCAACCGGCGCCCCGCATGATGGGGCGCCGGCCGGCGGCGCCTGAGACCGGGAACCGTCCATGGAAAGCTTCGCCGCCTCGCTGCTGAACAGCCTGGACATCGCGCTGCTGCTGTTCGTCATCGCCGTGGGCCTGAATATCGTCTTCGGCGTGCTCAACGTCATCAATTTCGCCCACGGCGCCCTGTACATGCTGGGGGCGTATTTCACCTTCACCATCGTCAATATCTGGGGGCTGCCCTACTGGCCGTCGCTGATCATCGCGCCGCTGGCCGTGGCCGCCGTGGCCATCGTCATCGAGCGGGTGATGCTGCGCTACGTCTACGACCGCCACATCACCGACAGCCTGCTGTTGACCTTCGCGTTGCTGCTGATCATCGACGACCTGGTGCTAATGATCTGGGGGCCGGGCATCCAGGTGGTGGAGCCGCCGGCCCTGCTGAAAGGCACATTCACCGTTTTCGGCGGCCGCTACCCGGTCTACGGGCTGTTCGTCATCTTCATGGGACTCGTCATGGTCTGGGGCCTTTGGGCGCTGTTCACCAAGACCCGGGCCGGGCGCATCATGCGGGCCGCGTCCATCGACCGGGACATGGCCCAGACCGTGGGCATCAACGTGCCCATGGTGCTCACCGGGGTGTTCGCCTTCGGCGCCTGGATCGCCGCCATCGGCGGCGTCGTGGCGGCACCCATGCGGGCCATCGGCCCGGCCATGGGCGACAAGATCATCATCGAGTCGTTCATCGTGGTGGTCATAGGCGGGCTGGGGAGCTTCCCGGGTACTTTCCTCGGCGCCATCGTGCTGGGGCTGATCCACGGCTTCGGCGGGCGCTACCTGCCCGACATCAGCCTGGTGCTGCCCTATCTGGGCATGGCGCTGGTGCTGCTGTTGCGGCCCCAGGGCCTGATGGGCGGGAGGGGCAGCGCATGAAGGGCTCTATCCCGCTCGTGGTGATGGCCGCCGTGCTGCTGGCGCTGGCGACGCTGCCCTACTACGTGCCGTATTTCTACATCTTCGTGGCCACCGAGGTCCTGATCATGGGGCTGCTGGCCGGCAGCTATAACCTCATCTTCGGCTACACCGGGATGCTTTCCTTCGGCCATGCGGCGTTCTTCGGCTTTGGCGCCTACATCACGGCCATGCTGCTGATGCACTTCGAGGTGCCGCTGCTCTGGGCGATGATCGCCTCCATGGCCGGCGCCCTGGTGCTTGCCGCGATCATAGGCTTTTTCTGCGTGCGCCTGGACGAGGTCTACTTCGCCATGCTCACCCTGGCCTTCGGCATGATGGTGTTCGCGGTGGCCCTGCAGTGGCGCAGCCTCACCAACGGCAGCGACGGTATCTCCGGGTTTCCCCTGCCGGAGTTCGGCCTGGGCATCGACCTGACCCTGGCCGACCCCATGGTCTACTACTACATGGTCCTGGTGATCGTGGTGCTCGCTTCCGCGGTGCTGTATCTCATCACCCGTTCGCCCTTCGGGCTGATGCTCAAGGCCATCAGCGAGAACCCGGAGCGGGTGGCCTTCTGCGGCGTCAACGAGCGTCGCCACCGGCTCATCGCCTTCATTATCGCCGGGACCTTCGCCGGGCTCTCGGGCGCGCTGTTCGCGCCGTTCAACCGCGTCGCCAACCCGGACATGGTGCACTGGACGCAATCCGCGGAGCCGGTGCTGATGACCATCCTGGGCGGCGCGGGCTACTTCATGGGGCCGTATTTCGGGGCGGCGGTGTTCGTGCTGCTGGAGACCTGGATCACCAGCTACACGGACCAGTGGATGCTGTTCCTGGGCATCGTGCTGGCGCTGATGGTGCTGTTCTTCCGCCGGGGCCTGCTGGGCACGGTGCTCGACCGGGTGATGGGACGATGACGCAACCGATACTCGCCGTTCAGAACCTGTCCAAGATGTTTGGCGGCGTTCATGCCGTGAACAACGTCTCCCTGGACGTGCAGTTCAGGGAGACGGTCGCCCTGATCGGGCCCAACGGCGCGGGCAAGACCACCTTCTACAACATGATCTCCGGGCGCATGAAGCCCACTTCCGGGACGATCGCGTTCCAGGGGCGGGACATCACGGGCATGCCGCCCCACCAGATCAGCCGGCTCGGTATCTCCCGCTCGTTCCAGATCAACAATATCTTCACCGAGCTCACGGCCCGGCAGAACGTGGAGGTGGCGCTGACGGCGCTGCACGGCCAGGCCGTGTCGATGTTCCGGCTGGCCTCGCGCAACCGGCCCATTCAGGAAGAGGCCGAGCAGGTGCTCGCGCGGCTCGGGCTCGACGATCTGGCCCACCAGCGCGCCGGCGTGCTGAGCTATGGCGACAAGCGGCTGCTGGAGATCGCCATCGTGCTCGCCACCCGGCCCACCCTGGTGCTGCTGGACGAGCCGACGGCCGGCATGACGCCGGAGGAGACGCGGCACGTGACGCGTCTGGTGAGAAAGCTCGCCGACTCCGGCGATTACACCTTCGTGGTCACCGAGCACGACATGAGCGTGGTCTTCGACCTGGCCGACCGGATACTGGTCATGCACCGCGGCCAGCGCCTGGCCGAGGGCACGCCCGAGGAGATCCGCAACAACCCGGAGGTGCGCCAGGCCTACCTGGGCGAGGAGGAGGAAGAGGAGGCTCAGGCGTAATGCTAAGCGTCGAGGACATCCACACTTTCTATGGCGAGAGCCACGCCCTGCAGGGCGTGTCGCTGGAGATCGGGGAGGGCGAAGTCGTCTGCCTGCTCGGGCGCAACGGTGCCGGCAAGAGCACGACCCTGAAGAGCATCGTCGGCCTGACGCCGCCCGCTCGCGGGCGGGTGCGCTTCGAGCAACGGGAGATCCAGCGCATGGCCACCTACCGCATCTCGCGGCTGGGCATTGCCCTGGTGCCGGAGGACCGCCGGATATTCGCCGGGCTGACGGTGAAGGAGAACCTGGAAGTGGCGGACCAGGCCGGTCGCGGGGCGGGCAAGCGCTGGACCATCGAGGGCGTGCTGGAGGCTTACCCCATGCTGGCCGAGCTCAGGGACCAGGACGGTGCCACGCTCTCCGGCGGGCAGCAGCAGATGCTCGCCATCGTCCGGGCGCTGATGACCGAGCCGCGGCTGCTGCTGATGGACGAGCCCAACGAGGGCCTGGCACCGGTCATCGTCCAGCAGATCGGCGAGCTGCTGGACGAGCTGGCGCAGACCACCACCATCCTGTTCTCCGACCAGAGCGTGCCCTTCGCGCTGAAGCACGCCACACGCGCCTACATCCTGGAGAAGGGGCAGGTTGCCTGGTCCGGCAGCACTCGCGAGATGCGCGACGATCCGAGTATCCAGGAGCGGTATCTGTCGGTGGCCTGATCAGGGACGTTCGGCCTGGAGGACGCGGCATCGCCCGGCGCCCTCGACCCGGCATTCCTCGCACAACCCGATCTCGTCGAAGGCGCTGGCGATTGCCTCCGACGGCGAATTGAAGATCCGGTCCTCGCCGATGGCGTCGCGATAGATGGGGTGGCGCAGCGTGGCGGCCGCGGGATCCTTGAAGCTGCTCAGCCACAGGCCGCCCCCGAGATCGCTGAAGCGTCGTGACTCCTGCGCGAGCATCTCGGCCGCGGCGACGTCCACGAAGTCCACGCCGCTGCCCTCGATGAGCACGTGCTCGCAGCCCTGCTCCGTCAACCGGTTCAGGTGTCCCTGTACGTGGTCGGCGGAGCCGAAGAACAGGGGGCCGTCCACGCGGAGGATCTTCAGCCGCGGGCATTCCGGCAGCCGGCGCTTTACGGCGTTGCGCAGCGGTTGGCCCGGCCGGTCCAGCATCGGCGCGACGGGGACGACGTAGGGGCGGGCGCTGCGCTTGAGGAACAGGAATAGCGAGAGAATGACACCCGCGTATATGGCGAACTCCAGGTCCAGCAGCAGGGTCGCGAGAAAGGTCACGGCCAGGATCGCGGTCTCCTCCCGGCTGACCCGCACGATGCGCCGGATCTGCCGGAAGTCGACCAGGTTCCAGGCAATAAGGAGGACCACGCCGGCCATGGCGGGCATGGGCAGATAGGCCGTCAGGCCCGGCACCGCCAGGATGACGGCGAGCAGCGCAACGGCGGCGAAGACTGCGGCCAGCGGCGTCCGCGCACCGGCCTCGTAGTTGGCGCCGGTCCGCGTGAACGAGCCCGAGCCCGCGTAGCAGGAGAACAGGCCGCCGATAACGTTGGACAGCCCCTGGCCGATGAACTCCTGGTTGCCGTCGATGCGCTGACCGGACTTGATGGCCACGGAGCGTGCGATGGAGACTGCCTCGATGAGCGCGATAACGGCCACGGCCAGCGCGCCGGAGGCCAGTTCCGGCATGGCCTGGAAAGAGATCAGGTGAACGGACGGCGGCGGGAACTGGCCGGGCATGGCACCGGCGTATGCGACCCCGTTCCCATGGCCGTCGAGCAGCACGCCGCAAACGCCGCCCGCCGCCATGGCAATCAGCAGATTAGGCCAGTGCGGCCGCAGATAGCGCAGCACCAGAGCGCTCGCCAGGGTGACGCCCCCGATGATCGCGGCATAGGGATTGGTCTGCCCGAGGGCGCCGGCGACAGCGCCCAGGGTGCCGATCAGGGAGTCCTCATTGGACAGTGACAGCCCGAAGAAATGCCTGAGCTGGCTGGCGGCGATCAGCACCGCCGCGCCGGTCGTGAAGCCCACGACGACGGTGTGGGAGATGAAATTCACCAGGGTGCCCACGCGCGCCAGGCCGAGCAGGAGCTGGATGACACCGGCCATGAAAGTGAGCGTCAGCACATAGGGCAGGAACTGGGGGCTGCCCGGCGGGACGATGCTCCCGACCACGCTGAAAACCACGATGGAGATGGCGGCCGTGGGTCCGGATATGAGGTGTCTTGAGGACCCGAAGAGCCCCGCTACCACCGGCGGCACGATGGCCGTGTACAGGCCATAAACCGGGGGCAGGCCGGCGATGGTGGCATAGGCCACGCCCTGGGGCAGCACGATGACGGCGCCGGTGAGTCCGGCCAGCAGATCGGCGCGGATCGTGCGCGGGGTTACCCCGGGCAGCCAGCTCAGGAACGGTAGCAGGCGATAGAGCAGCGCGGTCATGTCGGTCACGGATCGGGGGCACGGCGCGGTCGAAGCCGGCGCGCCGCGCGACGATCAGCCGGTTTCGCTCAGTTTCAGGGTTTGCCAGGCACGCAGGGTCTCCAGGGGCGGATCGACGCCGATTCCGGGGCCCTGAGGCAGACGTAGCCGGCCCGACTGAACCGTATCGGGCGAGCCCATCAGCTCGACCCGCAGCGGATTCGGGTTGATATCGACTTCCAGCAGTCCATCGCCGCCCACCGCGCCCAGCGCGTGGGCCGAGGCCAGAAGGCCTACGCCCCCGCCGAGATAGTGCGGACAGTAGCGCCTGCCGGCCCGAAGGGCGTAACGAGCGACCGGCACGCAGAGGCTGATACCGCCCCATTTACAGACATCCGGCTGCAGTACCTGGAGATGTCCGGCGTCCGCGGCCGCCATGAAGGCCTCGACCGAGGTCAGGTTCTCACCGCCGGCCAGCGGCACGCGGCACTCATCGGCGAGGGCCGCCCAGTCGGTGGCAGGGCTGTCCACGGCCAAGGGTTCTTCGAGCCATCCTGCTCCGGCTTCGACGAGCGCGGGGACGTTCCGCCGGGCCTGCTCGAGCGTCCAGCCCTGGTTGGCATCGACCATGAAGGACTCGCCGGGCGCCAGGGAATCCGCGACCGAGCGCACCACCGCCCGGTCGCGGGCGTCGTCAAAGCCGATCTTGACCTTGAACGCCGAGAAGCCCGCCTCCCGCGCCCGGGCAATGACTTCGACGGCGGTCTCCGGATTGATGCCGCTGGCATAGGCGGGGACCGTATTCGCGCTTTGCGCGCCGCCCAGCAAGCGGTGCAGCGGCTGCCCGGCCCGTCTGGCCACCAGGTCCCACAGCGCCAGGTCAACGCCGGATATGGCCTGTGCCAGGGGGCCATGCTCGCCCGTCTGTAGACGCAGGATACGCGTCTCGCGGGTCAGGGCCGCATGGGCATGTGCGGGGGAGGCGAAGCCGCGGCCCAGAAGCCGTGGGGCCAGGACGGACGCCGCCAGCCTTCCCCGGTGCTCGGCGCCGCATGCCGGAAAGTTGCACCATACTTCGCCCCAGCCGGCCGCGCCGTCCTCGTCCTCCGCGCGGACGAGGACCGCCGGGCGGTCCCGCATCAGGCCGAAGGAGGTGCGCACCGGCGTATCGATGGGCGCGCGGAAGACATGGACGTCCAGCCGCCGCAACGTCGCCAGCCTCAGCGTCGCCTCCGCGGCGTGCGGCGCAACCTCGGGCAGGCGTTCGTCGCTCATCGATATGCTCCTGGCCCGGCCACGCCGCTCACCGTCCGGGGTGCTGGACGTAGGCCGAGTGCTCGGTGGTGTAGAACTGCGCGGCTGATGGGCCCACCGAGTACGCACCGACCCCCGAGCTCTTGATGCCGCCGAAGGGCATGTGATCGTCGGGTATGGTGCCGTGGTTGACATGCAGCATGCCGTTCTCGCTTTCATCCAGGAAGCGCTGGATCAGCGCCGAGTCGTTGGAGAACAGCGACGAGGTCAGGCCGTATTCGACACCGTTGAGGATCTCCAGCGCTTCGTCGAAGCTGTCATACGCCGTGACGGTCAGCACCGGCCCGAAGATTTCCTCCCGGGCAGCCTCCATACGGGGCGTCACGCCGGTGAGAATGGTGGGTTGATAGAAATGCCCCTGAGGATGGCTCGCCACGCTGGTACGATCGCCGCCGGTCACCGCCGTGGCGCCTTCCGCAACCGCCCGCTCGACGAACCCGGCAACGGTCTCCAGCTGGCGGCCGTCGACGAGCGGGCCCATCGTGGTGTCGGCATCCGTTCCGGCACCCAGCACCACGGCTTCGGCCCGCCGCCGCAGGCCGTCGACGACCGGACGCTCCATGTCCCGGGCGACGATTACCCGGCTGATGGCGGTGCACCGCTGGCCGGCGCACTGGAAGGCGGCGCCCACCACCTGATCGAGGCAGCGGTCCAGGTCATCCGTGTCATTGATGACCACGGCGTTCTTGCCGCCAAGCTCGAGGGACAGCTCGGCGAGATTGGCCGCCGCGGCGGCGTAGATCGACTTGCCGGTGGCCACGGAGCCGGTGAATGTCACGCCCTGGACACCGGCGGCGCCGACGAGCGTGCCGCCGACGTCGCCCGCGCCCTGGACGATCTGGAGCACACCGGGCGGCAACACCTCGCGGCCGGCTTCGGCGATCAGGCAGGCCGCGGCCGGGGTCAGCTCCGAGGGTTTGAGGATGATGGCGTTGCCATGGCTCAGTGCCGGCGCGATCTTGCGCATGGGGGTGAGCACCGGGAAGTTCCAGGGCGTTATGGCGGCAATGACGCCGCGGGGGCGGCGCAGCACCATGTTACGGCAGTCCGCCTTCTGGGCCGGCACCACGTGGCTGTGGGCACGGACGGCTTCCCCCGCCATGAACCGGGCCTCGCGCAGGGATTTGCCGATCTCGCCCCGGGACTCGGCCAGCGGTTTGCCCTGTTCCAGCGTCACCGCCTCGGCAATCGCCTCGGTACGCCTTTCCACGGCGTCCAGGAACTGGTTGACGAGGCGGGCGCGCTCGGCGGGCGGATGGGCCGCCCAGGCGCTCTGCCCGCGTGCCGCCGTGGTTACGGCCTCGTTGATTGCGTCCCCGGGGGTCGTGCGGTATCGGCCCACCTGCTCTCCCGGAGATGCGGGGTTGTAGGTGTCGAACGCGGTGCCCGCGTTGTCGCGCCACTCGCCGCCGATCAATGAACCGTATTCGTACATGGCGGGCTCCTGTCGTTTGCAGGTGTTACTGAAAGCGCTAACATTACGGCGCAAGGCAATAAAACCCCTGCGCCAGCTCGGTACTCGTCGTCGCGATGCAAAGGAAAAGCACAGTAAAAATGGAGGATGTGGCCCGGCTCGCCGGCGTGTCCTCGATCACTGTCTCGCGGGTTCTGAATCACCCCGACAAGGTTGCCGAGAGTACCCGCGAACGCGTCATGGCTGCCGTGGAAGCCACGGGCTACATCCCCAATAGCGTCGCGGGCAGCCTGGCGTCCCGGCGCACGCGGGTGATCGGTGCCCTGGTGCCGACCATCACGAACTCGATATTCGCCGACACCATCGACGGGTTGACCGACGTCCTGACGCCGGCGGGCTACCAGCTGCTGCTCGGGGCCACCGGCTACTCCCTGCGGGAGGAAAGCCGCCTGGTGGGGGCCATACTCGCCCAGCGGCCGGCAGGGCTGCTCGCCACCGGCCTGCAGCACGAGTCGCAGGGGCTGACCCTGCTGCGGACCACCGACATTCCCATCGTCGAGACCTGGAACGTAGACGGCGATCCGGTGGACATGGCCGTGGGCTTTTCCAACTTCGAGGCCTGTCGCGCCATGGTCGCTACCCTGGCCCGGCGGGGCGCCCGGCGGATTGGCTTCGTCAGCGCGCCGACCACCGCCAATGACCGGGCCGAGCAGCGGCTGCGCGGTTACCGCCACGCCGTTCGGGAGCTCGGCCTGGACACGGATGCGCGTCTGGAACGCGAGGCGAAGTTCTCCTTCCACGCGGGCGCCGAGCGGCTCGTGGAGATGATTGCCGAGCGCCCCGACGTGGAGGCGATCTTCTTCGCCAACGATATTCTCGCCATCGGGGCCCTGTTCGAGTGCCAGCGCCGCGGCATCCGCGTGCCGGAGGATCTGGCCATCGCCGGTTTCGACGACGTGGAGCTGGCCGCCCAGGTGAATCCGGGCCTGACCACCGTGCGCATACCCCGCTACCGGATCGGCCGCGAGGCGGCGCGGATGATACTTCGCCGTCTCGAGGGGGAGCGCGTCGAGCCGCGGGTGCTCGATCTGGGCTTCGAGATCGTCGAGCGCCAGAGCACCCCCGCCGGAACCTGACAGCGACGCCGGCACCTCAGCCCGCCTTGGTCCGGGCGCTGTCCAGCGCCATCGAACGCAGGGTTTCGTAAAGCGCGGTCCAGTCCTGCTGGCCGCGCCCGTCGCGTCTCGCCAGGCCGTAGGCCTGATGTGCCACCGCACCCATCCAGGACGGCGCATCCATATCGGCGGCCATCGCCAGGGCCAGGCCCATGTCCTTGTGTGCCAGATCCACCATGAAGCCGGGCGTCAGGTCGCCCTTGAGGACCTTGGCCGGATAGGTCGTGCCCATGTGGCCCTGGCCGGCGACCGTGCCCAGCATCACCTCCCTGGCCTGCTCAGGGTCGAGGCCGGCGCGCTCGGCCATGGTCAGGGACTCCGCCGTCAGTACGTTCAGGGCGATGGACATGTAGTTGTTGACGATCTTCATGCGGCCGCCGGCGCCCACCGGGCCGCAGTGGACAATGGTGTCGCCCATGCAGTCGAGTAGCGGGCGGGCGCGTTCGAGATCGGCCGCCTCGCCGCCGGCCATGATCAGCAGCTTGCCCTCCACCGCGTGCTGGGAGGAACGGCCCACGGGCGCGTCGACCATGCGAACACCGAGCTCGCCGAGACGCCGGGCAATCCGGTCCGTCTGGGCGGGCAGGATGGTGCTCATGTCGACGTAGAGCGCCTCCCGGGGCAGGGTCTCCGCGATGCCGGCCTCGCCGAACAGCGCGGTCTCGACGATTTCCCCGTTGGGCAGCATGGTGATGAGCTGATCGCAGTCGCGCGCCGCGTCCGCCGGCGATTCGGCGGGCCGGGCGCCGGCCTCCGCCAGGGCCGCTACGGCTGTCCGGTCAACGTCGTAAGCTTTGACATCGAACCCGCCGTTGAGCAGGTTCCGGGCCATGGGTGCGCCCATGGTTCCTATCCCCACGAAACCGATCGTTCCGGGCATTTCGCTTCCCCTGTGTGACTTCGGTGGGTACGCCGGTCAGTTCAGCCGCGCCGGGCAAGCCGGCGCGGCTGCGGGCGCCCGGCTAGCCGGCTATGCTCAGATACGGCTTGGTGTGGAAGTAGCTCTCCGACATGCGCGGGCTGTCGATGCCACCGAACTCAACGAAGAAGTCGGTCACCTGATTGAGCCATTCGTTGACCGTTCCATCACGGTACAGCGTGGCCCACTTGTCGCTGGTGAAGACCTTCTCCGCTTCGTACATGGTCTTGAGCTGATCCAGCGGCACCTTTTGGTAGTAGTTCTCCTGCAGGATGGGCAGCGCCTCGTCCGGCTTGTTCACCAGGAAGTCGTTGGCCGGAATCCAGCCCTTGATGATCTTGTCGATCACATCGGGATTGTCCTGGTAGAAGTCGCCGCGGGCCGCCCAGCCGCCGACGATCGCCGCTTCCGGGTAGTACTCGGAGGCATCGACGACCATATTCGCCTCGGGGCGCTGTTCGTGGACGGAAATGTTGAACGGGACCCAGAGGGCGACAGCCGGCACCGCGCCGGAAATGAAAGCGGTCACCGCCTCGCTCATGCGCTGGTTGACCAGCTGGACGTCCTTGTCCGGATCGAGTCCGGCCGAAGTGAGGGCACGATGCAGGAACACATGGGCGGTCGTGCCCAGCGTCGTGGCGATCTTCTTGCCCCGGAGATCCTCCACGCTTTCGATACCCGGTGCGGCCCACAGCTGGGCGGTGGCCCATTCGACGTTATTGATCAGGAATACCTCACCCTGCCCGCGGGCCGGGAAGTTCGAGACCACGGCGCCGGTGGCGAGCACGTCGAGGCTGCCGCCCACCAGTGCCTGGAACATGCCCAGGCCCGTGGTGAACTGGACGAACTCCATGTCCAGGCCCTGATCGCGCCAGGTGTTCATGTGATCCGCCAGCCAGATCTGACCGTCGACGGCCAGGGTATGCAGGTAGCCCACCCGCACTTTCTGGCGATTCTGCGCGAACAGCGGTGGCACACCGCCGACGGCATAGAGCGAAGCGCCGGCACCGACGCCCTTGAGGAAATTGCGGCGTGTAATCGTGTTGCTCATCGTTCTCTCTCCTCCATTGGTTTATTCGGCGTTCCAGGGAAGTGCTTCCCTATTGCGCCTGACCAACCTGTTTTCTTCGGTTCGAGCGCGCCTGATCCTCCTGGGCGGCGTACTCGCGCATGACCATTTCCCGGACCTCGCCACGCAGCTCGCTGAATTCGGAGGAATCCCGCAGGGCTTCCGTCCGGGGATAGCCGAAGGGCACGTCGATGACCCGCCGGATGCGCGATGGACGCGCGCTGATCACGAGAATCTTCGAGGCGAGGTACAGGGCCTCTTCCACGGAGTGGGTGATCAGCATGACTGTCTTTTTCACCTCGCCCATGACGCCCAGCAGCAGGTCCTGCATGGATGTGCGGGTCTGGGCGTCCAGCGCGCCGAAGGGTTCATCCATGAGCAGGAAGTCCGGCTCGACGGCATAGGCCCGCGCGAGGGCCAGACGTTGACGCATGCCGCCGGACAGCGTCTTGGGGAAGGCCTTGCGGAAATCGCCCAGCCCCATGAGCTCCACGTAGTGGTCGACGATCTGGCGGCGGCGTTCGGCGGCGACCCGGTTGGCCTTGAGCTTCAGACCGAACGCGATGTTGTCCTCCACCGACAGCCACGGGAACACGCCATAGTCCTGGAACATCATGCCGCGGTCGGCGCTGGGGCCGACGATGGGCTCGCCGTCCAGCGTGACGGTGCCGTCGCTCGGGTGCATGAATCCGGCCACCATGTTGAGCATCGTGGTCTTGCCGCAGCCGGACGGACCCACCAGGGCGACGAACTCGCCGTCGCTGACGCCGAACGATACGTCGTCCACTACCTGGAGGGGGCCGTTTTCGGTGTCGAAGACCTTGCTGACGTGGTCGAAGACGATGCGCTCGTTGCCGTTGCTCATTGGCTTCCCCTCAATGGTGGCGTTCCTGCCAGCTCAACAGCCGCTGCGACAGCGCCCGCAGGGCGATGTCCATGACCAGGGCGATGAAGCCGATGCAGATGATGCCCATGTAGATGGTGTCCAGCTGGAAGTAGGCCGAGGCCTCCTGGATCACGGCGCCCAGCCCCTGCTGTGCCGCCACCAGCTCGGAGGCCACCAGCGTGGCCCACGCGACGCCGAGAGCGACGCGCAGTGCGGTGAGCGAGTGCGGAACCGCCAGGGGTATGATCACGCGCAGGAAGATTTCGTAGTCGGTGGCGCCCAGCGTGCGCGCCACCCGGATGTACAGCGGCGAGATCTGGCTGATGCCCTCGTACATGACGATGACGCTGGCGAAGAAGGCGGCGTAGAAGAGAATGACGACCTTGGCCGTTTCGCCGATGCCGAAGTAGACGATCACCAGAGGGATCAACGCGATCGGGGGCAGCGCACGGAAGAAGTTGATCAGCGGATCCATGAACCGGCGGAGGCCGCGGTACCAGCCGAGCAGGAAACCGACGGGTACCGCGCAGGCGGTGCCCAGGATGACGCCCAGAAACACCCGCTGGGTGGACATGTAGGCATGGAGCAGGAGGTTGCCGTCCACCAGTAGCTGCCAGAACCGCTCGGCCACCGCCACCGGCGTCGGGATGAGGTTCGGCTTGAACAGCCCCGAATAGCGCAGCCCGTACCAGAGCGCGATGACCAGAATCCACGGACCCAGCAGCATGGCCAGACGGTAGAGTGAACCCGCGAGCCTCTTTCGCGGGGGTCCTCCCGGCGAATTCCCGGTGGTTGGTGAGGCCACGGGCGCGGATCGCGCCGACGAGCTGCTGGACATGGACCGTTCTCCTCCTCGCCTGTTTCGCAGGTGCGCTTATGTCAGCGCTACCATCGTGAGCCCTCGAAACTGGCCGACTCTCCTGCCAGATGTTCGACGGCACGGCTAACAGCTTATTTATTCTTGATGTTAGCGCAAACATTTAGCAGCTGAACCAGAGGGTGTCAACCAGGCCTGGCTCCCGCCAGGCATCCCGAGGACCCCGTCCGTCGCGCTTGTGAGGCCCGTGAACATGGGCCAGCATTGGGGCTTTCCCGCTCAGAGTGACCACCTCATCCATGAATCGAGCATCCTATTTCTATGAGCCACGCAACGGCCACGGCCTGCCCCATGATCCCTTCAATGCCATGGTGGCGCCGCGCCCCATCGGCTGGATTTCCTCCCGCAGCGCTGCCGGGGTGCTTAACCTCGCGCCCTACAGCTTCTTCAATGCCTTCAATTACAGGCCCCCGCTCGTCGGATTCGCCAGCGTCGGCTACAAGGACAGCGTGCGGAACATCGAGGAGACGGGCGAGTTCGGCTGGAACCTGGCCACCCGGGCGCTGGCGGAGCAGATGAACGAGAGCTGCGCGTCGGTGGAGCCGGACGTGGACGAGTTTCGATTGGCCGGGCTGACGCCCGAGCCGTCGCGGGTGATCGGCGTGCCCCGGGTGGCGGAGACGCCGGTGTCCTTCGAATGCCGGCTCAGCCAGCTCCTGCGCCTGACCGGCGCCGACGGGACCGAGACCGATACCTGGATGGTCTTCGGCGAGGTCGTGGGCGTGCACATCGCCAGTGACCTCTTGGTCGATGGCATTTACGACACCGCCGCGGCCGAGCCCATCCTGCGGGCCGGAGGCCCGGCGGCTTACTTCACCATCGATCCGTCGAACCGCTTCGAGATGTACCGGCCGGGCTAGGGCAACACTCAACGATTTCAGCGCGCATCTGACTCAGCCGTCGCATCGCGGACGATCCGCGATGGCGGCACCGGGCGCGTAAACGGCATCGCGGCTTGCGCCGCTCCTACAGGTGCCGAGGGGGCATTCGTCCGGGAACGGCGTCCGCGCCGCGACTTTCCCGCGCAGAATCCGCGGCCAGGGGCCGCTCCTGCATGCGTCACGGCCCTGGCCTAGGAGCGGCTCCCGGCCGCGAACACTCGGCCATTCGGTTTCCTGTCCCTGCCCGGCGCGATGGCCAGTTCCCGGCCGCGTGTGCCTTCACCGAGGTGCCCCGGGCCACGGCTTCGGCCAGGCGGTCCTCGGCGGCGCGTCTGACGAGCCCCTCGAGGCGATCTCTTCGGTCACCTGCTGCCACAGCCGGTAGTCCAGCGCCGCATCGTAGATGCGGCCGACCAACGCATCCATGGTGCTTTGCCGTATTGGCATCCGGCTCCTCCGGCTCCATGCCTAGGTTGAAAGTTAACACCTTTGCTTGCGTGCGCCAGCGAGGGGCTTTCACCGGCAGCTTGAGCGGGCGGTCCGGCTCGCGGCAGTGGACGGTTGACAACCGCGGCCCATCGCCCAAAGTAGGAAATTGCGTGCAGCTTTTCGTAGCTGTTCCGAGATGCCAACGAAGAAGGAGATCGACGGTATGAAACGCAATGCATCGGCGGTCTGGCAGGGCGGCCTGCAGGACGGCAAGGGCACCCTGACCACGGACAGCGGCGTGCTCCAGACCACGCCTTATTCTTTCGCCACCCGCTTCGAGGACGAAAAGGGCACCAATCCCGAGGAGCTGATCGGCGCGGCGCATGCCGGTTGTTACTCCATGGCGCTGTCCATGATCCTCGGTCAGGCGAATCTCACCCCCGAACGCATCGAGACCCACGCCCAGGTAACCCTGGAGGAGGACGGCGGGGGATTCTCCATCACCGCCGTTCACCTGAACGTCACCGCGAACGTGCCCGGCGCGGACCAGGCCACTTTCGACAAATGCGCCAACGACGCCAAAGCGGGTTGCCCCGTGTCCAAGGTGCTCAACGCCGAGATCACCATGGACGCCAAGCTGGAGGCATAGACCAGCGGGCGCTTTAGGCGGTTGAAACAGAAAGGGGCCACCTGGCGGTGGCCCCTTTTTACGTATGGCGCGCCCGAGAGGATTATTCGGGGCTTCGCCCCTCACCCCTCCGGGGCCGTCGCCGCGTTGCGGCGACGTTCAACCGCGCAGGGCGCGGTTAGTCGAACCGTTATTTCTTGTCAGAGGTTCGAATCCTCGGGATCCCAGAACGACGAAAGGGCCACCCGAGGGTGACCCTTTCGTCGTTATATGGCGCGCCCGAGAGGATTCGAACCTCTGACCTTCGGCTCCGGAGGCCGACGCTCTATCCAGCTGAGCTACGGGCGCTGGAAATCGGATTGTATCGGAGTCCAACCTGCGACGGTGGCTCCCCAATTGCAAGTGGCGCGCTGCGCCACGCCCGAGAGGATTGACTGCGCGCCTGGCGGCGCTTGCCCTGCGGGCGCCGTCGCTGCGCTCCGGACGTCCAAGCCGGCTGTGCCGGCTTAGTCGAACCTCTGACCTTCGGCTCCGGAGGCCGACGCTCTATCCAGCTGAGCTACGGGCGCTGGAAACCGGATTGTATCCACGCTTGGCGGTATTGTAACCGCATTCGCGCGAAATGGCCGCGTAGGATAGCGCGAAGTAACGGGCTGTTCCAACCGGCCGGATCTCTTTCCGCCCCGTGTTGTGCACCGAAGTGGCGCATTAGCCGTACGGCAAATGCACCCAGCCGGTGCAAGTCAGCCCATCTGCTGCTCCAGGGACCTGTTACAGGTCCTTCAACTTCCCGTAATCGCGCGTCTTATACGTGTCGTGGCACGTGCCTTGCTCTGTGCCCGTGTAGATGCCCGTTTCCGGGGCCCAGGTCGCCGGAAGCATGGTCCTGTATTCGACACGCTCTCGGGAGGAGCCCATGAAAGTGCCACGAGATTTCGCCGCGGGAACCGGCCTGTTGCTCATGCCGGTGACAGTCCTGGCCCATCCCGGTAATTTGGAGCCCTCGGGGTTGCTGGCGGGTATCGCTCACCCGTTGGGCGGGATTGACCACCTGTTGGCCATGTTCGCCGTCGGTATCTGGGCGGCCCAGGCCGGTGGGCGCGCTCTGTGGACGGTGCCGGCCACCTTCGTTGCCGCCATGGCCGCGGGTGGCCTGGCCGGTGCGGCCGGGCTGCCCCTGCCCGGTGTCGAGCTGGCCATCGTCGGCTCGGTGATCGTTTTTGGTGCGTTGGTGGCGTTCGCGAGGCGCCTGCCGTTGCCGGCGGGGTTGGCGCTGACAGGCACGTTCGCGGTCTTTCACGGTCAGGCGCACGTCGCGGAAATGGGTGCCGGGGGTAACCCGGTGCTTTACGGGGCCGGCTTCCTCCTGGCGACGGCGGCGTTGCACCTGGCAGGTGCCGGTCTCGGCCAGGTCGGCCGTATTGCCTGGGGTGCCAACCTGATCCGTGGCGCGGGCGCGGTGATCGGAGTCATCGGCGCGACGCTGCTGGCCGGCTTCGCCTGACCGATTCCCGTCGTGGTCGCCGACTCCGGATTCGCATCAAAGATGGCGCTGGCGGCTGGCAGCCCGTCATCGCAGGGGGGGTCGCCCACGAAGGCCGTACCCTCCGGCGCGCCAGCCGGACGGGCCGGCGCACGTGGGCATGGCTGGTTCGCGAAACTCCGGATGGGATTCGCGCCCCGGAGCGATCGGACAGTCCTGGCCGAGCGCCGCCACGAGGGGCCGTTGCGGTTGCTGCGCAGTTTCTACCCGGAGGGGGCGCCGTGTCACAGCTATTTGATCCACCCGCCCGGCGGCATCGTGGGCGGCGACGAGCTGGATATCCGTGTCCGGGTCGAGCCCGGGGCCCACGGCGTGGTCACCACGCCGGCCGCCAACAAGTTCTACCGCAGTGCCGGGCCACTGGCGCGCCAGCACCAGACGCTGCGGGTCGAGGCGGGCGGCGCCCTGGAATGGCTGCCCCAGGAGCAGATCGTGTACGAGTCGGCCCGGGTCGAGTCCTTGACCCGGGCGGACCTGGCCGAGGGTGCGGCATTCATCAGCTGGGAGCTGACCTGCCTGGGCCGCCCGGCGGCCGGCGAGGGCTTCGAGACGGGATTGTTCCGGCAGCGGCTGGAGCTTTACCGCGACGGCCGGCCTCTGATGCTGGAGCGTAACCGGTTCGAGGGTGGCTCGGCGGTCATGCAGGGGGCATGGGGGCTGGGTGATAACGGCTCTTTGGCGACGCTGGTCGCGGTGGGTGCCGATGCCGGCCTGCTGGCCGACGTTCGCGAGCGTCTGGACGCACTCGGGCTTCGTGCCGCCGCCACGCTGATGGATGACCTGCTGGTGGTGCGATGGCTGGGGGGTCGTGCTCCCGACGGTTGGCGGGTGCTGATGGCCGCGTGGTCCACGCTGCGGCCTGCACTGCTGAACCGGCCCGCCTGCGAACCGCGCATCTGGCACACCTGACGGTGAGCCGCGGGAGGGTATGAGCATGTACTGCCAGACAACGCAGCGTTTCGGATCGGCTTCGGCCCGGCGGTGGATCGGCCATGACCATGGTTCCCCGCCCGCGACCGCCACGCTCTCCCGCTCGCCCGGCGGCAGTCCCGACCCGACCGGACTTGGAATGCAATCCCCTGCTTCCGGCGCAGCGCGCCGGGGCCGGTAAAACGGAGACACGCACATGCAGCTCACACCCCGGGAAAAAGACAAGCTGATGCTGTTCACGGCGGCGCTGCTGGCCGAGCGGCGGCTGGAGCGCGGCGTGAAGCTCAACTATCCGGAGGCCATGGCCTATATCGCCAACGCCATCGTCGAGGGCGCCCGGGACGGGCGCACCGTGGCGGACCTGATGAGCCACGGCGGCCAGCTGCTGACCCGGGACCAGGTCATGGAGGGCATACCGGAGATGATTACCGAGGTGCAGGTGGAGTGCACCTTCCCGGACGGCACCAAGCTGGTGACGGTGCATGACCCCATTCAGTAACCAGGCCGATTGTGGGAGCGGCGACCTCGCCGCGAATGGCTTCGGGACATCAACCCAACCGTTCGCGCCGGGGTCGGCGCTCCCACGGTGCCGTTCCATTACATTCGGAGGAAGGCGAAATGATTCCAGGCGAGATTTTCCCCGCCGACGGTGAGATCACCCTCAACGCCGGCCGCGAGACCAGGACCATCACCGTGGCCAACACCGGGGACCGCCCGGTGCAGGTGGGCTCCCATTACCACTTCCACGAGACCAATCCGGCCCTGCGTTTCGACCGGGAGCAGGCCCGGGGTTTCCGGCTGAACATCGCCGCGGGTACGGCGGTGCGCTTCGAGCCGGGCCAGGAGCGGGAGGTGGAGCTTGTGGCCTACGCCGGGGACCGGCGGGTGTTCGGTTTCCGAGGTGAGGTCATGGGCGGGTTGTAGTCAAACCGATTGTGGGAGCGGCGACCTCGCCGCGAATGGCTTTCGGGGCATCAACCCAACCGTTCGCGCCGGGGTCGGCGCTCCCACGGCGATAACGGAGAACGGACATGGCGGCGATTTCCCGAAAGGCCTACACCGAGATGTACGGTCCCACCACCGGCGACCGCGTGCGCCTCGGCGACACGGAGCTGATCATCGAGGTGGAAAAGGACTATACGGTCTACGGCGACGAGGTGAAGTTCGGCGGTGGCAAGGTCATCCGCGACGGCATGGGCCAGAGCCAGCGCACCCGCCACGACGTGGTGGACCTGCTGGTGACCAATGCCCTGATCCTGGACTACTGGGGCGTGATCAAGGCCGACATCGGAATCAAGAACGGCCGCATCGTCGGCATCGGCAAGGCCGGCAATCCGGACACCCAGCCGGACGTGGACATCGTGATCGGCCCGGGCACCGAGGTGATGGCCGCCGAGGGCAGCATTGTCACGGCGGGTGGCATCGACGCCCACATCCATTTCGTCTGTCCCCAGCAAATCGAGGAGGCGTTGATGTCCGGCGTCACCACCATGCTGGGCGGCGGCACCGGGCCCGCCACCGGCACCAACGCCACCACCTGCACGCCTGGTGCCTGGAACATCGAAAAGATGCTGCAGGCCGCCGACGCCTTTCCCATGAACCTCGGGTTTCTGGGCAAGGGCAATGGCAGCCTCCCGGACGCGCTGCGCGAGCAGGTGGAGGCCGGCGCCATGGGGTTGAAGCTCCACGAGGACTGGGGCACCACGCCGGCGGCCATCGACAACTGCCTGGGCGTGGCCGAGGAATACGACATCCAGGTGGCCATCCACACGGATACGCTGAACGAGTCCGGCTTCGTCGAGGACACCCTGGCCGCCTTCAAGGGCCGGACCATCCACACCTATCACACCGAGGGCGCCGGCGGCGGGCATGCGCCGGATATCATCAAGGCGGCGGGCGAGGCCAACGTGCTGCCCTCCAGCACCAACCCGACACGGCCCTACACGGTGAACACCATCGACGAGCATCTGGACATGCTCATGGTCTGCCATCACCTGGACCCGTCCATCCCGGAAGACGTGGCCTTCGCCGAGTCGCGGATCCGCCGGGAGACCATCGCCGCCGAGGACATCTTCCATGACCGGGGTGCGTTCTCCATGATCGCCTCCGACTCCCAGGCGATGGGCCGGGTGGGGGAGGTGATATCCCGGACCTGGCAGACGGGTCACAAGATGAAGGTGCAGTTCGGGGCGCTGCCGGAAGATAACGAGCGCCACGACAACCACCGCGCCAAGCGCTATGTCGCCAAGTACACCATCAACCCGGCGCTGACCCACGGCATCGCCCACGAGGTGGGATCCATCGAGGTGGGCAAGCTGGCCGATCTGGTGCTTTGGAAGCCAGCCTTCTTCGGCGCCAAGCCGGGCATGGTCATCAAGGGCGGCATGATCGCCGCCGCGCCCATGGGCGACCCCAACGCATCCATCCCGACCCCGCAGCCGGTGCACTACCGGCCCATGTTCGGCGGCTTTGCCGGTGCCATGACCGGTACGAGTGTCTCATTCGTCTCCCAGGCCGCCCATGGCCTTGAGGTGGGCAAGCGAATCGGCCTGGCCAAGCGCACGGTGCCGGTGATGGGTTGCCGGACCGTGAAGAAGGCGGACATGAAGCTCAACGACTGGCAGCCGGCCATCACGGTGGATTCCCAGACCTACGAGGTCCGCGCCGACGGTGAGCTGCTGACCTGCGAGCCGGCGAAAGAGCTGCCGCTGGCGCAGCGGTATTTCTTGTTTTGAGTGTTAGCCACGGATGAACACGGATGGACACGGATTTCTTGGAGATGGCGGCCGCCTGGCACCTGTAGGAACGGTGGAAGGCGTGGTGCTGTTGCCTCGCACCGGCCCCTTTCGCGGCTTGCGCCGCTCCTACGCGTGCCGGGGTTCCGACGTGGGAGCGCCGACCTCGGCGCGAACTGGCGCGGCGCTCGCTTGGAGCCATTCGCGGCGAGGTCGGCGCTCCCACAATGGTGTAACCAGCCTCGGTTCGCGGTGAGACAAGAATCCGTGTTCATCGGTGTTCATTTGTGGCTGAAACAAGAGGTTTTGAAGTTGTGATCCGACTGACCGAAAAGCTCGATCACTTCCACGAGCCCGCCGCGGAGCTGGCGCTGCCCTTCGATACCCGGCAGAAAACCCGGTTTCGCGCCGTGCTCAGCGATGGCCGGGAGGTCGCGGTGACGCTGCCGCGGGGCGGCATCCTGCGTGGCGGGGACCTGCTGACCGGGCCCGACGGGGTGGTCGTCATCGTCCAGGCGGCGCCCGAGGCGGTGTCCACGGCCTTCCACAGGGACCCGCGCATGCTGGCGGTGGGTGCCTATCATCTGGGCAATCGTCACGTGCAGCTGCAGGTGGGTGACAGCTGGCTGCGCTACCGTGCCGACCACGTGCTCGACGAGATGGTGGAAGGCATCGGGCTGAGCGTGTTCCAGGAGCAGGCGCCCTTCGAGCCGGAGGGCGGGGCCTATGACGGGGCTTCGCCACAGCTGGTGAACGTCCACACGGGCGGTGTCCCCGACCATCATCACCATCATCACGGTCATCGCCATGACTGACGCCGTCGCCGCCCTGCGCCTCTGGCAGCTCATCTCGCCGGCCCTGCCGGTGGGGGCCTATGCCTATTCGGCGGGGCTGGAGGCGGCGGTGGAGCAGGGGCTCGTGGCGAGCGAGGAGGATCTGGCCGGGTGGACCGAAGGACAGATCCGCCACGCCCTGGCCGGCCTGGACCTGCCGGTACTGGCGCGGCTGATGGGTGCCTGGGAGCGCGAGGACACGGCCGCAGTCCGGCACTGGACCGGCTTCCTGCTGGCCTGCCGCGAGACCTCGGAGCTTCGCGCCGAGGACGTGCACCTGGGGCGGGCACTGGCGCGGTTGCTCCCGGATCTCATCGAGGGTGACACCCGGGCCTGGGATCAGAACGATGACGTGACCTGGGCGACGCTTTTCGCGCGGGCGGCCGTGAACTGGGAGATCCCGGTGCGGGATGCGGCGGCGGGATACGTCTGGGCCTGGCTCGAGAACCAGGTCGCCGCCGGGGTGAAGCTCATTCCCCTGGGCCAGACCGCGGGGCAGCGGGTGCTCGCGCGGGTGTCGGGCGCCATCCCGCAGGTGGTGCGGGAAAGCATGCGCGTCGAGGACGAGGACATCGGTTTCGGTGCGCCGGGCGTGGCGCTGCTCAGTGCCATGCACGAGACGCAGTATTCGAGGTTGTTTCGTAGCTGAGCCGTCGTTGTGGGAGCGGCGACCTCGNCGAACGGTTTCGAATAAACTATTCGCGGCGGGGTCGCCGCTCCCACAATCAATCTTCGGAGGAACAGACATGACCCAACGCGACCCCCTGCGAGTCGGCATCGGCGGCCCGGTGGGCTCGGGCAAGACGGCGCTGACGCTGGCCCTGTGCCGTGCACTTCGCGACCGGCTCTCCATCGCCGTGGTGACCAATGACATCTACACACGGGAGGATGCCGAGTTCCTGACCCGCAACGAGGCGCTGCCCCCCGAGCGCATCGTGGGTGTGGAGACGGGCGGATGCCCGCACACCGCCATCCGGGAAGACGCCTCCATGAATCTCAGCGCGGTGGCGGATCTGCACTCCAAGTTCCAGGACCTGGACGTGGTATTCATCGAGAGCGGCGGCGACAACCTGGCCGCCACGTTCAGTCCCGAGCTCTCGGATCTCACCATCTACGTGATCGACGTCTCCGCGGGTGACAAGATTCCCCGCAAGGGCGGGCCGGGCATCACGCGTTCCGACCTGCTGGTGATCAACAAGATCGACCTGGCGCCCCATGTCGGTGCGTCCCTGGACGTCATGGACCGGGATGCCCGCAAGATGCGCGGCGACAAGCCCTTCGTCTTCGCGAGCATCGCCCGGGAGGAAGGGCTGCAGCAGATCATCGACTTCATCCTGCGCGAGGGCCTGCTGACCGAGGCGGCCTGAAGCCTGCTCACTTCCGCAATGGTGTTCGCGGCCAGGGGCCGCTCCTACGACGGGCCTGGTCGAAGCCCGCCCGGGAGCGGCGTCCTCGCCGCGATGCCGCTTCCCTCTCCCAGAGTCCGTTCCGCCAGGGGAGAGGTCTTGTCGGCGACGCCGGGCGGAGATCGGATGGGCGTGCCATCCGGCTTTCGGTCACGGAATGCCGGCGCCGCCGACGTGAAGGTTTGGGAGTGCCGTAAGGCGCGATGGCCGGTGCCGACTCGACGCCGGATCGCGGCTTGCGCCGCTCCTACAGGTGCCGTGGCCCCTCGCCGTAGGAGCGGCCCCTGGCCGCGAACCGGTAGCCCACCTATCGCCGCGAGGACGCGCCTCCCACAGTCCTGCGGCAGCACTTGCTGGCAATGTGCTCTGGGAGCGGCGTCCTCGCCGCGATCCGCCTGATTCCGGCACCACGTTTTTCGCGCCGGGGGGCGTTCCCAAGACGCGCAGCCTGCGGCGGGCGCCTCGCCGTCAGGGCCGCGTTTCTTGCTGCCCATACGCCTGTTGCTGTGGCGCAACATGGCCCCCGCCGTTCTCCGCCTCGCCCCGGCTTCGGCCGCGACGCACCGAATTCCCGCACCGAAATGGAGCAAACCCGGTTCGCCACGCCCCATTTAGGCCCTCCCTGGGAAAAGCGTTTTTCCCGGCGCAACTCGTAATGGCTTTTAGGTTATTGAATAAAAACAAGAAACAGCCATTGGCACATCCCCTGCAAAGGATGGCGCGGTGCAGCGAAGCGCGGCCAGAAACTGCTGGCTCGCGGCGCGCCGAGACGATTTCTGTACCTCTACGGGAGATAGGCAATGAAGCAAGCGATGACCAAGAACCTGTATGCCCTGTCGGCGGTTGTAGCGCTGGGTGGTGCCACCCTGGCCGCCCCGACCCCGGCCAGCGCCGAGGTGAGCGGCAACATCAGCGTGGTCTCCAACTATGTGCTGCGCGGCATCACGTCGGCGATGGAGAACAACGGCACGGCGGTCCAGGGCGGCCTGGACTGGGGCCATTCCAGCGGCATTTACGCCGGGTACTGGGGTTCCAGCCTCAGCTATGCGGACGCCAGCGGCGACCCGGATGCGCCGTACGCCGAATCCGGCTTCGAGAACGACTTCTACGCCGGTTACGCGGGAAGCATCGGTGACTTCAGCTACGACGTCGGTGCCATCTACTACTACTACATGAGCATCGACGACGCCGACGCCCCGGAGCTGGCCGCCAGCGTCGGCTGGGGGCCCGTCAGCCTCGGCGCGAAGTACCTGCTCGACGACGTGGTCTGGGGTAACGAGGGCGATACCTATATCACCCTGAGCGGCGGTGCGCCCCTGCCCGCCGGCTTCTCGTTCGGCGCGACCCTCGGCTACTACCTCTATACGGACGAGGGCGAGTTCATCTCCGCCACGGAGAACGACTCCGCGTTCCGTCACCTGGACCTGAGCCTCTCTCACCCGATCGGTGATACCGGCGCCGACATGAGCATCACGTACGTGGTCGGCGGTGAGGACCGTGACGGCAACGAGCAGGAAGACACGGTGGTGCTGGGCCTGAGCTACGGCTTCGACGCGATGTAAAGCGCTACCGCGGCCACCGGCAGCGACCGTCGGACGTCGGCCAGGGATGGCCGGGCCGCATCGACAACGACTCGAACGACTCCAACGCCTCAAGGAGAACCAAGCCATGTTGGGACAACTCAAACGCAGCCTGCGCCGCGTAGCGGGAACAGCTGCCGGCATCGCCATGGCGGCCGGCGTTTTCGCCGGACCGGCCCACGCCGAGGATGACCCGATCAAGGTCGGGATTCTGCACTCGCTGTCCGGCACCATGGCCATCAGCGAATCCACCCTGAAAGACACCATGCTGATGCTCATCGAGGAGCAGAACGCCAAAGGCGGCATCGACGGGCGCATGCTGGAGCCGGTCGTAGTCGACCCGGCTTCGGACTGGCCGCTGTTCGCCGAGAAAGCCCGCGAGCTCATCGAGGAAGAGGGTGTGGACGTCATCTTCGGCTGCTGGACCTCGGTGTCCCGCAAGTCCGTACTTCCGGTGGTCGAGGAGCTGGAGGTGCCGCTGTTCTATCCGGTGCAGTACGAGGGTGAGGAATCGTCCAGGTACGTGTTCTACACCGGTGCCGCGCCGAACCAGCAGGCCATCCCCGCGGTGGATTACCTGCGCAACATGCTCGGCATCGAGCGTTTCGTGCTCGAGGGCACGGACTATGTCTATCCCCGCACCACCAACAAGATCCTGAAGCAGTACCTCATGGATCGCGGCGTGGCGGAGGAGGACATCCTGGTCAACTACACGCCTTTCGGTTTCTCCGACTGGCAGAGCGAGGTCTCCCGCATCAAGGAGTTCGGCTCCCAGGGCAAACCCACGGCGGTGGTCTCCACCATCAACGGCGACGCCAACGTGCCCTTCTACAAGGAGCTTTCCAACCAGAACATCTCCGCGGTGGATATTCCGGTGATCGCCTTCTCCGTGGGTGAGCAGGAGCTCTCCGGCATCGACACCGGCCCGCTCGTCGGCCACATGTCCGCCTGGAACTACTTCCAGAGCGTGGAGACGCCGGAGAACGACGCCTTCATCAAGAAGTGGCAGGCGTACATGGACGACAGCGACCGGGTGACCAACGATCCGATGGAGGCCCATTACATCGGCTTCAACATGTGGGTCGAGGCCGTCAAGAAGGCCGGAACCTCCGAGCCCGAGGCGGTGACCGGCGCCATGGTGGGCGTGTCCGTGCCCAACCTGACGGGCGGCTACGCGTCGATGATGCCCAACCATCACATCACCAAGCCGGTGCTCATCGGTGAGATCCAGGAAGACGGTCAGTACTCGGTGGTCTGGGAGACCCCCGGGCTGGTGGCGGGCGACGCCTGGTCGGACTTCCTGCCGGAGAGCGCCAAGATCATCGCCGACTGGCGCGATCCCCTGGCCTGCGGCAACTACGATGTGACCCAGGCCGAATGCTCCGGCCAGAACTACGAGTAAGCGCTCACTCAGTGACTCCTCCAACCAGGTGAGTATAAGGCCGGGTGCCCTGTGCCCCGGTCTTTCTTTATTCAGCCACCGATGGATACAGATCCCATCCGGTTCGCGGCCATGGGCCGCTCCTTCGACTCGGCATGCCGAAGCCCGCGTGGAAGCGTCGTCCCCGCCGCGATTCCTCAGCATCCACCTAGTGCCCCGGTCACGGAAGTCGCTCGAGCGCGTCGGTGACATGTCCGGGCGAGGAGGCAGCGGGCCGCATCGGGATGGTGCGCCGGTCTGCACCGGTATGTTCCCCGTTGGTGCAGCGGTTGCTCCCGGTTTCGGGACGGCCCCGGCTAAGTCACTGAACGCAAAGGCGCCGTGCATGCTGGCACGGTGCCTGCAAACGCTTTGCTCCAGAATCCGGGAACGACCCACTACGGGGCGCTCATGCCGCCCCGGCCAACGGGAGCGCCGATGTGATTTCCCCAAAAGCGGTCAAGGTCTTTCATGTGGTGGCGGCGCTGCTGCTCTGCGCCCTGGTCGCCGCCCCGGCCGGGGCGGAGGACTTCTCGGACCTGCTCCAGGAGCTCGACACGCGAAACTTCCGCACCAAGATGGATGTGGCCGAGCAGATCGCCGATTCCGGCCATCCCAGGGCGGCAGCGGTGCTCAGCGCGCTCAAGGACGGCAACCTCTACGTCCACCAATCCGACGGACGCATCGTGATCCAGCAGGACCGTCAGGGCCCGGTGGTGGACGCGACCAGCGGCAAGCCCATTGCCGAGGCGGGCAGTCTCGAGAAGATTCGGGTGAATATCCTGATGCGCCGCCAGATGGGGCCGGCCATCGCCCGGCTGCGCCTCGCCAGCCCGGACCCGGAGGAGCGACTGGCGGCCGCCAAGGCCATGTATGGTGAGCTGGCACCGGACGACGTGGCCATGATCCGGGCGCGGCTGGAGAAGGAAGACAACGATCGCGTCCGCGACGCGCTCCGGGTGGCCGCCTCGCTGGCGTTGCTGGACAGCGGCGAGGAGGCCCAGCAGCTGGAGGCCGTCGAGGTACTGGGCGAGAGCCTGCAGAACGAGGCGCGCAACGCCCTGCGCCAGGCCGCGGGCGAGGAGGACAACCCGGCCGCCGTCCAGGAGGCGGCGGCCACCGCGCTGGAGACGGTGGAATCCCGGGTCGCGTTCTACGACCGCCTCGAGCAGGTCTTCTTCGGCCTGTCGCTGGGCTCGGTGCTCCTGCTGGCCGCCATCGGCCTCGCCATCACCTTCGGTGTGATGGGCGTCATCAACATGGCCCACGGCGAGTTCCTGATGCTGGGGGCCTACACCACCTTCGTCGTCCAGCAGCTGATGCCCAACCACATCGGCCTGTCCCTGTTCGTGGCGCTGCCGGCGGCCTTCCTCGTGGCGGGGGCCTTCGGCGTGGCGCTGGAGCGGGGCGTGATCCGTTTCCTCTACGGCCGGCCGCTGGAGACGCTGCTGGCGACTTTCGGCGTGAGCCTGTTCCTGCAGCAGCTCGTCAGAACCGTCTTTTCGCCGTTGAACCGGTCGGTCACCACGCCGGAGTGGATGAGCGGCTCCATCGTCATCAATCCGGTCCTGTCGCTGACCATGAACCGGCTGGTGATCATCGCCTTCGCCCTGCTGGTGTTCATCGGCCTGCTATTGATCATGAATCGCACCACCCTCGGGCTGAAGGTCCGCGCCGTGGCCCAGAACCGGAGCATGGCCCGGGCCGTGGGCGTGCGCGGCGAGTGGGTGGACGCCATGACCTTCGGCCTGGGCGCCGGCATCGCCGGCCTGGGTGGGGTAGCCCTGTCCCAGATCACCAACGTGGGACCAAACCTGGGCCAGGCCTATATCGTCGACTCCTTCCTGGTGGTGGTCTTCGGCGGCGTCGGCAACCTCTTCGGCACCCTGACGGCGGCCCTGTCGCTGGGCGTGCTCAACAAGTTCCTGGAGCCGACCACGGGTGCCGTGCTGGCCAAGGTGCTGGTGCTGGTGTTCATCATCCTGTTCATCCAGAAGCGCCCGCAGGGTCTATTCCCCCAGCGCGGCCGCGCCGCCTCGGAAGGCTAGGCGGGGTGATCATGGAAATCCTTCTTTCAGCCGCGAGATCCACGCGAAATGAACGCGAAACGGGGATTTCGCTCCCTGCAAAGCCATTTCGCGGGGGATTCGCGTCCATCTCGCGGCTATCGGCCGTGTCCTTCGGGCCGGCGGTCAAAACTGGGGCATCTGTATGACGACAGAGACGGTAAACAGTGTGGCCGCAAGCGAACGTCCGGTCATGCGCGGTGGCCTGAGTGGCATCCTTTACGGCGACACCGGCGGCAAGATCTTCCTGGGCGTGCTGCTGGCCGTGGGTATCCTGGTGCCGGCGCTGAACCTCCTCACCGAGCCGGGCTCGGCGCTGCATGTGCCCACCTACACGGTCACCCTGCTGGGTAAATACCTGTGTTTCGCGCTGCTGGCGATGTCCGTGGATCTGGTCTGGGGCTTCTGCGGCATCCTCAGCCTGGGGCACGGGGCGTTCTTCGCCCTGGGCGGCTACGCCATGGGCATGTACCTGATGCGCCAGATCGGCACCCGGGGCGTCTACGGCGACCCGGTGCTGCCGGACTTCATGGTATTCCTCAACTGGGAGTCGCTGCCCTGGTACTGGTACGGCTTCGACATATTCTGGTTCGCCATGCTCATGGTGCTGCTCGCCCCGGGCATGCTGGGTTTCGTATTCGGGTGGCTGGCCTTCCGTTCGCGGGTGACCGGGGTGTACCTGTCCATCATCAGCCAGGCCATGACCTATGCGCTGATGCTGGCTTTCTTCCGCAACGAAATGGGCTTTGGCGGCAACAACGGCCTGACTGATTTCAAGGACATTCTCGGCTACGACCTGCAGGCCGACGGGACCCGCCTGGCGCTGTTCATGGCCTCGGTCATCGCCCTGGGCGTCGCGTACGTGCTTTGCCGGTTCATCGTCGGCTCCAAGCTCGGGCGCGTGGTCACCGCCGTACGGGACGCCGAACCGCGGGTGCGATCCATCGGCTACCGGGTGGACCGTTACAAGGTCTGGGTCTGGACTGTCTCCGCCATGCTCGCGGGAGTGGCGGGGGCCCTTTACGTGCCCCAGGTGGGCATCATCAATCCCAGCGAGTTCTCGCCGCTCAATTCCATCGAGGTGGTGGTTTGGGTGGCGGTCGGTGGCCGCGGGACCCTGTTCGGCGCGGCCGGCGGCGGCGTCCTGGTGAACTATGCCCAGACCGTGTTCACCGGCGTCTGGCCCGAGGGCTGGACCTTCGCCCTGGGCGCGCTGTTCGTGGTGGTCACCGTGTTCCTGCCCCGGGGCATAGTCGGCCTCATCCGCCGCCGCAAGGACAAGAAGGAAGCAGGCTCATGAGCATGCTCGAACAGACCCGGGAGACCATGCGCCGGGATCGCGTCTTCGACTGGATGATGCCCAGCGCCGACTTCTCGCAGCGGCTGGACACCAGCCACGGGCCGATTCTTTACGTCGAGGACGTGACCGTCAGCTTCGACGGTTTCAGGGCCCTCGACGAGCTGACCCTGTACGTGGACGACGGCGAGCTGCGCTGCATCATCGGGCCCAACGGTGCCGGCAAGACCACCATGATGGACGTTATCACCGGCCGCACCCGGCCCGAGCAGGGCCGGGTCTGGTTCGGCCAGCGCATCGATCTGCTGCGGCTCGACGAGACCGAGATCGCCAGTGGCGGCATCGGCCGGAAGTTCCAGAAACCCACCGTGTTCCAGAACCACTCGGTGCTGGAGAACTTGGAGCTGGCCATGGCGGCGGACAAGCGGGTGTGGCCGACCCTGCTGGCGCGGCTCTCCGGCGAGCAGCGCGGCCGCATCGAGGAAGCGCTGGAAACCATCGGCCTGACGGCCGAGGCGTACCAGGCCGCGGGGCAGCTCTCGCACGGTCAGAAGCAGTGGCTGGAGATCGGCATGCTGCTGATGCAGAACCCGCGGCTGCTGCTGGTGGACGAACCCGTGGCGGGTATGACCCACCAGGAGATGGACCGCACGGCCGAGCTGCTCACCGGCCTGGCGGGCAAACACTCCGTGGTGGTGGTGGAGCACGACATGGAGTTCGTGCGCTCCATTGCCCGCCAGGTGACGGTGCTCCACCAGGGTAGCGTCCTGGCCGAGGGCACCATGGACCAGGTGCAGAATGATCCGAAGGTGGTCGAGGTGTACCTGGGCGAATGAGTTCGTTTAGCCACAGATGAACACGGATGGACACGGATTCCCTGAGGGCGGACGGGCACGGGCAGGAGCGCCGCGAGGCGCGACGGCTCCGGTTGGGCAGGGTGCTGAACACCGGCCATTCGCGGCCAGGGGCCGCTCCTACGACTCGGCCTGTCGAGGCCCGCGTGGGAGCGGCGACGTCGCCGCGAATGGACGGAATACGGCACTCGATCCGTTCGCGCCGGGGTCGGCGCTCCCACGGCCCCGCTGTAGGAGCGGCCCCTGGCCGCGAATGGGCCGCCAGGGAATCGCGGCGAGGACGCCACTCCCACGCGGGCTTCGACAAGCCCCTCTGCCGGAGTGGCCCACGGCGGAAAAGTACCAGAATCGGTGTCTATCCGTGTTCATCTGTGGCTGGAATAAGGGTTTAGGAGACCGGCAATGCTGTCCATCAGCGGACTGAACCAGTATTACGGCGAGAGCCACACGCTCTGGGACGTGGACCTGGACGTGCCCACCGGGTCCTGCACCTGTCTGATGGGGCGCAACGGGGTCGGCAAGACCACGACGCTGAAGACCGTCATGGGCATGCTGCCCGCGGCCTCCGGGGAGATCCGCTTCGACGGGCAAGCCATACAGAAGCGCACGCCGGAGGCACGGGCCCGCGCCGGCATCGGCTATGTGCCCCAGGGCCGGGAGATCTTCCCGTTGCTCAGCGTCGAGGAGAACCTGCGGCTGGCGCGCACGTCTATCGGTGGCCGGGATATCCCGTCCATCGTCCACGAGCTATTCCCGGTTCTGCGGGAGATGCGCCATCGCCGGGGCGGCGACCTCTCCGGCGGGCAGCAGCAGCAGCTCGCCATTGGCCGGGCCCTGTGCCTGGAGCCCAAGCTGCTGATCCTGGACGAGCCCACCGAGGGCATCCAGCCCAATATCGTGCGCGAGATCGGCGACATCATTCGCCGGCTCAACCGCGAGCAGGGACTGACCGTGCTGCTCGTGGAACAGAAGCTGCCGTTCGCCAGGCGGGTAGCGGACAACTTCACGATCCTGGATCGCGGGCGAGTCATGGCGACCGGGGCCATGGGTGAGCTCAGTGACGAGCTGGTCAAGAACCATCTGACCGTGTGACGGACCGGGCCGCGCGCAGAACCCGTTGCGCGACGGGTAGTTTTCGCCTGCCGGCAATGTCGCTATACTCTGCACCTCGTTGTAACCAGCCGTTATACGCGCCCGCGAGTCTGTCCGGGTAGTGAAGCAAGGGCGTGGAGAGGGCTGCCATCCGGGACCGCAACGCGGAAGGGTGAAGTTTGCGGGTCCGGGCTGCGTCAGCGGCACCATCACGGAATTCATTCGGCGGCTGGCCTCGTGCCGGCCGTCAGGCATGTCAGCAGATTCGGGGGACCGCGGTGAGTCGGGAACAAGATCAGGCGTTCATCAAGACCTTCGTCGGAGTCATTATTTTTCTGGTGGTCCTGACGATTTTCCTCATCGTCGTCGCCAGCATGACGGTGGGTGACGAGGACCAGGACTACGCCGAGCTTATCGAGGAACGAACCGCCCAGCGTCTGGAACCGGTCGGGCAGGTTCGTGTCTCCGGCGAGCCCATGCCGGAGATCGCCCAGGCGGCGCCCCAGGAGCCCGCAGAGCCGCGCTCCGGCCAGGAAGTCACCCAGGCCGTGTGCGCCGCGTGCCATGCCAACGATTTCCAGAACGCACCGCAGATCGGTGACGAGCAGGCGTGGGCCGAGCGCGCCGACAAGGGGCTTGCGACCCTCGTGGACCATTCCGTCAACGGCTTTGGCAACATGCCGGCCCAGAGTGGCTCGGCCAGCGAGGACGAGATCCGCAAGGCCGTCATCCACATGGCCGAGGAGAGCGGCGTTCAGCTTGGCGAGTAGCGGTGTACGCCGTGCCGCCCGCCAGAACCCCGGCACGACCGGGGTTTTTTGTGCCTCACGCAAAGGCGCGAAGCGCCATACAGGGTGAGCCAGGGCAGAGCCTGTAAGATGGATCAGGCGGCAGCCGCAATCCACCAGCCGCTGCGTCTTCCGCCGCTTCGGGTGGCGTCGTTCAACGATACGGGCCAGAGCCGGCATTGGCGTCACATCAAGCTCGACGCCTTGGCGTGAGGCCATAATCACTGTCCCGTGAGCAATACGCTCTCGGCCCGTTCCAGGGCCTCGGGCACGCCGTACAGCACCAGCACGTCCCCCGAAATCAGAACCGTCTCGGGTTCCGGCTGCGGACCGCGGATCCCGCCTCGTCGTACCGCTGTGACGGTGACGCCCAGGCCCTCCAGGTCAAGCTCCGCCAGCTGGCGCCCAACGGCATGGGCCTCCTCGGGGAGTGTCACCGCGTGCAGCTGCTCGCGAAACCGCGCCAGCTTCTGTGGGTCCTGACGCTCGCGGCCATGGAAGTAGCTTTTCAATACCCTGTAACGGTCGGCCCGGACCTCGCGGACGTAGCGAAAGACCCGCGACAGCGGAACCTCCAGCATGGCCAGGGTGTGGGAAGCGAGCATCAGGCTGGCCTCCAGGGTCTCGGGAACGATCTCCGTCGCGCCTTCCTCGCGGAAACGCTCCAGGTAGACGTCGTCCCGGGTGCGCACGGTCACCGGTATGTCGGGGCGCTGCTCGCGGGCGTGGCGCAGGACCTTCAGCGCCGCCTGGGGGTCCTCGAAGGTCAGTACCAGCAGCCGCGCGTTCCCAAGGCCGGTGGCCTCTAGGATCTCTCGGTGAGTGGCATCGCCGAACTGCACCCGCTCACCGGCGGCCTGGGCTTCGCGCACCCGCGCCGGGTCCAGGTCCAGTGCCAGGTACGGAATGCCCTCGTTCTCCAGAAAGCGGGCGACGTTCTGACCCGTCCGCCCGTAGCCGCAGATCACCACATGGTCGGTCAGCGGCTCGGCAAGCTGGCGCACCGCCGCCGCCGCACCGGGGCCGTGGCTTGCGAAACCCGCCCGGGCCAGCCGGTGGGCCGCGCCCTCGTTGTGCCGGATCAGGACGGGCGCCAGCACCATGCTCAGTACGATGGCCGCCAGCACCACCTGGGCGGCTGTTTCGCCGACCACGCCGACCGGCAGGGCCAGGGAGAGCACGGCGAAGCCGAACTCACCGCCCTGGGCCAGCACGATGGCCGTGCGCGCCGCGACCCGGCGGTCCTCGCCGAAGAGCCGGACCACGGCGTAGATGACGGCCCCCTTGAACAGAACCAGTCCGGCCAGTGCGAGCACCACCCAGTACCAGGTTGCCGCGAGCTCCGCGAGGTCCAGCAGCATGCCGACGCTGATGAAGAACAGGCCGAGCAGGATGTCCCGGAACGGGCGGATGTCCGCCTCGATCTGGTGCCGGTACTCGGTCTCGCCGAGCATGACTCCGGCGAGGAAAGCCCCCAGCGCCAGTGAGAGCCCGGCCAGGTGGGTGGCCCAGGCGGCGGTCAACGCCACCAGGAGCACGGCCAGGGTGAACAGCTCGGTGGAGCGTGCCGCCGCCACTTCGTGGAACAGCGGGCGCAGCGCCCACCGACCGATGAGCAGCATGGCCAGGAACGCGCCCAGGCCCTTGAGGATCGCCCAGGCGAGCATGGCGCCAAGTCTTTCGGGATCCCCCGAGGCGAGGATGGGGATGATAACCAGCAGGGGTACCACGGCGAGATCCTGGAACAGCAGCACGCCCACGGCGTTGCGGCCGTGCCGGGTATGCACCTCGAATTGCTCGGTCAGCTGCTTGGTAACCAGCGCCGTTGATGAGAGCGCCAGCGCGCCGCCGACGACGATCGCGCTCTGCCAGCTCGCGCCGATGGCATACGCGACGGCGCCGGTCACGACGCTGGTGATCAGCACCTGGGCGCCGCCCAGGCCCATCACGGTCATCCGCATGGCAATGAGCTGGGGCAGGGAGAACTCCAGGCCGATGGTGAAGAGCAGGAATACGACGCCGAACTCGGCCAGCAGCCGGACGTCCTCCACACCGCCAAGCAGGCCCGTCACGGACGGGCCCAGGACGACGCCGACGCACAGGTAGCCGATGATGGGCGGCAGATAGAGCCGCCGGAATACGGCAACCACCAGTACCGAAGCCGTCAGGAGTATCAGGACGTCTTCCAGCTTCTCCACGCGCGGCCTCTTCGTTGTTCCGTCCTTGTCCGTCGGCGTCGGCGATTGCCGGTCCGGTCCGTCCGGCTCTGCGCGAATGCGAGCCGACGGTGCGTGGCGCGTCGGGCAGGTTGCGTCGGTCCCCGCAAAAGCGTAGCTTCGCAACGCCTGCCGCGAGCGCCGCCGCCGGAACGATTCGGCGAGATATGCCGGCTGCCGGGCCTTTTCCCTGAGTGTAGTCCGCCCGACCACGATGTCGGCGCGCCAGTCCGCCGCTTGCGGCGTTGATTGGCGCGGTGCAACATAGCGCTGCAGCCAATGCCGGAAACCCACATGGAAGCGCCCATCGAACACGAAGCACGCACCGAGCGTATTGCCCGACGCATCCGGCTATGGACCCGGCAGCAGGACCCGGCGGGCTACCGTTTCGCTGAAGGGCGCTACGGCTGGTACCGCCAGGACGACCTCCCCTTTGGCGTCGTGACGCTGGCCGACCAGCTTCATGCCGACGCCCTGCCCGCGGCGCTGGCGGAGTGCCGTTGCCATTTTCCCACCGGCCCCCTGACCCTATGGGTGGACGAACGCGTCCGCGATACCCGGTTGCGGCACGCGCTCTGCAACCAGGGTGCCCGGCCGGCGTTCGAGGCGCGTTACATGGCGCATCATGGCGGTGCCCCGTCCGAACCGTTGCCGCTGCCGGCCGGGCTGAGTCTCGTCGAAGGCGGTGAGCCGCAGCTGGACGACTTCGTGCGGGTCAAGCAGCAGGCGTTCATGTCCACCGAGCGGTTGCCCAGTACCGACAGCCTGCGTGCCGAGCGGGCCCGCCGGCTGGGCGAGCTCCGCCATTGCGGGGCCTTTCTGCTCGCCTACGACGGCGCGTCGGCAGTGGCCGGCGTGAGCTTCTTTCGCGCCGGGGCGGACTATTTTCTCAATCTGCTGGTCACCCGCGTCCCGTACCGAGGCCGCGGCATCGCCCGCGCGCTGGTGGACGCCGTGCTGGCGCGCAGCTACGCGGAGGGCGCCGAGAGTGTCGTGGTGGTGCCCGATCCGGCCGTGGAGCGGCTCTACCACCGTGCGGGGTTCCTGGACGAGGTGCTCTGGCGCCAGGCTTACCAACTGGGTTGAGCGCCGCGGCCGGCCGCGCCCTCACAGTCCGCGATAGCGGTCGGGGCGATAGGGTTCCGGATCGAGTCCGGGGGAACGGCCGGTCAGCAGGTCGGCGAGCAGGGCGCCCATACCGGCGGCAAATGTCCAGCCCATGTGCCCGGCGCCGACATTGACCCAGAGGTTGTCCACCCGGGTGCGGCCGACAATGGGCGGGCCGTCCGGCGTCATGGCGCGCAGGCACGCCCACTCACTGCGTGGCGCCGCGAAGAGCGGGTCGCGCAGCCCCGGCAGGATCGCACCAAGCTGGTGCATAAGCAGCTGAATGCGTTCGCGGTTGATCGCCGTGTCCAGGCCGGTGAACTCCGCCGTGCCGGCAGCCCGCAGGCGCTCGCCCAGGCGCGTCAGGACCACCTTGTGGTGATCGTCGATGAGGGGCAGCCGGGGGAGTTCGTCGAGTCCGGCACCGTCCACGGTCACGGAGTAGCCCTTCACCGGTTCGATGGGCAGCCGGATTCCGACATCCCGGGCAAGCCGCGGCGCCTCCGCGCCCGTGGCCAGGACGACGGTATCCGCCGGAATCGCGCCCTGATCCGTCTCGACCCCGGCAACCCGCCCGCGTTCCAGAACAAGCCGGCGGGCGGTCACGCCCGTGCGTAGGTCCACGCCCAGGGCCGCGCAGAACGCCCCGAGCCCGGTGGTGAACAGGTGCGGGTCGCCGGTTTCGTCGTCCGGGTAGTAGATGGCGCCGGCCAGGTGCCGGGCGTTGGCGCCCAGGGCCGGCTCGGCGTCCACCAGTGCCTGGGCCGACCAGGTCTCGAAAGGGATGCCCAGCGGCTCGATGATCCGGGACAGGGAGAGCGCCTCGGACAGCGCCGCCTGGTCCCAGAAGACCTTGGCGATGCCACGTCGGGCCTGGTCGTACTGGATATCCGCATGGTCGCGAATCTCTTCCATGCGGGCCTGGCTGTATCGTGCCAGCCGGGTGTTGGCCAGGGTGGCCTCCCGGTGCCGGCGGGAGGTGCTGTTGGCCAGGAAGCGCACCCCCCAGCCCAGCAGGTAGGGCAGGCGGGTCGGCCGTAGCAGCATGGGGGAGGCCTCGCGGCCCATCCAGCCCAGAAGCTGGCGTATGGCGGCGGGCGAGTTCCAAGGCTCGCCATGGCTGGCGTGAAGCATGGCGCCGTTGGCGAAGCTGCACTCGGCGGCCAGGTCGGCGTTGCGCTCGATCAACGTGACCTGCAGGCCGCCGCGGTGCAGGAAATAGGCCGAAAGCGTGCCGATCAAACCGCCGCCGACTACGACGACATGCATGCAAGGTTCCTTGGCGCGAGGGAGAACACTGACACAAGACTATCATTCCGGCCGGGAGAGCCTTAATCGACGGCACCGGGTGCCGTTCCTATCGTCGGATTCGACGATTGACGGGGGGTTACGGCCCTGAGTAGTCTCCTGACATAATAGCTATTATTAAGAATAACAATTATGTAGTGGAGGAGATTCCCGATGTTGGCAATTGTCGCGTACGTGTCCGCCTTTCCGGACGATTCGACTCTCAGAGCGCTGCCCGATCCCATCGAGACCTGCAGGAGCCGCCGGCCGTCGTAAGAGGCATCGGCCCGCTCCCGTGCGCTGCGGGAGCGATTCCGTCCACGGTTTCGGATAGGGGTAGACAGCTCCCGTGAGCACCCTGGAAGTCGACAATGTCAGCCTGTCCTTTGGCGGCGTGAACGCCCTTAACGCGGTCAGCGTGACCGTGGAGGCCGGCGGCATCACGGCGCTTATTGGCCCGAATGGCGCGGGGAAGACCTCGCTGTTCAATGCCGTCTCCGGCTTCTACCGACCGCAGGCGGGGCGTGTCCTGTTCGAGGGGCGCGACATCAGCGCGCTGCGCTGCCCGCAACGGGCGGCGCTGGGCATCGGCCGGACGTTCCAGAACATTGCCCTGTTCCGGGGCATGACCGTGCTGGACAACGTCAAGCTCGGGGCCCACGTGCGGACCCGCACTGGGTTGTTCTCGGCCCTGTGGTATCTGGGGCGTGCCCGGCGCGAGGAAACGCAGATCCGTGAGCAGATCGAGCGGGAAGTGTTCGACTTCCTCGAGATCGACCACATTCGCCGGCACCCCGTGGCGGCCCTGCCCTACGGCCTGCAGAAGCGCGTCGAGCTGGCCCGGGCACTGGCCATGCGGCCGCGGCTGCTGCTGCTGGACGAGCCGGTGGCGGGCATGAACCGGGAGGAGAAGGAGGATATGGCCCGGTTCATCCTGGACGTGAAGGAGCAATGGGGCGTGACCATTCTCATGGTCGAGCACGACATGGGCATGGTGATGGACATCTCCGATCAGGTCTACGTGCTCAACTTCGGCCAGGTGATCGCCAGCGGCCGGCCGGAGACGGTGCAGGCGAACCCGGAGGTCATCGAGGCCTATCTGGGCACCGACGACATGACCACCCTGCGCCGGCGCCTGCGCGGCGAATCGGAGGCGGCCTGATGGACTGGCTGTTCCTGTTCGAGGTCAGCCTGGCCGGCCTGGGCCGGGGCGGGCTCTACGCCCTCACGGGTGTCGCCTTCGTCCTGATCTACAAGGCCACGCGGGTGATCAATCTCGCCATCGGCGAGATGCTCATGGTGGGTGCCTATCTGTTCATCGGCTTCGGCGCCGGCATGGCGCTGCCGCTCTGGCTCGCCGTCATCCTCGCCCTGCTGGGGGGTGCGCTGCTGGGTTTCGTCCTGGAGCGCACGGCCATCCGCCCGTTGCTGGGGGAGAACCCCATCTCGGTGTTCATGGTGACCATCGGGCTGTCGAGCGTGCTGGTCGGGCTGGTGGAGATCATCTGGACCGCGAACCCGCGCAGTCTCCCGGACTTGTTGCCGCGGGACCCTATCTTCATCGGCGACGCCTTCGTCGCGCCGAAGACCTTCTGGAGCTTCGTTATCGCCGCCGGTGTGATCGCCGTCTTTCTACTGCTGTTCCGCTTCTGGCGTGGCGGCGTGGCGTTGCGTGCGACCGCTTCAGACCAGGGGGCCGCATATGCGATGGGCATCAACGTCCCCGCGGTGTACAGCCTGGCCTGGGCGTTGGCCGGGTTGCTGGCGGCGGGCGCCGGGATATTGCTGGGTGCCATCAGCGGCGCCTCATCCAGCATGGGCGTATTCGGCCTCACCGTGCTGGTGGTGGTGATCGTCGGCGGGCTCGACAGTGTGCTCGGGGCGCTCCTGGCCGGCGTGTTGATCGGTTGGGTGGAATCGGTGGCCGGCGTCTATCTTGGCGGTGAGTACGAGCAGCTTTTCACCTTCAGCATTCTGCTGGTGGTGCTGCTGGTCCGGCCCTGGGGCCTGTTCGGCACGCGCGAGATCGAGCGTTTGTAGGCGACGGCAGGGGAGCGGCAGCGAGTCAATGCGCATCGGATCACCCAAGGAGACCTACGCGGCCGACGAGGCCCTGTTCCGCACGCGGACGCAGTGGGCGTGGTTCGGCGTGCTGCTGGCGGCGCTCGCGGGGTTCCCATTCGTCGCGAATCTCTACTGGCTCTACCTGGTCTGCCTGGTGTCGATCAACGTCATCGCGGTGACGGGCCTCAACGTGCTCACCGGTTACACGGGGCAAGTCAGCCTGGGGCAGGCGGCTTTCATGGGCGTTGGTGCCTACACGGTGGCCTGGCTGGAGAATCACACCGGCAGCCCGTTTCCCGTGAACCTGCTGGCGGGGTCGGTGGTGGCGACCGGCGTCGGGCTGATCGCGGGACTGCCGAGCCTGCGCGTGAAGGGGCTGTATCTCGCCATTGCCACCATCGCCGCCTCCTTCATCCTGCTGTTCATCTTCAAGAACTGGGAAAGCGTGACCAACGGCACACGGGGCATCGGCATAGAGCCCCCGTCAGCCTTCGGCGTGGCCCTGGAGAATCCGGATACCTTCTACTGGCTGGTGGTACCCGTGACGGTGGTCATGCTGCTGCTGGCCTCGAACCTGTTCCGCACCCGGATCGGCCGGGCCTTCATTGCCATACGCGACCGGGACATATCCGCCTCGGTGCTGGGGATCGACCTGCCCCGCTACAAGCTCATGAGCTTCGGCATCTCCGCCTTCTACGCCGGCATGGCAGGCGGGCTTTATGCCTATTTCTTCGGCTCGATCAATCCCGAGAGCTTCCCGCTGCTGATGTCCATATTCCTGCTTGCGGCGGTGATCGTGGGCGGCATGGGCAGCATGCTCGGCAGTATCCTGGGCGGGATATTCATGACCCTGGTGCCGGAACTGCTCCGCTACGGCATCGATTTCCTGGGGCTTTTCATGGAGAACGCATCGGCGGTGCTGTCACCGGTGCGGACCGTGGTATTCGGACTGCTGATCGTGGGTTTTCTGCTCTTCGAGCCCCTCGGGCTCGCGGAAATCTGGCGCCGGATCCGGCGTTTCTTCCACTTGTGGCCGTTCCGTACGTGAACGGTGGGGAGGGTAGCGATATGTCGATAAGAAAGCAGCTCGCAGTCATGATCTGGCCGGTGGCCGCCGCCGCCATGATGGTGGCCGGCAGTGCCGGTGCCCAGGACAAGGAAGAGATTGTCATCGGCGCGTCCGTGCCCATGACCGGCCCGTTCGCGTTCGCGGGCATCCAGTTCAACCGCGGTATCAATGATTACGTGGAATGGGTCAACAGCCAGGGCGGCATCCGCGGCCGGCAGGTGCGCTACATCGGCGAGGACACCGGCTACGACGCCGACCAGTCCGTGGCGGTGTTCCGGCGCATCACCAGTAGCGAGGACGTGACCTTCTACTTCGGCGATTCCACGGCTTTCCAGCAGTCCATCGAGCCGGAGCTGGAACGGCGGGACATCCTGATGACCGGCGCCTCCTTCGCTTCGGAGATCAACAACCCCGAGGAGTACCCCATGCAGTTCCTGCTCGGGCCGGACTACGGTGAGCAGGTGGGCATCCTCCTGGAGTACATCGCCGACGAGAACCCCGGCGCCAGCGTGGCCTTCATCCACTCGGACACGGAGTTCGGCCGTGATCCCATCGAGGGCGGCAAGAAGATGGCCGAGGATCTGGGGCTGGAGGTGGCCACGACCATCGTCACGCCGCCCGGCAGCGCCGACGTCTCCGCCGCCGCGCTGGAGCTGCGCCGCGCCCGGCCGGACTACGCCATCATGCACGGCTATGTCCTCTCGCCCATCCCGGCGTTCATCGAGCAGGCCCGGCAGATGCGCCTGGACACCCGCTTCATGGGCACCATCTACACCATGGAGCAGGGCATCATCGACCAGATGGGCGAGACCGCTGAAGGCTTCCTCGGCGTGATGCCCTATCGCTATTACTACGACGAAAACGCCGATGAGGCCCCGTTGCTGCAGACCATCCGCGAGATGCACGACGAGTACCAGGCGACCACCTATACCCAGGGCTGGGTGGCCGGGATTCTCATGCAGCGTATCGCCGAGCACACCCTGGACGCCGGCCGTGAGCTCAACGGCACCAACATGCGCAAGAGCATCGAGGAGATGGAGAACATCGACACCGGCGGGCTGATCGGCAAGAAGTTCAGCTTCAGCGGCAACTCCATACCGGTGGGACGGATCTACCGGGCGGATGTATCCGAGGGCCGTATGGTGCCCGTGTCCGACTGGATCGAGCTGGACTGAGACCCGACAGGACCGTTTGGAAGGTGCCCATGACGGCGGATCGCCATATCCTCGAGGTCAGCAACATCGAGGTGGTCTACAACCACACGGTGCAGGTGTTGCGGGGGCTGTCCCTGCAGGTCCCGGAGGGCGGCATCGTCGCCCTCCTGGGTTCCAACGGGGCGGGCAAGTCCACCACGCTGAAGGCCGTGTCCAACGTGCTTTTCCTCGAGAATGGCGATCTGACCGCCGGCGCCATCCGCTTCGACGGGGCGCCGGTGGCCGGCCGGCCGCCCCACCACCTGGTACGCGACGGTCTGTGCCACGTCATGGAGGGCCGGCGGGTCTTCGAGGACCTGACGGTGGAGGAAAACCTGATTGCCGCGGGTTATGCCGCCTCGGGCGGCGATGATGGCGGCGGCAGCGGATTCGAACTGGTCTACGAATACTTCCCGCGGCTGTTCGAGCGCCGCCGGGCCCAGGCCGGCTATCTCTCCGGCGGCGAGCAGCAGATGCTGGCCATCGGCCGGGCGCTGCTGGGACGGCCGCGGCTGATGCTGCTGGATGAGCCCTCCCTGGGCCTGTCGCCGGTGCTGGTGGAGGACATCTTCACCATCATCGCCCGGATCAACCGCGAGCAGGGCGTCGCCATGCTGCTGGTGGAGCAGAACGCCAACGTGGCCCTGGCTCTGGCGTCGTACGGTTACATCATGGAGTCCGGTCGGGTGGTCATCGACGGCACGCCGGACAAGCTGATGGCCGACGACGACGTCCGCGAGTTCTACCTCGGCGCGGCGGGCGCCGGCGGCGCCAGGAGCTATCGCGAGGTCAAGCACTACAAGCGGCGCAAGCGCTGGCTGTCCTGACCGCCAGGCGCGGCCCGATTCCGGAGGTAGCTGGCATGTCGGAGCAACTGGATCTGCCGAACCTGAGCCTGCCGCAGATGCTGCGGCACCATGCGCGGCACCACCCCGACCGGGTGGCGCTGAGGCAGAAGGACTTTGGTATCTGGCATCCCATCACCTGGGCCGACTACTACCGCCGCGCGCGGCATTTCGGTCTCGGCCTGCGCCGTATCGGTCTGGCGCCCGGCGGGCATCTGGGCGTGATCTCCGAGAATCGCAGCGAGTGGGTGCTCGCGCAGATGGGGGCCGGCATCGTTCGTGCCGTCACGGTCGGTGTCTATCCCACCAGCCCGACGCCCGAGGTGAGCTACGTGCTGGGCCACGCCGACGTCCAGATCGCCGTCTGCGAGGATCAGGAGCAGGCCGACAAGGTGCTGGAGGCCTGGCCGGATCTGCCCGAGCTTCGCAAGATCGTCGTCGTCGACATGAAGGGGCTGCATCGCTACGACGAGCCGGATCTGCTCTCGTTCGAGGACGTCGAGGGCATGGGGGCCGAGCTGGACGCGGAACAGCCGCAGCTCGCCGGGACGCTGCTGGATGAGCAGTCCATGGAGGATCTGGCGCTGATGATCTACACCTCGGGCTCCACCGGCAAGCCCAAGGGCGCGATGATCAGCTACCGCAACATCCACGATGCCGCGCCGGGGATCATCGGACGGCTGGGCCTGACCGCCGACGACACGCTGCTGTCGTATCTGCCGCTGTGCCACGTGGCGGAGCAGGCCACGACGAATTTCGCGCCGGTGTATCTCGGCATGCTGGTCAACTTCGGCGAGTCGCTGCGAACGGTGCAGGAGGACCTGCGCGAGGTCGCTCCCACGGTCTTTCTGGGTGTGCCGCGCATCTGGGAGAAGCTGCATTCCGCCATCCACATCAAGATGCTGGAGAGCGGGCGACTGCGGCGCTGGCTCTACCGGCGGGCCATGGCCGACTGCGAGCCCATGCATCTGCTGCCGCACAGCGCATTGAGTCTGCGACAGCGGCTCGTCTTCGGGTTCTGGTACCTGCTGGTATTCCGCGCCCTGCAGAACTTCGTCGGCCTGCGCGATTGCCGCGCGGCCGTGACCGGGGCGGCGCCCATTGCCCCGGACATCATCCGTTTCTTCCGGACCATCGGCATTCCCCTGCTGGAGGTCTATGGCCAGACCGAGACCACCGGCATGGTCACCGGGCAACGCGTCGATGCCTTCATGCCCGGCACCGTGGGCGAGGCCACCGTGGGCACCGAGCTCAAGGTGGCCGAGGACGGCGAGCTGCTGGTGCGCGGCGGCATGGTCTTCATGGGCTACTACAAGAACGAGCAGGCGACCCGGGAGACCATCCGGGACGGCTGGCTGCACACTGGCGACGTAGTGGAAATCACCGACGGCCAGGTGCGTATGGTGGACCGGAAGAAGGACATCATGATCACCGCCGGCGGCAAGAACCTCTCGCCGTCCGAGATAGAGAACACGGTCAAGGCCAGTCCGTTCATCAAGGAATGCGTGGTGGTGGGCGAGCGCCGCCGCTATGTGGCGGCGCTGATCCAGATCGACTTCGAGACGGTCTCGAAATGGGCGGAGGAGCAGGGGATTGCCTATACCACCTTCCGCAGCCTGGCCGAGAACGAGCGCGTTCGCGCCCTGGTGGACCGGGAGGTGGCCCAGGCCAACGAGCAGCTCCCCCGGGTGGCCCAGGTCAAGCGCGTGGCGCTGCTGACCAAGGAGCTGGACCACGACGACGATGAGGTCACGGCCACCATGAAGGTGCGCCGCTCCAACATCTACGAGAAATACCGGGACCTGATCGAGTCCCTGTACGACGAGGCTGGCGCGGCGTAAAAGATTCAGCCGCGAATGCACGCGGATGAACGCAGATGTGGCGGGAGCGCGCAGGTCGGCCACGGCACCTGTAGGAGCGCCGCGAGCGCGATCCTGCCGACGGCGCCCTCACGCCGAACGGCTGTAGGAGCCCGGCTTCGCCGGCCGAGAGAGAGGCAAGGGCGGTTCGCCCAGCAGAGCTGAGCTCCTACGCCGCCCGCGCCGCACCCACGACGGCAACGCAGTCGTAGAACGCGGACTCCGGCGCGACAGGTCCGTCTTCGGACCTCACCCTTTCGCGGCGAGGACGCCGCTCCCACAACGAAATACCGCAGGGCATGAAGGGCCCGTGGGAGGCGCGTCCCCGCGGCGATTGCCTTCCGGTCGGTTCCCGGCCTTGGGCGCGGGAGTATGCATCCCGGAAATGAGTAATTCGCGGCGAGGACGCCGCTCCCACAGGAGACCGAAAGATCCGTAGGAGCGGCCCCGCGGCCGCGAAGGGCACGAATCAGCGTTCATCTGCGGCTAAACGAGGTTTTCCCTTCGCTTTGCTGTGGCGATGAGCTCATGCCGCCTGCCGGGACGGATCGATGCGGCGATAGCCCAGCGCTTCGGTCAGGTGGGGGCGGTGCACCCTGGGGCTGCCGTCCAGGTCGGCGATAGTCCGGGCGACCCTCAGTATCCGGTGATAGGCGCGGGCCGAGAGGCCCATCCTGTCGATGGCGCTCGCCAGGAGCGTCCGGTCGGCGCTGGACAGGGCCGCGTCCTCGCTGAGGCGGCCGGCGGGGACATGGGCATTGGGGGAGCCGGCGCGTTGGTGCTGGCGCGCCCGGGCCGACTCCGTGCGGCCCCGGATCTCGCTGCTGGACGGGCCCGTGGAGGCCCGGTCCAGCTCACTGGCCGGCAGCCGCGGGACCTCCACGATCATGTCGATACGGTCCAGCAACGGGCCGGACAGCCGTCCGCGGTAGCGCGAGGTCTGCTCTGGGGTGCACCGGCACTGAGCTTTGGGGTCGCCGGCGTAACCGCACGGGCAGGGGTTCATGGCGGCCACCAGCTGAAAGGATGCCGGGTAGTCCGTGTGCGCCGCGGCCCGCGCGATGGTCACCCGGCCCGTTTCCAGCGGCTCGCGCAGCGCCTCCAGCGCGAGGCGTGAGAACTCCGGCAGCTCGTCCAGGAAGAGAACGCCGTGATGGGCCAGCGAGACCTCGCCTGGTCGGGGTCTGGCGCCGCCGCCTATCAGTGCGACGTGGGAGGCGCTGTGGTGGGGCGTGCGGTAGGGGCGCTGACCCCAGCGGCTCGGGTCGAAACCGCCGCCGCTGACGGATTGCACCGCGGCGGACTCCAGGGCTTCCTTATCGGTCATGGGCGGCAGTATGCCCGGCAGGCGGCTGGCCAGCATGCTCTTGCCGGTGCCCGGTGGTCCCATGAACAGGATGCTGTGGGCACCAGCGGCGGCAATGGCCAGACAGCGCTTCGCCTGGTGCTGACCGCGCACCTCGTCGAGGTCCGGGTATCGGGCGCCCGGGGTGACCGCGTCGGTGACTGCCTCGGGCAGGCGATCTTCGCCGATCAGGTGGCGGCAGACGCCGAGCAGGTCCGGGGCCGCATAGCCAGTGAGGCCCTTCACCAGGGCGGCTTCTCCGGCATTGTCGGCGGCCACGACCATGGCCCGGCCGCTGCCGGCGCACTGGGCGGCCGAGGGCAGAACGCCGTTGACCGGCCGCAGGGCGCCGGTCAGCGCCAGCTCTCCGATGAACTCGTAGGTGCTGAGATCCGCCTTTCGCAGCTGTCCGGACGCCGCCAGGATACCCAGTGCGATGGGCAGGTCGAACCGTCCGCCCTCTTTCGGCAGATCGGCGGGTGCCAGATTGACGGTGATGCGGCGGGCGGGGAACTCGAAGCCGCTATTGACGATGGCACTGCGGACGCGGTCCTTGCTCTCCTTGACCGCGGCCTCCGGCAGGCCCACCACCGACAGCGCGGGAAGCCCGTTGGCGAGATGCACCTCCACCGTAACGGATGGAGCTTCCACGCCTACGGCGGCGCGGGCGTTGATAACGGCGACAGACACGATAACCCTCCCTGGTCGTCGCGATCCGGTTGTCCGGTTTGCGGCTCGGTGCGTTCAGGAAGCGCTGGACTTCCCGCTGCCGCTCTTGGTGGCACTCTTCCCGCTCTTCGCTTCGAGCTGGCCTTCCAGGGCCTGGATCTGTTCCTGGAGCTCGTCGAGCTGGGCGCGGGTGCGGGCCAGTACCTTGGCCTGGGCATCGAACTCCTCGCGGGTAATCAGATCCATGCGCGAGAAGGCGGCCTGCATGGCCGTGCGAACGTTCTTCTCCATTTCCTGCTGGAACTCCCTGACACCGGACGGGAGGTTCTCCGTGAACCGGCGCGCCAGGTCGTCGAGTTGCTTCGGGTCGAGCATGGCAATTCTCCTCGCAGCCCGGTGCGCGGGCATGATCGAACGCGCGGGTGCCGTGGTGGCCTGTCCGCAGCCGCCTGACATTGTAGTGCCCGCAGCCCCCCGTGCACACCGATGGCGGCGCACTATATTGGTGCACAGCAGGTACCACTCCGGTGCGTCTGGCCGGTGCGGACTGCACGGAAGCCTTCGAAGAGGCTTTCAACTCTCTGATTAGAATTGTGAATTTTAGCCTGGCACGGAAGCTGCTGTCTGTGCCGCGAGCAGTTCTGCGGAACGATACAGGATGCTCGATATCGGGCTATCGAGATGGAGAATCTGACATGAAACTAATCACCGCGATCATCAAGCCGTTCAAGCTCGATGACGTGCGCGAGGCGCTCTCGGAGATCGGGGTGCAGGGCATCACCGTCACCGAGGTCAAGGGCTTCGGCCGTCAGAAGGGCCACACCGAGCTCTACCGCGGCGCAGAGTACGTCGTGGACTTCCTTCCCAAGATGAAGATCGAGGTTGCCCTGGATGACTCCCTGGTGGAGCGGGCCACCGAGGCCATCACCAAAGCAGCCAACACCGGCAAGATCGGCGACGGCAAGATTTTTGTCTTCCCGCTCGAGCAGGTGATTCGCATCCGTACCGGTGAGACCGGGCAGGACGCGCTTTAAACGCCGGGCAACGACGGAGGTTCCAAAGTGGAAAACCAAATCTTTGAGCTACAGTACGCCATAGACACGTTCTACTTCCTGGTCTGCGGCGCACTGGTCATGTGGATGGCCGCGGGCTTCGCCATGCTCGAGTCCGGCCTGGTGCGGGCCAAGAACACCGCCGAGATCCTGACCAAGAACGTGGGCCTGTACTCCATCGCCTGCATCATGTACATGGTCTGCGGCTACGCCATCATGTACGACGGCGGTGTCTTCCTGGCGGGCATCAGCGGCGGTGAGACGCTGGTGGATGACGCCCTTGCCGCCTCGGCGGAGAACGGGTTCCACGGCGGCTCGGTCTATTCCGGCGCCTCGGACTTCTTCTTCCAGGTGGTGTTCGTGGCCACGGCCATGTCCATCGTCTCCGGCGCCGTGGCCGAGCGCATGAAGCTCTGGGCGTTCCTGCTGTTCGCCGTGGTCATGACCGGCTTCATCTACCCCATGGAGGGTGCCTGGACCTGGGGCGGTGCCTCGGTGTTCGGCATGTACAGCCTGGGCGACCTGGGCTTCTCCGACTTCGCAGGCTCCGGCATCGTCCACATGGCCGGCGCGGCCGCGGCGCTGGCCGGCGTGATCCTGCTGGGCCCGCGCAAGGGCAAATACGGTCCGCAGGGGCAGATCCGCGCCATTCCCGGCGCGAACCTGCCGCTGGCCACCCTGGGCACCTTCGTTCTGTGGCTGGGCTGGTTCGGCTTCAACGGCGGCTCGGTGCTGAAGCTGGGCGACATCGGCAGCGCCAACGCCGTGGCCATGGTGTTCCTCAACACCAACACGGCCGCGGCCGGTGGCGCCGTTGCCGCGCTGGCTACCGCCCGGCTGCTGTTCGGCAAGGCCGACCTGACCATGCTGCTCAATGGTGCCCTGGCCGGCCTGGTGGCCATCACCGCGGAGCCGTCCACCCCGACGCCGCTGGTGGCCACTATCTTCGGTGCCATCGCGGGCGTGATCGTCGTCTTCAGCATCGTCGGCCTCGACAAGCTCAAGATCGACGACCCGGTGGGTGCCATCTCGGTCCACGGCGTCGTGGGCCTGTTCGGACTGCTGATCGTGCCGATCACCAATGACGGTTCCTCGTTCATCGGCCAGATCGTCGGCGCCCTGACCATCTTCGTCTGGGTGTTCGTGGCCAGCCTGATCGTCTGGGCGATCATCAAGGCGATCTTCGGTATCCGCGTCTCCGAGGAGGAGGAGCAGGAGGGCGTGGACATCGGCGAGTGCGGCCTGGAAGCCTACCCCGAGTTCACGAAGGTCAATCCGTAAGCACACAACGCATTGATCCCTCGATCTGTCAGCGGGCGCCTATCACGGGCGCCCGCTTTTTTTGTGTTAGCCACAGATGAACACGGATGGACACCGATTGCCTTCGAAGCCTGCAAGGAGACTAACGAAGCCCGCGTGGGAGCGGCGTCCCCGCCGCGATTGCGCGGGCTTCGCCGCATAACGGGGATGAGGCTCCCACACCGGCAAGTTGGCACCCGCACCGTCAGCCGCATGCGGGGATGTCGTATCCGGCGCGAATCGTCTTCACCCAGTCGCGGCGAGGACGCCGCTCCCACGGTGCCCGGGATCAAGTCATGGTGACTACCCGAGCACAACCACTGTGGTCTTAATTCCGGACACCGGCCTGGAACCAAGTGGCATCTGGCGCGGTCTATCAGGACGAATTCATTGGTGCTTATCTGCGTTCATTCGCGCCTGAAGCAGTTCCCGACGAACGGTATGAAATCGAATGTTGCATCGCGTCAAAACCCTTGCTATGCTGCAACGCAACAGATGAGCAAACGCTCCTTTGAACAAAACAGCACCTTGGAGGGTGAACCTAGTATGACTAACGATTTCATGAGCCAGTTCGGCAAGTTCAGCGAGAGTGCCGAGAAGTTCTTCGGCCCGATGCGCGAGATGGCCACCCTGAACGTCGACTACCTGGAGAAGGTGGCCGAGCTTCAGATGGACGCGGCCAAGGCCTATGCCGATCTCGGCCTCAAGCAGGTGCGCGCCGCGACCTCCGTCAGCGACGTGCAGGGTCTGCAGGATTACGTGAAGGCCCAGGGCGAGACCGTGAACACGGTCAGCAAGCGGGTCCAGGAAGACGCCCAGAAGGTCGTCACCCTGAGCAAGGATTACGCGGACAAGGCCCAGAAGCTGGCCCAGAGCAACGCCTCCAGCTTCGTTCCGGCCACCGCCGCGAAATAAGGATTCGAGAGGCCGGTCCAGGCCGGCCTTTCAAACGACTCCTCCTCCACTCCCTTCCAAAGGGAGTCTTGCCGCCGGCCCCCAAGCCTGGCGGCTTTTTTTTGTCCGTATGTAACGCCGTGACGGCACCGTGAGTTGCGCCTGATCGGACCGGCTTCAATGCGGCGGAGGGGGCAGGTCCGGAATGTCTAAACGCAGAATGCCGCTTCCCTTTGGAAGCGGCATTCTCTCATGGCTGCTGCCTTACGCTTCACACCCCGCCGGTGCGGGATGCGTCGCGACATGGACGCGTTTATTGGAAATGCAGGCCCACTATCGCACCCAGGTAATCGCCACCGGCCTCGGCGTCAAAGCCGTTGAGGTCGACCTCACCGCGGGAGATACGTCCTTCCAGGCCCAGGTTGATCGTTTCCGCCAGGGTGACGAACACGCCCGTGCTGGCCCAGACGCCGTGACCGGAATCCGAGGCCCTGCGCTTGTAGGAGGTGCTCGTATCGGTGTCGAACTCGCGTTCGACGTAGGTAACGCTCATGTAGGAGTAGCCGCCGCCCACGTACGCCCGAACCGGGGCCCCGGGGATCTTGAAGACCTTTTTCGGCCCAATAGATAGCTCCCAGGTGTCGCTGGTCAGTTCGCCGGGGTTCGGGTTCGCGCCGCCGGTGGTATCTGCGAAGGTGACCGATTCATCCGCGGTACCGTTATAAACGCCCACGGTGGCGCCGAGCCACCAGCCTTCCGGCTCGTAGTCAATGGATATCCCGACACTAGTCTGCTCATCGATCGGTGACCAGTCATCACTATCCAGCTGCTTCTGGCCGGCGAACAGATTCAGATTGGCGGCGCCGGGTTCAGCCTGCGCGATGGAATAGGGCAAAGCGAGCGTCAACGCTAGCACGGCCCCAGAGAAAGCTTTTGACGTCTTCATCGGATGGATCCTTGTTCTGCGTCTTGTCGAAACCGGTCCGCGGATATCGGCGATCGCGGACGACCCCTTTACCTGTTTTTGTTTCAGTAAGTTCGTAGAAGTCACGGCTAGATTACTATGCTGTATGAAGATTCTCCAATCCTTGCGCCTTCCGTTCCGTGACGACGTTCTGCTCCTCAGGACGGGAAGAAGTCGATCGGGTACTTAACTGTGGTGGATTTGACCTGTTGGGCGCCGAAATCGAGCTGCATCACCCGCAGCTCGATCCGCCGCTCCAGGCCGTCGTCGCCGAGCTCGCTGTCGATGACCTCGGCCTTGGTGACCTCCCCGGACGGCGCGATGGTGAGCTTCACGACAACGGTGCCCTGCAGCGTCGGGTCGGTGCGCAAGGCGCGCCGATAGAGCCGATAGAACGCACTCTTGTGACGGTCGAATACCAGCTGTATCTCCTCGTCGGAACGTACACCGGCGCTTTGCTGCTGCCGTGTGCGCTTGGCTACCTGCTGCTGCTCCGACTCCACCGGGCTCTCCACCCGTGTCGTCTCGCGCTCCTGGAGCTGTTTCTCGCCCCCGGAGTCGCGGCTCAGGCCGCTGGTGTCTATGCCCTGGCTGCCCGTGTCCACCTTGGATGTCACGATCTCCCGCTCGGTCTCGCTGGCGGAGGCGCCGGACTTCGATAACGGCTGCTCACGGGCGATGGATTCGGAAACGTCACGCTCCTCCAGATCGGCCAGATCGTTGCTGAACGCCAGGACACCGGACTTGCTGGCCTTCTCCCGCGCCTTCTCCACCGTGCTCCGCGGTTCCGGCTCGGGTTCGGGCTCAGGTTCCGGTTTGGGCTCCGGTTTGGGTTCGGGCTTCGGTTCGGGCTTCGGTTCGGGTTTGGGCTCCGGCTCCTCCTCCTTCTTGGGTTCCGGCTTGGGCTCCGGTTTCGGTTCGGGCTTGCGTTGCTCGATAACCAGTTTCGCCAGCCGCGGCGGCACCTCCCGGGTCTCCTGCTCCCGCTCGCTGAGCGGTATCAAGGGAATCAGGGCCGAGAACAGCAGCGTCACCCCGAGCACGATGGCGACGATTCTGCGGAAGCGCCGGTCGTCTTCATGCCCGAAGTTCCACGGCAGCATCGGCGCGTTGTAGTAGGTGCTCGCCATGGATCAGCCTTTCTGTTCGCCTTTCTGCATCACCGCCAGCGAAACCTTTCCGTAGCCCGCCTCGGTGACCGTGGCCATGACCCGCTTGAGCACGCGATAGGGGATCGACTTGTCACCCATCACGGTGACCTCGCCGCGCGATGCGTTGGGGTCGTCGGACTTGATCAGCCGGCGCTCGGCCTGATCCTCCAGGGCGGCCTTCAGGGGCTCAATGACCAGCGCTTCGGCGGCCAGCGCCTCGGCCGTGCCGGCCACGCGGCGGCCCTGGACGAGGATGTCATCCGCGGTGACCATCACGGTGACCGTCTCGCGCGGCTTCTGCTCGGCGACGGACTCGGGCAGCTTGATGGCCTTGTGGCTGGGCATCTCCTGGACATCGGAGCTGTTCACCAGGAGGAAGAACACCAGGATGGTGAAAATATCCATCAGCGAAACCAGGTTTAGGCCCACCCGGCGCCGGTTGCGCTGATGATGCCGCTCCATGCGCTTGGCCCGGCGCGACTTTTTCATCCTCCGGCTCCCTCCGGCGCGTCGCCGATGCTGATGTCGGGGAAGAGCTCGGCCGTCACCAGGTCACCGGCCTGGGAGACCCTGGTCACGCGGACGGTGTCCATGACGGCGACCACCTGCTCGTAGGGGATGTCCGGCTCCAGCAGTATGGTGACGTCGGTCTTGTCCGGATACCGGGCCTTGAGGTCCTTCAGCGCGCCCGACAGGGCCTGCAGGTCGTAGCCGGACTCGCTGGTGCCCACCCGCTCAATGGTGCCGATGCGCCGGCCTGCCACTTCGATGCCCTGCTTGCGGACGATGACTTCCAGCTGCAGCTCGGGCGTATCCTCGGCCGCGCCGCCGTCGCCGCTGGGCAGGTTCAGCTCCAGGATGGTGATGCGCGAGAACACCGCCATGATCAGCAGGAACGGCACTAGGACGACCATCAGGTTCATGAACGCCGTGACGTTCATCTCGGCCGTTTCCTGGTTGCGCGACCGGCGGCCGTGGCGGCGCAGACTCACGCCGAGGCCTCCTGGCGGCCCCGCTCCATGAGCATGTTCATGACGCGGACCGAGGCCATCTCCAGGCTGTCCACAACCTCGGTGGCCTTGGTCTGCAACACCGAGTGGATGAGCAGCAGCGGAATACCGGCCATCAGCCCGAACGCGGTCGTGTTCATGGCCACCGAGATGCTCGCCGAGAGCATGTCGGCCTTCTCCGCCGGATTGGCCTCCGCCACCGCGGTGAACGCGTTGATCAGGCCGATGATGGTGCCCAGCAGCCCGAGGAGCGTGGCGATATTGGCCAGAGTGGCCAGGTAGTGAGTGCGACGCTCCAGCCGCGGGATCGCCTCCATCAGGCCTTCCTCCATGGCGAGCTCCACGTCCTCACGGCGCCGTGTCGCGCCCATGCGGTTGAGACCGTAGCTCATGATCTTGCCGATGGCCGCCTTGGAGCTGTTGGCCTTGTTGACGGCCTCGCGGAACTTGCCCTGCTGCAGCATGGGCATGATCTGGTTCCAGACCCGGCGGTTGGTGGCCTTCGCCAGCGACAGGTAGATGTATCGTTCCAGCGCTATGGCCAGGCCCAGGCCCAGCACGATGGCGATGGGCACCATGAACGCGCCCCCCTGCTGGAAGAAGCGCAACATGCTTTCGATGTACTCCATGTCGATCCCCTGATTATCGATCTGCTCTGTTTGTTACGGTTCCATGGCCCGGCGGTACCGCAGCTCGCGCCGGAACACCTCCGGATCGACGGGCGAGAGGGCCTCGTCGATCAGTCCCCGGGGCGGCCGTCCGGCGATGTCCACGTAGCCGGATTCCTTCCAGGGAATGATGTAGAGCGACTTCGGCAGCTCTTCGTTACCGATGATGGACATGCCCTGCAGCCGCCGCCCCTGATCCTCCTGGGCATCGGCGACACCCCCGGCCAGGGCGAGCAACGCGACGAGGCATGTGAGGGTTCGCATCACTCGGCCTCCATGCGGCGGTTGAGATCCGCAATCCACAGCTTCACCTGCTGATCCTCCTCCGCGGTCAGGGCCTGATAACGCTCGTAGTGATCCACCGCGCAGCGCAGATCCCGGAGGTACAGGTCGCAGAGCACGCCCAGATTGACGTGCGCCGTCGCGTTGTCGCTGTCGAGCGCGAGCGCCTTTTCGTAGTGCTCGCGCGCCTCGCCGAAAAGGCCCTGGTGACGCAGCACGATGCCGAGCTGCACATGGGGCTTGGACCAATCGGGCCGCTGGCCAATGGCCGTACGCAGCGCACCCTCGGCCTCCTCGAACCGCTCGAGATGGCGGTAAGCGATACCCAGGTTGAGCTGGGCCCCCGGCAGTGGCGGCTCATGGTCGATGAGCGGTTCCAGCCTCCGGGCCGCCCGCTCGTAGCGCTTGGCCTGCAGGTCGGTCACTGCGGCCCGGAACGTGGCTCTTGTCTGTTCGGAGACAGCCGGCTCCTCGTCCTCCGCCTGCGCTTTCTCTTCGGGTTCCGGCGCCGGCGACAGGGCACAGCCACCCAGCCCCAGCGTCAGGACCGCGGCGGCGGCTAAGCGCAGAAGCAGGCGTGGGCCCCTTGGTGCGCCGTTAACGCAGATTCCGGGCGACATCTCCATTGCGCTCGCTCTTGGCGTAACGGGCGGGGAACAGCTGGGCCAGCTGCTGGAAGCTCTTGCGCACCCACTCATCGTAAATGCCTTCCGTGACCCGACCGGTATTGAGTTCGTGGATCTTTATCGCCTTCTCCTCGAAGGGGAAAGCGCGGTCTTCCAGGAGCAGGTTGTACTGCTCCAGTTCCATGTCACTGAGATCGTCCGGCCGCTCGGAATCGAGCAGGGCCTGACTGAAGTCATAGTAAACGGCGGCGATGTGGTACGTTGCGGATGTCGTCACATCTGCGACACCGTAGTCCGCCGCGCGCTCATAGGCGTCCAGGGTCTGCTCCATCAGTGTCTTCTTGCGCTTGAGATTGCGCTGAATCGGTGTGACCAGCTCCACGGCGCTGTAGGCATCGAAGCTGTCCCGGGCGAGCGTCATGGAGGCCTGGGCCGCCAGATAACGGGTGCGCTCCGTCGCCGCCGGTCCCGCGCTGCCGTGGGCCTCGACGAGGGCTTCCAGCCAGCGCCGGCGCTGCGCGGGCTGGTTGAGCTCGCCATGGATCTCGGCGAGCCGGTTCATGGACTCCACCCGCGCCTCCACCGGCCGCTTGAAGGTCTCCACCAGTGTCGCCAGGGTGCGAGCGGCCTTCCGCAGGTCGCCGTTCTCCTGGTAGAGCTCGGCGGCCTGGGTCAGGGCCTGGCGGCGACGCTCGGGCTCGATATCCGCGCTGTTGCCGAGACGTTCGAACTCCACCGCCGCCGCCTCGCCCTGGCCGCTGTTCAGGTAGGCCACCGCGAGCCGCCGCGTGGTTTCGCCCTGCAGCTCGTGGTCCGGGAACAGCCGCCGGAAATCCTCCAGAACCGAAGCGGCCCGCGACCAGGCTTCCAGGGCCAGCAGGGCGGCGGCGGCGTCGTAATGGGCCGTGGCACGGATGCCTGCCGTCGGGGCCAGCTCGCCCACCCGCAGAAAATCCTCGGCGGCCAGCTCCAGCTTGCCGGCCTGGCGGTGGTTCTCGCCCTGTTTGTAGATGGCCGCGGCATAGTTGTCGGTCAGTTCCTCTCGCGACTTTTGCTGCGCCTTGGTGAGCTCGCGCTCGGGATAGAGCATGAGCGCTTCGCGGTAAGCGGTCTCCGCCACGCCGTAGAAACCCTGGTCGAACGCGGCATGACCGCGCAGCCGCTGGGTGGCCAGGCGGTCTTCCCGATCCAGCTGGGGATAACGCGTCAGCAGCGCCTCAGTGGCCGAGAGGGTGCGCAGATAGTCGCCGCGGGCGTAGAGCTCCCTGGCCGCGCCCAGCAGGACCCCGGCCGCCTCGGGGTGTTCCGGGAAGGTCTCCGCGAAGCGCAGGGCGGATTCGGTGGCGCGTCGTTGCCACCGCGACAGCGCTTCGCCGTCCAGAGCGGGCGCGTGCTTGTCGTAGCCGAGCAGGGCGGCGTAGCCGGCCTCGGCGGCGCGGCGATGTTCGCCATAGTCATAGGCCGTGGCTTCGTAGGCCCGTGTCGCGCTGGCGAAGCGGCCGCGTTCGAACAGCAGCTCGGCCAGCAGGAAGTGCATCCGCGGCGTCTCCGCGTCCTCCGGGAACCAGGTGATGTAGTTCCGGTAATAGCCCGCTGCGGCTTCGAAGTCGGCGTCGCTCTGCTGTTCCTGGCCCCTGGAATGATGGTGCCGGGCCAGGTCCGCCAGATTGGTCTGGAGCAGGGTTGCCACTTCCGGGTGGTCGGCTGCGCGGCGGCTTTCCCAGTAGGGCTGGTCCAGGCCATAGGCGGCAATAAGCCCGGCCTTGGTCTCCAGCACCTGCGACGGAAAGCCACCCTGCTCGTAGGTCTCGATCACCCGCGCCTTGAAAACCGGTGCGCGCAGGTGCAGGGGGTGCGCATCGGTGAAGGTCTGGAAGGCGTTGGCCGCATCCGTCCAGCGCTCCCGGTCCAGGTAGTGCTCACCCAGGCGTTCGTAGAGGAGGTCCTCGAAGGGTCGCTCTCCCCGGCCGTCGAAGTAGCGGCGTACGCTGGCCGCGCCATCCAGCGCGGAGAAGCTGAGCGCGGTCGCCCTTAGCGTGTCCTCCAGTCGCTCCCCCTGCGCCCCGCCGACCTCCGACGGTGCCCGCTTGCCGTTGTCCGTCTCCAGTGCCACCAGGTCCACGAAGGGCGTCACCGCCCGTTCATAGCGGTTGAGCTTGAACTGGGCCCAACCCTGCTTGTAGAGCGCGTGGGCGTGGAAGCCGCTGTCCGCCCCCTGCTCCAGCACCGCTTCGTATGCGTTGACGGCGGGTTCGTAGCGCTGCTCGACGAACAGCATCTCGCCGCGGCGGAACTGGACCTCGGTGTAGCGCTCGCCCTCCGGGTAGCGGCGGGTGTAGCGATCCAGGGTCGCCAGGGCCTCTTCGCGGCGTCCGGCGTATTCGTACGCCCGGGCGAGCTGGTAGAGCACCCGGTCGTTGCGCGGATAGTCCGGGTAATTCTCCAGAAGGCTCCGGTACAGGGCGATGACTTCCGAAACGGTGGTTTCGGCCGCCTCGATGTCTTCTCCGCTCCCTTCCTCGGCCTCCAGTTGCAGGTCCGCCAGGCGCCGGGTGGCCTCCGCCTTGAGGGCCGGGTCGCCTTCGGCGTCGTCGAGGAAGTCGCGGTATAGCGTTGCGGTGCCTTCGGGCGTGGTTTCCAGCCGGCTGGGCTCGACGCGGGGTAACGGCTCGTCGCGCAGACTGGCGACCGTCTCGGAGCGATCCACCGGAGACGTGCCGCAACCGGCGAGCAGCAGGGCCAGCCCGATCGAGCCAAGACGGCGGGTCATTGCGCATCCCCCGATGTCCGGCGGTTGCGGGCCCGGTCATGGAGCTGTGCCAGCGCGAAACGGGCCTGGGCGAGATAGCCACGCAGGCGCTGCTCACGCTCAACTAGGGCTGCTTCGGCGAGGGTCTCGAGACGGTCGCGCTGGCGCTCGATGGCATCGTTGACGCGGGGCAGCAGGGTGGCGACCCGGGCCCGAGCCAGCCTGATGCGCTCCGCGAAACCCTGGAAACGCTGCCTCGCCGAGCTCCGGGCCCGAATCAGGGAGCGGCGCTGTTCGCGCAGCTCGGCAATCCTCTCGTCCAGCGCGCCGAGGGCCTTTCGGGCTTCCCAGAGCCGGGGCGCAAAGTCCGTGGCGATGCGCCAGCGCTGGAAACCGGCGAGCACGTGTCGGCGCTGGGCCAGCGGCTCGCGCTCCTGCGCCGGGAGTGCGTCGAGCCGTCGTTCGAGCTCATCCAGCTGTTCCAGGCGCCGGCGCTCATCGGTGGTGGCGAGGGCGAGTGCGTCTTCGGTGGCCGCGATACGTTCGACGCGGCCGGCGAGCGCCTCGCGCCGGGCCTGGAGGGCCTCCAGGTCCAGCTCCGCCATTGCCTGCTCGACCCGGGTGACGTTGTTCTCGTAGCGCCGCCGGCGCGTTTCCAGCATGCGGCCGAAGCCGTCCATGCTCTCGGCCCAGTAGTTGAGATGGCGCCGCAGCGCATAGAGGTCGCGGAAATTGGCCGCGGCGCGCTGGAAATCATGGCCGGCCAGCAGCTCGGGGAGGTATTCGCCGCCGGGGGTCTCGCGCATGACCTGCAGGGGCCATTCCTCGCCGCGGCTACGCATGGAAGCGACGCGCAGGCGCCGGACCATTTCGCCGCTGCGCACGCTCTCGATGGCGCGTCGCAGGCGGCCGAGCTCCCTGGCATAGGCTTCGATGCCGTCCCGGTAGGCCTGGGCCGCCTCACGCTCGGCGCCGAGCTGAAGCAGCCCGTGGGGCGCGGCGAGATAGGCCTCCTGAACTGCCGGTGCCGTGATGTCCCGTTCCATCAGGGCTCGCCAGGAAACCAGGGCGCGGCGGTGGGCCCCATCACTACTGGCCGCCCAGCCGGCGCCCAGTAGCGCCTGGGTGGCGAACGGTCCGGTGATGCGAACCCGGTCGAACATCGGTGCGGCGCCCGCGGCGTCGCCCGCGGCCAGCGCATGAAAGCCCAGCGCGATGCTGGCGCGGTCGCGCAGTGCCAGCAGCTCGCTATCCGCCACGTCGAGCTCGGCGATGTCCATCAGCAGGGCCCGGCCGCGGTCCCTCTCGCCGGCTCGCAGGGCCGCGATGCCCATGTTATAGACGGCGTACCAGCTGGTCTGCTCACCGCTTTCGCCGGCGCTCAGGCGTCGCAACGCGCCTTCGTGGTCGCCGCGTCGCATGGCGATGAGCCCCAGCAACAGGTCGCGCTGATTGCCGCGGCGGACGCTGGCATCGTCGCCCACCCGCTCCAGCGCGTCCTCGGCGGTTTCCAGGTCGTTGCGCTGATAGGCCAGCCGCCCCAGGTGGTACCAGGCCCGCTGGCGAACGGATGGGGCGAGCGCATCGTCCAGCAGCTCGCGGAAGGTCCCCGCGGCGGCATCGAACAGCCCATAGGAGAGGAACATGCCGCCGCGCAGCAGCTCGGCGTCGCGCCGGCGCTCGCCGAGCACCTTCTGGTCCTCGTAGGCCAGGCTGCGGGTGCTGGCGTTGAAATAGTCGTCCTGATAGAAGTCGAACAGCACCGCACGGTAATGCAGCTCGGCCGCCGGAGCCGGTGCCGCGCCGGAGGTGCTCGACAGCACGGCGAGCGCCAGCGCGATCAGCGTGCGAAGGCGGCCGAGCATCACTGCCACTGACGGATGGCGAATTCGGGCTGCTGGCTGGCCGAGTCGTCGCGGATGGTGATCTCCACGTACTGCGGCCCAAGGGTCTTGTTCACCGTGAGCTCCGCGGCCCGGCGGTAGTCACGGCCCTTGGGGCCGACGCCGGTGAAGTGAGCCACCACCTCGTGCTCGCCGGTGGACAGGTTCGCCAGGTGCAGCCGGTGGACGCCGCCACGTTTCAGGGCGGCCACTTCGCGCTCGGTGTAGAGGTAATTGCTCACCTCCTTGCCGTCGACGTGGAGCTGCACCGAGTCGAGCCGGAAGAAGTTGCCGCTGTCCATCGCGACGAAGAACTGGACCTGAGTGTTGGAGGGGAAGAGCAGCTCCTCTTCCAGGATGAACAGGTCCCGGTTGAGGTTCATGACCTCCTGCCTGAGATCCTGGATTTCCTGCTCCAGGGCGCTGTCGCCTCCGGTTGCGGCATCATCGTCCTGGGCGAGCGCCACTCCGGTGCCCAGAACCAGAGCGGCGACTACCGCGATGGAGAGGAGAAGGCTGGCCTTGCGCATTGTGTGCCCCTGTCCTTGACGCCCGCTGCCGCGGGTTTCTTATGGCATTCCGTTTCGTGTGACTGGCATGGCGCGGCCGCGCGGTGGCGGCGCAAGCCGTAGGTCCCGACAGCTTGGCCCATTACCGACCCGCTTTACCGCGAACGGCATCACGCTTGGCGGCGACGTCGATTGATCGGTCGCCGGTGGCGGTAGTCATTCTCCGCCGGGTCTCAGGCCCGCACTGTAATGGAGCGTGCCGCGGCTATCCACGATAACGGCCTCGAAGCCGTCCCGCGCGTTGATGAAGGACAGCCCGCGCTCTACGCCCATGACGAACACGCTGGTGGAGAAAGCGTCCGTCCGGGTGGCATTGGGTCCCAGGATGGTTACGCTCTGCACCGCATCCGCCGACTGGCCCGTGTCCGGATCGATTATGTGGTGATAGCGAATGCCGCCTTCCTCGAAGTAGCGCTCATAGTCCCCGGACGTGGATACCGCCTCATCCACCAGCGGCACCCGCACCGCGGTGGCCTCGGGATCGCGTGGATCGCGGATGCCGATGACCCAGGGTCGGCCGCGGTGATCTCCCACCAGGCGCGTGTCGCCGCCCAGGGAAACCTGGGCGTGGCCCACGCCGTGCTGGCGCAGGATATCCGCCGCCCTTTCCACCGCGTAGCCCTTGGCAATACCGCCCAGGTCGATCCGGACACCGGGGCGTTCATAGCGAACGGTGCCAGCTTCCGGGTCGATGGTCACGTGGCGGTAGTCGATGGCGGGCAGGCGCTGGTCCACGGTGTCCCGGTCCGGTTTCACGCCGCGGCGGTAGTCGTAGAGATGGCCCACGCTGGCATAGGTGACGTCGAAGGCCCCGCCGGTGAGCTCGGATATGGCCCGTGCCTGCTGCAGCAGACGAATCAGCTCGGGGGAGACGGCGACCGGCGCGCCGGCCGCGCGCGAATTCAGCCGGGAGAGCTCGCTATCGGCAACGTACGGGCTCATCAGCGCATTGATGCGCTGCATGTCAGCGATCACGGCCGCGATGGCGGATTCGCCGGCCGGCCGGTCGGCATGCCATACGGTCAGGCGCAGGGAAGTGCCCATCATGTCCCCGCGGTGGTAGATCCACTCGGCGTGCGCCTGTACCGCAGCCACCAACAGGCAGGCCGACAGGAGCGTTTTCCATCCTAGGGAGGGGGCAGCGCGACACCGCGGCATCAGGGTCTTCTCCATGGGTTGCGGGGCGGCGTCCCGGTAAATTGTCCGCCCCGGCGTTTGTCCGTATCGTTCCGGGGAAACACTGAACTATTCTCCCGAGGCTCCGCGGGCCGGTCCCGGTTTAGGCGTCCGGCCCGCAATGCCGTGAGCCGGAGAGGGTGCGCAGACCGCAGGGATGCCGCGTAGCGGCCGCGAACGCGCCCGAAAGTCGGAGCCAGGCGCGAATACTTCGGTGTTTCCCCCGGCACCATGAGCACGATAGGCGAGGCACCGGGGGTCATCAACTGTCGCGCCGGCCGACGGCTCGGCGAGGTCCTGTTCTTGCCACGACCCGCGAGGAGACGTCTTTGCCCATACCGCTGCTGGAGCTCGACGCCCTGGACTGCGGGGTGGTCACACCCGTGAGCCTTGCCATCGGCCGCGGAGAGTGCGTCGGCGTCAGCGGCCCGTCCGGGTCCGGCAAGACCCGCTTGCTGCGGGCCGTCGCGGACCTGGATCCCCACGGCGGCGAGTGCCGGCTCGAAGGCGCGGCGTGCAGCGGCATGAGGGCCCATGACTGGCGGCGCCAGGTGAGCCTGCTCACCGCGGACAGCCGCTGGTGGGCGGACACCGTGGGTGAGCACTTTCCGCGGTGCGTGGAGAACGTGCTTGAGCGTCTGGGCTTCGACGATTCGGTTCTCGCCGCCGAGGTCGGCCGGCTGTCCACCGGCCAGCGTCAGCGCCTGGCCCTGGCTCGATTGCTCTCCCGCAGGCCCCGTGTTCTGCTGCTGGACGAGCCCACCGCCAACCTGGACGAGGGCAACCGTGACGCCGTGGAGTCCCTGGTGGCGGATTTCCGCGACCAGGATGGCATCGGCGTGCTCTGGGTCAGCCACGATGCCGCCCAGCTCCAGCGGGTGGCCGACCGCCACTTCCGGATCCGCGATGGGAGGCTCGTTGCCGGATGAGCACGCTAATCTCGCTGTCTATCATCGATCTGGTGCTGGCCGCCGCCCTGGTGGCTGCCCTGGCGGTGGTGGTCTGGCTCGGCCGGCTAGGGGTGGCCCGGACGATGACCATCGCCGTCGTGCGCATGGTCATCCAGCTCAGTCTCCTGGGCCTGGTGCTGGAGGTGCTGTTCGGCGTCGGCGCGCTGCACTGGGTTGCCCTCATGGCCCTGGTGATGCTGCTGGTCGCGGGCCGCGAGGTCTCGGCGCGGCAGAAGCGTCCGCTGGCGGGGCTGTGGGGCTTCGGTCTGAGTACCGGCGCCATGTTCCTGTCGTCCTTCGCCATGGCCGTGTTCGCCCTGCTGGCGGTGGTGCAGCCCGAGCCCTGGTTCAAACCGCAGTACGCCATTCCGCTGCTCGGCATGCTGCTGGGCAATACCATGACCGGCATCGCCCTGAGCCTGGACCGCCTGACCACCGATGCCTGGGAGCAGCGTGAGATCATCGAGACGCGGCTGATGCTGGGCGCGACCTGGTCGGAGGCCATCAGCGGTCTTCGTGCCCAGGCCATGCGCAACGGTATGATCCCCATGATCAACGCCATGGCCGCGGCCGGCGTGGTGAGTCTGCCCGGCATGATGACCGGCCAGATTCTCGCCGGCGCACCGCCTGCGGAGGCGGTCAAGTACCAGGTGCTGATTTTCCTGTTGATCGTCGCCGGCACGGGGTTCGGGACTTTGCTGGCGGTCTGGCTGACCGCCCTGCGGCTGTTCGACGACCGGGAACGGTTGCGGCTGGACCGGCTGCGGCGGCGCTGAACACGCTGACCAACTATCTAGACAACAACCGGGAGATGAACAGATGGGATACTGGAAAGGGATGCTGGCCGGGGCCCTGATTGCGGCGCTGAGCGGCTGTGCCGCGACGGGTGGCCAGCAGCCGATCCGGGCGGAGCAGATCTATGCCGACGGTCTGTGCGGGCGCACGCAGACCGACGCCGGCGCGCGCTGGATTGCCGACCCGCAGCAGCTGGAGACCCTGCGCATACAGTTCGGCCAGTACCGGCTGGGGCCGCCGGAGCTGCCGGAGGTGGACTTCGACACCCGGGGTGTGCTGCTGGTGCTCATGGGCCGACGCCAGACCGCCGGCTACGGCCTGGCCCTGGCGGACGGGGAGGCCGCGAGCCTCGCGGACGGCGTGGCGACCGTGGCCGTGGAGTGGCGCGAGCCCGACGAGGGCGCCATGCTGGCCCAGGTGCTGACCAGCCCCTGTATTATGGTCACGTTGCCGAAGTCGGGTATCGAGCGCATCGACGTGGTGGATCAAACCGGGGCGGTCCGCGTCAGCGTCGCGCCTTGACGGAACACGGAGCGATCCCGCGTTTCAGCCCGCGCCGAAGGCCCCCCGGCAGAACTGCGGCGCCGCGAACGCCGCCGCGTGGATTTCGCCGTTGTAGTAACGGGTCTCGAAACCCGGCTCGGCGCCCTGGGGCCGGCGCGCCGTCACGTCCGCGCCCTTGCCCCCCAGCGTGGCCGACCACCAGCCGCCGGGGTAGCTGGGCAGCGGAAAGGTCAGCGTGCGCACCGTGTCGAATCCGGCATTGCCCATGGCCGTATGCAGCGCGCCAATGATGCTCTCGCTGTGGAACAGCGGCGACTCGCTCTGTTGCACCATGATGCCGCCGGGTCTCAGGGCGCGTCGGACATCGCGCAGGAATGGCTCGCCGAACAGGCCCTCCGCTGGGCCCACGGGGTCCGTGCTGTCGACGATCACTACATCCAGACTGTCCGGCCGGGCCTCGGCCACGTGGCGTACACCATCCGCGAACAGCAGCCGGGCGCGCGGGTCGTCGTTGGCCTGGCAGAGCTCCGGAAAGAAGCGCTCCGACGCCCGGGTCACGGCCTCGTCGATGTCCACCTGGGTGGCCGAGTTAACGCCGGGGTGCTTCAGTACTTCGCGCAGGGTGCCGCAGTCGCCGCCGCCGATGATCAGCACGTCGCGCGGGTCTGGGTGGGCGAACAGCGCCGGGTGGCTCATCATCTCGTGGTAGATGAAATTGTCGCGGCTGGTCAGCATCACGCAGCCGTCGAGCAGCATCAGCCGGCCCCAGCGGGCGGTCTCGTAGACCTCGAGATGCTGGTAGGCGGTGCGCTCGTCGTGGAGCTTCTCGGTCACCCGCAGCGAGAAGGCGACGCCCTCGGGCTCCAGGGGTTCGGAAAACCAGTGTTCGTCCAGGCTCATGGGGCTCCCCAACCGGGCTGATTCAACATTGCGGCCAGATGTTAGTATTTTCCGCCTCGCATAGCGATTGGCATCCGACATGTCCCGACCCGGCGCAGACAAGGCTCGGCTGACCTACAACGTCGCCCACTGGAGCAGCGGCTACTTCGACGTCAGCAATGGCGGCCGCCTGATGGCACGGGCGTCGCGGCTGGACGGGGCAGCCAGTGCCGACATCTACGAGATCGCCCGCGAGGCCCAGGCCAGCGGGCTGAAGCTGCCGCTGCTGATCCGCTTCCTGGACGTGCTGCGCGACCGGGTCGCCCATTTGGGCAGCGCCTTCACCGAGGCCATGGAGCGCGACGCCTACCAGGGCCGCTACACGGCCGTCTATCCCATCAAGGTGAATCAGCAGCGCCGCGTGGTGGAGGAGATCGTCGCCGCCGCGCCGGGGCGGGTGGGCCTCGAGGCCGGCAGCAAGCCGGAGCTCATGGCGGTGCTGGCCATGGTGCCGGACGGCGGCACGGTGATCTGCAACGGCTACAAGGACCGCGGCTACATCCGCCTGGCTCTGCTGGCCCGACAGCTGGGTCTGGATTGCTGGATCGTCGTGGAGAAGCTCACCGAGCTGGATCTCGTGCTTGAGGAGTCCCGTCGTCTCGGCATTCCTGCGCGGCTCGGGGTCCGGGTGCGGCTGTCCTCCATCGGCGAGGGCAAGTGGCAGAACACCGGCGGTGAGAAATCCAAGTTCGGCCTGACCGCCGCCCAGGTGCTCGATGTCGTGGAGCGGCTGCGCGCGGCCGGGACCCTGGACAGCCTGGGCCTGCTGCATTTTCATCTGGGTTCGCAGATTCCCAATATCGGTGACATCCGCCGGGGGCTGCGCGAGGCGACCCGCTACTATGCCGAGCTGCGCCGGCTGGGTGCCCCGGTGGAATGCGTCGACGTGGGCGGCGGCCTGGGTGTTGACTACGAGGGCACGCGCTCGCGCAGCTTCTGCTCCATGAACTACAGCCTGGCGGAGTACGCCCAGGCGGTGGTGCACACGCTTTGGGAGGGATGCGCGCAGGAGGGGCTGCCCCATCCCGACATCGTCACGGAATGCGGCCGGGCCATGACCGCACACCATGCCGTGCTGGTCACCAACGTCATCGACGTGGACCGGGTGCCAGACGGCAGCGACCTTTCCGCACCCGGCGACGACGACCCCATGGTGCTCCACGACCTGTGGTCGGCGCTGCATCCGGACCCGGCACGTTCGCCCCTGGAGGCCTGGCATGACGCCAGCCATTACCTGGGCGAAGCCCAGACGATGTACACCCACGGCCTGCTGAGCCTGGAACAGCGCGCCCGCGCCGAGCGTGTGTATCACGCCGCCTGCCAGGCGGTGCGCCGGTGCCTCGATCCCACCGTGCGGGCCCATCGGGCGGTGCTGGACGATCTCAACGAGCGGCTTGCGGACAAGATGTTCGGCAACTTCTCGCTGTTCCAGTCCCTGCCGGACATCTGGGCCATCGACCAGATCTTCCCCATCCTGCCTTTGCACCGGCTGGACGAGCCACCGGAGAGTCGCAACGTGCTCCAGGACCTGACCTGCGACTCCGACGGCGCCATCCACCTTTACGTGGATCGCGAAGGCATCGAGAGCACGCTGCCGCTGCCGCAGTATCGGCAAGGCGAGCCCTATCTGCTGGGGATATTCCTGGTGGGTGCCTACCAGGAGATCCTGGGCGACATGCACAACCTGTTCGGGGACACGGACTCGGTGAACGTCACCCTGGACGACAGCGGTTTCCGGCTCACGGGCCCGGCGCGGGGGGATACCGTGGCGTCGGTGCTGGAGTACGTGCATTTCCGCCGTGACGAGCTACTGGGCGCCTACGAGCGGCGGGTGGCACGGGCGCCGCTGGACGAGGAGCAGCGCCGGCAGTGCCTGACCGAGTTGCAGGCGGGCCTGGACGCCTACACTTATCTCACGTGACAACGACAACGCAGACGAGGATGGAGCCATGAAAGCAGGTGTGATCGGTCTCGGGGCCATGGGCTCCGGCATGGCGAAGAATCTGGCCCGGGCGGGCATGCTGGCCAGTATCTGGAACCGTACCCGGCAGGTCGCCGAGGACTGGGCGAAAGAGCTGGGCGTGGACGCGGCCGCGGATCCCGCCGAAGTGGCGCGGGCATGCGATGTCATCATCACCTGCGTCTCCCGGGACGAAGACGTGCTGGAGATGATGGAGGCCCTGGCCCCGGGCCTTGCCGAGGGCAAGGTGGTCGTGGACACGTCCACCGTCAGCGTGGATACCGTGAACAAGGCGGCGGAGGTTGTCGCCGCCAAGGGTGCGCGCTTGCTGGATGCTCCGGTCTCCGGCGGCAAGGAAGGCGCGCACAACGCCACCATGGTCATGATGGTCGGCGGCGAGCGGGAGGCCTTCGACCGGGCGCTGCCGGTGCTGGAGGCCATCAGCAAGTCCCAGACCTACATGGGCGAATCCGGCAAGGGGCAGGCCACCAAGGCGGTCAACCAGATCATGGCCGCCGGCATCAACCAGGCCGTGACCGAGGCGCTGGCCTTCGGCCAGACCATGGGCCTGGACATGGACAAGGTGGTGGACGTGGTCGGCGGCGGCGCCGCCGGCAACTGGTTCGTCAACCACCGCGGCAAGACCATGACCAAGGGCGTTTACGAGCCGGGCTTCAAGCTGGCCCTTCACCACAAGGATCTCAGCATCTGCCGGCAGATGCTGGACAAGCTGGACGTGGCCCTGCCCGTGGTCGAGATGACGCTCAAGCACTACGAGCGGCTCATGGAGGAGGGCCACGGCGACGAGGATATCTCGGCGTTGTATCGGGCCAAGCGCGAGCTGTTCGAGACGGGCAACAAGAAGAGCCTCTGACGCCGGATTACGACACGGGACGCGCCGTCGCGGAGGCCGGCGGCGCCCGGTCCGCCCCGCAGCAGGGGTTCACGTGGCCGCAATAGTCTCCCTTGACGCTCTGGGGTACAGTGGCGCCCCAGTCACGGCCGTCGGCCGTATTCCGTGGACCCGTCAAGGACCGCTGACGCACGGTGAACAGACTCTATCTGCTACTGATACCGCTGAGCATTGCCCTGAGCATTGCCCTGCCGTTGCTCTTCGGCGGGCTGGAGAGCCTGGAGCAGCTGCGCGAGCTGAGCCTGGTCGGCTTTGCGGTGATTCTGGCCATGGTGCTCGGCGCCTGGGCATTCAACGCCGCGCGCATGTACGTGCTGGTCAACGGCCTCGGCGTGAGGCTGCGACCGGGGCGGTCCTACGCCTACGTGGTCAGCGCCGAGTTCGCGGGCGCCGCCACCCCCGCCTACACGGGCGGCATGGCCACGTACATGTTCCTGTTCTCCCGTCAGGGTCTGCGCTTCGGCCAGAGCGCCGCGGTGGTGGCTGTGGATCAGCTCACCGACCTGGTGTTCATGGCCACGGCGCTGCCGGTGGCCCTGCTCATCTTCATGCTTGGTCCCGGTACCCACGACCTTGCCTGGGCGGCAGGTGCGTTCGTGGGCGTGCTGGCGGTGAGCGTGCCGCTGCTGTTCTGGCTGCCGCGGCACTATCGCCCGGCGGCGCTGTGGCTGGGCAAGCTGATGCGGTTGCTCCCGTTCCTGCACCGCATGCGCTGGCGGCTGGCGCGGTGGCTGATCCAGTTCCGGGAGGGCATCCGCCTCATCGCCAGGCTCGGGGCGCGGCGGCTGCTGCTGACCTACTTCTTCTGCGCCGGCCAGTGGCTGCTGCGTTATGGCACGTTGCCGATGGTGGTGTATTTCCTCGGGTTCGACGTGCCCTGGAGCTATCTCTTCGTCTCCCAGGCGATCATCCTGTCGGTGGGCCACGTCACCTTCCTGCCGGGGGGGACCGTGGGTGTGGAGCTCACCTTCGGCGCCCTGCTCGCGCCCTACCTCCCCCCGGAGCAGATTGTCGCCTCCGTGCTCCTGTGGCGCTTCTGCACCTTCCACTCCTACCTGATCATGGGCGCCCCGGTATTCCTGCTGACGGCGGGCCGACAGGGCCTGGAGATCCTTGAGCGGCGCCGGAAAGGTGAGGAAGCCGCGAATGAACATGGATGAACACTGATTGGAGGGCCGGGTTTCGTGGGAGCGCCGACGTCGGCGCGAATTTCCCACTCAAACGGGCCGAGATCCCATTCGCGGCGGGGTCGCCGCTCCCACGCAGGGCGAGCCGTGGCACCTGTGGGAGCGACGTCCCCGTCGCGAATCTTTTCCAGCCGGTTCGCGGCCAGGGGCCGCTCCTACAACCGTCAACAGGCCGAGGGGCACGGAATCCGGGTGTGGGAGGCGCGTCCTCGCGGCGACGGGTATTGGCCGGTTAGTGGCCGGGGCCGTTCCTAAAGCAGGTCTATGGCACGTGTAGGAGCGGCGCGCCGCGATTCGCCGTGCGGGGCTGGGTCCGGCCATCGTACCTGGCGGCGCTCCTACAGGTGGTTTAGTCGCAATCCCCGACTTGAATCAGCGTCCCATCCGCGGCCAACCGTCTTCAGCTTTTCCGCTTGAGCAAAATCGTCTCGACGCCGTTGGTCTGCAGGCGGTGGCGGACGCCGTTGAGGTCGCGCTGGTCGGAGAAGGGGCCGATACGCACCCGGTGCCAGGTCTCGCCCCCCTGCAGGGTGACCGTCTGGATGTGGGCCTCGACGCCCAGCAGGGCGAGCTCGGCCTTGAGCCGGTCGGCGTCCTTGTGGTTCTGGAACGAGCCGGCCTGCAGCAGGTAGTGGATTCCGCTTTCCGCCGGAGGCTGCTCCGGCGAGGGCTGGGGGCTGGCCTCGGGGGCCGGAGTGCCGGTCTCGTCTTCCGGCTCGGCGTCGGGTACCACCACTTCCTGCTGGGGCAGGAGCTTGTAGAACTCGAAAGTGGGCTTCGCGTCGTCGGCCGTTTCCTCCCGGCCCGGCCCATCGTCGGCGCTGCTTTGCGTGCCGCCGCCGCCCGCGGTTTCCTCCAGGAAGTCGCGAATGCTCTGGGGACCGCCCGGGTTCTGCTGGTTCAGGTGCACGAGCAGGGCGACGAACAGACCGATGGCGAGGCCCGAAATGCCCCAGACCCAGCCCGGCAGGGACCGCCCTTCGCTGCGCTTTTTCCTGGCCTGATTGGTGCGTTTGTAGTCGCGCGCCACTTACATCGTCTCCGGGGCGGATACGCCCAGGATGTCGAGCCCGTTCCGGATCACCTGCCGCGTGGCCAGGATGAGGTTCAGACGGGCGTCGCGCAACGCCGGCTCGTCGGTGAGGAAGGTGTGGGCGTTGTAGTAGGTGTGGAAACCGTTGGCGAGCTCCCGCAGATAGTGGGCCAGCTGGTGAGGTTCGCGGGCCGCCGCTGCTGACTCCACCAGCTCCGGGTACTTCGCCAGGGACGTCAGCAGGTCCTGCTCGTGGCTCTCCGTGAGCCGGGACAGGTTGGCGCGTCCGTGTTCGGCGTCGTGGGTCAGGCCCTTTTCGGCCATCTGCCGCAACACGCTGCAGATCCGGGCATGGGCGTACTGGATGTAGTAGACGGGGTTGTCGGAGGACTCCGACTTGGCCAGATCCAGATCGAAGTCCAGGTGCTGTTCCGGTTTGCGCATGACGTAGAAAAAGCGTGCCGCGTCGCCGCCCACTTCCTCGCGCAACTCGCGCAGCGTGACGAATTCGCCGGAACGGGTGGACATCTGCAGCCGCTCGCCGCCCTGGTAGAGGATGGCGAACTGCACGAGACGCACCTCCAGGCGACTGTCGTCGGCGTCAAAGGCGCGGATGGCGGCCCGGACCCGGGGCACATAGCCGTGGTGGTCGGCGCCCCACACGTCGATACAGGTGTCGAAGCCGCGCTCGAGCTTGTTCAGGTGGTAGGCGATGTCGGAGGCGAAGTAGGTGATGGCCCCGTCGGCGCGGCGCACCACGCGGTCCTTCTCGTCGCCGAACTCGGAGGAGCGGAACCACAGCGCGCCCTCGGCCTCGTAGAGGTGGCCGGCCTCCCGCAGCTTGCCCAGGGCGTGGTCCACGGCACCGGTGTCGGTCAGGGAACGCTCGGAGAACCACTCGTCGTAATCGACGCCAAAGGCGGCGAGGTCGTCCCGGATGTCGCCGAGGATAGCGTCCAGGGCGGCCTGGTGGACGGCCTGGTAGCGTTCCTCGCCCAGCAGCTCACGGGCCCGCCGCACCACGGCGTCGATGTGCTTTTCCTTGTCGCCGCCCTCACTGGCGTCCGCCGGAAGCCCGGCGGCGAGCGCGGCGCTGTCGATCCGATAGGCTTCGCCGTCGCGGGCCCTGAGATCCCCGGCAATCGCGTGGATGTAGTCGCCGCGGTAGCCGTTGTCCGGGAAGCGCAGGTCGGTGTCGAAGAGCTGCAGGTAGCGGATCAGCACGCTGGCGGCGAGGATGTCCATCTGCCGCCCCGCGTCGTTGACGTAGTACTCCCGGTGGACCTGGTGGCCGGCGGCGGTCAGCAGGTTGCACAGGGTGCCGCCGTAGGCCGCGCCGCGGCCATGGCCCACGTGCAGCGGGCCGGTGGGGTTGGCGGAAACGAACTCCACCATGATGCGCTGACCCGTGGGCTCGCCGCGCCCGAAATGCTCCGCCGCGTCGAGAATCTCGCTGACCACGGCGAAGGCCGCGTCCGGGCTGATGAAGAAGTTGATGAAGCCAGGGCCGGCCACCTCCACCCGCTCGACGTGCTCGTGGGCCGGCAGAGCCTCCACCAGGGCCTGGGCCAGCTCCCGGGGCGGGCGTCCGGCCGGCTTGGCCAGCCGCATCGCCGTGTTGGTGGCGAAATCGCCATGCCCCTCGCCGCGGCCGCGCTCGATCTGCACGTCCACGACGGCGTCCGCCGGCAGTATGCCGTCGGCCTTGAGCTGTTCCAGGGCACGGTGAACCAGTTCGGCGAGCTGCTTCTTCATAAGGTGCTCAGTGCGATGCGGGCGGCGTGAGGCGCACTATTATGGCGGGTGAGGTGCCTGAATCAAGGGCGTGGACCGCAGACCGGCAATGCACCGCTACAGCATCTCCATCGGGTCCACGTCCAGCGACCACCGCACCCGCCGGGCGGAGGGCAGTTCGGCGAGGCCGATCACCCATCGGCTCAGCAACTGCTGGAGGTGGGCACGCTGTTCGGCCTGCAGCAGCAGCTGGGCCCGGTAACGCCCGGCGCGGCGTTCCATGGGCGCGGGCACGGGGCCGAGCAGCTCCACGCCCGGCACGGCCTGGCGTTCCGCCGACCGCCGCGCGCTTTCGAGGAACTGCGTGGGCGGCTCCGGGTCGACGGCCTCGGCTCGCAGCAGGGCCATGGCGGTGTAGGGCGGCAGCCGGATGGCACGGCGCTCCGCCAGCGCCTCCTGGGCGAACCGGGCGTAGTCGCTGCTGAGCAGGGTCTGCAGCAGCGGGTGCTCCGGGTGATGGGTCTGGATGGCGACCTCTCCCGGGCGATCGGCCCGCCCGGCCCGGCCGGCGACCTGCACCAGCAACTGAGCGAGGCGCTCGGGGGCGCGGAAATCGCTGCCGAACAGGCCCTGATCGGCATCCACCACGGCGGCCAGGGTCACGGCAGGCAGATGGTGCCCCTTGGCCAGCATCTGCGTGCCCAGCAGAATCCGGTTCTCCGGCTTCGCCGCCGCGGCCAGCTGCTGCTCCAGCGCGCCGCGGCGGCGCGTGCTGTCGCGGTCGATGCGCACGCGGCCGACGCCCGGGAAGTGCAGATCCAGCGCCTGTTCCAGCCGCTCCGTGCCTTGACCGACGGGACGCAGGTCCGCGCTGTCACAGTCAGGACAGAACTCGTCAACGCCGCGCTGGTAGTCGCAGTGGTGGCAGATCAGCCGCATCCGGCGTTGATGGAGGGTCAGCCGCGCGTCGCAGCGCGGGCATTCCGCCAGCCAGCCGCATTCGTGGCAGAGCAGCGTCGGGGCAAAGCCGCGGCGATTGAGGAACAGCAATACCTGGCCGTCACCGGCGAGGTGAGTGCGCATGCGCTCGATCAGTGGCTGCGACAGCCCGTCCTTCAGGGGCTTGCCGCGGATGTCCATGACCCGGTAGGTGGGCATGCTCGCGCCGCCGGCCCGCTGCGGCAGGTGCAGCCGCCGGTACCGGTCGCGCTCCACGTTGGCCAGGCTCTCCAGGGAGGGCGTGGCCGAGCCCAGGACGATGGGCACGCCCAGGCGCTGCGCCCGGACCACGGCCAGGTCGCGCCCGTGGTAGCGCACCCCGTCCTGTTGCTTGAAGGACAGGTCGTGCTCTTCGTCGACGACGATCAATCCGGGCTCCGCCAGCGGCGCGAACACCGCCGAGCGCGTGCCGATGACCAGCCGGGCCTCGCCCCGTGCGGCCGCCAGCCAGGCGCCGAGGCGCTCGCCGTCGGACAGGCCGGAGTGAAGCACCGCCATGGGCGCCTCGAAGCGCCGGGCGAAACGCCGCAGCAGCTGCGGGGTGAGCCCGATCTCCGGCACCAGGACCAGCACCTGCTGGCCGTGGGCGAGGACGGCGTCGATGGCGGCGAGGTACACCTCGGTCTTGCCGCTGCCGGTGACGCCGTCCAGCAGCCATGCCTGAAAGCCGCCCAGGCTGCCCTGGATGGCCGCCACGGCTGCCGCCTGGCCCTCGTTGAGCGCCGGCGGGGAGGTGCCGCCGCTGCCCGGCAGCAAGCCGTA
>JACDUA010000109.1 GCA_013519935.1 Ectothiorhodospiraceae bacterium WFHF3C12 | reverse complement strand
GTGAACGTAGAGCTGACGGACGGCGAGCGTCATGGCCTGGTAGGCCCCAATGGCGCGGGCAAGTCCACGCTGTTCAACCTGATCTCCGGCGATCAGCGTCCCACCGCCGGGGACATCGCGCTGTATGGACGCCGCATCGGAGGCCTTTCGCCAGAGCGCATCAGCCGTCTCGGTCTGGCCCGCTCGTTTCAGATAACCAACATCTTTGGACGCCTGTCGGCGCTGGAGAACGTGCGGATCGGGGTCATGGCCCGTCACGGCATCCGTTTCAACCTGTACCGGCGGATCGCACCCATGAAGACCGTCAATGACGAGGCCCGGGCGATGCTGGAGCAAGTCCGTCTCGGCCATCGGGCCGACGCCCCTGCCTCGGACCTCACCTATTCCGAGCAGCGCTCGCTCGAGATCGGCATGACCCTGGCGACGGGTGCGGAAGTAATCCTGCTGGATGAGCCCACCGCCGGTATGTCCCGGGAGGAGACGGCCTACATCGTGGAACTGATCCGGGAGGTGACCGAGGGCAAGACGCTGCTGGTCGTGGAACATGACATGAGCGTGGTATTCGGCCTGTGCGACCGGATATCGGTGCTGGTCTATGGCCAGATCCTGGCGACGGGGACCCCCGATGAGATTCGCAACAACCCGGAGGTGCAGAAGGCGTACCTGGGAGAGGAGGAGGCTGCCTGATGCTGTTGGAAGTCAGCAATCTGCACGCCTACTACGGCAAGAGTCATATCCTCCACGGCGTTAACTTCAGCCTTGAGTCGGCGGATATTGTCGCGCTGCTCGGGCGCAACGGCTCGGGCCGCTCCACCACCCTGAAGGCGATGATGGGGCTGGTGCCGCCCAATCCGGGCAGCATCCGCCTCCGCGGCCAGGAGCTGGCCGGCAAGGGCGCTCACGTCATTGCCCGTCGGGGGTTGGGTTACGTCCCCGAAGAGCGGCTGGTCTTCCCCAATCTGACCGTCGAGGAAAACCTGCTGATGGGCATGCAGCCGGGCGCCGAGGGTGCGCCGCGCTGGAGCATGGAGGATATGTACCAGTACTTCCCGCGCCTGCGGGAAAGACGGGGTCAGCGAGCCGGTAACCTCTCCGGCGGCGAGCAGCAAATGTTGACTATCTGCCGCACGCTGCTGGGCAATCCCCTGGTGCTGCTGGTGGATGAGCCCACCGAAGGGTTGGCGCCGATGATCATCCAGGTGGTGATGGACGTCATCCGCGACATTCACGCCAAGGGCGTGTCCGTGCTCCTGGTGGAGCAGAAGATGACCATGGCCCTGCGGGTCGCGAGCCGCGTGATGGTTATGGGCCACGGCGAGATCGTGTTCACCGGTACCACCGAGGAGATGCAGGCGCGGGAGGACATCCGCCGTGACTGGCTGGAGGTTGCCTGATGGTGGAGCGGTACGCGATCGAATGCTGGAGGACGAAATCATGACCGGCGCTGCGGTAGAGCAACGATTCGCCACCCGCCGCGAGTGTCATTTCGGTGACCGCGTGATGCGGTGTTTCGTCAATCGCCCGGAGTCGGTGCAGGCGATGCTGGCCGCGGCCGTCGAGACTAACCCGCAGGGCGATGCCTTCGTCTACGAGGGCGAGCGGATCTCCTACCGCGCACTGGGTGAGATCGCGGCCCGCGTGGCGGCCAACCTTGCCGATCGCGGTGTTTCGCCCGGCGACCGCGTGACTCTGGTGCTGCGCAACGGTCCGGCTTTCATGTATGCCCTGCTGGGCACGCTCTGGCTGGGTGGTATCGCCGTGCCCGTCAACGCCCGGGAGCAAGGCGCCGGGATTGGCCATATCGTCGCGGACTGCACGGCCAGCGCGGTGATCATCGAGCCGGACCTGCTGGAGCGGCTGGAGGCCACCGAGGCGGGGCGTTCGATTGGCCGCGTGTTCGTGGACGGTGACGGCGTGGGCGCGGCCGAGCCTTTCGCCGCCCTGCTGGGGGAAAGCGCGAGCCCAGTGCCCGTGGCGAGGCCGGCGGAGGCGGACACGGCCGTCATCCTCTACACCTCGGGCACCACGGGCACGCCCAAAGGGGCCATGCAGACGCATCTCAACATCACGCACTCGGTGATCTTCTGGGAGCGGTGCATGGGTCTGCGCCGGGGCGAGCGCTCCTTGCTGGCGGTGCCGGCGAGTCACGTCACGGGGCTCATGGCGATCGTGTTCAGCATGATCCGCATGGCTGGTTGCACCGTTCTAATGCGCGAGTTCGACGCAGGCGAGTTCAACCGCCTCGCCGCCGAGGAGCGGGTCAACAGCACCGTCATGGTGCCCGCGATGTACAAGCTCTGCCTGATGCGGGCCAATTTCGACGAAGTGGATCTCAGCGCCTGGCGCACGGGTTGTTTCGGTGGTGCTCCCATGCCCGAGGCCACCATCCTGGAGTTTCGGGAGCGCTTGCCTCACCTGGAGCTGATGAATGCTTACGGGGCCACGGAGACCTGCACCGTGGTCACGGCCATTCCGCCCGCTCGGCAGCTCGAATACTTGGACAGCATCGGCAAGGTCGTCGACTGCGTGGATATCCTGGTTATGGATGAGCATGGACGGGAGATGCCGCCCGGGGAGACCGGGGAGCTATGGATCGCCGGGCCGGTGGTTATCCCGGGCTACTGGGGTGATCCGGACCGTACTGCGGAGGCCTTTGTGGGCGGATATTGGCGCTCGGGGGATATCGGCTCCAAGGATGCCGCCGGGTTCGTGCGCCTGCATGACCGCAAGAAGGACCTGGTCATTCGCGGTGGGTACAACGTCTACAGCATCGAGGTGGAGAACGCCATTGCCTACCACGAGGGCGTCGCCGAGTGCGCGGTGGTGGGCGAGCCCGACCCGGTGCTGGGCGAGAAGATCCACGCCTTCGTCTCGGTGACCGACCCGTCGTTGGATGAAGCACGGATCCGCGAGTTCTGCGCGAGCCGCCTGGCGGACTACAAGGTGCCCGACCGCATCACGCTGCAAAGCGAGCCGTTGCCGCGCAACGCCAACGGCAAGGTGATCAAGCGCGATCTGCGCGAGGTGCTGGCCGACGGGGGCTGACCGCCCCCGGCGTCGCCCCCTATACCTAGGAGCCCAAGTATGGATTTCGAGTACTCAGCCCGCACGCAGGAACTACTGGCGCGCCTCCGGTCGTTCATGGATGAGCATATCTACCCCAACGAAGCCCGGTACGAGCACGAGCGGGAGGCCGGCGAGCACTGGCCCGAGATCATCGAGGAGCTCAAGCCCAAGGCCCGGGCCGCCGGGCTGTGGAACCTGTTCCTGCCCGATTCGGAATTCGGCGCCGGGCTGAGCAACCTGGAATACGCCCCTCTGTGCGAGGAGATGGGGCGCGTCATGTGGGCGCCGGAGGTTTTCAACTGCTCCGCGCCGGATACCGGCAACATGGAGGTGCTGGCACGCTACGGGACGCCGGAGCAGCAGGCGCAGTGGCTGCACCCCCTGCTCGACGGCGAAATCCGCTCCTGCTTCGCCATGACCGAGCCGGCGGTGGCCTCCTCGGATGCCACCAACATCGAGAGCTCCATAGTCCGTGACGGTGACGAGTACGTCATCAACGGCCGCAAATGGTGGTCTTCCGGATCGCCGGACCCGCGTTGCCGCATCTTCATCTTCATGGGCAAGAACGATCCGGACAATCCGGATCGCTACAAGCAACAGTCCATGATTCTCGTGCCCCGGGATACGCCCGGCATCACGGTGGTTCGGAAGCTGCCGGTGTTCGGCTATATGGGCACGCCCGATCTCACCGGTGAGGTGACCTTCGAAAATGTCCGCGTGCCAGCCGCCAACATGCTCCTGGGCGAGGGGCGTGGTTTCGAGATCGCCCAGGGGCGTCTGGGCCCCGGCCGCATCCACCACTGCATGCGGCTCATCGGCCAAGCCGAGCGTGCGCTCGAGCAGATGTGCAAGCGCGCCATGTCCCGCGTGGCCTTCGGCAAACCGGTATCCGAGCAGACTGTGACCCAGGAGCGCATCGCCGAGTCTCGGATCCTGATCGACCAGGCGCGGCTGCTTACCCTCAATGCGGCCTGGAAGATGGATACGGTGGGCAATAAGGTGGCTCGCAAGGAGATCGCCATGATCAAGGTGGCCGCACCCAACATGGCCGCGAAGGTCATCGACTGGGCTATCCAGGCCCACGGCGGCGGTGGTGTCACGACGGACTTCGGCCTTGCCAAAGCCTATGCCAACGCACGGATGTTGCGTATCGCCGATGGCCCGGACGAGGTCCACCGAAATCAGATTGGCCGACTGGAGTGCAAGGGGTACCGGGAATCGTAACTGAGGAGCACGTGGGGCAGTGGTTCCTGCCTACCGCCTGCGGGTGACATGGGTGCCGCGCAATTGCTGCCCGCACCCAGGTTCACCTTGGGTCAATCGCTTTGAGCGCGCTGAATATCGGTGGCGGGCGTTCCGAACCCCTGCTGTTTCAGCGCGAAGGTAATCTGAACCTCGATGTACTCGCATCGCTTCACAGCCTGACCCTTCTGCGGTCTCACTCCTGGATCATGCCGGATTTCTATTAGGTGGTGGTCTGGAATCGTAGGGAGGGGCACTCTTCTGTATCGTCGGTTTCCGTTGAAAGCGCCTGCTGTCTGGCGTATTCGGCCGGTGGTGAAAGCCTCCGCCAGGTTGAGCGTGTGGGCATCGATCCGGCCAGATCTCGCGGGCATCTTGGGATGTTCGAGCGTGGGCGGTTCACGCGGTCGATATCAAGGGACGCGAGGTCATTGACAAAGTGAGCGCTCGCAAGCGAATATTACAGTGACGCTTTGGCTGTCGGAAGTACCGGCCCCCGCACATGCGGGGATAATCGGAGGTCATGGCGAACGCTGTGCCCAGCGGCGAGCTTGCCCCCGCGCTAGCGGGGATATACGCGACTAAAGCCAAGCGTCACACCCCCGTCCTAGGCGGGGATAGAGGCCGGTAGCCCCAACGGGTTCCGGCCTCTCGCATTTCCGGGACCTCGTATTCCGTCAATTGCCGCGCAAATGTGGTTCTGAGAACAAGGCATTCAGCTAATGTGTTGAAAATGTCTTGGCGGGCCCTTCAGAAGCCCCCTTTACCCAGAGCCTGGGTAAAGGGGGCTTTCACGTTGGCCAGCCAAAAATCCGGCTCAGACTCTCGAAAGGTTCGTGTCCCGGAGGCAGTCGAAGGCATCCACGTTAACCACTGCAAGGATCCGGGCTGCGAGAATTTCGGCCTTGCGGCCCGCTAAAAAGCAAGGATCTTGCTTACGAACCGCTCCCGCCTGACTCAGACGGGCACGGGCCAATAGGCGTTTCTCTCCCCGACAACCAGGCGCCCCGCTGGTTCTGTCGTTGTTTTGGGCGAGCTCTACAGCGTGAATTCCTGCTCCTCCCCCGCGGCGGGGGCAATCGCGTCAACCGCAGCCGTCAGAGTCTCACCCACCTCGCGGGCAAGAAAGGCCCCGAAGCCGGCTCGATCGAGCGTTCGCGCCTGCGCCGGCAAGAATCGACGCATCTCCTCGATGAACGCCCGCCCCTCCACGATCTCTGGCAGCCTCGCGGCGGTCTCCCGCGCCCGCTCGGAATAGCGCGCCACGCGGTAGTCGGCGATCTTGCGCCGCAGCAACTCCGGCTCGACACTCGCCCCACGCTGGGCGAGCCAGCGCAGGTCCCAGATATCCCGGTGGCGGACATAGCGTTCGGTGTTCACCAGCGAGACGAGCTTGTCGGCAAGCACCTCGTTCAGGGTCTCGGTGGGGACCAGAAGATCGGCGTAGCCCTCCGGCAGAAGTCGTAGTTCAGGCGCAGGGGCTGAGGCTCGCGCGTGTAGGCCGGCAGGCTCGCCACCTCAAGCTTGATGCGCTGCTTGGGAATATCGGGCCGTCGCGGTGCTGTCACGATACTGAGCTGCCACTTCGCGACCCGGATATCATCCCCACTGCCCTTGCCTGAGGAAGGTTTTGGCGATTTGGCCTCCACTGGCAGGCCGTGGCGATCGCCAATGTACTCGGTGAGGTACTCACCAAGCGCCGCCATGCGCGCCCGGTCGAAGTCCCGTCCGCCGACGAAGTAGAGGTCCTCGCTAAAGCGTGGAGACCCCTGGCAGAGCCGCAGTGAAGTGCCGCCCTGGAAGGTCAGCGTATCAAGCAGGCGGCTTCGATCAAGCGCGAAGAGGATGTCGTAGTGCAGCAGTTCCTTCTCCACCACCGGGCGCATCTGCCCGCGCCCCTCCGCCTCGAGCGCGAGCTCGACTAGGGCATCGAAATCAGCTCGCTTGGACATCACCGAGTACCTCCTCGTCCACCAGGTGGGTATTGCGCCCCACGCGCTTCAGATCGGCCCAGGCCGACTGCGGGGTGGCAATGCGAAGTGGGCGGCCCACATCGCGCATGCGGCCGATGAGTTCACGGACCGGGCGCGCGGTGTGGGTGAACTCAATCACGCCCCAGGGCGTCCTCTAGGTCCCCTTTCGCCCGGTCGTCATAACAGTCAGCCGATCCATCGGGATCTGCGAAATGGCGCCATACTCGGAGAGCGCTAACTCGAGACTGACATAGTTATAGTGCCCCCGGCGGATCGCGCGCGATCTGTTCGAGGATCTCTCTCCGGCGAATTTGACCGTAGGCGAAGACATAGACCCCGCGGCATGCCCGAATTAGCAGTCCGCGGTGAACCAGGCGGTCGATTGAGATCTGCAGGGTCTTCGGCGACTCCCCAACGAAAAGATGCGCCAGATCAGCCTGGGTGAAGACCTGTCGACCCCGTCGATCCCATCGATGCAAGACCTCGAGTGTAGAAGCCCCCATTTCGACCGGACACCTTGGTAGTAGCTGATAGGGCCTAGGCATGAGCCTAGTGCGAAGGAGTGACCAAGGTGGAACGCATCGAAGTGGTGACGGGTGTGCAGCGCCGGCGACGGTATTCGCCGCGGGAGAAGGCGGAGCTGGTGGCGCTGTGTGATCAGCCGGGCATGTCCGTCTCGCTGGTGGCCCGCCGTCATGGTATATCGGCAAGTCTACTGTTTCGGTGGAGGAAGCTGATGCACGAGGGCGGGATGACGGCGGCGGGTGGGGGTGAGGATGTGGTCAGTGCCTCGGAAGTGAAGGCGCTCAAGCGCCAGGTGCGTGAGCTGGAGCGGCTGCTCGGGCGCAAGACCATGGAGACCGAGATCTTGAAGGAAGCCCTGGAGGTGGCTCAGGCAAAAAAGTTGATCTCGCGCATGCCATTGCTGCCGGAGGACGATACCCGGTGAAGCGGGTGGCTGAGGTCTTGGGTGTCGCTCGTTCGAACCTGATCGAACGGATGGCCGGCCGCCAACGTGCACGGCCAGCGCGTTACTGCAAGGCCGATGATGAGCGGCTGCTGCCGCAGATCCGCGAGATCTGCTCAAAGCGCGCGGCCAACGGCTATCGCCGGGTCACCGCCCATCTCAACCGGCAGCTGCACCAGCGCGGCCAGGCGCGGGTCAACCCGAAGCGCATCTACCGGATCATGAAGGCGGACGGGTTGCTGCTGGCCCGCTACACGGGCCGGCCCGAGGAGCGCTCGCATGAGGGCAAGATCATCACCCTCAAGCCGGATCTGCGCTGGTGCTCGGACGTGCTGGAGATCCGCTGCTGGAATGGTGAGGCGGTGCGGGTGGCGTTCAGCCTGGATTGCTGTGACCGCGAGGCCATGCGCTATGTCGCCACCACCACAGGCGTCACCGGTCAGATGATCCAGGACCTGTTGACCGAGAGCGTCGAGCACCGCTTTGGCGCGGTTACGAAGCTGGCCCGTCCCATCGAGTGGCTGACCGACAATGGCAGCTGCTACACGGACAAGGAGACGCGAGCCTTCGCCAAGGATCTGGGCTTTGTGGTCTGCACTACCGCCGTGCGCAGCCCGCAGAGCAACGGCATGGCCGAGGCGTTCGTGAAGACGTTCAATTGCGACTACGTTTACCTCAACGACTTGCCGGATGCCGCGACCGTCATGGCCCAGCTGCCGGCGTGGTTCGAGGACTATAACCGCTGGCACCCGCACAAGGAGCTCAAAATGCGCTCCCCGTGGGAATACCGCCAGAGCCTGGAGATGACTGGCAGTGACTAAAGGGTGGTGTCCGATTTAGCGGGGGCAATTACAGGGGGACGTGACCCTTCCCCCCAGCGCAGTCGACGGGGTTCTACCCCGTTTCCACGGACGGTTGGGTTAAGGGTTGCGCCTGCTGTTGATCCTGTATTTGTAGCCGCCGACGTATTCTCGGATTGTAGAAGCGCTCGATGTAGTCGAACACATCCGTGCGTGCCTCGGCCCGGGTCTGATACCGGCGGCGGTTGACCCGCTCACGCTTGAGCATGCCGAAGAAGCCTTCGGCGGCGGCGTTGTCGGCACAGCTGCCGACCGCGCTCATGCTGCATACCAGGTCATGGTCGCTGAGGAACTGCTGGTATTCGTCGCTGGTGAACTGCGTGCCACGGTCGGAGTGCAAAATCACCGGCGCCTTGTGCTCACGCTGCCACAGCGCCATCAGCACGGCCTGGAGCACTAGGTGACTGTCCTGACGGTGGCTCATCGACCAGCCGACCACCAACCCTTGCCACAGATCGAGCACGGCACACAGGTACAACCAGCCTTCAGCGGTGCGCAGATAGGTGATATCGGTGACCCACTTGGTGTTCGGCGCCTCGGCCAGAAAGTCCCGTTCGAGCTCGTTGTCGATCCCATCGGGGCGTTGACCGCTGGACTTTGAGCGCCAGCGCCGCTTCGCCGGGATGCCGCGCAGTCCCGCCTGGCGCATTAGCCGTGCAACACGGTTAACGCTGCACCGCTCGCCCTCGTAGCACAGCGCATCGCGAATGCCCGCTGCCCCCAGGACCTGGTCGCTGTCGTCGTGCTTGTCCTGGATCTGCTCCAGCAACCGGGCATTGGCCCGGGCCCGGCGCGAGGGACCGCGCCGCTGCCAGGCGTAGTAGCCGCTGCGGGAGACGTTCAGACACCGGCACATCAGCTTGATCGGATACTGCTCGCGGCAGCGTGCTATCACGCCGTACCTTACTTCGACTCTTTGGCGAAGTACGCTGCCGCGTCCTTTAAAAAATCCCGTTCCTGCTTGACCTGGGCGAGCTCCCGGCGCAGCCGTGCCACCTCCTCATCCCGAGCATTGCCCTGACCGCGGAAGGCCTTGGCCCCGTCGGCCTCCAGCTCCCGGCACCAGCGGCTCAACATGTTTGGGTTCAGCCCCAGATCCCGGGCGATCTTGCTCACCGAGTCCGAGCTCGAGCGGGCCAGCCGCACCGCCTCCTGCTTGAACTCCTGTGTGTAGCGCTTGCGCTTTGCCATCGGACACCTCCTCGCCCAGTATGGGCCTTAATGGATGTGTCCGTGAAATCGGGGCAGAACCC
>JACDUA010000108.1 GCA_013519935.1 Ectothiorhodospiraceae bacterium WFHF3C12 | reverse complement strand
TCCACCCGGACCCGCCAGTAGCGATCGCGCGTCAGCACAATGGTCCGGGGCTCACTGCGCAGCCTCGTCCCGCCGAGCTGGACGCGGTAGACCTCGCCGCGGAACCGGCGGCGCCAGGGCGCTTCCCCGTCGGGCCGGGACTCCACGGTCACGTCCATCACGGCGTTGTCGTAGCCGGGCCGCACGTCCACCCGGCGCACCGGATAGCGTCCGCCGGTGTCGTAGCGGAATTCGCCCTCGGCCTCATGAGCGGCGCCCGGCGGCGACAGCCAGCTAAGCGGCGGCCCCCGTGCTTCGCGGCGGTCCACGGCCTGAACTCCCGTCAGCCGATAGCCCCGGGCCGTCTCGGGCCAGCTCAGGCGCAGGTAGCGGGCCTTGACGGCGGGCAGGTCCACGGTGGTCCGTTCCAGCCGCCGGCCCTCGTAGTCCAGCCGGATCAGGGGTGCGCCCCGACGCAGCGTGCGCCAGTCGCCGAGGTCGTCGCTCGCCTCGACAGCGAGCCTGGCGTTGAGGCCATCGGCGCCATCTCCGTCGGCCGGCGCCACGGACAGGCGGATCTCGTCCACCGGGTGTTCCAGGGTACTCAGGTCCAACAGGTAGGCGGTGGTCCGTGCCTCCCCGGCGCTCCCGTCACGCTGGATGCTGACGACGCTGCCGCCCTCGTTGGTGGTCACGGTCAGGCGGCCCCCATCGGTGCCCGCCTCCCCGCGTAACGGGAAGAAGGGGACGCGGACCGCACGTTCCTCCCCCGCCCCGTCCGCTTCCGGCACGCGGATGGCGTGGGGCACCGCCTCCCCGCTCGCGTTGAAGACGCGAACGTCGGCCAGCGACGGCGAGGCCACCGTCTCGTAGACCGCTCCCGGCACGGATAGCCGGTACAGACCGTCGCCTCCCGCCGTACGTAAGGTCATGCCGTAGGCGAAGTCCTGCGGCGTCACCGTGGCCCCGGCCGCGGTGACGGCCACCGCCAGCACTGCGCCCACGCCGCGCGCGACCGATCTCATGGCTCACCCTCCCTTACGGGCCGCGGCGGCAACGGCGAGAAATAGCCGATGACCAGCATCAGCCCGCCCACCACCAGGAACGAAACGATGCGCGCCACCGTGCCCACGCCGGCCAGGTCCACCAGGAACAGCTTGGCCAGCACCAGCGCCAGCAGTGCCGCCCCGGCAAACCAGACCGGCCGCAGGCCCTTGCGGGCGGCGAAGGCCATCAGCCCCAGGGCCGCCACGGTCCAGAACACCGAAAGCGTGCTCTGCAGCAGCGCGGAGGCCCAGAGCCCGTCCAGGGTGTAGCGCACCCCGGCCCAGTGGTGGACGCAGCGCGCCAGCACCGCCGTCAGGCCCACGAAGGCCATGGCGGCGAAGGCGTACTGGACCGGCCGGCGTTGCTCCGGCGCCAGCTTCCCGGCGTTGCGGCTATACAGCATTATCCCACCCAGGAGCACCGCCGCCTGGGCCAGCTCCAGCGGATTGACCAGCGGCAGATAGCCGATGATCGCCGGGTCGGCGTCCCAGGCGGCGGCGCCGAGCATCCACAGCGACAGCAACCCGGCGAGCGGTACGGCCACGGCCTGGGTATAGAGTGTGCCCTGTCTGGCGAATGGCCAACGGCCCCGGCGGATCAGGGCGGACAGGGCGAACACCGCCACGATGGCCGGCAGAACCGTGGCCACGCGAACCCAGGTATCGGCGGCATCCAGCACCCGGTCCGCCAGCCAGTGGCTCTCCACCATCAGCACCAGCACGATGCCCCAGCCGCCAAGCGCGTGGAGCGTGCCGGTGAGTGGCGCCGGCCACCGCGCGCCGAACCAGGCGAGCCCCAGGTAGAGCACCGCCGCCAACGCCAGCCAAGGCAACCAGCCCCAGCCCACCAGCAGGTGCGGCTCCAGCGCCAGAACGCCGGCCGCGCTGAGCAACATGCACGGCAAGAGCGCAGCGCCGGTGTAGCTCAGCGCCGGCCACCGCCATCGCCGCGCCAGCCACAGGGACGCGGCGACGCTCGCCACCGCCAGCAGCCAGGCGCCGTTCGTGGCCGCTTCCCAGTCCAACGCGCGGCCGAGCTCGCCGAAACCGCCCGCGAACCACCAGAGAAAGCCCCAGTAGAGCAGCACCGTGCCGGCCATCCGCTCCCAGGGGTGAAGCCGCTCTGCACCGCGGTGAGCCCAGAAGGCGGAAACCCAGCCACCGAGGCTGAGCACCAGACAGCCCACGTAGAAGCCGTTGAGAACGAGCAGGCCGCTGACCGGTTCGGGCACCGTGCTGCCAAAGGAGACACCGGCACCGAGCTGCAGGGCGGCCCCGAAAGCGCGGGGCAGGCGCCGGCCCTGACGGATACCCACCCAGATCATGCCCGCCCCCTCCAGCGCCCAGGCGGCGGCGGTCCAGCGGCCGTCGAAGGCCAGGGGCACGGCCAGGGTGGCGAAGACGACGCCCAGGGCCAGGAACGCCTCGGTGAGCGGGCGCATGCCGGCGGCCCGGCTGCGCCACAGGGCGGAGGCCAGAACCAGGTAGAAGGCGCTGGCCACGACTGCGCTGTAGGCCATGCCGAACGCGTAGTCCCGCACCAGCGCCGCCTGCAGCCCGGCGGCCACCAGGGGGACGCCGAAGACCAGGGACGCATCCACGTAGCCCTTCAGCCGCGGCGGCTGGCGGAAGGCATAGAGCACGGCGATGGCGACGAAGAACAGGAAGAACAGCACCAGGAAAGGCTCGGTGCTGGCGAAGTACGCCGGCCGGTAGTAGCCATAACCCCAGACGGCGCCGATGACGAACGTGAACGCGAACCCGAGCAGGTTGAGCACCCGCCAGGCCCGGAACCAGGCGATGCCCAGGATGCCCACGTTGAGCAGCGCATAGTAGCTGAAAAGCCCCACGTGGCTGCCCTCGCCCGTGGACACCAGCACCGGGGCGAGAAAGCCGCCGGCGGTACCGAAGGCCGCCAGGGCCATGGCGTTCTGCAACACGGCAAGGACCGCCGACAGCGCCACCAGGGCCACCATGACCGCGAAGGCGAAGCCCATGGGGACCACGTCGTACAACCTCGCGGCCGCGAACACGGTCAGGTAGAGCACGCCCACGGCCCCGCCCTGCAGGGTCATCGCGAAGACCGCGTTACGCCCGCGCAGCCACCAGCCCAGGCTCAGCAGCCCCAGGCCGCCCACCGCCACCGCGCTCAGGCGCGCCTCGATGGGCAGCAGGCTCTGGTCGGCGGCGTACTTGAGCAGGAAGGCCACGCCGAAGAACAGCACCACCACGCCGATGCGCACGATGGGGTTGCCGCGGAAGAAAAAGCCCCGCAGCCAGTCGATACCCTGGTCGAGCCACGATGCGGATCCGGACGCCGGTTCGGCGGACTCGCTCGCCGGCGCGCGCAGATCGAATTCCGGCGCCGTCTCGCCCGCCTCGCCCGATGGCGCCGCCGGCGGTCCTTGCGCCGGGGCGGATTCGGATGCGGATGGGGTTGGCGGGGGCTCCGCGGATTTCGCCGGACCGGCCGTTGCATCGGCGCTATCCCCCTTCGTCTCGGGCGCCGCGCCCTGCCCGGCGCCCAGCGCCTGGACGCTGCCGCGGAGCTCGCGGACCTGGCGGTTGAGGTCGATCACCCGCCAGCCGAGCGCCCCCAGCGCGGCGCCGACGACCAGGCCGGGAATCTCCGCCAGGGCCATGCCGATGACGGCACCAATGAGGATGAATACGACGATCATGGCTCTTCCCTAAGTGATTCTTATTGTTTTGCGGCAACCCACCCATGCGCAGTGTGCCGGAAACCGCTTTGCGATGCCGTCGCGCCCCGTTCAGGCGGTGTCATGGGGCGGATTGGCGGCCTCGCCATGGAGCTGCTTCGGATCGAACCCCAGAAAACGCAGGATGCGGTTTTCCTGCCGCAGGGTGTCGGAATACCCCAGATTGATCAGCGCGCGGCAGTAACCGCGCTCGAACAGCAGATAGCTCATGACCACCGAGCCCGTGGAGTTGGTCACGCCGCTGCCGCGCAGGAAGAAGCGCATGGATCGCGGCATCTCCTTCTCGAACTCCGTGGCGATGACGTTGATCTCCTCGCTGGGGCGGATGGTCAGCGTCTCCACGGGCCGCAGCGAAATCTCCTCCCGGCGGCGCACCCGCTCCGGGATCACCGAAAGCGTCCTGTTGATGCGCTCGAGCCGCTCCAGGTCGTTGTCGAGACTGTCGAGGAAGGCGCTGTTGAGCACGTGACCGGCGATCTGCGCGATAGACGGATAATCGCTCATGTCGCCGTCCACCTGGGCCGCCCCCCGTTTGGTGGCGGCGCTGTTGGCGATCACCAGCACCCGGTCCGCCCCCAGGTGCAGGGCCGGGCTGATGGGCGCGAGCTGGCGAACGGAGCCGTCGCCGAAGTATTCGCCGTGGAGCTTCACGGCGGGGAAGAGCGCCGGGATGGCCGAGGATGCCATCAGGTGCTCCAGGCCGATGGGCGAGCGCACGCCCAGGCGCCGCGCCCGCTCCCACTCGTCCAGCTCGTCGACACCCTGGAAGAAGCTCACGGAATGGCCGCTGCTGTAGCCCGAGGCGGTAATCGACAGCGCCCGGAGGTCGCCCTCGTCGATGGACTGCTGGATGCGATCGAAGCGCACCAACCTGTCCAGCAGCTCCCGAAGCGGCGAGTTGTCCAGCAGCGAATCCGGCCGGTGGGCGCCCAGTCCGGCGAAGAACAGCGCGCCGAGCCACTTCATGGCGCGGCGGGAGAGGCCGCCGAAATCCGTGCGGTAGACCTGGTCGACGTGGAAGTTCATCCACACCGCCTCCAGGCCGCGCACGCCGGCGCGAAACCGCGAGGCATGGGAGGCGAGCGCGGTGGCGTTGATGGCGCCGGCGGAGGTGCCGCAGATGATGTCGAAGGGACTGTGCACCCGCGGCGGCAGGATGTCCGCGATGGCCTTGAGCACGCCCACCTGGTACGCGGCCCGGGCTCCGCCGCCCGTGAGGATGAGTCCCGTGCGGGGCGTCGCCCTTTGCTTGCTGCCCAAGCTGAATACCACCGTTGCCCCCCGGCGCCGTCAGCGCCTGATGATCACCAGCACGCCGGCGGCAACGGCCAGCGCGCCCATCACCAGGTCGTCGTAGCGAAAGCTCAGGTCGGCGAGCCGCACCAGCCCTTCCAGGGTCAGCCAGGCGCCCGCCAGCAGCAGTCCGATCTCCTTGCGCATCAATCCTCCCCACCCGTCGTTTTGCTCGAATCTATCACGCGAGGCGGGCCATCTTGGCGATCTGGTTAACACGGCCGGCGATGGCGGCCCCCCGTTTCTGTGACACAGGCCGGATGCCCGTGCCACGCCCGGTGCTAGACTGCCTGCCGGGGGCATGAGGAGCAATCCGATGGTTCAGCACATTGGCCTGGAGGACCTGTCCATCCTGCTGGTGGAGCCGTCGCACACCCAGCGGCGCATCATCATCCAGCACCTGGAGGAAGTGGGTCTGCACAAGATCGACGGCGTATCCACCGGCGGCGAGGCACTGGAGCACATCGCCAGCTATCCGCCGGACCTGGTGGTCAGCGCCATGTACTTCGACGACATGACGGGCACGGAACTGATCCACGCGCTGCGCGAGACACCCAACGGGGCGGACCTGCCTTTCATGCTGGTCTCCAGCGAGAACCATCCGGTGAACCTGGAGCCCATCCGTCAGGCCGGCGTGCTGGCCATCCTGCCCAAGCCCTTCGAGGTGGAAGACCTGCGCCGCGGCTTGCTGGCCACCGTGGACTACCTGGCCCCCGAGCACCTGGAGCTGGACGATCTCGATCCCGAGGACCTGCGGGTGCTCGTGGTGGACGACAGCCGCTTCTCCCTGCGCCAGATCGTGCGGATCGTGGAGCAGATGGGCGTGGAGCGGATCACCCAGGCGGAGAACGGCCGCGAGGCCGCCGAGCACATCGCCGAGGGCCATTACGACCTGGTCATCACCGACTACAACATGCCGGAAATGGACGGCCAGGCCCTGGTGAACTACATCCGCCAGCTCAGCGACCAGCCGGACCTGCCCGTGCTCATGGTCACCAGCGAGCACGACGACGCCCGGCTGTCCACCGTCCGCCAGGCCGGCGTATCGGCCCTGTGCGACAAGCCCTTCGACGTCACGACCCTGCGCAAGATCACCCGGGACCTGTTGAGCCGGTAGGCTCCTTTGCAAGGCGTTCGCGGCCAGGGGCCGCTCCTACGCCGGTGCGCGGCCGGGGGCGGCGTAGAAGCAGCGCGAGCCGCGATCCGGTTGTGCGTTCAATCCTGACCAATCGCGCCTCGCGGCGCTCCTGCAATGGGGAAGGCGCAGGCGCCCTTGGCGAAGTCCAGTAGCTCGGACGGGCTTGCCATCCGACGACCAGCCCGGACCGTCGGCGCCGGCTTCGCCGGTGCCGACCTACAATCACTTCGGGGCACCAAACCCGTGTAGGAGCGCCACAAGGCGCGATGGTCGGGTGTCGACTCGACAACGGATCCCGGCTTGCGCCGCTCGCACAACTGTGACTCCACCCCGTGGCTGGCCGAAGGGTTGTTGAGGCGCGTCCCCGCGGCGACGGCTTCGGCGGCCTCGCGGCGAGGACGCCGCTCCCATAACTGCGACGCCACCCCGTGGCTGGCCGAAGGGCTGTGGGAGGCGCGTCCCCGCGGCGACGGCTTCGGCGGCCATCGCGGCGACGACGCCGCTCCCACAACTGCGACGCCACCCCGTGGCTGGCCGAAGGGCTGTGGGAGGCGCGTCCCCGCGGCGACGGGTGGCCTATAGGTGCCCGGCCATAGGCCGCTTCTAGACCGGCGGCCCCGGCGTGCACCCGCCCGCTAGCGTCTCTTTGGCGACTCGGGATGACGAAGATCAACACGTTCGGTTCGCGGGCGCGCGAAGCTATAACGAGTCAACGGAGGGTTATCGAGATGGAGAAGATCTGGATCCTGGTGGCGGACGAGACCCGCGCCCGTTTCTTCCAGGCCGACAGCCCGCGCGGCGGACTCACGGAGCTGGAGGTCCTGGTGCATCCGGAAGACAGGCTCCATGAGCGCGAGCTCAGCACGGCCAAGGCCGGCCGCGCGGCGGGCGGCCAGGGTCAGGGCGCCCACGGCCTCGAGGGCGACCGCTCCCGACACGAGGTGGAGCTCGGGCATTTCGTCCGCGAGATCGCCCAGCACCTGGAGAAGGGCATGCAGTCGGGCAGCTTCGACCGTCTCACCCTTTGTGCGGGACCGAAACTACTGGGCTTGATCCGCGAGGCGCTGCCGAAGGCCGTGCGTGAGCACGTGCACCAGGAAGTGCACAAGGATCTCGCCCGGATGAAGCAGCCCCGGGACATCCGGGTGCACTTGCCCGAAAGGTTGTAGCGCGGGTTGTCCTGAGCGGGCGTCCCCACCGGATTTCGGCCCACCCGTTCGCGGCGAGATCGCCGCTCCCACAACTGTGACGCCACCCCGCGGCCGGTCGAAGGGCTGTGGGAGGCGCGTCCCCGCGGCGATGGTTTCGATGGCCATCGCGGCGAGGCATCCACTCCACGCGCGGTAACCGCACATCGGTTCGCGGCCAGGGGCGGCTCCTACGCCGTCATCCCGCTCCGCTGCTACAGATGGGGGGAGAGTGCAGGCGCCTATGGCGACGCGGCCTGAAGGCGTTGGTCAAACGCCAGGTCAGGCGTGCTCGTGGAGACCGCACTCGCGCTTGAGGCCGAAGAAGCGGGTATCTTCCTCGTCCATGCCATCGGCGAGGCGCTGGGTGGTGTGCCAGTCGCCGATGGACACGTAGCCCTCGTGCCAGAGGGGATGGTAAGGCAGGTCGTACTGCCTGAGGTACAGGTAGATATCCCGGTCGTCCCAGTCGAGGATCGGATGGACCTTCACCCGGCCGTTCTGATTCTCGACGAACGCCCGCTCCTGGCGGCTCTGCGACTGGCTGCGGCGGATGCCGGACAGCCAGGCATGAGCGTCCAGCTCGTCCAGGGCGCGCTGCATCGGCTCGACCTTGTTCATGCGGTTGTACTTGTCGATGCCCTCGACGCCCTGCTCCCAGAGCTTGCCGTAGCGCGCCTCCTGCCAGGCCGGGCTGAGCCCGGCGCGATAGACCCGGAGGTTGAGACCGAGCCGGTCGGTGAGCTCGTCGACGAAGCCGTAGGTTTCCGGGAACAGATACCCCGTGTCGATCAGAACGACCGGCAGGTCGGGACGCTGCCGCGCGGCCATGTGCAGCAGCACCGCGGACTGCGCGCCGAAGCTGGAAGACAGCACGGTGTGCCCGGGAAATCGATCAAGCGTCCAGGCCACGCGCTGCTCGGCGTCGAGCTTCTCAAGCTCGGCATTGGCGCGCGTGAGATCGAGCTCCTGCCAGTCGAGATCCACGTTTCCTTCCTTTAGAGCAAGCACGTTACTCATAAGCTCAAACCGTTGACCGCGTCGGTCGGGGATATGGGTCTGCCTCTGATGGCCCATAACGGTAAGGGCTGCCCGAAAGACAAGGAAGGAATGAATTTCTCTATGTTTAAAACAAAGCGTTATAGGCCACCCAGTTGGCCAACATCGCCGCTTGTGGCGCCATAGACCCCGCTCCCCTGGCGGGAGAGGCGTCCTCGCCGCGATGGTCGCCGAAACCATCGCCGCGGGGACGCGCCTCCCACAGCCCTTCGGCCAGCCCCGGGTTGGAGTCACGGTTGTGGGGGCGGCGTCCTCGCCGCGATGGTCGCCGAAACCGTCGCCGCGGGGACGCGCCTCCCACAGCCCTTCGGCCAGCCGCGGGGTGGAGTCACAGGTGTGGGAGCGGTGGCCCCGCCGCGATGGCCGCCGAAACCATCGCCGCGGGGGCGCGCCTCCCACAGCCCTTCGCCCGGCCGTGGGGTGGAGTCACAGTTGTGGGAGCGGCGTCCCCGCCGCGATGGTCGCCGAAACCGTCGCCGCGGGGACGCGCCTCCCACAGCCCTTCGGTCGGCCGCGGGGTGGAGTCACAGTTGTGGGGGCGGCGTCCTCGCCGCGATGGTCGCCGAAACCGTCGCCGCGGGGACGCGCCTCCCACAGCCCTTCGCCCGGCCGTGGGGTGGAGTCACAGTTGTGGGAGCGGCGTCCCCGCCGCGATAGTTTGCGCCCGAGTCCCGCACCCGACGCTCAGCACTCGATCTCGTCCTCCAGCACCGGGGTGAAACGGGTGCCGTCGCAGATGGGCTGGAGGACGATGACGTCGCTCTTGCGGAAGACCCCGGCACCATAGCCGTGCATCGAATGCGACAGGGTCTCCACCTCCGGCGATTCCAGGGCGGCCTTGGGGAAATGGGGGAAGAAGCCGACGATCTTGTCGTCGAGCTGTGCCTGCGCCCAGCGCACCTCGTTGTGGGCCCTGTCGATCTCGCGCTGAACATCCGGGTCCGGATGGCGGCGCTCGCCGCGCTCCAGGGTGCTCAGCAGCGCCTGGGCGATTTCCTCGCGGCGGGCCTCGTTTCGGGGCTCGCCGGGGACCTGCACGCCGCCGGCGGCCACGAACGGC
>JACDUA010000107.1 GCA_013519935.1 Ectothiorhodospiraceae bacterium WFHF3C12 | reverse complement strand
GACAGGAACTCGTAGTAATCCTCGTCGCGCTGCTGGACGGAGACGCCGCCGGTATCCACCAGCTCGCGCGAGCGCTGGTAGGCCTTCTCCGCCACCTCCATGAGCGCCCGGGCCGACGCCTCGGCGGTCTGCGCCGAGCGCAGGCGTTCCTGGGCCTCGGTCACGGCCCCGTCGTACTGCGCGCTGGAGACGTCGATTCTCTGGCGCTGGTAGTCGATCCGGGCCGCTCGCGCGGCCACCTCCGCCTCCAGGGCCTCCAGCCGCATCTGCTCGGGTTCGTCGTGGAGCCGGGTCACCACATCGCCCTTCGCCAGAGTATCCCCCAGGCTCAGGTCGAACGCCGCGATGCGCCCGCCCAGCCGGCTGCTGACGGTCACCTCCCCGGCAACCACCCGCGCGTCGTTGCTGCTGACATGGGTGTGCTGGTGATAGAACCACTGAGCGACCCACGCCACCGCCGCGACCACCAGCGCCAGTAGCACCAGGCCCTGCGCGATTCGCCGGGCGCCATTGCGCCGCGGCACGCCGCCGGCCCGCACGGCCGTGTTCTGCGTATCACCATCGCTCATCAATCAAGGCTCCCCTGCAAAATCGGCCGGCGACTCAACGTCCCCCCGCGGCACTCTCTCCGGACCAGCCGGACCACCGGCCCAGAATCCAGGACGGAATGGCCACCAGCGCCACGCCGACCAGAATGGCCCAGAACCCGTCCTGGTAAACGAGGACGGATACGGACAGGCTATCCATCTTCCCCAGCAGATGGCTTGCGGCGGCTTGCTGGTGCGTCGCGCTGGTCCCCACCTGGGCGAGCACGCCCTGCAGCTGCGAGAGCGTGTGCATGGCCGTGGCGTTGTCGGCGTTCAACGTGGCGGTGAGATGCTCGCCATGGAAGGCCGTGCGCCGGTCCATCATCGTCACCAGCCCCGCCGTGGCGAAGGCCCCGCCCAGCTGCAACGCGAAGTTGATGGTTCCGGAGCCGTAGCCGATGAGCCGCGGCGGCAGCGAGGCAATCGCCCGGGCCATGGTCGGCGGCGGAAACGCGGACATGCCCAGGCTCAGCACGGTCATGGACACCGCCAGGTACGTGAACGACGTGTACGAGTCCACTTGGGCGAAGCGGTACATGGCGTACACCGCGAAGGCCAGCCCCGGCATGGTCAGATAATGGGGCGGCACCCGGTCGCTCAGCTTGCCCACCAGCGGCACCAGCACGAAGAGCACCACCGTCGACGGCGTGAAAAGCATACCGGCGTTGACCGGGCTGAACTGCAGCACGGTCTGCGAGAACTGCGGCAGCAGGTACATCACCGCGTAGAACACCCCCCCGAACAGGAACAGCGCCAGCGCGCCCATGGTGAAGCCCAGGTGGCGGAACATGGCGAGATCCAGCAGCGGCCGCTCCAGGCGGCGCTCCCAGGCGACGAAAACGCCGCCCATGACGACCGAGAACACCACCAGCCCCACCACGCTCTCGCTGTACCAGCCCCAGCGCTGACCGTTGGATACCGCGGTCAGCAACGCGAATATGGCAATGAACAGCGTCACCGCGCCGAACCAGTCCAGCCGGGGTCTCGGCCCGGAATCCTCCCGGGGCGGCAGGAACAGATATCCCAGGACGATGGCCGCGACGCAAAGCGGCAGCACCAGGAAGAACACGTAGTGCCAGGTGTAGGTCTCCACGGTCCAGCCGCCCACCACCGTGGCCAGGGTGAGCGGCAGGCCCAGGCTCATCCCGTACAGCGCCGTGGCCATGCCCCGCTGCTCCGGCGGAAAGACCAGGAACAGCGCCTCCAGCGCCACCGGCCGGACCAGCCCGGTCGTCGCCCCCTGGATGATCCGCGCGGCGACGATGCCGCCCATGGACGTGGCGGTCCCCCCGAGCAGGGAGGCGGCGATGAACACCAGCAGCAGGCTGATGTAGGTCGTCCGGAGCCCGAAGGCGCTGACCATCCACGGCGCGATCAGCAGCGTCACGGTGGTCGCGGCCAGGAAGCCCGTGGACAGCCACTGCACCTGGTCGGCGCTCATGCCGAAAGCGCCGCTGATGTAAGGCGTCGCCACGTTGACGATGGTGATGGACATGCCCAGCGCCACCAGCCCCAGCAGCACCGTCGTGGCCACCAGCCACCGGTACTTGGGCCCATGGCGTTCGAACAGGATGTCGACCTGCGTCATCGGGCCCCCAGCGCGCGAAGCGTCAGAAAGGATCATTGTAAGGGCTATTAGTTGTAGGGGCTATTGAATCCCGCGGCCGAATGCGCCGGCCGCGTCGGCGCCCGGCGGAGATTTTCTGCGGGCAACGCGTCGCGGGGTTGCGACTGAACGGGCGGCTGCCAGCGGATGAGCCGCCGTCAGACCAATGCCGGCGCGCTAATGGCGCCGGCATTCAGGTGGGTGCAATCAATCAGTGGTGCGCCGATACGGCCTCGGTGAATTCGCCGCACAGCTCGTGCGGCACGGCGTGGGAGACGTCACCCAGGGTGAGTATCCCCACCATGCGGTTGCTGGCGTTGATCACCGGCACGCGCCGCACCTGCATGTGCTCCATGTGCCGGACGGCATCGGCGACCTCGTCTTCGTCCCGGCAGTAGATTATGTGATCGGACATGACATCCCGCGCTACCAGGGCTGTCACGTCCTTGCCTTCGGCGATACCACGGCAGACGATGTCACGGTCCGTCACCATCCCGATCAGCTTGTCATTCTCGCCGATGGGAATGGCGCCGATATCCTTCTCGCGAAATAGCTTGGCAATCTCGGGGATGGTCGTGTCCGGGCCGCACCATTCGACACCGCGATGCATGGCTTCACTGACCTTCATAGCCGCATCCTCCCTGTCGGAATGTGCACCGACCATTATAGTTGACGCGGGCGTGAACCGTGGGCCGCAGGGCGCTCCTCTGGTCCGTGGCCGCCGCCCATTCAGTCCTACCTAATCGACGACGATTACCAGGCCGAAGATATCGGCCGCGTACCCGGACAGCACGGCCGCCAGGACGCCGGTCACCAGATAGAGGCCGAACAGGCGCAGCGGAACCACCGAGAACACGGCGACGGCCGAATAGAGACTGACTACCGCGCCGGAGACAAGCAGCGCCAGGGCCGCGCCGCTCGACATGCCCGCCGCGGCCAACCCGCGGACCAGCGGCAATGCGGCATACCCGTCCAGGTACAGGGGCGCGGCCACCATGGCAGCCAGCGGCACGGCCCACCAGTGCGCCCCGCCCACGGCCAACTCAATCCAGTGCGCCGGAACCGCGTTACGGATGACCAGCTCAAGGATCAAGGCGAGAAGTATCCAGCGCAGCGCCAGCTCGAAGTTGACGAGCGCCTCCCGCAGAAACGCGAAGGCCGCCGGCCGATTGGGCGAACCGTCCGCGCACGGCAGGGCGCTGCCCAGTGACACGCCGGCGTCGGCCCGGGGCATGGCGACGGCTGTCAGAAAGCCACCGAGCATCCCGGCACCAAAGGCCGCCGCCGTTTTTGCGATTGCGAAGGGCAGACCAAGCACGCCGGCCGTCATGACCAGCATGGCGGGATCGGTGACCGGCGACGACACCCAGAAGGCCATGATGGCGGCCAAGGGCGCGCCGTGCCGCTGCAGGGCGACGATGAGGGGAACGATACCCAGGCCGCATACCGGCGTCAGGGCCCCCGCCACGCTCCCGATGAGCACGGCCCGTCCGGTCCCGCCGCTCACGGCGGCCCGCATCCGAGCCGCGACGCCCTGGACGGCGAGAATGCCGGCGAGCAGGCCCGCGAGGACGATGACCGGCAGGAGCTCAGCGAGCCCGTCGACGACCTGCTCGATCGCACCGCGCGTGACCAGACGCTCGGCGCACGCAAGGGCGACGCCGTTGACGAGCCACACACCGAGCGTGGCGTTCCTCGGCCTGTACGGACGCTTCATCGACGGCACTCACTCCCGGCGGGCTGCAGAGATCTTCAATCTGCCTGGACACATGCCATGAGCAAAGCGAGTATTATTGGACTTATTCATGAGTTTTTCTGGATATAGACATGGCACGTATACGGGCCGATTGGCTCGATACTTTCATCGCGGCGGTGGACACGGGATCGTTCACGGCCGCCGCACAGCGGGTGCACCGGTCGCAGTCCGCGGTCAGCCTGCAGATCGGCCAGCTTGAACAGGTGCTGGGGCGCCGGCTGCTGGACCGGGGTCCCGGACGGCTGCGGCCAACCGTGGACGGCGAACGGCTGCTTCCTCATGTACGCCGCGCCAGCGAAGCCATCGAGACCGTGAGCAACGTCTTCTCGGCGCCACGGCCAGGGCCGGTACGCGTGGGCATGCCCGAGGAGTACGCCGACGGCATACTGCCGGAGCTGCTCGCCCGTTTCGGCCGCACCCACCCCAACGCTCTGCTGGAAGTGGACTGTGCGCCGTCGAGCAGCCTGGAGGCCCGGGTCAAGGACGGCTCTCTGGACCTGGCCGTCGCCCTGGACGAGGAGATCGCCGGCACCGGGCAATTGCTGGCGGAAGACCCCACCTGCTGGGTGGCGAGCGTCAATCTCCACCACCACGATCGACACGAGCCGCTACCGGTGGCCGTGTTCGACAGTGAATGCAGCTGGCGGCGCTGGGCCCTGGACGCGCTGGACGATGCCCGCATCCCCTATCGAATCGCCTACACCAGCGGCAATGTCTCCGCCCTGCGGGCGGCCATACGCGCGGGCATGGCCATTGGACTGCTCGGGGCCAGCACCCTCACCGACGACCTTCAGCCGTACCGGTTGAACGGCCGTGTCTGGAGCATGCCGGCTTCCAGGCTCGTCCTGCTGGAATCAAGCGGCGCCGACCAGGCGGTCGTATCGACACTCACGGCGCTGCTGCGGGAAGGATTGACACACCGCCGGCCCCAAGGCGCCTAGCCGCCCAGCCTCGTGCGACCGTGGCGGGCCGGTGCGCCCCGGCCCGCCTTCCCGAACGCTGGGCTGCCGATGTCGCGGGTGCCGTATCACTCCGGCGGCGGCCCGGGCATCTCGGCATTGACCAGGGTGCGCTGAACCATCCACTCGCCCTCCTCCTTCTCGAGGATGGCCAGGTGGTAGCCCGCCAGCCGGTTACCTTTCGGGTCCGAGATCGTATACCGCGCCACGTCGTAGGCCGTGTCATCCCGCACCTCGATCTCGATCTTCTCGATGGCCATGTCGCTGAACCCGGCCGCCATGTTGCCCCGGTAGTACTGCTGCACGGCCGCCCTGCCCTCGTGGACCCGGCCCGTGGGATCGTAGTAGACCACGTCCTCGCTGAAGAGCTGGGCCACCGCCTCGGCGTCGCCCTGGTTGAACCGGGCCTGATACTGCTGCAGGCGGTTCTCGATGGTTTCCACCGCCGACGGTCCCGCCTGGGCCATACCGGATAGCAGCACGGCAAGCGTCAGTGCCGTGCCGACGATGAAGCGGCTTCGTTGTGCGATGGTCGTGCTCATGGGTCGCCCTCCTCGGTTGCGTACCCATCAGCGTCCCGCTTGAGGGCCCGTGCGGTAAGTGGGAGACTCGCCCCAATCGGTCCATTTCCGTCACGGAGCCGAGGGATGGGCGGGAAGGCAGCCATTCACGTCAGCCTGGTCGCCGTCGAGGGCACGCTCGCGATGCCCGTCGCCGGCCTCTACGAGGTGCTCACCGCCTTCCCCGTGGTGGCCCCTTTCAACGAAGACGTACCGGCCTCGCCCCCCTTCGACGTGGAGATCGTCGGCCCTGCGCGAACCACGATGTCCGCGGCCAGCGGCCTGCCCATCACCATCCAGCGCGCCTTCGCCGAGATCGAACGCACCGACATCGTCATCGTCCCGGCCATGGCCGTGGAGACGGGCTGGGACACCGGCCGCCACGCCGAGCTGGTGGACTGGATGCGGCGTATGCACGCCGGCGGCGCCATGCTGTGTTCCGCCTGCACCGGCCTCGCCCTGCTGGCGGAAACCGGCCTCCTCGACGGCCGGCAGGCAACCACGCACTGGGCGTTCGCGCCTGAGTTCCACCGCTGCTTCCCGAAGGTGGATCTGCGGGTCGACGAGGTGCTGGTCACCGCCGGCGAACGCGAGGAGTTCGCCATGTCCGGCGGCGCGGCGTCCTGGCAGGATCTCGTGCTGTATCTGATAGGCCGCTTCGTCAGCCCGGCCGCCGCCCAGGCCATCGCCAGGTTCGAGCTGCTGGAGCGCCACGCCGAAGGCCAGGCCCCCTACCTCCCCTTCATGCCCCAGAGGGAACACGGCGACGCGCTCGTGCTCGGGCTCCAGCAATGGCTCGACGAGAACTATTCCGTGGCAAGCCCCGTCGCCGAGATGACCCAACAGTCCGGCCTCTCGCCCCGCACCATGGAACGCCGTTTCCGGCAGGCCACTGGCCACTCGCCCATCAGCTACATCCAGCAGGTCCGCGTCGAGGCCGCCAAACGCCGGCTGGAACGCACCGACACGCCCATCGACCTGATCGCCTGGGAAGTGGGCTACGAGGACGCGGCAGCGTTCAGAAGGCTGTTCAAGCGGATTGCGCGGGTCACGCCCGGGGCTTATCGGAAAAAGTTTCAGGTGCCGAATGCGGCGCGGGCGTAGTTACGGACGCCGGGTGCGCGGTTTACCTACCCCCGCCCCCTGCTGCCCGGTTACAAAGGCGCTTCGCCGCGACGCGGCTACGCCTCCGCGTACGCCTGGAGGACGGCCAAAGGGTTGTGCGGGTCCGACCCCCTCCCCTTGAGGAGCTTTAAGATGCTGTTCATCACCGCCGGTCAAGGGACCGAACATCGACCGGCCTGAGGGGCGCAGGCCCGGGGGAACAGCCGCCGGCCGCGCTACCCACCGGCCGGCGCGTCAGGCCCGCGTGGCGGTGCCCCCAGCTGCCGCAATTCCGCGGCCTCCTCGTCGGTATACAGGCGCGAGCGGGTAAGGAAGCGCACGCCCTCCGGCGCCTCCAGCGAGAAGCCGCTGCCGCGCCCCCGGACCACGTCGATAATGAGGTGGGTATGCTCCCAGTACTCGAACTGGGCGGCGCTCATGTAGAACGGCTCACCGGCCAGCTCGCCGAGATAGACGTCCTGCCCGCCCACCCGGAACTCGTTTCTCGGGAAGCACATCGGCGAACTGCCGTCGCAACAGCCGCCGGACTGGTGGAACATCAGCGGTCCGTGGAAACCACGCAGGCGCCGGATCAGCGACTCGGCGGCCTCGGTGGCGGATACCCGTTGCACGCTCATAATCAACTCCTGGCGTCGGGGCCGCGGGGCGGCGAACCGCCCCGCCGCAAGGCACACGCTAGAACAGCCCCATGGGCCCTTCGGCGTAGCTCACCAGCAGGTTCTTGGTCTGCTGGTAATGGTCGAGCATCATCTTGTGGTTCTCGCGGCCAATGCCAGAGTGCTTGTAGCCGCCAAAGGCCGCGTGGGCCGGGTAGAGGTGGTAGCAGTTGGTCCACACCCGGCCGGACTCGATACCCCGGCCCATGCGGTAGGCGGCATTCATGTTCCGCGTCCACACGCCGGCGCCCAGGCCGTACAGGGTGTCGTTGGAGATGGACAGCGCCTCATCCATGTCGCTGAAGCCGGTCACCGAGACCACCGGGCCAAAGATTTCCTCCTGGAAGATACGCATGCGGTTGTGACCCTCGAATACCGTCGGCTGGACGTAGTAGCCGCCGGCCAGGTCGCCCTCGGGCTCGAATCGTGCGCCGCCGCTGAGGACCCGGGCGCCTTCCTCCCGGCCGATATCCAGGTAGGAGAGGATCTTCTCCAGCTGGTCCCTGGAGGCCTGGGCACCCACCTGGGTGTCAGTGTCCAGCGGGTTGCCCTGCTTGAGACCGTTGACCCGCTCAACCGCCCGCTCCATGAACTCGCCGTAAAAGCCCTTCTGGACCAGCGCCCGGGACGGGCAGGTGCAGACCTCGCCCTGGTTCAGGGCGAACATGGCGAAGCCCTCCAGGGCCTTCTCGGCGAAGCTGTCGTTGGGCTGGAAGCAGTCCTCGAAGAACACGTTCGGGGATTTGCCACCCAGCTCCAGGGTCACCGGTATCAGGTTCTCCGAGGCGTACTGCATAATCAGCCGGCCGGTGGTGGTCTCGCCGGTAAAGGCCACCTTGGCGATCCGCGGATTGTTGGCGAGCGGACGTCCCGCCTCGGTACCGAACCCGTTGACGATATTGACCACGCCCGCGGGCAGCAGGTCAGCCACCATTTCCATCCACAGCAGGATCGAGGCCGGGGTCTGCTCGGCGGGTTTGAGCACCACGCAGTTACCGGTGGCCAGCGCCGGCGCCAGCTTCCAGGTGGCCATCAGCAGCGGGAAGTTCCAGGGGATGATCTGGCCGACCACGCCCAGCGGCTCCTTGAAGTGGTAGGCCACCGTGTCGCCGTCCAGCTCGCCGGCGCCGCCCTCCTGGGCGCGAATGGCACCGGCGAAGTAGCGGAAATGGTCGATGGCCAGCGGGATGTCGGCTGCCAGACACTCGCGGACCGGTTTGCCGTTCTCCCAGGTCTCGGCCACCGCCAGCGCTTCCAGGTTGGCCTCCATCCGGTCGGCGATGCGGTTGAGGATATTGGCGCGTTCGGTGACCGAGGTGCGGCCCCAGGCGGCCTTGGCCGCGTGGGCCGCGTCGAGGGCCTTCTCGATGTCGTCGGCGTTGGAGCGGGGCACCTGGCAGAACCCCTCGCCAGTCACCGGCGAGGGGTTTTCGAAGTAAACGCCCTTGCCGGGCGCCACCCACTCGCCTCCAATGAAGTTCTCGTAGCGGTCGCGAAAGGCGACCTTGGCGTCAGTCGTTCCAGGGCGGGCATAAAGCATCTCTTCTCCTCCTCGTGTTATGCGCTATGCTGGGTCCTGCACCGCCCTGAATGGCAATAAGCATGCCTTACAGCCAATTTTTCGAAATAGAATTCACAGACAACTGATTTAACGAATAAAAGAAGCCAATTGATGGGGTGATTTCCCCGTCATAGGAGAGGTCTTTGGACGCCTGTAGTGTTGCAAAACGCGACACCGGCGTTGCAGCTGGCGACAAGGGCCGGGAGGAGAACAATGCGCACGAGCAGCGACCCGACGGCGAACAGTCGTCGGCGCTATCTGGAGACAGCCAGTGCGGCGGAGGCCGGCCTCGATCCGACCATCGAGCAGTCCTGGCGGCGCTGTGCAGCCAATGGCCTGCCGCTGGATTTCCGCGCCGACGAGGCTACCTATGGCGGCGGTGAGCTCCAGCAGCGGCGGGAGGAGCGCGAGCGGCTCATCGCCTATGCCCTGCCGGAGCTGGAGAACATCCAGCAGCAGATCGCCGGCACCAACAGCACGGTCATCCTCACCGACCCCGAGGGCGTACTGCTGCACCGCCTCGGCGACGCCGACTTCCATCGCCGGGCGGAGGCGGTGGCCCTGCGCCCCGGGGCGTGCTGGCACGAGACCGCCCGCGGCACCAACGCCATCGGCACCGCCATCCACGAACGCCGCCCGGTGAGCGTCCATCGCGCCGAGCACTACCTGGAATGCAACACCTTCCTCACCTGCGCCGCCTCGCCCATTCTCGACCCCACGGGCACGCTGGTGGGGCTGTTGGACATCTCCGGGGACCAGGCCGCCCGGCAGATGCACAGCCTGGGGCTGGTGCGCATGGCCACCACCATGATCGAGAACCGTTTGCTGGAGGACCACTTCAGCGAGGCGCTATACGTCTACTTCCACCCGCGCCCGGAGTTCCTGGGCACGCTGGGCCAGGGCATCGCCGCCTTCGCCGGCGACGGCCGGCTGCTGGCCGCCAACGCCTGCGCCCGTCGGTTGCTCAGCGTGGACGAGGCCGCCGGGGCCGGGTTCGAGGCCCTGTTCGACATGCCCTTCG
>JACDUA010000106.1 GCA_013519935.1 Ectothiorhodospiraceae bacterium WFHF3C12 | reverse complement strand
GTGGGAGATTCTATGTTTCCGCGCAAGCGTTGTGAGCGAGTTTGGGTGCGTAGTTGGTTTGGTATTTCATCAGGCTGAAGGCGATCCGTGCGAGCTTGCGGCCGAGAGCGACGAAGGCCTGGATGGGGCTCATTCCTCGGGCGAGATAGCGCTGGTAGACGGGCTGCCAGGTGGCCGATCGGGATGCGGTCATGGCGGCGAGGTAGAGTAAGCGCCGCAGCTCGGGATCGCCTTGTTTGGTGAGCTTGCGCTTGCCCTTGGAACGGCCTGAGTCGCGCACCCGCACGTCCATGCCGATGAAGGCGATGAAGGCATCGGCGCTGACGAACGCGCCGCGGTTGTAGCTCATGGTCAGCGCCGCGGCGGTGATCTCGCCGATGCCCTCAACGGCCTGGCAGCGGCGGGCGTCGGCGAGCCAGCCGTGTTCGGTCAGTGCCTGACGCAGGCGTTTCTGGATCAGGGCATCGAGGCGGTTGAGTTGGCGCAGCACCGCTTGGGCAGAGCTCTTGAGCTCGGGCAGCTCCTTGAGGCTCTGTGAGAGCGTGGTCTTGACCTGCACCAATCGGGCACGACGGCGCAGTAGTTGCCGCAGGCGGGTGTAGCCCTTCCCCGGCGGGCTCCAGGGGCGCAGCTGGTCGTGCTCGCGCTGGAGATAACGCGCTAGCAGCCGGGCATCCGAGGTATCGGTCTTCGCCCGCCCACCGACCCCCTCGCGGTAGCGGCTGAGCCGATAGCCGTCGATAACATAGACCCGGTGGCCGAGGCGGTACGCCTCCTCGACCAAGGCCAGGTGGTAGGTGTTGGTGGCCTCCACGGCGACCCAGGCCGGGCCGGCGAGAGCCTTGAGGTAGCGCCGGATCGCCCTGCGCTCATTGGCCAAAGTGATGAGCCGGGACTGACCCTGCTCACTGATCACCAACTCCGCCTTGGCGACGTCCACGCCAACGATAAAAGACTCCACCTGCATTGCCATCGCTGTGCCCCCTGGCTACTGTGAAGGTTGCTTGTCGGGGGCTCACCGAGGCGCTGGCTTGCCATCAATCGTCGGTCGTGCGGCTACACGCCGATAGATTCCTTATGGGCGCTAAGGTGAGGGCGGGACGATTTCTCCCACTGTCTGTGCCTTCGGCCAGATGCGGCGTCAGTCCCTCCACCCCCGGCAAGTCCTTTCTGACCCACCGGGGATCAACATACAAGCGGCGTCCTCGCCGCGATGGACTTCCCCTTCCAAACCGCCTCTTTTGCCGGGGTAGAGGGAAACCGCCACCGCGGTCCCGTGGGTGCGGCGTCTGCGCCGCGAAAGCCCTGTCAGAAACAGGCGGGCTCCAGGCCCCGGAACCCCTGCGGGCACTGCACCGATCCCGCTCAAGCGCATTCCATCGCGCCATATCCCGTTCCGTCGCAATAGCCTCGCGGCTCCCGGCTCGCTGGCCCAACCTGCCCCTGTCCATTCAACAGACAGGGAGGCAGCCATGCACCTTCCAATACGCACAGCCCTACTGCTCGCCAGCTTGGTGGCGGCGCCGGCCTCGGCGGCGGAGCTGACCGTCCACGTCCGGGGCGAGAACGCCCAAGAGGGCGATCTCTACGCCGCCGTGTACGACGGCCCCGACACCTTCCTGGCCGACGGCGCCTCGATGACCTCGGTCCGGCAACGCATGTCCGGTGCCGCGGGGACGGCCCGGTTCGCCGACATGCCCGCTGGCCGGTACGCCGTCAGCGTCTACGTGGACACCAACGGCAACGGCGAGCTCGACACCAACCTGATTGGCCGGCCCACGGAGCCCTACGGCTTCAGCCGCGACGCCCGCGGCAGTCTCGGGGCACCGGGTTTCGAGGATGCCGCCGTGACCGTGAATGACGACACGACGCTGACCATCAACCTGCGCTGATCCGCCAGAAGGAGCCGACCCCATGACGATATCCCGCGAAGCCCGCGTCGCCGCCGGCATTACGCTGCTGGCGGTGCCCACCATTCAGTACGGCGGCCTGACCCTGCTGGCCCTGGTCACCGGGGGCGGTGCCGGCGTGGGCGGCGAGGGCCTCGTCCTGGATGAGACCCAGCGCGCGCTGTGGCGCGCCGGGCACGCCCACGCCGGCGTCTGGGTGATCCTGTCGCTGGTCATGCAGCTGCTGCTGGATGGCACCGATCTGTCGAAGGGCGTGCGTCGTCTGGCCCGTCTCAGCGCGCCGGCCTCGGCCGTGGTCATCTCCGCCGGCTTCTTCGGACTCGCCTTTCTGCCGGCCTTCCGCTGGATGGTCTACCTGGGCGGCGCGCTTCTCTTCATCGCCCTGGGCATCACCGGGGCCGGCCTCCTAATCAACGCACGAACACGGGAGTAACCACCATGCAACGACGTGACGTTCTGCGCTTTGGCGCCGCTGGTGGCGCCGCACTCGCCTTCGGCGGCCTGGGCCTGCTGGAACCGGCCCGCGCCAGCCAGGCCTGGCTCGACGAGTACCGTGCCGCCCGGGACGGCCATGACTGGCTGCTGGGCGTCGACCGTATTGCCGACGAACAGCTGCGCGCGCCCCTGGAGCACGTCTCCGGCCGGCTGCCCAAGGACCTGCGCGGCACCTTCTACCGCAACGGGCCCGCGCTGCATCATCTGGGCGGGCGACGCTACCACCACTGGTTCGACGCCGACGGCATGATCCAGGCCTTTCGCTTCGGCGAGGGTGGCGTGAGCCACTTCGGGCGCTATGTGCAGACCCACAAGCACCGCCGCGAACGCGAGGCCGGCACGCTGCGCTACCCGGCCTTCGGCACGAAGTTCGAGGACGCCTGGCCGGTGGACGGCCCGGACGACGTCAACGCGGCGAACACCAACATACTGCCGTTCAACGACCGGCTGCTGGCGCTTTGGGAGGGCGGCAGTGCCTATGCCCTGGAGCCCGGCACGCTGGAGACGCGAGGCCCGGTCACCTGGGGCGAGGGTCTCCAGGGTCTGGCGTTCTCGGCTCACCCCAGCGTGGAACCGGACGGCACGCTCTGGAACTTCGGCGTCGAGGCGCTCTCCGGCAAGACGATCGTCTACGAGATTGCACCGGATGGCCGGCTGCGCCGCGCGAGCGCCCTGTCCACCCCGTCGCCGGCCATGGTTCACGACTTCGTCGTCACCAACCGCTACCTGGTCTTCCTGATGCCGCCCCTGCGGTTCGACGCCGAGCGCATGCGCTCCGGCGAGAGCTTCCTGCGCAGCCACCAGTGGCACGGCGACGAGGCCATGACGGTGCTGGTGGTCGACAAATCCGATCTGTCGGAACGCGCCCGGCTGGAGCTGCCGGCCGGCTTCGTGTTCCACCTGGCCGGCGGCTGGGACGAGGGGGATACCGTCCATCTGGCCTACGAACGCTATGCCGACGCCGGCGTGGTGCTGGAGTTCGCCAGCGAGCTCATGCGCGGCCGGTTGGGTAGCAGCCGGCTGCGGGCCCAGACCCATCGCGTCACGCTCGATCTCGCCAGAGGCAAGGCCCGCCAGGCGGGAATCGACGGGCACAGCGAGTTCCCGCGCATACACCCCGCACACATCGGCCGGCGTTACCGCTACCAATACAGCGTCACCACCACCGCCGAACCCGCCCATCCCTTCGCCAACGCCGTGCGCCGCCTGGACCTCGACACCGGCGCCGAGCAGCGCTACGGCTTCGGCCCGGGCGTCATCGCCGAGGAACACGTGCCGGTGCCGGCCGGCCCGAATGAGGCGGACGTCTGGCTGGTGGGCACCTGCCTGGACCTCAAGGCCCAGCGCACCCGGCTCAACGTCTTCGACGCACGCCGCGTCGCCGACGGCCCGGTGTTCGCCGCCGCGCTGCCATACGCGCTCACCCTGGGGTTCCACGGCAATTTCGCGACAACCCCGGCGTGAGCTTAGACTGACCGGCGGGCGCACCGCGCCCGCCGCAACCGCACCGGACCCCATGGATACAGCCGAACCCACATCCCTCCCCGCCCGCCTGGCCGCATGGCCCTGGCCGGCCCGGCTGGCCGCGGTACTGGTGCTCAACAGCGCCATCGGCGCGTTGCTCACGATCATCGGCTTCGGCGGCACGCTGGGCGTGAACCTGCTGTTCTCCCATTTCATCGGCCTTTCGATACTGCTCGGCACGGAGCTGGTCTTCGGCCTGATCCCGCCGCGGCGAACCCGCCTGCGCCTGGCCGGCGCCGTTGCCGCGGTCGCCCTGGGCTCCCTGGGCGGGACGGCGCTCGGCATCTGGCTGCTCATCGGCGGCGACGTGGGCGAGGCCCTGCCCGATGCCGTCTACCGCCAGTCCATCATGCTGGGGCTGTTTTTCGGCGCCATCTGCATCGTCCTGTTCACCGCCGCCGACCGGCTGCGGCGGGCCCGCGAGCGGGTGCGCGAGCAGCAGCTCGACGTCGCCCGCTCCGAGCAGGCCAGCACCGAGGCCCAGCTGCGCATGCTCCGCGCGCAGGTGGAGCCGCATTTCCTGTTCAATGCCCTGGCCAACGTGGCCAGTCTCATCGAGTCGGACCCGCCCCGGGCCCGGGCGATGCTGGAGCGGCTCAATGACTATCTGCGCTCGGCCCTGCGGCACAGCCGGGAGGCCACGGCGACGCTGGACCAGGAGCTGGAGCTGATCAGCCAGCACGTGGCCCTGCTCAACGACCGTATGCCGGGCCGGCTGGACCTGGTCGTGGACGTACCGTATACCCTGCGTCGCACCCCCCTGCCGCCGATGCTGCTGCAACCCCTGGTGGAGAACGCCATCAAGCACGGGCTGGAGCCGCGGCCCGGCGGCGGCCGGATCACCATCAGCGCCGGGGAGGCGGAGGGTGGCATGAGCCTCAGCGTGCATGACGACGGACTGGGCCTTCGCGGCAGCGGCGGCGCGGGCAGCGGCCTCGCCAATCTCAGAGCACGCCTGCGCAGCCTCTACGCCGGAGACGCGGCACTCTCGCTGGGCGAGAACGCGGCGGGCGGCGTTACCGCCACCATCCGGCTGCCCGTGGAGGCCTCATGAACATCACCGCCGTAATCGCCGACGACGAGCCCGCCCTCGCCGAGGACCTGCGCCGGCGCCTCGCCCGGCTGTGGCCGGAGCTGCAGGTCACGGGGCTCGCCCACGACGGCGAGGCCGCCCTGGCGGCCATTCGCGAAAGCAGCCCGGCGGTCGTGTTCCTGGACATCCGGATGCCCGGGCTCACCGGCCTGGAGGTCGCCGGGGAGCTGCCGGGGACATGCCATCTCGTGTTCGTCACCGCCTACGACCAGTACGCGGTGGAGGCCTTCGAGCGGGCCGCTGCCGACTATCTGCTCAAGCCGGTGAAGGACGACCGCCTGGCGGAGACGGTAAGGCGGCTGCGCCGGCGCATGGACGGCGGCGAAGCCCCGGGTGAGATGACGGCACTGCTGGAGCGGGTCGAGGCACTCACGCGGCCGGCGGCGCCGCTGCAGTGGATCAGGGCGTCGGTGGGCGAATCCGTGGAGCTGGTCCCGGTGGACGAGGTGCGCTATTTCACCGCCGACGCGAAGTACACCAGCGTGGTCACCGCCGACCGGGAGTACCTCATCCGCAAACCCATCAAGGCGCTGGAAGCGGAGCTCGATGGTCAGCGCTTCTGGCGCATCCATCGCGGCACCATCGTCAACGCGGCCGCCGTCGCCTCCGTCTCGCGGAATTTCCGGGGCCGCTACGTGATCCGTCTCAAGGGCGACGGCGCGACGCTCACGGTCAGCCGGAGTTACGCTGAACGCTTCCGGCAGATGTAGCCGGATCCGGAGCGCCACGCGCCGTACAAGGCACCGGCGGCGCCTGGCGCCGCACCGAGGCGCTCTCGGCCCGGATCTCGCCGGCCGTGCTGCCGCTCCAGCGCTTGACCGCCCGGCGCAGGCTGGAGCCGCAGGAAAAGCCCATCACTTCGGCGATCTCATCGACGCTCATCCGCGAGCAGCGCAGATGCTCCAGGGTCAGCTTCATTCGCACCTCGTGCACCACGGTCCGGAACGTCGTGCCCTCGTCCGCCAGCCGGCGGCCCAGGGCACGCGGGGTGACGCTGAGCCGTTCCGCGACCTCCTCCAGGGTCACCGTGCGGTTGAAGGCTTCGTAGACATGCGCCCGGACCCGGTCCGTGTAGGAGCCGCGCAGGCGGCTGTTGCGAAGGATTTCCTCGCAGCGCGCGACGACCTGCTCAAAGGCCGCGCGCCGGTAGGGCCGCCAGGGGGCGAGGAGAAAATCCCGGTGCATCGCGATCTGGGTGCTCGGACAGTCGAAAGTGATTGAGGTGCAGGGCAGCGCGCTGTAGATATGGCCATGATCGGGCTCGGGATAACCCAGGCGGACATGGACCGAAGGATCTTCGACACGCTTGTTGCCGCAGAGGTCGACGGCACGCAGGTAGGTCGCCAGCCGGAACTCCAGCTCGAATTCGCGAATTTCCGGCATATCGTCGAGCCCGGGCAGGGTCACTATGTTGTCGACGAACCAGTCGCTGGTCTCCAGCACGGTCGTGGGCCGCGCCGTGCGGGGCACAAGGGCGTAATACGGCTGGGAGATGGCCAGATAGCGCCGAAAGGCCTCGCCGGCATCGCGCAGGCTCGGGCTGCAGTGAGCCACGTAGCCCACGGGTCCGAAGAAACACCAGCCGAATTCCAGGCCCGCCAGCAGCCCCAGCCCGGGCCGGTCACAGGCATGTATGCCGTTTCGTACCAGCCGGGCCTGCTGGGCGTAGGAGATGTACCCGCTGCCGCGCTCGAGCTGACCGCGGCTGATATCGGTGCCCGCGAGCAGCTCATCCGGATCCGCGCCGAGCCGGGTGAACGCCTCGATCAGACCCATGGGGTGCAGCTGTAGCGGCACCACCTTGCTGTTTTTGTCCATACGCCTCCACCTCCGCGATACCGCCGTTAGGACCGGGGCACCGCCGGCTGCCGATATCTCTGACGGAATCGGTCAACGCAGGCCAGCACGACGTGTTCGCCTGTCGCTTCAGTCTAGCGCGGCGCGCGTCTCTGTACACGGGTGTCTATTCGGATCGGTGTGTTGTGCGTTTTTCTTGGCCGGCCGTGCTCTGCGGCCGCACTTCCACCATACACATGTGTCCATACGGTAGAGAGGACACCAGATGCAGGATTCGGGTCGTTCCCGGCAGGTCGTGTAACGATCGGGCAGGCCCTGCGCCTGTCGGAATCAGTCCGAAGGCGCCACCATGGACAAGTAGTGGATGGCCATGGACAGCCCTTTCGGGTCGGCCGGGGGGTCCTCGGGAACGGACAGGCACTGCTCCCAGTGAATGGCGGCCAGCAGCAGTACCGCCGCGTCGATGATGTCGTCGCGGCCGCAGTCGAAGCCCCCATGCTCCAGAAAGGCCTCGGCCACGAGGGCCCTGATCCCGGTCAATCGCGGTGACAGCAGTTCGAGCCTGCTGTGTACGCCCTCGCGCGTCTTCTTGTTCCCGGCCACCGGGCGGCCTGCCAGCGCGCGAAAGGAGAGCTCCGGATGGCCCTCGCGCACCGCCACATGTCCGCTGCCCGCCTGGAGCACCGCGTCGACTTCACGGATCTTCGCGGCGATGTTCCAGCTCTGCCGCGACAATCCGCGCCCGAGCACCCGGCGGTTGATCGCCGCGGCCCGGGCGTAGTCCTCGGCGTAGACGGCCTGGCGGCAGGGCGCGGGAAAGACGCTGGAACCCCGGCCAGGCGAGAGCATCCGGCGGGCCAGGCGATCGCATTCGCGCTCCTGCGCGCCGGACTCCAGCAGCCCGATGGGGATGTCCACCACGAGGCGGGCGCCCGGCGAGAGCCCCCGGAGCAGCGTGGAAAAATCGGCGGCGACGCCGTAATCCATGGCCCCGTCCGGCCGGCGCCGGCAGAAGAACCAGCCGGCGCTGCAGCCGTCGACGCCGAGGCAGTCGACGCCACCGCTCACTGATTCATGGGCATGTTCGCCGGCCCGGCAATCTGCATCAGCAGCAGCTGAACCACCAGCAGCACCACCCAGCCGATCACGCAGACGCCCACGGCGCGCCAGGTGCTCTTGTAGTCCAGGGCCTGCCGCACGCCGATCACCGTGGCCACCAGCATCCAGATGCTGCCCACCAGCACGAAGATGGGCCCCAGGCCCGGTATCACGCCGCCGGCACGCAGAATGCCGGGGGTCGCGGCGAACCCGATGGTGCGGAGCAACTGGCCGACATCGGCCTCGGTCTGGTCCTCCGGCAACAGCTTGGTGCCGATGGCCCAGATCAGCGCCGCCCAGATCACCCAGCCCAGCAACGCCCCCAGGGTACCCACGATCAACCCGGAGGCATCGCCGGTGTAGGCCATGCCGCTGACGCCGGCCGCCAGCCCCGAGAGCACCACCACGACGGCCGCCTGGGGCGTTGCCGACTGATCCGCCTCCACTTCCTCGTAGATCTCCGGGTCCAGCTTGGCCGCCCGCAGCATCCGGTCCGCAAATGAGCTCATTGGCAATTCTCCTTGATTCGTTCTGCCCCCAATGACTTTCTCACTCAATTGCGGCCAACGGCCACCAAGGCAACCACCCCGGGCAGATCACCGTGGAAACGACCCCGGGGACGCGAACGATCACGCACCGCCGCCGTACGACGCACTGTGGGAGGCGCGTCCCCGCGGCNNNNGGCATCGCCGCGGGGACGCGCCTCCCACAAGAGTCCCCATGGGAACACGGTCTGACGAGCGGACGCCCATTGCCCCACAATATGCGAAGAACCAGCACCACCCGGGGCCAGGACCATGATCCAAGCCGAGACGTTGACCGGTAGCACATCATCGGACGCTGCCGCGTTCCCCCGCGCCCTCCGCGCGTCCGGCTTCGAGGGCGAGATCGCCATGGACGAGGCGACGCGCCTGACCATGGCCACGGACAACAGCATCTACCAGGTGGCGCCGGAGCTGGTGCTCTTTCCCGCGACGGGAGCGGATATCGTCCGCGTCCTGGAGACTATCGGGACGAAGGGCTTCCGGGACATTGGCTTCACGCCCCGCGGCGGCGGCACCGGCACCAACGGCCAGTCCCTGGGCCGTTCGGTGGTGATGGACACCAGCCGGCATCTCAACCGGATTCTGGAAATCGATCCGGACGGCCGCCGCGCCCGCGTGGAGCCGGGCGTCGTGCTCAATCAGCTCAACACCGCCCTGGCCGGCCACGGCCTGTTCTTCCCGCCCCATGTTTCCACGGCCAGCCGCGCCACCCTCGGCGGCATGATCGGCACCGACGCCTGCGGCAAGGGCTCGGCCCGGTATGGCCGAACTCACGACTACGTGGAATCACTGGAGCTGGTGCTCGCCGACGGCCGCGTACTGCGCCTGCGCAGCCTCACCCGCGACGAGGTGGATTCGGGGGACTCGCCGGAGGCGGCCCTGGCCCGGTCCCTGCGCGAGCGCTGCGCCGCCGATCCGCGGGCCATTGCGGGAGCCTTCCCCGAGATGACCCGCTCGTTGACCGGCTACAACCTGCGCGATGCCTTCGGTGCGGACGGCAGCGTGCATCTGCAGCACCTGGTCACGGGGGCCGAGGGCACACTGGGATTCGTTCGTCAGGCCACCCTGAACCTGCTGCCGCTGCCGGCGCGGCGGGGGATGGCAGTCGTCCGCTATGCCAGCTTCGACGACGCGCTGCAGGATGCCCGCGAGCTGCTGGCGACCCGACCATCCGCCATCGAGACCCTGGACGAGCACCTCTTCGAGCTCGCCCGCAAGGACAGCGACTGGTTCCGGGTACAACAGGCCATGACCGGCGGCACACCGCCCGAAAAGCCGCTCGCGGTCAATTTCGTGGAGTACGAGGCGGACGACGATGCCTGGCTGGAGGGTCGGCTCGCCGGCCTCGACGAGGCACTCGCCGCCTCCGGCCGCAGCATCGGCCACCACGTCGCCGCGGACGAG
>JACDUA010000105.1 GCA_013519935.1 Ectothiorhodospiraceae bacterium WFHF3C12 | reverse complement strand
GCCAACGCATGCATCCGGCCACCCCGGCCGGGACGGTCGGGCAGTTGCACGGTGGGCTCGCCGCCCCAGACCAGCACGGCATCCCCGGCCGAAGGCCCGGTCAGAACCCCGGCCAGATGCCCGGCGACGTCCCCCACCTCCCCGGTCAGGAAAGGCCCCGGGCAATCGACCCTGTATCCCGCCTCGCGGAGCTGGCGCGCCGCCGCCGTCAGTGCCGTGTCGTTGTCGGCGACCACGTGGCTTTCCACGCCCGCCAGGCACGGATCATTGGGTTTCGGGGCGGGGTTGGGCCTGCCCCCGGCGAGATCACGCACACGGCGGGCCAGTTCTGGCGGCAGCCGCCCCGGCTCCGGATCGGGATGCAGCGGCCCGGACCCGATCACGTGCAGCGCATTCCCGGGCACGTCCGAAATGGCCAGCAAAGTGGCGGGCCTGCCGTCCAGCCAGCGGCCCAGCCGACCGCCCTTGATCCTCGAAAGCGCCTTGCGAACGCCATTCATGGTGGCGATATCGTAGCCCTCGGCCAGCAGCTGGCCGTTGAGGGCTGAGAGCGCTTCCACGCTAACCCCCGCAACGGGCAGTTCCAGGAGGCTGGACGTCCCGCCCGAAATCAGCACCAGCAGGTGCTCCCCGGGCCGCAGAGCGGCCATGAAAGCCGTTGCCGCCTCGCCGGCGACGACGCTGCTGGCATCCGGCACGGGATGGGACGATTCCAGCACCCGAATGTTCTCGGCGTCGAGATCGCCGGCGTAGCCCCGGGGGCAGACCACCAGCCCGCGGGAGACCCGCTCGCCCAGCACCCCCAGCGCGCCGCGGCTCATGGCCGCCGCGGCCTTGCCGACGGCCAGGATCGCGATCGCCTCCCCGGGAACCGGGCGACACCGCAGGGCACGGTCCACGGCAACGGCGCCATCAACGGCACGCAGCGCGGCCCGGTAGGCGGCGAGGAGATCGTCGGTCAGGGCCATCGCGGGCAGGGCACGCCGGGTCAGGCGCGCATGGCGCGCAGCCCGCGCTCCAGATCGTCGATGATGTCCTGCGGGTCCTCGAGGCCGACGGACAGGCGGAGCATGTCCTCGGTCACACCCGCCGCCTCGCGCTGCTCCGGGGTATTCCGGCCGTGGGTGGTGCTGGCGGGATGCGTCAGCGTGGACTTGGCGTCGCCCAGGTTGGCCGTTATCGACATCAGCTCCGTGCCGTTGACGAACCGCCAGGCCGCCGGCCGTTCGCCGGCCACGCGGAAGGAAACGATCCCGCCGAAGCCGCTTTGCTGACGCATGGCGAGCTCGTGCTGGGGATGCTCCGGCAGGCCCGGGTAGTTCACACGGGTCACGTCGGGCTGGTTCACCAGCCACTCGGCCACCTGCTGGGCATTTTCACTATGGGCGCGCATGCGCAGCTTCAGCGTTTCCAGCCCCTTGAGGAACACCCAGGCGTTGAACGGGCTCATGGCCGGCCCAGCGGTGCGCAGAAAGGAGAACACCGACCGGCCCACGCGCTCGGCATCCCCCACCACGGCCCCGCCAACGCAGCGGCCCTGCCCGTCCAGGTACTTGGTCGCCGAATGGACCACGATGTCCGCCCCCAGCTCCAGCGGGCGCTGCAACGCCGGGCTGCAGAAACAGTTGTCGACCACCAACAGACAGCCGTGGCGTTCGGCGATGTCGGCGATGGCGCGGATATCGGCCACCTCGGTCAGCGGGTTGGAGGGGGTCTCCAGGAACAGCATCCGCGTTTCCGGCCGGATGGCCGCCTCCCAGGCCGCATAGTCCGTCAACGGCACGAAGCTGGTCTCCAGGCCGAAACGCGACAGGTGATTGCTGAACAGCGAGGCCGTCGCCCCGAAAATGCCACCGGAGGAGACGATGTGATCGCCGGCGTTGAGCAGGGCCATGCAGGTGGACAGTATGGCGGACATGCCGGAGGCGGTTCCCACGCAGGCCTCGCCCCCTTCCATGGAAGCGAGGCGCTCCTCGAAGGTGCGTACCGTCGGGTTGGTGAAGCGCGAGTAAATGTTGCCCGGCTCCTCGCCGGCGAAGCGCGCGGCAGCCTGTTCCGCGCTCTCGAAGGTGAAGCTGGAGGAGACGAACATAGGCTCGCTCTGCTCCTGCTCCGGCGTCCGGCGTTGACCGGAACGCACCGCACGGGTCGCAAGCCTCGGTTTCGCCTCGTCTCTGTCCGACATGCCTTTGCCTCGCAGTTCTTCCCGAATCGCCGGACACACGCCGGCCCAGGCGGGCGCCTCATTGCGCCGCGATGTCACGACGGGATGGCTCAGTGCTTGCGGACGGGGACCGGAAACGCGAAAGCCCGCTTCGCACCAAAACGAAAGCGGGCCGCTCTCGCTTTAGCCGGATTTATATGGCGCCCGCAAGCTGAGTCTCAAATCGGCGCCGTGTTTCCCGGAAACGGTAAGCGAACGTCCGGGACGTGTCAATTCCCGCCCGCTATGGGCTCAGGCCTGGTTGTGCAGCCCCATGATCATCGCCGCGTCGTTGGAGCCGCGCAGGGATTTCGCCTCGTCGGAGCGCACCTGCTCCAGCTGTTCGAGATAGCTGGCGCTGACATCGCCGGTGACGTATTCACCGTTGAAACAGGAGCAGTCGAACCGCTGCAGCTTCTCGTTACCGCCGCGCACGGCCTCGACGAGATCCTCCAGGTCCTGGTAGATCAGGCGGTCCGCCCCGATGACGCGGGCGATCTCCTCCTCGTCGCGCCGGTAGGCGATGAATTCACTGGCCGCGGGCATGTCGATGCCGTAGACGTTGGGATAGCGCACCGGCGGCGCCGCCGATGCCAGGTAGACATTCCGCGCGCCCACCTCGCGGGTCATCTGGATGATTTGCTGGGAGGTCGTGCCGCGAACCACGGAATCATCCACCAGCAGCACGTTCTTGCCGCGAAACTCCAGCTCGATGGGGTTGAGCTTCTGCCGCACGGACTTCTTGCGCTCGGTCTGGCCGGGCATGATGAAGGTGCGGCCGATGTAACGGTTCTTGATGAACCCTTCCCGGTAGGTAACACCCAGGTCATAGGACAGATCCAGCGCCACGGTGCGGCTGGTGTCCGGTATCGGGATGATCACGTCGATGTCGTGATCCGCCCATTCGCGATTGATCTTGCGCGCCAGCATCCGCCCCATGCGCAGGCGCGACTTGTACACCGAGACGTCGTCGATCATGGAATCGGGGCGAGCCAGGTAAACGTACTCGAAGATGCACGGGGAGTGGCGGGGGTCGTCGGCGCACTGCATGGTGTGCAGCCGTCCGTCGAGGTCGATGAAAACCGCCTCGCCCGGCTCCACGTCGCGGATGAGCTGAAAGCCGAGAACGTCCAGCGCAACGCTCTCGGAGGCGATCATGTACTCGGTGCCCATGTCGGTTTCGCGCTTGCCGAAGCACAGCGGCCGGATGCCGTTGGGGTCACGAAAACCGAGCACCCCGTAGCCGTTGATCATGGCCACCACCGCGTACGCACCCCGGCAGCGGCGGTGCACCCCCGCCACGGCCCCGAAGACGTCGCTCTCGCCGATCTTGAGCTTGCCCTGGGTGCCGAGCTCATGGGCGAAGACGTTGAGCAGAATCTCGGAGTCGGAGTCGGTGTTGATGTGCCGCAGATCCTCCAGGAACAGGTCCCGCTTGATCTCCTCGGCATTGGTGAGGTTGCCGTTGTGGGCCAGGCTGATGCCGTAGGGCGAGTTCACGTAAAAGGGCTGCGCCTCCGCGGAGCTGGAACAGCCGGCCGTCGGGTAGCGAACGTGGCCGATGCCCACGCTGCCCTCCAGCTGCATCATGTGCTCCGCGCGGAACACGTCACGCACCATGCCGTTGCTCTTGCGCAGGTGCAGCCGTCCGTGGTTGTAGGTGACAATGCCGGCGGCATCCTGGCCGCGGTGCTGAAGAACGGTCAGACCGTCGTAAAGGGCCTGATTCACAGGACCCTTGGCGACCATGCCGATGACACCGCACATACGCTACCTCTTACCTCGACCGCGCCCCGATTGGGGAAGTGCTGCACAATTCTCGCATAGCTCGCCGCGGCATTCCCGCCCGGCCGTCAGCCCGCTCGCGCTACCCGGGATCTTCGGCGTCGGCGCAGAACTCATCCCAGTAGGATGCGGCAGGCTGCCCCGAGGCCTGCTCCGCGCTGTCCACCAGGGGCTGGTACACCATCAAACCGTCCATCCAGTGACCGATGCCGATCAGGCAGACCCACGGCTGGAGCTGACCGGCGATGAACGACCGCTGCCACCAGGTCTCCCGGGGCACCGCCGTGAGCCCGGCCAGCAATACCAGAATGGCGACGATGACCCCGCCCCGCAAGGCGCCGAAGACCATGCCCAGGGCCCGGTCGGTGCCGGTCAGCCCGGTTCGGCCGACCAGCGTGGTCGCCAGGAAGTTCACCAGCGCGCCCAGCAGCAGCGTGGTGATGAACAGCGCCGCGAAGGCGCTGCCCAGGCGCAACGTCGGCGACTCGATGAACGGCTCCAGGTGGATTGCCAGCTCGGCAGCGAACCGGATACCGATCCAGAATGCGCCGACCCAGACCAGGATGGATATGACCTCGCGGACGAAACCGCGCACCAGACTGATCAGGGCCGAAACCAGGATGACCGCGAGAAAGGCGATATCCAGCCAGTTCATGCCCCGATCGTCTCCAACCCCGCGGCGGGCGGCATACTATCACCAGCCCCCACCGGTTGAAAGCGCGCCGCGGGGCTGGACCGGCGCGGGGCCTCGAATGCGTCAAAGGCCATTGATTTTTCTGTTATGTATTGCTCGATCACCGGGACACGACAATGCCGGCCAGGTCCTGCTCGCGTTCGAGCCGGGCCTTGAGGGATTCCGCCTCGTCCTCCCCGATGACCGGCCCGACACGGACGCGGTAAAGCGGAGCGCCTTTCCAGTCGGTCTGGTCCACGTACACCGTGAACCCTTCGTCGCGGAGCCTGTCACGCAGCCCCAGGGCATTGCTGCGGTTGCGGAAGCCGCCCACCTGCACCGCGTAGCCGCCCTGCTCCGGTACGCCCTCCGGCTCCCGGGTCGCCGCCTCCGCGGTCTCGGTGGCCGCCTGCTCGGCCGGCTCTTCCGCCTCGGCGGACGCGGCGGAATCCTCGGGCTCATCCGGCGCAGCGGACTGACCGCCCGCAGCATCGGGCGGCTCATCGGCCCCGGCTGTAGCCTCCGCGTCGGGCGTGGCGGCCTCGCTCGTCTCCTGCTCCGGCGCCGTCATTTCGTCCACGGGTGACGGCGCCTCGCTGATACTGGCGGGCGGCTCGCGCCTCGCCGTCTCGTCCTCCGGCTCAGGCAGCTGGGAGGATGGCTGGACCTGGGGTTTCGGCGGGATTTCCACCGGCACGCTGACCTGTCCGCGGTCGACGGGCCCGGTCAACAGCATGGGCAGGAAGATCACGGCCAGCGCCACGAGCACCACGGCCCCGACCAGACGCTGCTTGAGAGACTGCTTCACGACGACTCCTTCATCGCTCACCGGAGCGCGCTGACGTATCTGGCCAGCCTCGCCGGCCTCAATGTTACTCCGCCCGCGGCACCGGATGCATCCGCCGCCCGATCAGGCGGACCTGGCCACCGCATCGTCAATGCGGGGCAGCCATTGCCCGCGCGTGGCGTGATCCCCGGTTTCACGGCGCGCGGCGGATAACAGCCACTCCACCGTGTGGAAGGAGCCGAAGGCCACCACGCGGTCGCCGGGCCGCAGCCATCCGTCCATGGCATCGAACACGGATGCCGCCGGACCCACGAAATGTACGGGGGTGTGGGGATCGAGCCGCGCCGCCACCTCGGCGAGGTCCGGGCCCGTCCAGGCGCCGGGCTGTGGCAGCGTTACCAGGAAATAGCCGTCCACCGCACCGGCCAGCGGCGCGAGCAAGTCCTCCCGTTCCTTCCGGGCCATGGCGCCGAGCAGCACCCATGTCCGCCCCGCAGCCGGCGGCAGGGTGCGCAGATGGCCTGCCAGCCCGGCCACGGCATCCGCGTTATGGGCGATATCCACAAGCCATTCGACGGGGCCGGCTATCGTCTGGCAACGGCCGGGCAGCCTTGCGTCGGCCAGCCCCCGGGTCATGGCCGCGCCGGGTAGCGGCAAGCGGTGGCGAATGCGCCCAAGCGCGGTAATGGCGGCGGCGGCGTTGTCCCGCTGATGGGGACCGGCGATGCCCGGCGTCGGCAGCCCGGCGAGCTTGAAACCGTCGTCCATGCTGACCGTCCAGCCATCATCGCCGCCGCTTCGGCTGAAGCCGTGTCCGGGCGCCCAGACGCGGGCCCCAAGGCCGTCGGCGGCCTCCCAAAGCGCCGGCGGCATGTCGGGTGCGGCAAATACCGCGGGACGATCCCGGCGCATGATGCCGGCCTTCTCCCGGGCCACGGCCGAGAGGGTGTCGCCGAGCCAGTCGGCGTGGTCGAGCCCGATGGAGGCGATGACCGCCACATCCGGATCCACCGCATTCACCGCGTCCAGCCGGCCTCCCAGGCCGACCTCCAGCAGCAGCACGTCCACGCCGGCCTCCTGGAAGGCCCGCAGCGCCGCGAGGGTACCGAATTCGAAGTAGGTCAGGGGCACGCCGTCACGGGCTTGCTCGACGGCCTCGAAGGCCGCCACCAGCTCCGTATCGGAACAGGGTCTGCCGCCGACCCTTACGCGCTCGTTATAGACGAACAGGTGCGGCGAGGTGTATGTGCCGCAGCGGTAGCCTCCGGCACTCAGCATGGCCTCCAGGTACGCCACGATGGAGCCCTTGCCGTTGGTTCCCGCCACGGTGATGACCGGCACTGCCGGATCGAGCACGCCCAGCCGCGCGCCCACGCGCTGGACGCGCTCCAGCCCCAGGTCGATTTCGCGAACGCTCAGCCGCTCCTGCCAGGCCAGCCACTGCTGGAGATCGCGCGGGTGTCCCGGGTCGGCCATCAGCCTGGTGTCCTGTCCCATGAGTGAGTGGCCTGTCCGAGCACGCCGGCAGGTGCCGGGACCGGCGCCCCACCACGCCGGCGCGCCGACGTGCGAGAGCGCCCCTGGGCGGGGCAAACCGCCCCCGGACTGATGAAACGGGACACTAGGCGAGGCGTTTGACTTCCGGTGACGGACGCTGGGTCATCATGGCGATCACGCGCGCCATGCGGTCGCGCATCTCCCGACGATCCACGATCATGTCGACGGCACCGTGATCGAGCAGGAACTCCGAGCGCTGAAAACCCTCCGGCAGCGTCTCCCGCACCGTCTGCTCAATGACCCGCGGCCCGGCGAAACCGATAAGCGCGCCGGGCTCGGCCACGTTGATGTCACCGAGCATGCCCAGGCTGGCGGATACCCCGCCCGTGGTCGGGTCGGTGAGCACGGAGATGAACGGCAGCCCCGCGTCGGAGAGCCGCGAAAGGGCGGCGCTGGTCTTGGCCATCTGCATGAGCGAGAGCAGCGCCTCCTGCATGCGCGCGCCCCCACTGGCCGCGAAGCAGACCATCGGCGCGCGCTCCTCGAGGGCCGTGTTGACGCCGCGTACGAAACGCTCCCCGACCACCGAGCCCATGGAGCCGCCGATGAAGCGGTACTCGAAGGCGGCCGCCACCAGCGGCATACCCTTCAGGGCGCCGCGCATCACCACCAGGGCATCCTTCTCGCCCGTGGTCTTGGCGGCCTGGCCGAGCCGGTCCTTGTACTTCCTGGTGTCGCGGAACTTCAACGTGTCCACCGGCTCGACGCCGGCACCGATTTCCCGGCCGCTGTTCGCGTCCAGGAACCACTCCAGGCGCCTGCGGGCATAGATACGCATGTGGTACCCGCACTTGGGGCAGACCTCCATGCTGCGCTCCAGCTCCGGGCGGTAGAGCACGGCGCTGCAGCTCTCACATTTGGTCCACAGGCCTTCGGGGACGCTGCGGCTGCGGTTACCGCCCTCGGTACGAATGCGCGAGGGCATCAGCTTCTGGAACCAGCTCATGGGCTCAACCTCCTCACTGTTCGTTCACGCCGTCGCCGGAGCCGCGGCGTCGATGGCGCGCCGCATGCTCCGGAGCAGTTCCGTGACCGCCTGCCGCATGGCCGCGGCGTCGCCGGCGTTCTCGCCGATCCGGCGGACGATGGCGCTGCCGACGACGACGGCATCGGCCACCTCGGAGACGCGGGCGGCGGATTCGCCGTCACTGATGCCGAACCCGACACCCACCGGCAGCTCGGTGGCCGCACGTATGGCCTCGACGTGGGCCGCCACGTCGTCGACGTCCAGCGTGCTCGCCCCGGTCACGCCCTTGAGGGAGACGTAGTAGACGAAGCCATGGGCCAGGTCGCAGATCTGGCGGATCCGCTCGGCCCGGGTGGTGGGCGCGATGAGCCAGATGGCATCCAGCCCGCGCTTTTCCAGCTCCGGTACGAGCAGCTCGCCTTCCTCGGGCGGCAGATCCACCGTCAGCAACCCGTCCACGCCGGCTTCCGCGGCCAGCTCGGCCGCGGTTTCGTAGCCGAGGATCTCGATGGGGTTGAGATAACCCATGAGCACCACCGGCGTTTCATCGTCGCCCTTGCGGAACTCGGCGACCATGCCGAAGACATCGCGCAGTGTCACGTCGTGGACCAGGGCCCGCTCGCAGGCCTGCTGGATGACCGGGCCGTCGGCCATGGGATCGGAGAACGGCACGCCGAGCTCGATGACGTCGGCACCGGCGGCGGCGAGCTCGTGCATCAGCGCCACCGTTTCCCCTGGGCTCGGATCCCCCGCGACGATGTACGGGATCAAAAGCTTGCGCCCCGATTCCCGGCGCGCCCGGAAGCGCTGGTCGATGCGGTTCATACCTCGATGCCCTCCAGGGCCGCGACGGTGTTGATGTCCTTGTCCCCCCTGCCGGAGAGATTGATGATGATGCTCTGGTCCGCCGGCATCCGCGGTGCCAGCCTGGCGGTATAGGCCACGGCGTGGGCCGTCTCCAGCGCGGGCATGATGCCCTCGCACCGGGTCAGCTCGTGGAAGGCCGCCAGGGCCTCGTCATCGGTGACGCTGGTGTAGTGCACACGATCGATATCCTTCAGCCAGGCATGCTCGGGCCCGACGCCCGGATAGTCCAGACCGGCCGACACCGAATGGGTGCCGATGATCTGACCGCTGTCGCTCTCCATGAGATACGTGCGGTTGCCGTGCAGCACACCCGGCCGGCCCGCCGTCAGCGGCGCGGCGTGGCGGCCGCTTTCGATGCCCTCTCCCCCGGCCTCGACGCCGTACATGGCGACTCCGGTATCCGTCAGGAAGGGGTGAAACAGGCCGATGGCATTGGAACCGCCGCCAACGCAGGCCACCAGCGCGTCGGGCAGCCGTCCGGTCTGCTCCAGGATCTGCTCCCGGGCCTCGCGGCCGATGACCGACTGGAAATCACGGACCAGCCGCGGATAGGGATGCGGCCCTGCGACGGTGCCGATGATGTAGAAGGTGTCGTCCACATTGGCCGCCCAGTCGCGAAAGGCCTCGTTGAGGGCGTCCTTGAGGGTCTTGGAGCCGGAGTCGACCGGCACCACCTCCGCGCCCAGCAACCGCATGCGATAGACGTTCACCGACTGGCGCCGCACGTCCTCGGAGCCCATGTAGACGGTGCACTTCAGGCCCAGGCGCGCGGCCACGGTGGCACTGGCCACGCCGTGCTGGCCGGCGCCCGTCTCGGCGACGACCCGGGTCTTGCCCATGTGCCGCGCGAGCAGCGCCTGGCCCATGGTGTTGTTGATCTTGTGGGCGCCCGTATGGTTGAGGTCCTCCCGCTTGAGATAGACCTGCGCGCCCCCCAGCCGGCGGCTCCAGCGTTCCGCCCAGTACAGCGGGCTGGGTCGGCCGACGTAGTGGCGAAGATCGCGATCGAGCTCCGCCTGGAAGCCCGGATCGTCCTTCAGCTCGGCATAGGCGTCGGCCAGCTCCCGCAGCGGAGCCATGAGCAGCTCCGGCACGAACTGCCCTCCATAGCGCCCGAAGTGGCCCCGGACATCGGGGAATCGTGCGTAGTCGACCTCGGCGCTCTGCGCGGTGTTATCGGACACGGTTGACCTCGTCGATGAATGCGATGATCTTCTCGGGGTCCTTGATTCCCGGGGACTGCTCCACCCCGCTGGAGACATCCACGGCAAACGGCCGGGCGGTGCGCACGGCCTCGGCCACGTTGGCCGGCGTCAATCCGCCGGCGAGAATCCAGGGCCGGTTGCCCACGCCCGGCAGCCGCCCCCAGTCGAGGCGCTGGCCGGAGCCGCCCTGCTGCCCGGG
>JACDUA010000104.1 GCA_013519935.1 Ectothiorhodospiraceae bacterium WFHF3C12 | reverse complement strand
CCGCGGACGGCCGCCGGGTGGTGGCACTGGCCTGCGGGCCGGACGTGCTGCTCACCAGCGCGATGGTGCCCACCCAGAGCAAACAGCGGCTGGCCCGGGCCGTGCCTTACGCCCTGGAGGATCAGCTCGCCGAGGACGTCGAAGACCTGCATTTCGCCACCGGCCAGATGGGCGAAGAGGGCCGCCTGGCCGTGGCCGTGGTCGACAGGGCGCTCATGGACGGCTGGGTGGAGGCGCTTGCAGAAGCCGGACTCGACGCCGACCAGGTCTATCCCGAACAGCTGGCGGTCCCGCTGGAGACGGACAGCTGGGCCGTGGTCGTCGACGGGGAACGATTCCTGCTGCGCTACGGCGCCCAGGGCGGACTGGCCGGCGACGCCGCCAACCTGGCGGACATGCTGGAGGCCTGCCTGCTGGAGGCGGAGGACGCCCAGCCGGCGAAGATCGTCGTCCACGACTACTCGGGGCACGCCACGCTGCCCAACGTCGAACCCGCGGTGGAACACCGCGCTGTGGACTCGGAGGACGCGACGGCCCTGCTGGCCACCAGCCTGGACGAGCGCCGCGCCATACCCATGCTGGTGGGCGAGTACGCGAAGAGCTCGGGCTGGCGTGCACACTGGCAGCGCTGGCGGGCCGTGGCCGTGCTCGCGGCGCTGTGGGTCGTGCTATCCACCGGGCAGGCCTATATCGAGCAGTGGCAGCTCCGCGAGGAGGCGGCGCAGCTCGAACAGCAGATTATCGCCACCTACAGGCAGGCATTCCCCGACGCCGACCGGGTCATCGACCCCCGGGGGCAGATGGAGAGCCGGCTGGCCGCCATGCGCAACCAGGGCCAGGGCGGCGGACAGGGCGTTCTGCCGCTGCTTGCCAAGGTCGGCCCGGTACTGCGCGGCGAGTCCGGGCTGCAGCTTACGGCGCTGAGCTACCGCGGCGGCGATCTGGACCTCGAGCTCTATGCCGAGAGCCTGCAGAGCATTGACCAGCTCAAGCAACGGCTCGGCCGGCTGGAAGGGGTTTCCGTGGAGGTGCGTTCGGCCAAGGCCGAGGGTGAGCGTGTCCAGGGCAGGCTGCGCATTCAGGAGACGACATGAGGGAGTGGTGGTACGGGCTGGAGACCCGGGAGCGGCGCACCCTGATTATTGGCGGCGCGGCGCTGGCGATCATCGTGTTCATCTTCGCCGTTTGGCTGCCCGCCCACCGCGGCGTGGACAGCACGCAGCAGCGCGTCGACGAGCAGCGGCAGCTGCTGAGCTGGATGCAACAGGCCGCCGCCGAGGCGCGGGCCCTGCGCGGCAGTGGCGCCAGTGCCCCCAAGACCCGCGACAGCGGTCAGGCCCTCTACGCCCTGGCTGACGAGACCGCGCGGTCCGCCGGGCTCGGCGAATCCATCCGCGAAGTCTCCCCCTCGGGCGAGAACCGTGTTCGGGTTGACCTGCAGGGCGCCGAGTTCGACACGCTGATCCGCTGGCTTACGGAGCTGCGCGGTGAATACGGCATTCAGGCGAGCCCGATCTCCGTTCGGGAGACGGACCAGCCGGGCCGGGTCAACGCACAGGTTGTTCTGGCAGAACAGGAAGCATGATGCGCTGGATCGGACTGACGCTCATCGGCATCGTCGCCTATCTCGGCTTTCTGGTCGCCCACCTGCCTGCCGCGGCCGCTTACGGCTGGGTGGAAGATCAGCTGCCGGCGCGCGCCTATGGCCTCGACGGAACCATCTGGGACGGACGCGCCGCCGCCATCGTGGACGGCCCGCGCCGGGTCGATGACGTGGCGTGGCGGATCCGCCCCTGGTCGCTGCTCACCGGCACCCTGTCCACGAGTCTCGAGGCCCACATCCCGGACGGGCGGATCAGCGGCCGTTTTGACATCGGCATCAACAATACCCTGCGCGTGCGGGACCTGCGTCTCAACGCACCCGTGGACACGCTGCTCGGCTGGGCCGGCCGCGGCGCCATGACCTCCACCGCCGCCGGCCGCGGCGAAGTGCTGCTGCGATCGGCCTACGTGGACGGACCGCGGCTGATGTCGGCCGACGGCATCATCAACTGGAACAACGCCGCCATCACGTTCGGCGGCGAGATCCCGCTGGGCAACATGGCGTTGCGCCTGCAACCCGCCGACCAGGGTATCCGCGGCGAGCTGGTCACCCAGGGCGGGGTCATGGACATCTCCGGCACCATGCAGCTCGACCCCAGCGGCACGTTCCAGATCCGTGGGCGCATCGCCGCCCGGGACCCGGATAACGCCCAGGCCCAGCGGCTGATCTCCATGCTCCAGCTCGCCAACCCCGACGGCGTAACCGAGGTCACCATTACCGGCAACCTGGACGGCAGCGGCATGCGCGTGCGCCAGCGTTCGGGGTAACTTCCTGTTTTAGCCACAGATGAACACCGATTAACACGGATTATCCATGTGCTGAGATCAAGTGGTCCCGGCTCGAGAGGCCACCGCGGCAGCGGCGACTCCGCCGCGAACCGATGCGTGCCGATAGCTCATCGTTCGCGCCGAGGTCGGCGCTCCCACGATTGCCCCCCCCTGCACCTGTAGATACCGTCTCGCGGTTCAAGGTACCTGTGGTGTATAGGGTGTTTGGTTTTTGAGCACGCCGAAGGCGATGTGGAGTAGTTTACGCATTGCCGCTGCGATACAGGCCATGGGGGATTTGCCGGCCCGGCGCAGTCGCCGCGCTTGCTCAGCGACGTCCGGGTTGTGTTGGATGGCGGAGATGGCTGGGAAGTAGAGCATGGCGCGCAGACGCGCATCGCCGCGCTTGCTCAACCGTGCCGGGCGCTCGCGGGTGCCGGACTGATCGGCTTGGGGGATCACGCCCAAGTAGGCGGCCAGTTGACTGGCATTGCGGAAGTGGTGGGTGTGGATGAGGTTGAGCAGGCGCCGGGCGAGCTTCTCGCCGATGCCCGGGATGGACTCAAGCAGCCGGCGGTCCTCGCGCAGTCGGGGGTTGGCGTCGATGTACGCGTCGATGTGCTGGCGCAGGCGCTGATGCTCGGCGTCGAGCGCGGCGATGATGGTGTCGATCGACTCGAGCACCTGGCGATCCTGCTGGTTGGCGGCCTTCTCGCGGCGGTTGCGCTCGCGCTGGCGCTCATCCTCCAGGGTGTGCAGGCGCTGCAGCAATGAGCGTAGCTGCTTGAGCCCGGCCGGCGGCGGTTGCCAGGCGGCGGGGCGGCGCTCCTGGCCGAACAGAGCGATGACCCGCGCATCGTGCTTGTCGGTTTTGGTCAGCGACGCCCGGCTGCGGGCGAAGTGATGCACATCGGCGGGGTTGAGCACCGAGACACGGGCCCCGGCCTGATACAGGGCCTCAGCCACCGGCTCGTGATAGACCCCGGTGGCCTCGATGAGGCAGTGCATCTGATCCGGCCCGGCGCCGGTTTTGCGCTCGAGCCAGCGGCGCAGCTGCTCATGCCCGGCGGCGGTGTTGGGTACGCTCTTGCGGTGGACCTTCTCCTGCGCCGGCGCGATGAGATAGGCGCCATGGAGCTTTTGCTTGCTCACGTCGATACCGATGACATGCATGATCCGGCGACCTCTCGACTGACTTACCTTGTACATGCAGACTCACCAGCAAGCGCTGGGGTCTTGGATACCGTTCAGACTCTGGATCGGTCGAAAGACGGGCCAGGGGGCCTGATCTACAGGACAGGGTCACAGCCCTTAGGAGCGCCTCAGGCTCCCCCTGACCCCAGCGCTGCTCTCCCTAACAACGCTGCCGGCAAGATACAAGGAGCGGCGCAAGCCGCGATCCGGGTTAGTAGGCCGTCCGAGAGAATCGCGCCTCGCGGCGCTCCTACGAGCAAGGCAATGGACGATTCATATCCGTGTCAATCCGTGTCAATCCGTGTCAATCCGTGTCAATCCGTGTCCATCCGTGGCTAGAACGAGCCTTCACGGCATGACCGACTCGAAGTCCTCCACCATGGGGAACTCCGCATCGGCCCGCGGCGGCAGGCGGCTGTCCGGGCGGCGAATGCCCACCACCTGGGCGAGCCCGTAGCGTTTCGCCGAGCGCAGCACGCCCACGCTGTCGTCCAGCAGCATGGTGTGCCCGGGATCGAATTCCAGATCCCGGCGCAGCGCCGCCCAGAAGTCCGGGTGTTCCTTGGACATGCGGTAGTCGTGGGCGCAGACCACTTCGTCGACATGGTTCTGGAGCATCGTGCGTTCGAGCTTCAGCGCCAGGGCGTCATGGTGGGCATTGGTCACCAGCACGCGCCGGCGTCCGGTGGCGCCAATGGCGTCCAGAAACGCCTCGGCCCCGGGCCGGAAGTCGATGAGATGGTCGAGCTCGCGCTTGAGGGCGACGATGTCCACCTCCAGCTCGCGGCGCCAGTAGTCCAGGCAGTACCAGTCGATGGTGCCCTCGACGGCCCTCATGCGCGGGAAAATGATCTCTCGCGCCTCCTCCTCGCTCATGCCGTGGTGAGACGCGTAGGACCTGGGCAAATGATCCGTCCAGAAGACGTTGTCGAAGTGCAGGTCCAGCAGGGTGCCGTCCATGTCCAGGAGCACCGTGGTAATGCCGTGCCAGTCGATCATCGCAGTCCATCCCGGGCGCGCCCGGTAGCGCCACCCGGTCCTCGAGAATGTCGGGGGAAGGGAAACATGGTGTGTTTGCCTAATATACTAAGCGCTTCACGGGCGAGGCCAGAGTTCCGGCCGGGGAGAAACCATGACACACGGCGATGACGAACCTCCACGCGTCCTGCACGAGCGCACGCTCGCCAGCACGCGGCTGTTTCGAGTCGAGGGCGTCGGTCTGCGCTTCGCCAACGGCACGGAGGTGGAATTCGAGCGCATCGCGCCCCGGGGCGCCGGCGCGGTGCTGGTGGTACCGCTGCACGAAGACGGCCGGGTCTCGCTGGTGCGGGAATACGCGGCAGGCACCGGCCGCTACGAGCTGGGCCTGCCCAAGGGTCGGCTGGAAATGGACGAGGCGGTGCTGGACGCCGCCAACCGGGAGCTGCGCGAGGAGATCGGCTACGCCGCACAGCGGCTGACCCGCTTGCGCACGCTGACGCTGGCCCCCGGTTACCTCAGTCATAGCACTCATATCGTGCTGGCGGAATCGCTGACGCCCGATCCGTTGCCCGGCGACGAGCCGGAGGCCCTCGAGGTGGTTCATTGGCCGCTGGATGCGCTCGAGACGTTGCTCAGCCGCGAGGACCTGACCGAGGCGCGCAGCATCGCCGCGCTGTTCATGACCCGCTGCCACGTGCAGGAGCGGGATACCGTCTAACCGACGCACCCACACCGCGCTTGCCCGGCCCCGCCGCGAGCGTTGAAACTATTGGATAGCCGTTTCCCATACCGACAAGGAACCCGACTATGAATCTGGAGGAGCGCAAGGAGCTTCTGGATCCCCTCTGCGAACTGGCGCGCTCCGCCGGCGAGCGCATCATGGCCGTCTACCAGCGTGACTTCGAGGTCGACACCAAGGACGACGACTCGCCGCTGACGGAGGCCGACCGTGCCGCCCACGAGGCGCTGGTGAAGGGCTTGCGGGAGCTCACCCCGGGTATTCCCGTGCTCTCGGAGGAAGGCGACCAGGCTGATTTCGATACCCGGCGCGGATGGGATAACTACTGGCTCGTCGACCCCCTGGACGGCACCAAGGAGTTCATCAAGAAAAACGGCGAGTTCACGGTGAACATCGCCCTCATCCAGGGGCAACGCCCCATTATCGGCATCGTGCACGCCCCCGCTCTGGGCACCACCTATTTCGCGGCCAAGGGCAAGGGCGCCTTCCGCACGAAGGAGGGCGAGACCGAGTCCATCCATACCCGGTCGCTGAGCGAGGTGGAGGGCCCGCTGGTTGCCGTCGTCAGCCGCTCCCACCGCGGCGAGGCCGTGGACACGCTTCTTGAGCGGCTGCCGGAGCACGAAACCACGTCGGTGGGCAGCTCGCTGAAGTTCTGCCTGGTGGCGGAGGGCAAGGCGGACCTCTATCCGCGCTTCGGCCCTACGTCGGAATGGGATACGGCGGCGGCCCAGTGCGTGGTCGAGACCGCCGGCGGCAAGGTCTGCCTGGTGGACCTGCAGCCGCTGCCGTACAACAGCAAGGAATCGCTGCTCAACCCGGACTTCCTGGTATTCGGCGATCCCGCGCATGACTGGAGCCAATACCTGGAGGGCTTCACGGTTGAGTGGCGATAGCCAGGCACGGGCTGCGGCGCCGGAACCGTACATCGAGATCGCGGACCCCACCGGTGGCCGCGCCGAGGTGGGTGTCGCGGGGATAGGCGCAAGGTCCCTGGCATTCCTGGTCGACTGGCATGTGCGGGTGCTGCTGGCCACGGCCATCTGGCTGTTGGCCCTGTTCTGGGGGCCCGCCTTCGCGGGCCCGGACTCACCCCTCGGTGACAGCGGCGAAGCCACCATCATCTGGCTCGTTCTCTGGCTGGTCCTGCCATTGGCCATCTACCTGCTCTACCACCCCGTCCTGGAGATCGCCATGGACGGGCGCACCCCCGGGAAACGCTGGACCGGGATTCGAATCGTCCGGGAAGACGGGAGTCCGGCCGGTACCGGCGCGCTACTGGTCCGCAACATCTTCCGCATCATCGACAGCCTGCCGACCAGCTATGCCCTGGGCCTGCTGGTTGCCATGCTCGACGGCCGCCAGCGCCGCATCGGCGACATGGCCGCGGGCACGCTCCTGGTTTACGAAGACCGGATCGGCAAGCGGGTAGTCGAGGACTACGCCGCCATTAGCGGCAACACGACCCTCGCACCGGCCGACCAGGAGCTACTGCTGGACCTGCTGGACCGCTGGTCGGCGCTGGAGCGTCCGGCCCGCATCCGTCTGGGCAACCGGCTGCTGGACAGGATCGGTGAAGCCCATCCCGGCGGCAGCGGCGAACGGGCACGGGAGCGCATGCTGCGCGAACGGCTTCGGGAACTGGCCGGGCGGAAATCCCATGGCTGAGGACGAATCCGACGCCCTGCGCCATTGGCTGGAACGCCGCGCCGCGGCCTGGCAACGCCTGGAGACCCAGCTGCGCGGCCAGCGCGATGACCGGCGGCGGGACACCGACGAGGTCATGGCCCTGGTCTACGGCGCCAACGGTCTGGGCCGCGATCTCGCGCTGGCCCGGCGGCTGATCCCGGAGGGGCGACTGGTCCGGCACCTGCGGGCCCTGTATCTCAATGCCCAGCACCAGATCCGCCGCCCGGCCCGCCGGTTCCGGCGCGAGGCCGTCGAGGGCGTTCGAGACGCCCTCCCCGCCCATGTCGAGGCAATCAGGCCCGCCATCCTCGCCGTGACCGCCCTGTTCCTGGCAGCGGCGGCCGGCGGCTGGCTGCTGGTCAGCCGCTTCCCGGAGCTCGGTGCGCTGTTCGCCTCACAGGCCATGATCGACGGACTCGGGCAGGGCAAGCTGTGGACCGACGATCTGCTCAATGTCACCCCTTCGGCCCTGCTCGCCACCGGCATCACCACCAACAACATCATCGTGGCGGTAAGCGCCTACGTGCTGGGTGCGCTCTACGGGCTGGGAACGCTCTACATCATCGGCCTCAACGGGCTGATGCTCGGCGGCGTGTTCGCCCTCACGGCGCAGTACGACCTCGCCGGCCGGCTGGGTGGCTTCGTTATCGCCCACGGGGTGGTCGAGATCAGCGTGATCTGCGTCGCGGGTGCCTGTGGCGCCGCCCTCGGCGAAGCCCTGATCCGCCCCGGCGAGCTGCCCCGCGCCGCGGCGTTCCGGCGCGCCGCGGCCAACACGGCGCCCGTGATGCTTGCCTGCGTGCTGTTCCTGGTGGGCGCCGGCATCATCGAGGGCTACATATCGCCCGATCCGGCGTATACCCTGCCCGTCCGCGTGGCCGTGGGGCTTGGTTACTGGGTGATGTTCCTGGCTGTCATGTCGGGCATTCCATGGCGCCGGCGCTGAGGCACGGTACCGAGGAGCAGGCTTCGATCAATGACTTGGCCGGACGGGGCTGTACCATCCGGCAACCCGCGACTGATTGTCGGCGCCGGCTTCGCCGGTGCCGACCTACGCCTTCGATCAAGCCCCCGGATAGCCTCATTCTTTGCGACATTCGGATCTCGGCCACCGAACCGCGCACGGATTCGAGGTTCCGGTCCCGCCGGGTCATGACCCGTTAGCGGCCGGGGGCCGCTCCTACGCTGTGTCGAGGGCACCCGCAAGAGCACCCCCAGGCCACGATCCCGGGGCCGCGGAAGCGCCGGCGCTGAGGGCGGCGTTAAACCGCCCGCCGGCGCCGCAGCTGATCGAATCGCTGCAGCAATGCGCCATCCAGCCGCCGGGGCGATTCGACGACGACATGGGCACCCAGCCGCCGGAGCCGCTCCGCCAGGAGCGCCTGGGCGCCAAGCAGCTCCTGCCCCGCCAGGTTGCGGTAAGGCGTCATCCAGCCCCCGTCGGACGCCGTGGCCAGGTATGCCGCCTCCACGTCCGCGACGGCGCCCACCAGCGCCAGATGCTTGCGGCCCAGTAGCGCCAACGCCTGCTGCATCTGCTCCGCGGCCTCGGCGTCCGTGAGGTCGGTCAGGACGACCACCAGTCCCCGGTGACGCAGCATGTGGCGCGCGCGCAGCGCGGCGACCAGGGGGTTGGACTCCTCGCTGACGCTCTCAAGTGCCTGCAGCATCCGGCGCAGCCCCCGCGCGCCGGCGGGGCCACCGGCCATGGGGGCCTGCGCGAGAACACCGGAGCCGAAGGCGAGACCACCAACCCGGTCGCCGGCCGTGCCCGCCGCCTCGGCCAGTCGCGCCGCCAGGTTCACGAAGTGATGCAACCGGGTCAGCCCACCCACCTCCACCCCGCTGGCCCGGCCGGCATCCACCAGCACCAGCATTTCCAGGGCCTGCTGATCGTCGAACAGCCGGACCACCGGCTTGCCGCGACGGGCCGTGCCCTTCCAGTCCACCGCGCGCAGCGGATCGCCGGGACTGTAGTCCCTTAGCCCATGGAGCTCGGTTCCGCTACCGGGGCGCACCATCGCCCGCTCGCCCGGGCGTCCCCGCCCCGATGTCGCGGCCGACGGCCCCAGGATATCGGGCACGACCTCCACCCGGGTGTCGAGCGATTGCGTGTATGTCCAACGACTCAGCCCCAGCGGTCCCGACAGCCTCATGTGCACGGTGCCCAGGTCCACCGCGCCCAGTCTGCACCCGCGGATCCGCCACGCCGGCATGGCCACGCCATCGGCGACCAGCTCCACGCGCCTGCCACCCGAGTCCTCTGCCGCCAGCCCGGCCGGCAGGGGCCATGCCAGCTCGGCGGTCTGGCGCCAGGACGCCCTGCCGGTCAACACCAGCCGGGCGTGCTCATCGCGTCCCAGGTACAGCGCGGACGGCATCTGAATCGCCATGGCTGGCGTCGCGCGCCGGGTGCGGCTTCCTTCCCAACCGATCAGGGAAAGCCATACCACCGCTGGCAGCAGCCACGCCCAGGGTGAAACCCACGCCAGCCACTGACCGGCGATGCCTGTCACCACCACGGCCAGGGCACTCAGGTAACCCCGTACGGTCAGGTGAGGCAGGTGCATCAGGCCCTTGGCACTTCCACGCCGTCCAGGATCTCGTTGCACAGCGCCGCGGAAGAGACCCCTGACAGCTCGGCCTCCGCCGTGGTCGTCAGCCGGTGCGCCATGACCGGCTCGGCAATCTCGCGCACGTCATCGGGCGTGACGTAGTCCCGGCCCGCCAGGGCGGCCACCACGCGCGCGCAGCGCACCAGCGCCAACGCACCCCGGGTCGACAATCCCAGCGCCACCCGGGGATGCGCCCGGCTGGCCGAGGCGATGCCGCGTACGTAGTCATAGAGGGCGTCCGTCACCCGCAGCTGCGCAGCCTCGGTACGAGCGGCCTCCAGAGCCTGCGCCCCCAGGGCGGTTTCCGGCGGCTCCCCGCGGCCGGCCCCGGGCTTGTCGTAGGTCTTGAGTACCGAGAGCTCATCGGCCGGCGCCGGGAAGTCCACGCTGGAGCGCAACAGGAAACGGTCCAGCTGGGACTCCGGCAGCGGATAGGTGCCCTCGAATTCGTGGGGATTCTGGGAGGCCAGGACCAGGAAGTTGTCGGGCAACGGGTAGCTGCGCCGGTCGATGGTGACCGTCCGCTCCTCCATGGCCTCCAGCAGCGCCGACTGCGTCTTGGGGCTCGTGCGGTTGATCTCGTCCACCAGGAGCACGTCCGCGAACACCGGCCCCTGCATCAGCCGGAACCGCTCCTGCTCACTGGAGAAGACATGGACGCCGGTGATGTCCGACGGCATGAGGTCGGCCGTGCACTGGATGCGACCGAACCGGCCGCCCAGGGTCGCGGCCACGCTGCGGGTAAGCAGGGTCTTGCCGAGGCCGGGCGGCCCTTCCACCAGCACGTGCCCCCGGCAGATCAGGGCAATGACGATGTCTCGCACCGTCCCGTCCATGCCGAATACCCGTCCCTCCAGCGCCGACCGCAGCGCACTGTCGATGGCCTGAACCGCATTGCTCATAAGGTCAGTTCCCTGATTCGGATTAGTGTTCGGGCATAGCGTTCGTCGTCCACGCCGGCGCCACGCTCGCAGCGCCGCCGCATCTGCCGCGCCGTTTCCAGATCCACTGGAGACAGCCTGGGCGAGGCGGCGAGAATCTCCCAGGGGTCGTGTTCCCCGTAACGCCGCTGCAGATCCGCCACAAGGTTGCGCCAGAGCCGCTCGCGCAGCTCGCGCCGCGAGATGCGCCGGGCCAGCAGCGAGGCGACCCCTT
>JACDUA010000103.1 GCA_013519935.1 Ectothiorhodospiraceae bacterium WFHF3C12 | reverse complement strand
AGGAGCGCCGCAAGGCGCGATCGCCTGTTTTCGCGGCGCCCCGGATCGCGGCTCGCGCCGCTCCTACAGGTGCCGTGGACTCGCTGTAGGAGCGGCCCATGGGCGCGAACCGCTCCGCGCGCGGGGTCGGCTCGGAATCGCGTGGGTGCGCCGGCCCCGGCGTGGACGCCGTTCCAACGGCCATGGGCTGTGGTGCAGGAGCGCCGCGAGGCGCGATCGCCTGTTTTCGCGGCGCCTCTGGATCGCGGCTCGCGCCGCTCCTACAGGTGACGTGGACTTGCCGTAGGAGCGGCCCTTGGCCGCGAACGGCGCGAAGGATCACGCGATCCTCTTGCGACAAGCCGCCTTTCCGGCCGCCTAGTGTGGCCCGGGGGTGAGCGGTTACACTGGCGCACTTTGTTTCCATCGGCGGCCACCCGGCCGCGACAGATACGGGTATGCACAATGCGATTTGAAGGTACCGACACTTACGTTGCGACTGACGATCTGAAGATGGCGGTGAACGCCGCCGTGGCTTTGCAGCGTCCGCTGCTGATCAAGGGCGAGCCGGGCACCGGCAAGACCCTGCTGGCCGAAGAGATCGCCCAGAGCCTGGGCAAGCCGTTCTACGAGTGGCACATCAAGTCCACCACCAAGGCGCAGCAGGGGCTTTACGAGTACGACGCCGTCTCGCGCCTGCGTGACTCCCAGCTCGGCGACGAGAAGGTCCATGACATCGCCAATTACATCGTCAAGGGCCGGCTCTGGGACTGCTTCGAGTCCGAGGAGCAGCCGGTGCTGCTGATCGACGAGATCGACAAGGCGGACATCGAGTTCCCCAACGACCTGTTGCGCGAGCTCGACCGCATGGAGTTCTACGTCTACGAAACCCAGCAGACCATCCGCGCCCGGCACCGGCCGGTGATCATCATCACCAGCAACAACGAGAAGGAGCTGCCGGACGCCTTCCTGCGCCGCTGCTTCTTCCACTACATCAGCTTCCCGGACAAGGAGACCATGGCGGACATCGTCGACGTCCACTTCCCGGAGCTGAAACAGGACCTGCTGCGCGAGGCCCTGGAGGTGTTCTTCGACCTGCGCGAGGTGCCGGGGCTGAAGAAGAAGCCCTCCACCTCGGAGCTCATCGACTGGCTGAAGCTTCTGCTGGCCGAAGACATTCCGGCGGAGACCCTGCGCTCCACCGATATCCGCAAGTCCCTGCCGCCGCTGCACGGCGCGCTGCTGAAGAACGAGCAGGACGTGCATCTGTTCGAGCGGCTGGCGTTCATGGCCCGGCGTGCCCAGTAAGCGCGCCGGTCACGGGCAATAGCGGGGCAGTGCCATGCTGATCGACTTTTTCTATGCCATGCGCGAGGGCGGTCTCAAGCCCAGCGTCACCGAGTTCCTGACGCTGCTGGAGGCCATGGACGAGCGGGTGGCCGTGGTGAGCGTGGAGGATTTCTACTATCTCTCCCGCGCCACGCTGGTGAAGGACGAGACCAAGTTCGACCGTTTCGACCGCATCTTCGGCGCCTATTTCGACGGGGTGCAGAACATCGAGCTCATTCCGGAGGGCGAAATCCCCGAGGAGTGGCTGCGCAAGCAGGTCGAGCTCATGCTCACCGAGGAGGAGAAGGCCGAGATCGAGCGCCTCGGTGGCTGGGACGAGATCATGGAGACCCTGCGCAAGCGCCTGGAGGAGCAGACGGAACGCCACCAGGGTGGCAACAAGTGGATCGGCACCGGCGGCACCTCGCCGTTCGGCGCCTATGGTTACAACCCCGAGGGCGTGCGCATTGGCCAGGATCGCTCCCGTCATCGCCGTGCGGTGAAGGTCTGGGACAAGCGGGAGTTCCGCAACCTGGATGACCAGCACCAGCTCGGCACCCGGGACATGAAGATCGCCCTGCGCAAGCTGCGCAAATTTGCCCGGGACGGCGCCAACGAGGAGCTGGACCTGGACGACACAATCCGCTCGACGGCGCGCAATGCCGGCCACCTCGACCTGAAGATGGTCCCGGAGCGGCACAACGCCGTGAAGGTGCTGCTGTTTCTCGACGTGGGCGGTTCCATGGACGACCACGTGCGCATCTGCGAGCAGTTGTTCTCGGCCGCCAAGACCGAATTCAAGCACCTGGAGTATTACTACTTCCACAACTGCGTCTACGAATCGGTGTGGAAGGACAATCACCGCCGCTTCCAGGAGCGCATCCCCACCTGGGAGGTCATGCACACCTACGGTCACGACTACCGGATGATCTTCGTTGGCGACGCCACCATGAGCCCCTACGAGATCATCCAGCCCGGCGGCAGCGTGGAACACTGGAACGAGGAGGCCGGCGCCGCCTGGATGGAGCGTCTGCTGGAGACCTTCCCCAAGGCGGTCTGGCTCAATCCCCAGCCGGAGCGGTTCTGGCCGCACACCCCGTCGATCCGCCTGGTCCACGACATCATGGAGCAGCGGATGTACCCGCTGACCCTGGAAGGCATCGACAAGGCCATGGCGGAGCTCCGGAAGTAGGGTTCGTCTGGCGCTCCGGGGTGGTGGTGGCAGGACGCCGGTCATCATTCGCGGCCATGGGCCGCTCCCACAGCCGATGGTGTTGCGTCGTAGGAGCGCCGCGAGGCGCGATTGCCTGTTTTCGTGGCGCCCCGGATCGCGGCTTGCGCCGCTCCTACAGGTGACGTGGACTCGCCTCAGGAGCGGCCCATGGCCGCGAACCGTTTCGGGTACGGGTCGGACGGGGCGCCGTTGGAGAGTCGACCCCGGCGCGAACGCTTTCATGGGTATGCTCCGGCACCGCGGCGACGCCGCGCTCCCCAGCGGATGGTTTTGCGTTGTAGGAGCGCCGCGAGGCGCGATCCGGTTGGGGGCGGCATTCAGCAGCGCGGCTTGCGCCGCTCCTACGCGTGCCGCGCATCCGCCTAAGGAGCGGCCCATGGCCGCGAATCGCCTGAGCACCGGCGGCAAATGGGTTTCGCTTTGCCACCGTGCCCCCTCTCGGTGTTGAGACGGTGACTCCGCCACGAAGCTATTGGTCGAACGTAAGCACGATCTTGCCCCGGGTTCGCTTCGTCTCGATCTGGCGGTGGGCCTCGGCGGCCCGGGTCATTGGATACCTGTTCTCCACGTGGGCCCGGAGCCGGCCTTCGGTGTACCACCGGGCGAGCTGCTCCAGGTCGGCCCGCCGGCTGCGCACGTTGACAAGGCGCGAGCGACGACTGAGCCCGGTGCGGGCCAGCAGCTCACCGAACAGGGTGGCGGCCTTGGGCACGGTGCTGACGTAGCGCCCGTGCCGGGCGAGGCAGGCGCGGAAATCCCGGGCACTGTACTGGCCGAATACGTCGAACACGCAGTCATAGGGGCCGGGGAGGGCGGTGACGTTCGTTTCGCCGTAATCGATGACCTCGTCCGCGCCGTAACCCCGAACGAATTCCAGGTTGCGGTGGCTGCAGACGGCGGTGACATGGGCGCCGAGGGCCTTGGCGGTCTGCACCGCGAAGTGACCGACACCGCCGCTGGCGCCGTTGATCAGCACGCGGCTGGCATCGCCCGCGCCGCCGTAATCGCGCAGGCCCTGCAGGGCCGTCTGGCCCGCCAGGGGAAGCGCCGCGGCCTCATCGAAATCCATGCCCGGCGGCATACGGGCGAACTCGCCTTTTCGCAGGAACGCCTTTTCGGCATGCAGGCCGCCGCAGAAGGCGTTGGTCATGCCGAAGACGGCTTCCCCCGGAATGTCGCCGCTCTCGGGCCCCGCTTCGATCACGGTGCCGGCCACTTCCATGCCGGAGACGCGCGGCAGCGGCTCCCGGGCGAGGGTACGGCGGAACTTGCCCTTGCGCAGCAGCGCATCCTTCGGGTTGAGGCCCCCGGCGCGGACGGCGACGATGACGCCGTCCGCGCCGGGCCGGGGCTCGGGCCAGCCGTCCGTCCAGGCCAAAACCTCCGGCCCGCCGAAGCGCTGGTAGCCGACCGCCTTCATGGCGGCGTCCCTACCGCTTGCCCAGGTGGGCGCCACCGTCCAGCAGCATGGTCTCGCCGGTGACCAGGCGCCCGTGGGCCAGGAAGTAATAGATGCCGTCGGCGACATCCTCGGGGTCGCAAACGCGCTGCAGCGGGGTTCCCGACTCCAGGGTCTCCACCATCTTGTTGTAGCGCTCCTCGCCCAGGCCCTCACGTAGCCACTCGCCCTTGATGAAGCCCGGGCATACCGCGTTGACCCGAATGGCCGGGCCCAGCGCGCGGGCCAGGGATTTCGTCATCGTGATCAGGGCGCCCTTGGAAGCGGCGTAGGCGATGGAACTGCCCACGCCCGTCACGCCGGCTATGGACGCCGTGTTGACGATGGCGCCCTGACCGGCCGATTGCATGGACGGTGCGACGGCCCGGGTCATCTGATAGGGGCCGATCGTGTTGACGGCGTAGATGTCCTGGAAATCCTGGGCGCTAAGCCCCTCCAGATCGGCATGGTCGCAGAACCTGGTGGTGCCGGCGTTGTTGACCAGGGCATCGATGCGCCCCCAGCGGTCCACGGCCGCCTTGGCCAGTGCGCGGCAGTCGGCGTCCTCCGCGACATTGGCCTGGCGCACCAGCACGTCCGCGCCAAGGGAACGGCACTCCTCGGCAACGGCCTCGGCGGCGTCGGCCTTGCGGCTGTAATTGATGACCACGTTCCAGCCGCGGCCGGCCAGCAGCTTGACGGTGGCGGCGCCGACACCGGAGGACGATCCGGTGACGATAGCGACGGGGCGTTCATTGCTCATGGCTGTCTCGCTCTCTCTGCAGGATTGTATCGTGGGCCCCAATGGACGCGGGAGACGCTAGTCGAGCACGTAGACGACCAGGCCTTCCGCGATGCAGGCGGGCTTGTCCGCTCCTTCCACCTCGATGATGGTCTCGAAGGTGCCGCGGTGCTGGTTCGGCGCGATCTGCTCCAGGTTGATCAGCCGGGTGCGGCCGCGCACGCGCGAGCCGCTCTTCACGGCATTGGGAAAGCGAACCCGGTTGAGACCGTAGTTGATTTTGGCCGTGGGCCCCTCAACCTTGTAAATCTGTTCCGTAAGTTTCGGCAGCAGCGACAGGGTGAGATAGCCATGGGCCACCGGCGCACCCCAGGGCGATTCCCGTTCGGCGCGCTCCACGTCCACGTGAATCCACTGATGGTCGCCCGTGGCGTCCGCGAATGCCTGAATGCGGTCCTGGTCAATGGTTACCCAGTCGCTGACGCCCAGCTCTTCGCCGGTGAGGGATTTCAGTTCCTCGATACCGTCGATGATGCGCATGCTTTTAAGTCCTCCGTATTGGTGTTTCGCATAGCAAAATAGAGTTTCGAAATAATTGCGCCATGGGTCTTTTAGCTTATACTCTGTGGCGGCTGCAATGCCCGACGTGCGGCTCGTGAGCCGATGTGCCCGGCGTGCAACAGTGGGCGTTGAGGAGGAGAATGGATCCCGGATCGCGACGTGAGCGCGGCGCCCGCGAGCTGATATAGTTCCGCGGTTTGTCCGCGGCTTTGCCGGCGATACGCTGCCTGCATCGTCGACCCAGCAACGGCGACCCGCCGGTTCCAGGTGGTCAGAGTTCGGTTCGAGAGAGGTTACACGCTGATGGATATCCATTACACACCCGAGGAGCAGGCGTTCCGCGACGAGGTGCGGACGTTTCTGAAGAACAAGCTCCCAGAAGACATCGCCACGAAGGTTAAGGCCGGCAAGCATCTTGGCAAGGAGGAGATGGTTCGCTGGCAGAAAATCCTCAACGAGCAGGGGTGGCTGGCCCAGAGCTGGCCGGTGGAGTACGGCGGCACGGGCTGGACGCCGGTGCAGAAGCATATCTTCGACGAGGAGTCGTCCAAGGCCGGCGCTCCGGGCGTGGTGCCCTTCGGTGTGAGCATGGTCGCGCCGGTGATCATCAAGTTCGGTACCGAGGCGCAGAAGGAATACTACCTGCCGCGCATCCTCAACCAGGACGACTGGTGGTGCCAGGGCTATTCCGAGCCGGGCGCCGGCTCCGATCTGGCCGGTCTGAAGACCCGCGCGGTGCGCGAGGGCGATCACTACGTCGTCAATGGCCAGAAGACCTGGACCACCCTTGGGCAGTACGCGAACATGATCTTCTGCCTCGTGCGCACGGACCCCGAGGCGAAGAAGCAGGAGGGCATCTCCTTTCTGCTGATCGATATGAGCACCCCCGGCATCACCGTGCGCCCCATCTACACCATCGAGGGCGGCCACGAGGTGAACGAGGTCTTCTTCGAGGACGTCAAGGTGCCGGTGGAGAACCTGGTCGGCGAAGAGAACAAGGGCTGGACCTGCGCCAAGTACCTGCTGACGCACGAGCGGACCGGTATCGCCGGGGTCGGCATGGCCAAGGAGGCCCTGTCCAAGCTCAAGTCCATCGCCTGGGATCAGAAGAAGAACGGCCGGCCGCTCATGGAGGACCCGCTGTTCCGCAACCGCGTCGCCCAGGTGGAGATCGACCTGATGGCCATGGAGATGACCAATCTGCGCGTGCTCGCCGCGGCGAAGGAAGGTGGTGCCCCGGGTGCGGAGAGCTCCATGCTGAAGATCAAGGGCACCGAGGTGCGCCAGGAGATCTACGACCTGATGCGCCGCGCGGTGGGGCCGTACGCCATCCCGTTCCTCCCCGAGTTCTTCGACGCGGAAGCCGGCGAGGGCCCGGAGGTCGGCCCCGAGTATGCGCCGCCGCTGGCCGGGCGCTACTTCAACAACCGGAAGCTGTCGATCTACGGCGGTTCCAACGAGATTCAGAAGAACATCATCTCCAAGATGATCCTGGGCCTCTAAGGGCCGCGGAGGTATAGCACCATGGATTTCAACCTGACTGACGAACAGCGCATGCTCCAGGACACCGTGGCGCGGATGATCCGGGAGCAGTACGACTTCGAGTCCCGCATGAAGCTCCTGGAGGAGCCGGCGGGCTACAGCAAGGAGATCTGGAGCCAGTTCGCCGACCTGGGGCTGCTGGGCATTCCCTTCAGCGAGGAAAGTGGCGGCTTCGGCGGCGGCGGCGTGGAGCTGATGCTGGTGATGCAGGAGTTCGGCCGCGGCCTGGTGGTGGAGCCCTACCTGCCCACGGTGGTCCTGGCCGGCGGCCTGATCGAGTCCCTGGGCAGCGACGCCCAGAAGGAGGCCCTGCTGGAGCCGCTGATCGGCGGGGAGCTGGTGATGTCGTTCGCCCACGGCGAGCCGCAGTCCCGCTACGACCTGAGTCACGTGGAGACGAAGGCCGAGAAGAGCGGCGACGGCTATCGCCTCACGGGTCGCAAGGCCGTCGTGCTCAACGGCGACAGCGCCGACAAGCTGGTCGTCTCGGCCCGGGTGAGCGGCGACGTCACCGACAGCGACGGCATCGCCCTGTTCGTGGTGGACGCCAACGCCGAGGGTGTCACCCGGCGCGGCTACCAGACCGTTGACGGCCTGCGCGCCGCCGAGATCATCCTGGACGGCGTCCAGGTGGGTGCCGACGGTGTGCTCGGCGAGCCGGGCAAGGCCTTCCCGGCCATCGAGCAGGTCGTTGGCCGCGGCATCGCCGCGCTGTGCGCGGAAGCCGTCGGTGCCATGGAGGCCGCCTGCGGCTGGACGCTGGAATATCTCAACCAGCGCAAGCAGTTCGGCGTGCCCATCGGCAAGTTCCAGGCCCTGCAGCACCGCATGGTGGACATGCAGATGCACACGGAGCAGGCCCGCTCCATGGCCATCCTCGCTGCCAGCCGGCTGGAAGAGGACTACGAGCTTCGTGAGCGTACGTTGAGCGCGGCGAAGGCGTTGATCGGCCAGGCGGGGCGCTTCGTCTCCGAGCAGGCGATCCAGCTCCACGGCGGCATCGGCATGACCTGGGAGTACGCCGTGGCGCACTACGCCAAGCGCCTGGTCATGATCGACCATGTGCTGGGCGACACCGATCAGCACATCGAGCGTTACGTGGCGCTGACCGACAACCAGGCCGAAGGCGAGGCCGCCGGCGCGCCGCTGGCCGCCAACGCCTGACGCGCCGACGAGGCGGTGCCCGCGGCACCGCCTGCGGGTGCTTGATAGTGGCGGCCACGGCCGCCACTTCTGTTTGCGTCACTGGCAAACGGGATTCCCCCATGGATCAGCGCGTCCTGCAGGCGATGGAAAAGTGGCCCAATGTGCCGGCCCTGTTCGGGTGGCTGCGGCTGGACCGCCGCGGGCACTGGTATCTCAAGGGGCGGCGCATCGAGCGTGAGCCGACGCTGGATTTCATCGCCCGGAATTACCATTGCGACGAGCATGGGCGCTGGTTTTTCCAGAATGGCCCTCAGCGCGGGTTCATCGATCTCGACTACACACCCTGGGTCTACCGCAGCCAGCCCGACGGCGGGCTGTTGACCCATACAAACGCGCCGGTGACGCAGCTGACGTCAGCGTGGTTGGACGAGGCCGGCAGTGTGCTGCTGGAAACGGAGTACGGTATCGGCCTGCTCGATGATCACGATCTGGACTGGGCCCTGGAGCGGTTGTACGACGGCCGGGGCCAGGCCGCGACGCAGCTGGAAGAGAGCCTTGCCGCCGCACTGGAAGGCGAGGGCGGTCCGCATCTGCAGCTGGCGTTTGCCGGTTCGCGGGTGCCGTTGGGCCGCATTGCCGCCGCGGACGTGCCGGAGCGGTTCGGCTTTGTCCAGGCGCCGGCGCCGGTGGACGGTGAGAAGGGTGAGCGGCCGACGCCGACCGATTAGCGTGAAAGACGAGTCGTAAGATCAATAAATAGAATATCTTGCAGTATAAACACGAACCATATTCGAGGAGACTTCAAGTGTCCGACCAACAAGGCAAACGCATTGTCCTGGCCGAGCGCCCCGAGGGCATGCCCACCGATCAGCACCTGAAGCTGGAGTCCATGTCTGTGCCGTCCCCCGCGGACGGTCAGATGCTGCTGCGGACGATTTACCTGTCCCTGGACCCGTACATGCGCGGCCGAATGAGCGCGGCCAAGTCCTACGCGAAGCCCGTGGAGATCGGCGATCCGATGGAGGGTGGCACGGTCTGCGAGGTGGTCGAGAGCAAGCTGGACGGCTATCGGCCCGGGGACGTCGTGCTGGCCCGCATCGGCTGGCAGACCCACGGCCTGTCCGACGGCGAGGGCGTGCGCAAGCTCGATCCACAGCAGGCGCCCATCACCACGGCGCTGGGCGTCATGGGCATGCCGGGGTTCACCGCCTACGCGGGGCTGCTGGAGCTGGGTCAGCCCAAGGCCGGGGAGACGGTCGTGGTTTCGGCGGCCAGCGGTGCCGTGGGGCAGGTGGTCGGCCAGATCGCCAAGCTCAAGGGTTGCCGCGTCGTCGGCATCGCCGGCAACGACGAGAAGTGCGCCTACGTGCGGGACGACCTCGGCTTCGATGCGGCGGTGAACTACAAGAAGGACGACTTCGAGAAGGCCCTGGCGGAGGCCTGCCCGGACGGTATTGACGTCTACTTCGAGAACGTCGCCGGTAAGGTGTTGAGCGCGGTGTATCCGCTGTTCAATGAGTTTTCGCGCATGCCGGTGTGCGGCCTGATCGCCTACTACAACATGACCGGCACGCCGGAAGGACCGGACCAGCTGCCGGGCTTCATGCGAACGGTATTGACCAAGCGGCTGATGGTGCGCGGCTTCATTCAGTTCGATTTCGCGCCGCTGATGCCGCGGTTCCTCGAGGACATGTCCGGGTGGATCCGGGACGGGAAGGTCCGCTACAAGGAGGACGTGGTCCAGGGGCTCGAGAACGCCGTCTCGTCTTTCCAGGGTCTGCTGGAAGGCCGCAACTTCGGCAAGCTGATCATCCAGGTCGGCGAGGATCCCACCCAGGGCTGAGCCGCCGGCCGTCCAGCCCGGAGCCGTACCGGAAGGCCCCGCGTCGCGGGGCCTTTTGCTTTGTGCCGGGTCGTGGCTTGATAGGTAGCAAGCTATCTAATAGATTGCTAATAGGTTTCGCGTCAACACGGGTGTTCCTTGGACGAGCGTTCCCACATAGACGCCTTCGGCGTGGTGCTTTTCGAGGCGGCCCGGGCATGGCGCCAGGAGCTGGACCGGCGGTTGCGGCCGCTCGGCCTGAGCCAGGCCAAGTGGCGGACCATCGTGAATATCCACCGCGCCGGCGAGGGCATTACGCAGAAGGCACTCGCCGAACGCCTCGGAATCGAGGGGCCGACATTGGTGCGGCTGCTCGACCGTCTGGCCGAGGACGGCTGGATCGAACGCCGTGAATGCCCCCAGGATCGCCGCAGCAAGCGCGTCTTTCTGCTCGAACGCGCCAAGGAGGCCATGCGTCATATCGAGAGCGTCGCCGCGGGGTTACGCCAGGATCTGCTCGGTGATCTGCCCCCGGATGAGCTGCGTATCTGTTTCCAGACCCTGGAGCGGGTCAGGCGTCAGGCCGAGGACCTGGAATGACGGCGCCGCCGCACACACGGCGGCCGCCGCGACGCTGGCGGCAAAGCGGCCGCGTGCTGGTGGTCGTGGCGGTGATCGTGCTGGCGGTGGGGGCGGCCCTGGCCTGGTGGGTCCACGACCGGCTCAACTACGTGCGCGCCACGGACGCCCGGATTCACGCCTCCATGATTACCCTTAGCGCGCCCGTCAGCGGGCGGATCACCGAGCTGGAGCTGGTTGCCGGCGATCGGGTCGCCAAGGGGCAGGTGCTGGCGCGGTTCGACGATCGCGAGGCTCGTGCCCGGCTTGAGGCAACGCGCGCCCGCGCGGCGGCGCTGCAGGCGGAGCTCGATGTGCTCGACGAGCGCATCG
>JACDUA010000102.1 GCA_013519935.1 Ectothiorhodospiraceae bacterium WFHF3C12 | reverse complement strand
GGTCAGGCGCTGCGCGCGATGCGCCGCTATCGCCCGCGTGCCGTCCTGGGCATGGGTGGCTATGCCGCGGGTCCCGGGGCGGTCGCCGCGTGGCTGCTGCGACGGCCGCTGCTCATTCACGAGCAAAACGCCGTCCCCGGCTTCACCAACCGGATTCTGGCGCGGCTCGCAGGGCGCGTGATGACGGGCTTTTCGGGCACGTTCGCGGAACAGGACAACGTGACGTTTACCGGCAATCCGGTCCGGCAGGCCCTGTCGGCGGTGCCGGCCCCGGCGGAGCGGCTGGGCGGGCGCGAGGGACGGCTCCGGATGCTGGTGGTCGGCGGGAGTCTGGGCGCCCTGGCGCTGAATCAGCGTGTCCCCGAGGCGGTTGCCCTGCTTGACGAGGCATCGCGTCCGGAGATCCGCCACCAGGCCGGCGAGCGCACCCTCGAGCAGGCCCGCCAGGCCTATGCCGAAGCCGGTGTGGACGCCACGATTCTCGCCTTCATCGACGATATGGCCGAGGCGCTGCAATGGGCCGACGTGGTGATCTGCCGGGCGGGCGCCCTGACCGTCGCGGAGCTGGCGGCGGCCGGGGTGGCCGCCATCCTGGTGCCCTATCCCCATGCCGTGGACGACCATCAGACCGCGAATGCCCGGTATCTCGCCGACCCGGGGGCCGCGGTGCTGATCCAGCAGTCCGAGCTCACGGCCGAGCGCCTCGCCGCGGAGATCGCCGCGCTGGCAGGGGACCGCAGCCGGGTCCTGGCGATGTCCACCCGGGCCCGCGAGCTGGGTCGCCCCGAGGCGACCCGCAAGGTGGCCGATTTCTGCCTGGAGGCCGCGTGATGAGCCGGACGCGCCAGAGCTTTGACCCAACCGACCCGCGAGCGATGGGCCGGGTGCGTTGTGTGCATTTCGTCGGCATCGGCGGCTCCGGCATGGGCGGCATCGCCGAGGTGATGATCAGCCTCGGATACCGGGTGACAGGCTCGGACCTCAAGCCCAATCCGGTGACCGAGCGCCTGGCGGGGCTTGGCGCGGAAGTGGCTTACGGCCATGACGCGGGCCACGTGGCCGATGCCGATGCCGTGGTGGTCTCCAGCGCCGTCACCGAGGACAACCCGGAGGTCCGGGCGGCCCGCGAGGGCCGGATACCGGTGGTTCCCCGGGCGGAGATGCTGGCCGAGCTGATGCGCTTCCGCTTCGGCATTGCCGTCGCCGGTACCCACGGCAAGACCACGACCACCAGCCTGATCGCCAGCGTCCTGGCCGAGAGCGGCGCCGATCCGACCTTCATAATCGGGGGCCGGCTCAACAGCGTGGCCAGCAACGCCCGGCTCGGCGAGGGCCGCTACCTGGTGGCGGAGGCCGACGAGAGCGACGCCTCTTTCCTGCACCTCAAGCCCATGATGGCGGTGGTCACCAACATCGACGCCGATCACCTGGGGACCTACGAGGGCGACTTCGGCCGGCTGCGCGCCACCTTTCTGGAGTTCCTGCACCATCTACCGTTCTACGGCCTGGCGGTGCTCTGTGCCGATGACGACCAGGTGATGGCCCTGGCGTCGGAGGTGGGCCGGCCCATCCGGACCTATGGCTTTGCCGGGAACGCGGACGTGCGCGCCGTGAACGTGACGCAGGACGGCCTGCGGACGAGATTCACGGTGGTCGCCGAAGGGCATGAGGCCTTCGAGGTCGAGCTGAACATGCCCGGCCGGCACAACGTGGAGAACGCGCTGGCGGCGATCTCCGTGGCGCTGGAGATGGAGCTGGATATCGGCGCCGTGCAGCGGGCCCTGACCAGCTTTCAGGGCATCGGCCGGCGGTTTCAGGTCTACGGTGAGCTGGCGGTCCAGGGCGGCGCCGTCATGCTGGTGGACGACTACGGCCATCACCCCAAGGAGATCGAGGCCACCATAGCGGCCGTGCGCGACGGCTGGCCGGACCGGCGGCTCGTGGTGGTGTTCCAGCCCCATCGATACAGCCGTACCCGGGATCTGTTCGACGACTTCGTTCGCGTGCTCTCGGAAAGCGACGCCCTCGTGGTCAGCGAGGTCTATGCCGCGGGCGAGCCGGCGATCCCGGGCGCCGACGGCCGTGCCCTGTGCGCCGCGCTGCGCGCGCGGGGCCAGGTGAATCCGGTGTTCGCGGCGGGGCTGGACGAGCTGGTCGATGTGCTGCCGGGCATCATGCAGCCCGGCGATCTGGTGCTGACGCTGGGCGCGGGCAGCATCGGCACGTTGCCCGCCCGGCTGCTGGAGAACGCGGGGCAGGGAGGTGGTCATGGCCATTGACGACACCGGTCCGTGCGGCTGCGGCGAGGCACTGCGCCGCGCGCTGAAGGTTCACGGCGAGGCGGCCGCGTCGGCGGTATGGATCGTGGTGGAGCGCCCATGAGCGAGTTCAGCCTCAACGACGAGCAGCGTGCCGGAGTGGGCCGCGTCGCGGTTCTCATGGGGGGCGATTCGGCCGAGCGCGAGATCTCCCTGAAGAGCGGGACCGCCGTGCTCGAGGCCCTGGGAAGTCTTGGCGTGGACGCCCACGGCTACGATCCCAGCCGCGAAGGCATCGCGGGCCTGGCCCGCTTTGACCGGGCGTTCATCGCGCTCCACGGCAGGGGCGGGGAGGACGGCGTCATCCAGGGTGCCCTGCAGGCCCTGGGCGTGCCGTATACGGGCAGCGGCGTTCTCGGCTCGGCTCTCGCCATGGACAAGCACCGCAGCAAGCTCTGCTGGCAGGGACTGGGGCTGCCGACGCCGGCGTTCCGGGTGCTGCGCCGCGAGGCCGATCTCGGTGCCGCGGTGCAGACGCTGGGGCTGCCGCTGATGATCAAGCCCAGCCACGAGGGCTCGAGCATCGGCATGACGCGGGTAGACAAGGCCCAGGAACTGGAGAGCGCCTGGCGGGATGCCATGCGCTACGACGACCAGGTGGTTGCCGAGGCGTGGATCGACGGTGGCGAGTACACGGTGTCGCTGCTGTCCGGAGAGGCATTGCCCGGCATCCGGCTGGAGACCCCGCGGGGATTCTATGACTTCGAGGCCAAATACCGCGCCGGCGACACCCTCTACCACTGCCCCTGTGGACTGGATGCCGAGGCCGAGGCGGAAATGCAGGCCCTGGCGGGTGAGGCCTTCGGGGCACTGGGATGCGAGGGCTGGGGCCGGGTGGACTTCATGCGCGACGAGGTCGGGCGATTCTGGTTGCTGGAAGCCAATACCGTCCCGGGCATGACCGACCACTCCCTCGTTCCGATGGCGGCGGCCGCGGCGGGGGTCGGCATGGCGGAACTGGTCTGGCGCATCCTTCGCACGGCGGAGGCCCGGCGATGAGCGTGGCGGCCCTGAACGAACTTCCCGGCGCCGGGAGCGGTGTGGATGCAACCCGCCGGCGACCGGCACGCTGGCTGGTGCCGGCGGGGCTGGCGATGCTGCTGGCTAGCGGCATGCTCTGGTTGCTGGACCGCGAGCACGGTGAGCCGCTGTTTCCGCTCAGATCGGTGTCCCTGGCCGGGGACTTCGGTCATGTATCCGAGGCGGACCTGCGCGCCGCCATGGCGCCGCACCTCAACGGCGGTCTGCTGTCGCTGGACGTCGGCCGCATTCGGGCGGCCGTCGAGGAGCTGGCGTGGGTGCGCCGGGCCAGTGTGCGACGGATCTGGCCCCACGCGCTGGCCATACACATCGAGGAACAGCAGCCGCTCGCCCGGTGGGGGGAGGCCGGCCTGGTCAATGCCTCCGGGCAGCTTTTCACGCCGACGGCGATGCCGGAAGGGCTGCCAAGGCTAGCCGGCCCGTCACAGCGGCGTGAGGCGGTGGTGGGGGCCTATAACGCGCTGGCGCCGGCCCTGGAGGAATACGGGCTCGCCATCGATGCGCTGTCGGTCGATGCGCGTGGGGCCTGGACACTGAAGCTCGCCGGGGGCGCGCGAATCGAGCTGGGCACGCATTCGCTGGAGGCGCGTCTGGGGCGCTATCTCGGCGCGTTGCCGCGGTTGCGGCGGCAGGCCGGGCGGGTCCCCGAGCGGGTGGACCTGCGCTATCCCAACGGTTTCGCCATCGAATGGAAGGCCACAGAACAGGCGCGCAAGCAAGAGGACAACAGGGCAGCGCAATGAGCAAGAAGCAGGAACGAAACCTTCTGGTAGGGCTCGACATCGGCACGTCCAAGGTCGTCGCCATTGTCGGCGAGCTCACGCCACAGGGGGAAGTGGACATCGTCGGCATCGGCTCGCATCCCTCGCGCGGCCTGAAAAAGGGTGTCGTGGTGAATATCGAGTCCACGGTGCAGTCCATCCAGCGCGCGGTGGAAGAGGCCGAGCTGATGGCCGGCTGCCAGATCCATTCGGTCTACGCGGGCATTGCCGGCAGCCACGTGCGCAGCCTCAATTCCCACGGCATCGTCGCCATCCGCGACAAGGAGGTCACCGTGGGCGACGTCGAGCGCGTCATCGACGCGGCACGCGCCGTGGCGATTCCGGCGGATCAGCGCATCCTCCACATCCTGCCCCAGGAATTCATCATCGACAGCCAGGAGGGAGTGCGCGAGCCCATTGGCATGTCCGGCGTGCGCCTGGAGGCGAAGGTGCACATGGTCACCGGCGCCGTTTCGGCGGCCCAGAACATCATCAAGTGCGTGCGCCGCTGCGGGCTGGAGGTGGATGACGTCATCCTCGAGCAGCTCGCCTCCAGCTACGCGGTGCTCACCGAGGACGAGAAGGAACTGGGCGTGTGCCTGGTGGACATGGGCGGCGGCACCACCGACATCGCCGTGTTCACGGAGGGCGCCATTCGCCACACGGCGGTGATTCCCATCGCCGGCGACCAGGTGACCAACGACATCGCCGTGGCGCTGCGCACGCCGACCCAGCATGCCGAGGAGATCAAGGTCAAGTACGCCTGCGCCCTGTCCCAGCTGGCGGCCGCGGAAGAGACCATCGAGGTGCCATCGGTGGGCGATCGTCCGCCGCGACGCCTCTCGCGACAGACCCTGGCCGAGGTGGTGGAGCCCCGGTACGAGGAGCTGCTGACCCTGGTCCAGGAGGAGCTGCGCCGCAGCGGGTTCGAGGACCTGATCGCCGCCGGCATCGTGCTCACGGGCGGCAGCTCGAAGATGGAGGGCGTTATTGATCTGGCCGAGGAGGTATTCCACATGCCGGTGCGCCAGGGGATCCCGCAGCGGGTTACCGGGCTCTCCGACGTAGTGAGCAACCCGATCTATTCCACCGGAGTGGGGCTGTTGAATTTCGGCTGGCAGAACCGTGGCCACGACGTCGCGGATCTGACCGGCGAGGGCAACATGAGTGCCTTGTGGGCACGCATGAAGAGTTGGTTCCAGGGCAATTTCTAGACGAATTATCGGACGGCGACATGCGCAACGACGAAGACCGTGGAGGGCAAATGATGTTTGAGCTTATGGATTCCTACAGTCAGAACGCCGTGATCAAGGTGATCGGCGTCGGCGGGGGCGGCGGCAACGCCGTCCAGCACATGGTGGCGGCGGACATCGAGGGCGTGGATTTCATCTGCGCCAATACCGATGCCCAGGCGCTGAAGAACACGGCGGCCAAGACGACCCTGCAGCTGGGCGCCAACATCACCAAGGGCCTGGGCGCCGGCGCCAACCCGGGCGTGGGCCGGGAGGCGGCCATCGAGGACCGCGAGCGCATTCAGGAATGCCTGGAGGGCGCGGACATGGTGTTCATAACCGCCGGCATGGGCGGCGGCACGGGGACCGGCGCGGCGCCCGTGGTGGCGGAGATTGCCCGCGATCTGGGCATTCTCACCGTCGCGGTGGTGACCAAGCCGTTCCCCTTCGAGGGCGGCAAGCGCATGCAGGTGGCCAACGAGGGTATCCAGGAGCTCGGCCGCAACGTCGACTCCCTGATCACCATCCCCAACGAGAAGCTGCTCAGCGTCCTTGGCAAGGAGCTGACCCTGCTCGGTGCCTTCAAGGAGGCCAACGACGTCCTGCTGGGCGCGGTCAAGGGCATCGCCGAGCTGATTACGCGGCCGGGCCTGATCAACGTGGACTTCGCCGACGTACGGACCGTGATGTCCGAGATGGGCATGGCGGTGATGGGCTCCGGCTATGCCTCCGGCGAGGGGCGTGCCCGGGAGGCCGCGGAGCGCGCCATTGCCTGCCCGCTGCTGGAAGACGCCAACATCGCCGGCGCCAAGGGTATCCTGGTCAACGTGACCGCCGGGCTGGATCTGTCCATCGGCGAATTCGACGACGTGGGCAATGCGGTCAAGGAATTCGCGTCGGATGATGCTACGGTCGTGGTGGGAACGGTCATTGATCCGGAGCTCGAGAATGAGCTGCGGGTGACCGTCGTGGCCACCGGGCTGGGCGCGCCGATGCAGGCTCAGGAGCCCCAGCTGCGGACCGTGGCCGCCAAGAAGAGTACCGGGGAGGTGGACTACGACAAGCTGGACCGGCCGACGGTTATCCGGAAGAAGGCGGCCAACGACCGTCCCTCCGGCTCGGGGAGCGATGACATGGACTATCTGGACATTCCGGCGTTTCTGCGTCGCCAGGCGGATTGACGCCCGGCGACGGCGACCGGCTCCCGTCCGGGCCGGTTGGCCGTCGGAACTGTGACACGCTCACCCGGTCAGAGGCGGTACGGTCCAGGCTTCGAGGCCCATGACCCGCTGCCGCCGCGAGCATCACCCGGGACGGTCGCCGAGGCCGTCCCCGGATGCACTGCGTCCGCGCCGGACGTGAAAATTGCGCGCCCGGTCTCGCTTTCGGAAAGGTGGTTCGCCTTATGATGCACTGCGGTGTAAATCTGCCGAAGTTTGGTTACAATACTGTGAATTATCTCACGCCGGTTTGGCAGCCCTCCTGTTGCTGCCTACGGGGCTCCGGCTTAGAGCCATCGGACATGGACGGGAGCTAGCCCATATCATGATTCGCCAGCGCACACTGAAGAACAGCATCCGGGCAACAGGCGTCGGTCTGCACACGGGCGAGAAGGTCTTTCTGACACTGCGCCCCGCCGCCGCGAACACAGGCATCATATTCCGCCGCACCGATCTGCCGGAGCCCGTGGAGATCAAGGCCCATGCCGAGAACGTCGGCAGCACCCAGCTGTCGACCACGCTGGTCAACGGTGAAGCGCGGGTCGCGACGGTGGAACACCTCCTCTCGGCGATGGCGGGTCTGGGCATCGACAATGCCTACGTGGATCTGAGCGCCCCCGAGGTGCCCATCATGGACGGCAGCGCCGGCCCGTTCGTGTTCCTGATTCGCTCGGCGGGCATCCAGGAGCAGGACGCGCCCAAGCGTTTCATTCGCATCAAGCGACCGATCCGGGTGGCCGAGGACGACAAGTGGGCTCAGTTCGAGCCGTTCGAGGGTTTCAAGGTGGGCTTCACTCTGGAATTCGACCACCCGCTGTTCAAGTCCGAAGACCAGACCGCCGAGGTCGACTTCTCGAGCACGTCCTTCGTCAAGGAGGTGAGCCGCGCGCGCACGTTCGGCTTCATGCGGGACTTCGAATACCTGCAGGAGCAGAAGCTGGCGCTCGGCGCGAGCCTGGATAATGCCATCGCCGTGGATGACTACCGGATCCTCAACGAGGACGGGCTGCGTTACCGCGACGAGTTCGTCAAGCACAAGATCCTGGACGCCATCGGCGACCTCTACCTGCTCGGACACAACCTTATCGGTGCCTTCAGCGGTTTCAAGTCCGGCCACGCACTGAACAATACGCTACTCCGGACGCTGTTGCTGGAGACCGATGCCTGGGAAGAGGTGACGTTCGAAGAAGTGGAGAAGGCGCCGATCTCCTTCGATCAGCCCGTGCCGGTAGCCTGACCGGCCGGCCCTTTCCTACTCTTCTCCGGACCGGCTTCGGCCGGCCAGCCGCAGCAGGGCCTCTCTGAGCGCGGGTGAGTCTGCGCCTCGCGCTGCCTCCTCGATGTGGGCCGCGGCTTCGGGGGAGAGGCGGCGACGGGGCACCGGTCTCGGCCGCGCCCGGGTCGGGGCGATCTTCACCTGCAGCCGCCGCGGTTTGCTGCCCGTAACGCGCCGGATCTCCGAGAGAATCTGCCGTTGCCTGTAGCGCACGGCGCTGGCGAAGGCGGGCGACTCGACGACCAGAACGAGTTTCTCCTGGTCCAGCCGCGCCAGCCGCCAGTCACCGTCCACCAGCGGCGCCAGGACGGGCCAGAGCCGCTCCTCCAGGCTCTGGAGCGTTCGCGCGTGCCGGCTCACCCGGCCGAGACCCGTCTGTCCCAGAAGCGTGCCAAGGCGCTTGGGGTATTTGGAATCGCGGCCGCTCATCGCTGTCTGAATATCATCACTGCACAACCGGGCATGTCACGCCAAGGTAACCGCTGCGCCCCCGCGGCGCCTAATATTTTCAACGCATATACGCTATAGTACGGGCTTTTGGCGCGAATCCCGCCGGGCGTTCCCGCGGGCCGGCGCGACCGGCCCGCGGCCGCGACCGACGGGCGTCATATCCCCCATACATTTTCCAATGGAGCAGGCGAGCAAAGCCTTATGTTGAATGCCATCGCCAAAAAGGTATTCGGCAGCCGCAACGAGCGGCTCATGCGCCGGATGCGCAAGACCGTGGACCGCATCAATGCGCTCGAAGAGGGCATCCAGGCGCTATCCGATGCCGAATTGCGGGCGAAAACGGAGGAGTTCCGGCACCGCCTGGAGCAGGGGGAGCGGCTGGAGGATCTCCTGCCCGAGGCCTTCGCGGTGGTCCGCGAGGCGGCGCAGCGTTCCGTTGGCATGCGCCATTTCGACGTCCAGCTCATCGGCGGCATGGTGCTGAACAGCGGCAAGATCGCCGAAATGAAGACCGGCGAGGGCAAGACCCTGGTGGCCACGCTGGCGGCTTACCTCAACGCGCTGCCGGGCGAGGGCGTTCACGTGGTCACGGTCAACGAGTACCTGGCGCGGCGCGACGCGGAGTGGATGGGCAAGGTCTACGATTTCCTGGGGCTGAGCACGGGCGTCGTCGTCCCCGGCATGGATGTCACGGCCAAGCGCGAGGCCTACGCCGCCGACATTACCTATGGCACGAACAATGAGTTCGGATTCGATTACCTGCGGGACAACATGGCGCTGCGGCTGGAAGACCGCATGCAGCGCGAACGGCATTTCGCCATTGTCGACGAGGTGGACTCCATCCTCATCGACGAGGCCAGGACACCGCTGATCATTTCCGGCCCCGCCGAGGACAGCAGCGAGCTCTACACCAAGATGAACACCCTGGTGCCGAAGCTCAGCAGGCAGGAAGAAGAGGAAGGACCCGGCGACTATTATGTGGACGAGAAGGCCCGCCAGGCCTATCTGACCGAGGACGGACAGTTACACGCCGAGCAGGTCCTGCGCGACGCGGGCCTGCTGCCCGAGGGGGAGAGCCTCTACGACGCGCGCAACATCGCGATGCTGCACCATCTCAATGCGGCATTGCGGGCCCATGCGCTCTATCAGCGCGACGTGCACTACCTGGTTCGCGACGGGCAGATCGTCATCGTCGACGAGTTCACGGGCCGCGCAATGCCCGGACGGCGCTGGTCCGAGGGGCTGCACCAGGCCATCGAGGCCAAGGAAGGCGTGAGTATCCAGGCGGAGAACCAGACCCTGGCCTCCATCACCTTCCAGAACTACTTCCGCATGTACGACAAGCTCTCCGGCATGACCGGTACGGCGGATACCGAAGCCTATGAGTTCCAGCACATCTACGCGCTGGAGGTGGCGGTCATTCCGACCCACAAGCCGATGATCCGGGAGGATCTCCACGACCTGGTCTATCTGACCCAGAAGGAAAAGTTCGACGCCATCGTCGAGGACATCACGGACTGCCAGCAGCGCGGTCAGCCGGTGCTGGTGGGCACCACCTCCATCGAGAACTCCGAGTACATTGCCAGGCTGCTGAAAAAGGACGGTGTCCCGCACGAAGTGCTCAACGCCAAGAACCACGAGCGTGAAGCCACCATCGTTGCCCAGGCGGGCCGCCCCGGCGCCGTGACCATCGCCACCAACATGGCCGGCCGCGGAACGGATATCGTCCTGGGCGGCAATGTCGACGTCGAGATCGACGAGCTCGACGAACCGGACGAGGAAACGATCGCCCGCAGGAAGGCGGAGTGGCAACAGCGCCACGACGCGGTGATCGAGGCCGGCGGCCTGCACGTCATCGGTACCGAGCGCCACGAGTCACGGCGCATCGACAATCAGTTGCGCGGCCGCTCGGGCCGCCAGGGCGACCCGGGCTCGACACGATTCTACCTGGCGCTGGAAGACCCGCTGTTGCGGATCTTCGCCTCCGAGCGGGTTTCCGCCCTGATGCAGCGGCTGGGTATGCAGGAGGGCGAGGCGATCGAGAGCGGCATGGTCAGCCGGGTCATCGAGAACGCCCAGCGCAAGGTCGAGGCCCATAACTTCGACATGCGCAAGCACCTGCTGGAGTTCGATGATGTTGCCAACGATCAGCGCAAGGTGGTCTACCAGCAGCGCAATGAGCTGCTGGAGGCGGAAGACATATCCGAGACCATCGACGCCATGCGCGGCGACGTTGTCAACGCCATCATCGACGAGCACATCCCGCCGGGCAGCATCGACGAACAGTGGGATGTGCCCGGCCTGGAGGAGGCCCTGGACCGCGAGCTCGGCGTCCGGGTGCCGATTCGGCAGTGGCTGGAGGAGGATGAAGCGCTGCACGAGGAGCCGCTGCGGGAGCGCATTACCGAGGCCGTTGAGCAGTCCTACCGCGAGAAGGAGGAGCATGTCGGCAGCGACGTGATGCGCCAGGTGGAGAAGGCTTTCCTGCTTCAGGTGCTGGACTCGCATTGGAAGGAGCACCTGGCCGCCATGGATCAGCTGCGTCAGGGGATCAACCTGCGCGCTTTCGCGCAGCGCAACCCCAAGCAGGAGTTCAAGCGCGAGGCTTTCGAGATGTTCCAGGAGATGCTCGAGGGGCTGAAGCGCGAGGCGATCTCCATACTCAGCCGGGTGCAGGTGCGCACCGAGGCGGAGGCGGAGGCCG
>JACDUA010000101.1 GCA_013519935.1 Ectothiorhodospiraceae bacterium WFHF3C12 | reverse complement strand
TTGCAGGGCGGTCTCGGGCTGCCCGTTGCCGAGGCGCGGGCCCTGTACTCGGACGTCCCCGTGCCGTCCCATCTGCCGCGAAGCGCCGCGCCGGCTTCGGATCACGGGCATCAGCCTCGCGTCGGCGAGCATGCGATCGAGGCGGAGGCCGGAATGGCAGGTGCGCCGCCCCTGGGTCACGCGCTCGCCCAGCTGCACGGGGTCTACATTCTGTCCCAGAACGAGCACGGCCTGGTGCTGGTGGACATGCACGCGGCGCACGAGCGCATCGTCTATGAGCGGCTGAAGTCCCAGCTGCAGCGCGACGGTATCCAGGCCCAGCCGCTGCTGGTGCCGCACAAGGTCCTCGTGACGCCCGCCGAGGCGGAGCTCGCGGCAAGCCATGCCGGGTTGTTCCAGTCCGTCGGGCTGGAAGTGGATCAGGCCGGTCCCGATATGCTCCTGGTCCGCCAGGTACCGACCCTGCTTCAGGGCACGGACGTTGAGCAGCTGGTGCGGGATGTGCTGGCCGAGCTCAACGTCCACGGCAAGAGCGGCCGGGCGGAGGAGGCGCTGAACCATGTCCTGGCCACGATGGGCTGCCATGGGTCGGTGCGCGCCCACCGTCGGCTGACGGTGCCGGAGATGGACGCGCTGCTGCGCGAGATGGAGCACACGCCCCACATCGGCCAGTGCAACCACGGCCGGCCGACGTGGACGCAGCTGGACATGCGCGAGCTCGACGGGCTGTTCCTGCGTGGTCAGTAGCGCCGACGCGCGGCCGCCCGTGATCTTCCTGATGGGCCCCACGGCCTCCGGCAAGACCGGCCTGGCGGTGGAGCTGGTCCAGCGCCTGCCGCTGGAGATCGTGAGCGTGGATTCGGCCCTGGTCTACCGCGGCATGGATATCGGCACGGCCAAACCGGATGCCGCCACGCTGGCGGCCGCGCCCCATCGGCTCATCGACATCCGCGACCCGGCCGAGACCTATTCCGCGGCCGATTTCCGCGCCGACGCCCTGCGCGAGATCGAGGCGATCCATGCCCGCGGCCATGTCCCGTTGCTGGTTGGCGGCACCATGCTGTACTTCCAGGCGCTGGAGTCCGGGCTGGCGGCGCTGCCCGCGGCCGACACCGCCGTGCGTGAGCGTCTCGAGCAGCAGGCCGCGGACGTCGGCTGGCCCGGCCTCCATCGCCGACTGGCGGAGGCCGACCCGGAAACCGCGGCGCGTCTGCACCCCAACGATGCCCAGCGCATCCAGCGTGCCCTGGAGGTCCTGGCGCTAACCGGCCGGCCCCTGTCCAGCCTGTTGACCGACGCCCAGGCGCCGGGCGGGCTGGCCTACCCATGCCTCAAGCTGGTGGTGACGGCGCGGGATCGTGCCCTGCTTCACGAGCGCATCGCTACGCGGTTCCGGGCCATGCTGGCGCAAGGCCTCATCGACGAGGTGGCGGCGCTGAAGGCCCGCGGCGATCTCCACGCCGGGCTGCCCTCGATGCGCTCGGTTGGATATCGCCAGGTCTGGACCTATCTAGAAGGGCATTGGGACAGGGAAACGCTGGAACACAAGGGCATCGTGGCTACCCGGCAGTTTGCCAAGCGTCAGATGACGTGGCTTCGGCGCAGTCAGGGGGCGGAATGGTCCTTCATCGAGGACGGCGACCCCGTGTCCTGGCTGGCGTCGCGGTGTCGATCGCTGACCGGTTGAGCGGCCCAGGGAAGAGGTGTCTCAGGGGGTTTTCGAGCCCGGAATGCGTCCCCATCTCTGTTGCAGCGCACTAGCATTCCGGCAACAGCCCTATGCTAGACTTTGGGGCGAGCTCGGATCACCTGGGGCGGGTGGACGGGTCCGCGGGGCGTCGGGCAGAGAGGCGCCTCGATAACAACAAATCGCACGAGATTACAGGAGTCACGGGAATGGCCAAGGGGCAATCTTTACAGGAGCCGTTTTTGAACGCCCTCAGGAAAGAAAAGGTTCCGGTTTCGATCTACCTGGTGAACGGTATCAAGCTACAGGGGCAGATCGAGTCTTTTGACCAGTTCGTGCTGTTGCTGAGAAACAGCGTCAGCCAGATGGTGTACAAGCACGCCATTTCAACCATCGTGCCCAGCCGCGCGGTGCGCACCGCGCCGCCGGCGGAAGAGCGCAGTCAGCAAGAGATCGGAAATTTCTAGTCAACCTACCTTCTCCGGCACCAGTGCGGGGCAGCTCTTCGAGCGCCCCCGCGGCGGCGACCGTGCCGTCCTGGTCCAGCTAGACAATGGCGACGGCGAGGCCGGGCAGGGTCTCGCCGAGCTCCGGGCCCTGGCCGAGTCGGCCGGCGCGGAGATCCTGGAAAGCCTCGTCAATCGCCGCGACAAGCCGGATCCGCGCTACTTTCTCGGCACGGGCAAGACCCAGGAGCTTGCCGAGCGGCTGCGCGAGCTGGATGCCGATCTGGTTCTGATCAATCACAACCTCAGCCCGGCCCAGGAACGGAACCTGGAGCGGGCGCTGAATTGCCGGGTGCTGGATCGCACCGGGTTGATCCTGGACATCTTCGCGCTCCGGGCCCGCTCCTTCGAGGGCAAGCTGCAGGTGGAGCTGGCTCAGCTGCGGCACATGGCGTCGCGGCTGGTCCGCGGCTGGACTCACCTGGAGCGCCAGTCCGGCGGCATCGGCACCCGTGGTCCGGGTGAGACCCAGCTGGAGATGGACCGCCGCATGCTGGGCGTGCGTATCAAGCAGCTGGAACAGCGTCTGGCCAAGGTGCGCCGCCAGCGCGAGCAGGGGCGCCAGTCCCGGCGCAAGCGCGAGCTGCCGACCCTCTCGCTGGTGGGTTATACCAACGCCGGCAAGTCGACGCTGTTCAATGCGCTGACCACGTCGGAGGTGTATGCCGCCGATCAGCTCTTCGCGACGCTGGATACGACGCTGCGGCGGATAGAGCTGCCGACCCACGAGCCGGCGGTCGTCGCGGACACGGTCGGGTTCATACGCGATCTGCCGCCGCAGCTCGTGGCGGCGTTCCGCTCAACGCTCGAGGAGGTTACGGAGTCGGACCTCATCCTGCATGTCATTGACGCCGCCGATGAACAGCGCCGCGACAACGCCCACGAGGTGGACAAGGTGCTGGCCGAGATCGGCGCCGGCGAGACGCCGGTGCTGCTGGTTTACAACAAGGTGGACCTGGTTGGCGGTACGCCGCGGATTCATCGCGATGAACAAGGCGTGCCGACGGCTGTCTATCTCTCGGCGGCCCGGCGTGAGGGCCTCGAGTTGCTGCTCGAGGCGGTGGCCGAACGGGTCGGAACGCGGCAGGTCCACGGTGAAATCGCCTTGCCGGCCGGCGAGGGGCGTCTTCGCGCGCGGCTCTACCAGGTCGGTGAAGTCCTTCGGGAACGATCCGGCGAGCGCGGCGAATACATCCTCGAAGTGGTCGTGCCGGAGCGCGAGCTCGCCAGGCTGCGGGCCAACGAGGGCCTTAGCGTGGACGTGCGCCCCGTGCGTTGAGCGTTCGCCGAAGCGCTCCGGCTTGCTAGCGGGCGCACGGGCTCATTAGAATCCATCGGCTGGTCCACGGCGGTGGGCGCAGGACGCCCTGCCGCGAGGGCCGGCCCGCGGGTGCAGTGGCCAGCGTGGCAAGGTTCGGACGCTGGTACAGGTGGTACACGCAATCCATTCAACGTCGACCCAATGGAGTCTCGACAATGGCCTGGAATGAACCGGGGGGCGGTAACCGGGATCCCTGGAGCGGCCCGAACAATCAGGGCCCGCCCGATCTGGATGAAGTGATCCGCAAGGCGCGTGAACGCCTCTCCGGACTTTTCGGAGGCAAAGGGCCCGGCGGCGGTGGCGGAGGCGGCACCGGCGGTCCCGGTGCGTTCGGCATCGGTATTCTGGCCGCCATCCTCGTGCTGGTCTGGCTCGCCTCCGGCATCTACATCATCGACGAGGGCTGGCGGGGCGTGGTCACGCGTTTCGGTCAGCACGTCGACACCACCATGCCGGGACCGCACTGGCATCTGCCTTATCCCATCGAGGCGGTGGAGCAGGTCGACGTCGAGGAGCGGCGCAGCATCAACATCGGGTTCGATTTCGCGGGCGGCACGACGACCCGCTACAACCCGGACGAAGCCCTGATGCTGACCAAGGACGAGAACATCGTCAGCGTCCAGCTCACCGTGCAGTACGAGGTGGGGAATCCGGCGGCCTACGTGTTCAACTTCGTCGATCCCCGACAAACCCTCAAGGAGGTCACCGAGAGCGCCCTGCGCGAGGTGGTGGGCAAACGCAACATCAACGATGTCCTGTCCACCGATGATCTGCTGACCGAGCAGAGCGGAGAGACCAGCGTCGAATCTCAGCAGAATAACGAAGCGCAGGCAGAGCAGGCGGTCACGGCGTCGGCCGATATAGCCCTGGCGACCCAGGAGCTGATCGAGGAGATCATTGGCCGCTACGACCTCGGCCTGGAGCTCTCTGAGGTCAACATCCAGCGCATTCAGCCGCCGGAGCCCGTGCAGGACGCCTTCCTCGACGCCATCAAGGCCCGCGAGGATCGCGAGCGGCTGATCAACGAGGCCTACGCCTACCGTAACGAAGTGCTGCCGAGGGCTCGGGGTGAGTCCGCCCGCATCGAGCAGGAGGCCATCGGCTACAAGGAGAGCATAATCGCCGACGCCGTAGGTGACGCGAGCCGCTTCACGCAGCTGCAGACCGAGTATTCCCGCGCACCCGAGGTGACCCGCGAGCGGCTCTATCTGGAGACGATGGAGTCGGTCCTCGGCGCCAGTGGCAAGGTCCTGATAGATGTGGAGTCCGGTCAGCCGCTGATGTACCTGCCGCTTGAACGCATGCTGCGCCAGAGCGGCACGCGTCTGCCGGACCCGGGTAGCGGGGACTCGGGCAGTTCGCAGACCAGCAGTAGCTCCAGCAGCAGCCGCAATAGCGGCCCATTCTCCAGCAGCGACCGCCTGCGGGTCAGGGGAGAGCGGTAATGAATCGCACGGCGACCGCCATTGTAGTGATCGTCCTGGTGGCTCTGGGACTGCTCTATAGCGGGACCTACACAGTCCATGAGAGCCAGACCGCCATCAAGTTCCGCCTTGGTGAGATCATCAAGACGGATATCGAGCCGGGGCTGCATTTCAAGGTCCCGTTCATCAATAACACCCGCAAGTTCGATCTGCGGGTACAGACGCTGGACGAGGAGCCGCAGCAGTTCCTCACCCAGAACAAGAAAAACCTCATCGTCGACGCCTTCGTGAAATGGCGCATCGGCGAGGTCCGGCGTTACTACACCACCGTCGGCGGTGAGCCGCGCCGAGCCAACCAGCGCCTGTCGGAGATCATTCGCAACAGCCTTCGCGAGCAGTTCCGCCAGCGCACCATCCCGGAGCTGGTGTCCGGGGATCGCGTTGCCGTTATGAAGAAGCTCGAACAGGACATCTCAAGCGCGGCCGTATCCCTCGGCCTGGAAGTCCTCGACGTGCGCATCAAACGGATTGATCTACCGGATCGTATCAGCGAGTCCGTTTATGACCGTATGGCGTCGGAGCGCCAGCGCGTCGCCAAGGAGCTGCGCGCCGAAGGTGCCCGCGAGGCCGAGGAGATCCGCGCCTCGGCGGACCGCCAGCGCCAGGTCATTCTGGCCGAGGCCCGTCGTGACTCCCAGCGAACCCGCGGTGAGGGTGATGCGCGCGCAGCCGAGATCTACGCCAACGCCTACAACGACGATCGGGAGTTCTACAGCTTCTACCGCAGTCTCCAAGCGTACCGGGAGACCTTCAGCGCGCAGGATGACCTGATCGTGCTATCGCCCGACTCGGCGTTCTTCCGCTATTTCGACAGCGTCGCGCCGCAGGCCGGCGATGAGTGAGGCACCGACGGGCCCTAGCCGGTCATGACGGACCTGTTGGCGGCAGTGGCCCTCGTTCTGGTGATCGAGGGCATAATGCCTTTTCTCAGCCCGCACTCGATGCGCCGTTGGCTGTTCTATGTGGTCCAGCAGAACGACAAGACGCTGCGGATCACCGGTTTCGTGGCGATGCTCATCGGTGTCGTGCTGCTCTACGCCGTGCGGCACTGAGCCTTTCGGATTTCGGACCATGAACTACGGCCCTTTCAGTAAGGAAAACCGCTGGCTGCTGCCCGAAGGCGTGGAAGAGGTGCTGCCGCCGGACGCCGCCCGGGTGGAGCGTCTGCGGCGTGCTCTGCTCGACGCCTTCGACGGCTGGGGTTACGAGCTGGTCATGCCGCCGACCATCGAGTTCCTCGAGTCGCTGTTGACCGGCGCCGGTCACGACCTGGACCTGCAGACCTTCAAGCTCACCGACCAGCTCAGTGGGCGGATGATGGGCGTGCGTGCGGACATGACCCCGCAGGCCGCCCGTATCGACGCGCACAAGCTGCGCCGTGAGTCACCGACGCGGCTGTGCTACATCGGCACGGTGCTGCAGTCGCGGCCGGAGGGGCCCGCCACCTCGCGCAATCCCATACAGATCGGCTGCGAGCTCTTCGGTCACGCTGGCGTGGAGGCGGACATCGAGGTGGTCTCGCTGATGCTGGAGACGTTGCGCGTTGCCGGGATCGGTACCTGTCACCTGGATCTCGGCCACGTGGGCATTTTTCGCGGCCTGGCCGCGGACGCCGGACTCAACGCTGACGCCGAGAACCGGCTCTGGGACGCATTGCAGCGCAAGGCGGTGACCGAAATCGACGAGATCCTGGGGGCGCTGGAGATCTCCGCCGTCCAGCGGCGCATGTTGCGATCCCTGGCGGAGCTCAGTGGCGGAGTGGAGGTCCTCGACGAGGCCAACCGCGTCCTGGCCGAGGCCCCTGAAACCGTTCAGGAAGCCATGCGTGCGCTCTGGTCCATCGCCACGTCCCTGGAGCGCCGGCAGCCGGAGGTCGCCCTGCACTTCGACCTCGGCGAGTTGCGCGGTTACGCCTATCATACGGGCGCGGTATTCGCCGCCTTCGTGCCGGGGCACGGTGAAGAGGTAGCCCGTGGCGGTCGCTATGACCAGATCGGCCGCGTGTTCGGCCGCCCCCGGCCTGCCACGGGGTTCAGCGCCGACCTCAAGACTTTGATGGTACTGGGCGAGACCGGCGCCGCGGCCGCACCGACGCAGGGCGTCATTCAGGCGCCCTGGGGCGACGACGCCGGGCTGCTCAACGCGGTGCGGGCGCTCAGGGATGCCGGCGAGCGGGTTGTCTGGCTGATGCCGGGGCAGTCCAGCGTGGCCGGCGCCGATCGGGAACTGATTCAGCAACAGGGGCAGTGGCGGGTCGAGCCCCTGTGAACATGAGAGCGGGTAATGGGTAAGAACGTCGTAGTGGTCGGCTCCCAGTGGGGCGACGAAGGCAAGGGCAAGATCGTCGATCTGCTGACGGACCGGGTGGACGCGGTCGCGCGCTTCCAGGGCGGCCACAATGCCGGTCACACGCTGGTCATCGACGGCGTCAAGACGGTGCTGCACCTGATCCCCTCGGGCATCCTGCGCGAGAACGTCCTGTGCCTCATCGGCAACGGCGTGGTGCTCTCCCCGGGGGCGTTGATCGAGGAGCTCGGCAGCCTGGAAGCCAAGGGCGTCCCGGCCCGGGAGCGGCTGCGCATCAGTCCGGCCTGCCCGGTGATTCTGCCGTCCCACGTGCGTCTGGACGTGGCCCGGGAAAAGGCCAGGGGCAAGGCGGCCATCGGCACCACCGGCCGCGGTATCGGCCCGGCTTACGAGGACAAGGTCTCCCGCCGGGGCATCCGGGTGGGTGATCTGTTCCACCGGGAGCGGCTCGCCGCCAAGCTGGGCGAGCTCATGGACTTCCACAACTTTGTCCTGCAGAACTATTTCCACGAGCAGCCCCTGGACTTCCAGCGGACCCAGGACGAGTGCCTGGCGCTGGCGCAGGAGCTGGAGCCGATGGTGGCCGACGTGGGCGGCATCCTCGCCCGGTGTCACGCCAACGGCGGCAATCTCCTCTACGAGGGCGCGCAGGGCACGCTGCTGGACATCGATCACGGCACCTATCCGTTCGTAACCTCATCCAACACCACCGCGGCCGCCGCCGCCACCGGCACCGGCGTCGGGCCACGCTCGCTGGATTACGTGCTCGGCATCACCAAGGCGTACACGACGCGGGTCGGCGCCGGCCCTTTCCCCACCGAGCTCTTCGACGAGCTTGGCGAGCAGCTTGCGCGCCGGGGCCACGAGTTCGGCGCCACCACGGGCCGCCCGCGGCGCTGCGGCTGGTTCGACGCCGTGGCCCTGCGCCGCGCGGTACAGATCAACAGCTTCTCGGGGCTGTGCATCACCAAGCTGGACGTGCTCGACGAGCTGGACAGCCTGCAGATCTGCGTGGGCTACCGATGCGCCGACCAGCGCTGGGAGGCGCTGCCCTCCGGCGCGGAGGCGCTGGCCGACTGCGAGCCGGAGTACGTCGAGCTGCCGGGCTGGAAGACCTCGACCCTGGGTGTGCGCCGGTACGAGGACCTGCCCGAGAACGCCAAGGCCTACCTGGCCAAGATCGAGGAGCTGGTCGGCGTGCCCATCGACATCATCTCCACCGGCCCCGACCGCAATGAGACCATCGTCCTGCGCCATCCGTTCGACGTTTAGCCGCCAATGAACGCCAATAAGCACCAGTGGAGCGTCGTTGACCCGGGAACGCGGCGTGCGGCATGGGTTGCTGCTGCCGCGGTAGGTGCATGGCGAACGCCGGCGATCCCCAGGTTCTTCCGGATGGGCGTTTATCCGCGTTCATTGGCGGCTAAAACGCCGTTGACAGCCCCGGGGCGGGTGAGTAAAGTTTGCGCCCTGTCGTGGCGCGCCGGGCGCGACACGAAGCCGAGGTGGCGGAATTGGTAGACGCGCTAGCTTCAGGTGCTAGTGGGGGTAACCCCGTGGAGGTTCAAGTCCTCTCCTCGGCACCAACTCCAACGAAATGCCGGCCCCCGCGCCGGCATTTTGCTGTGTGCCCTCCAGCCTTCAATACGGCCGCTTCCACGGCCTCGTCCGATCAGGGTTTTCCCGGTCCAGGGGCGATGCCTTATTCTTAGCCGCCTCAGAGTCGATACCGAATACCCATGAGCAAGAAGACGCCACCCAGCAAATCCGATCCCCACCGCCAGCGCGAGGAAGAGCGTTACGAGCGGCCCATTCCCAGTCGGGAGCACATTCTCCAGTCTCTCGCGGAGCAGGCGCGCCCCATGCGGCGCGAGGCCATCGCGGAGCTGCTGGGGCTCGCCGGCGACGAAGAGCAGGAAGAGGGCCTGCGCCGTCGCCTGCGGGCCATGGAACGGGACGGCCAGCTGATCCGCAACCGCCGTCAGCAGTACGTGGTGGTGGACAACGAGGAGCTGGTGCGCGGCCGCGTTGTCGCCGACAAGGGCGGATCGGGCACCCTGCACCCGGATACCGGCGGTGACCCCGTCTATCTCTCACCCCGGGAGATGCGCTCGCTGCTCCACGGCGACCGGGCCGTCGTACGGCTGAAGGACGTCGACAGCGCCGGCCGGGCCGAGGGTGAGCTCGTGGAGGTCATCCAGCGGCGCAACCGGCAGATAACGGGCCGGTTCTTCAGCGAGAGCGGCGTGGGCTTCGTCGTGCCCGACAACAAGCGGCTGCACCAGGACGTGATCGTGCCGCAAGAGGCCCAGATGGGCGCGAATACCGGGCAGCTGGTGGTGGCCGAGGTGACCCGCCAGCCCAGCGACCGCCGCCAGCCCATCGGCCGCATTGTCGAGATCCTCGGCGAGCACATCGAGCCGGGCATGGAGATCGACGTCGCCGCCCGCGTCCACGGGATCCCGGTAACCTGGCCGGAGGGCGTTGAGCGGGAAGTTGCCGGACTCGGTGAACAGGTGCCGGAGGGGGCCAAGGCAGGGCGCTTCGATCTGCGCGACGTGCCGATGGTGACCATCGACGGGCCCGACGCCCGGGATTTCGACGACGCCGTTTTCTGTGAGCCCACCGGCAAGGGTTACCGGCTGATCGTCGCCATAGCCGACGTATCCCATTACGTGCGTCCCGGTCAGGCCCTGGACCGTGAGGCGACGGAGCGGGGCAACTCCGTCTATTTCCCGCGCTCGGTCGTGCCGATGCTCCCGGAGGTGCTCTCCAACGGCCTTTGCTCGTTGAATCCGGAAGTCGACCGGCTGTGCATGGCGTGCGAGATGATTATCAGCGGCGAGGGCAAGCTGCGCCGCTCGCGCTTTTTCCGCGCCGTCATGCGTTCCCATGCACGGCTGACCTACGACGAGGTCGCGGCCATGCACGTGGACCGCGACCCCGAGCTGCGGCGCAAGCACAAGGGCCTGCTCAAGCACATCGACAATCTCTTCTCCGTCTACCGCGCCCTGCACAAGGACCGCAAACGCCGGGGCGCCATCGACTTCGAGACTACCGAGGCGGAGATGCAGTTCGACGAGCAGGGCCGCGTCGTGGCAATCACGCCGCGTCAGCGCAACGACGCCCATCGCCTGATCGAGGAATGCATGGTCAAGGCCAACGTGGCCGCGGCCCGGTTTCTGCGCCGCCACAAGGTCCCGGCCCTGTACCGGATTCACGAGTCGCCCGACGAGGAGCGTCTGGCCAAGTTGCGCGAATTCCTCAATCAGCTCGCGCTGCGGCTGGAAGGCGGCGATGCACCCGAGCCCAAGGATTACGCCCGGCTCATGGAGCGCATCAAGGACCGCGGCGACCGGCACCTGATCGAGAGCGTGCTGTTGCGCTCGATGATGGCCGCGGAGTACAGCCCGGACAATATCGGGCATTTCGGCCTGGCGCTGGACGCCTATGCCCACTTCACCTCACCGATCCGCCGGTACCCGGACCTGGTGGTGCACCGGGCCATCGGGCATATCCTCGACGGCGGACGCGGGGCCGACTTCCCCATGAGCCAGGACGCGCTGGTCATCCTCGGCGAGCACTGCTCGATGACGGACCGCCGGGCGGAAGAGGCGACCCGGGAAGCCACCATGACCATCAAATGCCAGTTCATGACGGACAAGGTGGGCGAGGAATTCACCGGCGTGGTCAGCGGCGTTACCTCATTCGGGCTGTTCGTGGAGCTGGACGGGCTTTACGTCGACGGCCTCATTCATGTGACCAACCTGGAAGACGATTTCTACCATTTCGACCCGGTTGGCCACCGGCTGGTCGGTGAGCGCGGCGGCAAGGTTTATCGTCTCACCGACCGGGTGCGGGTGCGTGTGGCCCGAGTCGACGTGGACGAGCGCAAGCTGGACTTCGCCCTGGTCGCCCATCCGGTGGACGCACACGGCAAGCCGATGGAGGACGCCGGGGCGGGCCGCGGCCCGGGGCCTGGCCGCAAGCGCCGCCGCGAGCCTGGCG
>JACDUA010000100.1 GCA_013519935.1 Ectothiorhodospiraceae bacterium WFHF3C12 | reverse complement strand
TCCCCGGTGGGTCAGAAAGGACTTGCCGGGGGTGGAGGGACTGACGCCGCATCTGGCCGAAGGCACAGACAGTGGGAGAAATCGTCCCGCCCTCACCTTAGCGCCCATAAGGAATCTATCGGCGTGTAGCCGCACGACCGACGATTGATGGCAAGCCAGCGCCTCGGTGAGCCCCCGACAAGCAACCTTCACAGTAGCCAGGGGGCACAGCGATGGCAATGCAGGTGGAGTCTTTTATCGTTGGCGTGGACGTCGCCAAGGCGGAGTTGGTGATCAGTGAGCAGGGTCAGTCCCGGCTCATCACTTTGGCCAATGAGCGCAGGGCGATCCGGCGCTACCTCAAGGCTCTCGCCGGCCCGGCCTGGGTCGCCGTGGAGGCCACCAACACCTACCACCTGGCCTTGGTCGAGGAGGCGTACCGCCTCGGCCACCGGGTCTATGTTATCGACGGCTATCGGCTCAGCCGCTACCGCGAGGGGGTCGGTGGGCGGGCGAAGACCGATACCTCGGATGCCCGGCTGCTAGCGCGTTATCTCCAGCGCGAGCACGACCAGCTGCGCCCCTGGAGCCCGCCGGGGAAGGGCTACACCCGCCTGCGGCAACTACTGCGCCGTCGTGCCCGATTGGTGCAGGTCAAGACCACGCTCTCACAGAGCCTCAAGGAGCTGCCCGAGCTCAAGAGCTCTGCCCAAGCGGTGCTGCGCCAACTCAACCGCCTCGATGCCCTGATCCAGAAACGCCTGCGTCAGGCACTGACCGAACACGGCTGGCTCGCCGACGCCCGCCGCTGCCAGGCCGTTGAGGGCATCGGCGAGATCACCGCCGCGGCGCTGACCATGAGCTACAACCGCGGCGCGTTCGTCAGCGCCGATGCCTTCATCGCCTTCATCGGCATGGACGTGCGGGTGCGCGACTCAGGCCGTTCCAAGGGCAAGCGCAAGCTCACCAAACAAGGCGATCCCGAGCTGCGGCGCTTACTCTACCTCGCCGCCATGACCGCATCCCGATCGGCCACCTGGCAGCCCGTCTACCAGCGCTATCTCGCCCGAGGAATGAGCCCCATCCAGGCCTTCGTCGCTCTCGGCCGCAAGCTCGCACGGATCGCCTTCAGCCTGATGAAATACCAAACCAACTACGCACCCAAACTCGCTCACAACGCTTGCGCGGAAACATAGAATCTCCCACAGGGCTTCGATATGCCGCCTTGGAGTAGAAGGTTCTCGGGAGCGGCGACGTCGCCGCGGATTTCCTGCTCCGAGTCAGTACCCGCTCGCACCGGGGGCGGCGCTCCCACGAGGTAAACGCCCGGCGGCTCGATCACTCCTCCTCGGAGCGTTTCCGCGCCCGCGGATGGGCGTTGTCGTAGACGTCGGCGAGATGCTGGAAGTCGAGATGGGTATAGACCTGCGTGGTGGCGATGTCGGCGTGGCCGAGCAGCTCCTGCACCGCGCGCAGGTCGCCGCTGGATTCCAGCAGGTGGCTGGCGAAGGCGTGGCGCAGCATGTGCGGGTTCACCGGCCGGCCGAGACCCTGCCGGGTCGCGAGGCCCTTGAGCCGGTCCTGGATGCTGCGCGGGCTCAGGCGGCGGCCGTTGCGGCTGACGAACAGGGCCGTCTCATTCCCCGCGGCTATGCCCGGGCGCAGCGCCAGCCAGGCGTCCAGCGCCTGAAGCGCCTGCCGGCCCACTGGTACAACACGGGTCTTGGCGCCCTTGCCGGTGATGCGCAGGCTTTGCTCGCGGCGGTCGACGGCATCCAGGTCCAGGCTCACGGCCTCGGCCAACCGGAGCCCGGAGGAGTAGATGAGCTCGAACAGGGCGCGATCGCGCACCAGCAGCGGGTTGTCGTCGCCGCCCTCCAGCAGCCGGCCGGTCTCGTCCGGGTCCAGGGTCTTCGGCAGCCGCCGGGGGGCCTTGGGGGCGCGCACGTCGGCGGCCGGGTTGAACGCGACCCGCCCGTCGCGGATGAGAAAGCGGAAGAAGCCGCGCACGGCCGAGAGCATGCGCTGGATGGAGCGCCCGCCAAGCCCTCGGCGATGGCGCTCGGCGGCGAACTGCCGGACGCTGTTGGCGTCCACGTCCGACCAGTCGCCGATGCCGCGGTCGGCGCAGAACCCGGCGAAGGATTCCAGGTCCCGCAGATAATGGGTTCGGGTTAGCTCGGCGAGGCGGCGCTCGCTGCGCAGGTATTCGGCGAATCGCCGCAGGTCGTCTCGCGCGCGGGCGTCCATGGCGCCGCCGGAACCGGACCGCCCCTCAGCTCACGTGTCCCCGCAGGCTGCGGGCGAGCAGCGCGCCGAGGTGGCGCAGAAATACGGTGCCGTGGTCGGCGCGGTAGCGGTCCGACTGCTGGCTGCCGATGCCCAGCAGGCCCAGTGGCGCCGTATCGATGATGGGCACCAGGGCGGCGGACGTCACCTGGTCGGCGGCGTCGCCGAATAGCAGCCGCAGCTGGCTGCGGGGCAGCTTGCCGCACACCGGCCGGCCTTTCTGGAAGACGGCCTCGAACTCGTCCAGGGCCGGGTCGTTCCGCGGGATGGTCCTGGCACTGCTGCCGCCCGGCACCTCGCCAATCAGCCTGAGCCCGACCAGGTCCGCGCGCAGATCGTCCCGCAGGCAGCCGTGGAGACTCCCCAGCACGTCATCCACGCTCTCGGCGTCGATCAGCTCCAGGGTGAAGCGGTGGAGATGGTTGGCCAGGCGGTCGTTGTCCCGGGCGATGGTGAGGAGCTCGTCCAGCCGGCGGCGGAAACGGCGGTTCTCCTCCCGCAGCGTGCCCATCTGGTATTCCACCAGCGAGACGGCCGCGCCGGTGTCATGGGGCACGCGCAGGTGCTCCAGGACCTCTCCGTGACGATGAAAGAACTCGGGATTGTTCGCCAGGTACTCGGCGATTGCCGCCTCGTCCATGGGCTCGTGCCCGTTTTTCTCGTTTCTTTGTGTGCTCATACTGAACTGGTATCCCCCGCACCGTCATCGCCGATTGTAGGCGAGCCCCGGTTGCCACGAAAGCAAACTATGCCACAGTTTCCCCAGAGCCTGTGCGATCCGCGCTGCGGCGTGGATACCTCAGAGGTCGATCTCGCCCGTGAAAACCGTTTCCGCCGGGCCGGTCATCCAGACCGGTTGGCCTTCACCGGCCCAGCTGATGCTCAGCTCGCCCCCGAGCACCGCCACCCGGACATGCGCGTCCAGGCCATGGGCCAGGCGTCCGGCCACCACTGCCGCGCAGGCGCCGGTGCCGCAGGCCAGAGTCTCGCCAACGCCGCGCTCGAATACCCGCAGGCGGACGTGCCCCCGGTCCACCACCTGCATGAAGCCGACGTTCGCCTGTCGCGGGAAGGCCGGGTGCTGTTGCAGCCGAGGCCCCAGCGTGGTCACCGGTGCGCTGTCGACATCCGCGACACGGATCACTGCATGGGGGTTGCCCATGGACACGGCGGCGAACGGCACGCTCTCGCCGTCCACTGTCAGTGCGTACTCGTTGCGCCGCTCCGGGGCCGACAAGGGGATCTCGGCCGGCTCCAGGCGCGGCGGGCCCATGTCGACGGTCACCTGCCCGTCGTCGCGCAGGCTGATATGCGTGAGGCCGGACAGGGTGCTTACCGTAAGGCTGCCGGCGTCGGTGTAACCGCGCTCGACCAGGAAGCGGCCCAGGCAGCGCACGCCGTTGCCGCAGTGCTCGACCTCGCCGCCGTCGGCATTGAAGATGCGATAGCCGAAATCGGCGTCGGCCCGGTCGGCGGGCAGGGCCATCAGGACCTGGTCGCAGCCGACCCCGAAACGCCGGTCCGCCAGCCGCCTTATCTGCTCCGCGCTGAGCTCGATAGGGGCACGCATCGCGTCCAGGACCACGAAATCATTACCGAGGCCCTGCATCTTGGTGAATGGCAAACGCATGTCGTCTCGCTATGTCTGCATCAGGTACCAGGCCAGGTAGAGCACGCCCGCGAGGGCGACGATCCACATCAGTTTCGCCGCGGGATCGCGGCGCCGCTCGCCCACCTCGGACAGTCGCTGGTAGGCGCGGTACAGGTAGATCACCAGCAACGCGAGCGGGAAGGCCATGAGAACGAGCATGTCGGGATTCGGCATGGCCATGGCCTCCCCTGCAGCGCGCTACCCGGGAATATGCTCGCCGCGCCAGAGGGCTTCCAGCGGCTCGCGCTCGCGCACCAGGTGGGCGCGATCCCCGTCCACCAGCACTTCAGGTGGGCGCACCCGGGCGTTGTAGTTGGAGCTCATGACGAAGCCGTAGGCCCCGGCGGAGAGCACCGCCAGCAGGCTGCCCTCGTCGATGGCCAGCTCGCGGGCCTTGCCGAGGAAATCGGCGGTCTCGCAGACCGGGCCGACCACGTCGTAGACGGCACTGACCAGGTCCGCGTTCACCGTCACCGGTTCGATGGCCTGCCAGGCCTCGTACAGCGCCGGGCGGAGCAGCTCGCTCATGGAGGCGTCCACCACCGCGAAGTTGCGATGGTCGTTGTGCTTGACGTACTCCACCCGCGTCAGCAGCGCGCCGGCGTTGCCGACGATGGACCGGCCCGGTTCCAGCAGCACCCGGCAGTCCGCCGGCAGCCGGTCGCGCACGGCTTCGGCCAGGGCCGCCGGCGTGGGCGGGGCCTCGTCACGGTAGCGAATGCCCAGGCCGCCGCCGATGTCCACGTGCTCGATGGCGTGGCCCTGCCGCCGAAGCCGCTCCACCAGTGCCGCGATGCGGCCCACGGCGTCCTCCAGCGGGCCGGTGCGGGTGAGCTGGGAGCCGATATGGCAGTCCACGCCGGTGACGGCGATATTCGGCAGCTCCACCGCCCGGTGGTAGACGGTCTCCGCCTGGGCGATGTCGATGCCGAACTTGTTCTCCCGCAGGCCGGTGGAAATGTACGGATGGGTTTCGGCGTCCACGTCCGGGTTCACCCGCACGGACACCCGGGCGGTGCGGCCGAGGCCCGCCGCGATGCTGGAAATGCGCTCCAGCTCGCTCACCGACTCCACGTTGAAGGCCAGGATGCCGACCTCCAGCGCACGGTGGATTTCCGCGGCGCTCTTGCCGACGCCGGAGAAGACGATCCTGCGCGGATCGCCACCGGCGTGCAGCACCCGCTCCAGCTCGCCGCCGGAGACGATGTCGAAACCCGAGCCCAGGCGGGCCAGCAGGTTGAGCACCGCCAGGTTGCCGTTGGCCTTCACCGCATAGCAGATGAGGTGATCGCGGTCCGCGAAAGCCTCGTCGTAGGCCCGCCAGGCCTGCTCGATGGCCGATCGGGAATAGACGTAGCAGGGCGTGCCGAAATCCCGGGCCACCTGCGAAAGGGGGATGGACTCCAGATAAAGCTCCGCGCCGCTGCGGTGAAAGACGTCGTGGCTATGCTCGGTCAAGGCCCTACTCGCTCGTGGATTCGTCCCGGTTGTCGGCCTGCTCGTCGTCCGGCAGGTACAGCGGACCGGTCTGGCCGCAGCCGGCCGCGGCCAGTGCCACTATCAGCGCCAGTATGATCGTTGCTGCGCGCATGGCCCGATCCTCGAAACGCGTTGCGGGACAGCGAATGAGGCGCCGATTATACCGGGCCGGCGGGCATGCCCCAACGCACCCGTCGGCGGCTTGACCCGCAACGGGACTCCGGTAGGCTCGCAGGTCATCGAGCCGCCGCGCCGGCGGCGCTGAACCGGAATGCCGAGGGGGAGTGCCATTCGATGAGCGAGCAACTGCTGGACTGCGTGGAAATCGACAGCCGCGATACCGCCGATGCCACGGTGATCTGGATGCACGGGCTGGGGGCCGACGGCCACGACTTCGAGCCCATCGTCCCGGAGCTGGGCCTGCCGGACGGGTCGGCCGTGCGCTTCATCTTTCCCCACGCCCCGCCGCGGCCGGTGACCATCAACGGCGGCATGCGCATGCGCGCCTGGTACGACATCAAGGGCCTGGGTCCCGGCCAGCCCCAGGACGATCAGGGCATTCGCGAGAACGCCGCCCATATCGAGGCGCTGATCCGCCGGGAGAACGAGCGGGGCGTGAACACCCGCCGCATCGTCATCGCCGGTTTCTCCCAGGGCGGCGCCATGGCGCTGCACCTGGGACCGCGCTACCCGGAGCGGCTGGCGGGCATCATGGGCCTGTCCACCTACCTGCCCCTGCAGCCGACCTTCGAGGACGAGCGCAACACCGCCAACAACGATACGCCCATCTTCATGGCCCACGGCCGCTACGACCCGATGCTCCCCTTCGAGCTGGGCGACAACAGCTGCCGCTACCTCCAGGGCCTGGGCTACGACGTGGAATGGCACGAGTACCGCATGGAGCACGCGGTGTGCATGGAGGAGATCCGGGATATCGGCGCGTGGCTGACGCGGGTGCTGGATCTGTAAGGCCTGTGTTTAGCCACAGATGAACACCGATAAACACGGATAATGAACTTCTACCCCGCCGTGGGCCGCTCCTATGGCTCGCGGGGCGATGCATATGTCTGGGAGCAGCGTCCCTGCCGCGAACGGCGGCAGCTACGATCAGCAAATCGGGCCGGCATGGTTCTCCCCCGGCCATGGGCTATCTGCCGGGCTCCTACGGGCGCTGTCGTGGATTCGTGGTAGTAGCGGCCCCTGGCCGCGAACCATGTCTGAAGAAGTCGCGCCGGGGACGGCGCTCCCACGCGGGCATTCTCCACCAAGGTGGCGGCTGCTAGGCGCGATCCCTCACACGCATCTGTTTCTATCCGTGTTCATCCGTGGCTAAGAAAAACGCTTTTTGGCCTTCTCGATCTGCAACCGCACCTGTTCCGGCGCGGTGCCGCCCAGGTGGTTGCGGGCGGCCACTGAGCCTTCCAGGGTGAGCACCTCGAAGACATCCTCGCCGATGGCGTCGGAGAACTGGCGCAGCTCGTCCAGGGACAGCTCGGCAAGATCGACGCCGCGTTCCTGGGCGTAGCGCACGCTGCGACCCACGATCTCATGGGCATCGCGGAAGGCCACGCCGTGGCGGACCAGGTAATCGGCGAGGTCGGTGGCGGTGGCGAAGCCCTCGCGGGCGGCGGCGTAGCAGCGCTCGCGGATCACGCTGAGGTTCGGGACCATGTCGGCGAAGGCGGTGAGGCTGTCACGCACCGCGTCCACGGCCTCGAACAGCGGCTCCTTGTCCTCCTGGTTGTCCCGGTTGTAAGCGAGCGGCTGGCCTTTCATCAGCGTCAGCATGGCGGTGAGCGTGCCCTGAACCCGGGCGGCCTTGCCGCGCACCAGCTCGGCCACGTCGGGGTTCTTCTTCTGCGGCATGATGGAGCTGCCGGTGCAGAAACGGTCCGGCAGATCCACGAAGCCGAATAGCGGCGAGGCCCAGAGAACCAGCTCCTCGGCCATGCGCGAGAGATGGGTCATGGTCAGGGCCGCGGCCGAGCAGAACTCGATGGCGAAGTCCCGGTCGGAGACGGCGTCCAGGGAGTTGTCGCTGGGCCGGTCGAACGCCAGCTCGTCGCAGGTCAGGCCCCGGTCGATGGGGAAGCTGGTGCCGGCCAGAGCCGCCGAGCCCAGCGGCATGACGTTGACCCGGGCGCGGCACTCGTTCATGCGCTGCTCATCGCGCACGAGCATTTCGTACCAGGCCAGCATGTGGTGGCCGAAGGTGATGGGCTGGGCCACCTGCAGATGGGTGAAGCCCGGCAGGATGGTCTCCGCCTCCCGCGCGGCCAGGCTTACCAGGCCCTGCTGGAGCCGGCGCAGCTGGTGAATCACCGCGTCGATCTCCTCGCGCAGGAACAGCCGCACGTCGGTGGCGATCTGGTCATTGCGCGAGCGCCCGGTATGCAGCTTCTTGCCGGCCTCGCCGATGCGGTCGGTGAGCGCCTTCTCGATGTTCATGTGGACGTCTTCCAGCGCCGGCGACCATTCGAAGCGCCCGGCCTCGATGTCCGCCTGGATGCCGTCCAGCCCGTCGCAGATGGCGCGGCACTCGTCATCGGTGAGCACGCCCACCGCCTTGAGCATTCGCGCGTGGGCCTTGGAGCCGCGGATGTCCTGGCGGTAGAGGCGGCGGTCGAAGTGCTCCGAGGCGGTGAATGCCTGGACGAAGGCATCGGTGGCCTCGCTGAAGCGGCCGGTCCAAAGCTGCTGCGACTTCTTATCGCTCATTGCGGCGGGTCCTCCGGAAAAAGGCCCGCAGTATAGCAACTCCGCCGGTGGAATTGATTCAGCCGCCCCGCCGTCACACACTCGGCCCATGAACAATAACGAAGCAGCGGAGGCTGGCACGCCGGCGCTCTTTCTGCCGAACTTCTGCAGTGTGGGCAGCGTGTTCGCCGTGGTCGTGGTCGGCGAGCTCCTGGTATTCGTCCTGGTGCTGGCGAACCCGGACGCGGGGAAGGTCTGGTACTTCCTCGGTCTCATGTCGTTGTTCGTGCAGTGGATCGGGCTGGGCAGCGCGGCCGCGCTGTGCCTGCTGCGGCCGCTGCTGGCCCGGTTGAGCAACATCGGCGCCGGCCTGGCCAGCTATGCCCTGATCCTGTTGATCACGCTGCTGGTCAGCGCGGCCGCCGCGGAGCTGGTGCCCGCGGACGTCGGTGCGCCGGGTGGGAGCTTCGTCCTGCGCAGCGTCGGCATCGCCGCCATCGTCGCCGCCGTGCTGCTGCGCTATCTCTATCTGCAGCACGAGCGCGAGCTGCGCATGGAGGCCGGCGCCAACGCCCGCATCGAGGCATTGCAGGCAAGGATCCGACCGCATTTCCTGTTCAACAGCCTCAATACCATCGCGGCCACGATCGCGGTGGACCCGGAGCGCGCCGAGCGCCTCGTGGAGGACCTGGCGGACCTGTTCCGGGTGAGCCTGCGCCGGTCCAACCAGATGGTGACCCTGGCAGAGGAGCTGGAATTGGTTAATAGTTACCTGGGAATGGAGCAGCTTCGGCTGGGAAACCGCCTCGACGTGCGTTGGCAGATCAAGAACGTACCGAACGACGCCCTGATTCCTCCCCTGACGCTCCAGCCGTTGCTGGAGAACGGCGTGTATTACGGCGTCGAGCCGCGCATGGAGGGGGGCGTGATCACCATCACGGGGGCCTGTGAGGCGGACCGGATTCATCTGTGGATCGAGAATCCACCCACCGGCGGCAGCCGGCCCAGTCGCGCCGGCGGCATGGGCATGGCCCAGGCCAACGTCGGCGAGCGCCTGCAGCTGGCGTTCGGCAGCCGGGCGCAGCTGCGTGCCGGGGCGACGGAGGACGGCTACCGGGTGGAGCTGAGATTCCCGTATCAGCGAGCGGGCGATGAAGATACTGATCGTTGACGACGAAGCCCCGGCCCGCGCGAGGATGGCGGCGCTTGTCGACGCCGTCGGCGGCCACCGGGTAGTGGGCGAGGCGGCCAACGGTCGGGATGCGCTGAACGCGGTGGAGCGTTTCGACCCCGACGTGGTGCTCATGGACATCCGCATGCCGGGCATGGACGGCCTGGAGGCGGCCATGCGCCTGGCGCAGCAGAAGAATCCACCGGCGGTCATCTTCGTCACCGCCTTCGGTGACCACGCCCTGGAAGCCTTCGAGACGGCCGCCATCGACTACCTGCTCAAGCCCGTGCGCCGTGACCGCCTGGCCGAGGCGCTGAACAAGGCCCGCCAGCTCAACCGCGCCCAGCTCGATGCCCTGGTGGAGACCGAGGCCAGCGAGGGTGGCCGCGAGCACATCCTGTGCCGACGCCGCGGCGGTCTCGAGCTGATCCCGGTGGATAGCGTCCGCTTCTTTCAGGCGGACCAGAAGTACATCACCGTTAACCACGAGGGCGGGGAGGATCTCATCGAGGACTCGCTCAAGCGGCTGGAGCAGGCGTTCGGCGACGAATTCGTCCGCATCCACCGCAATGCCCTGGTGGCGCGCCGCTGCCTGCTGGGGCTCGAAAAGGGCAGCGACGGCCGGCCCTGCGCGGTGCTGCGGGACACCGAGCAGCGCCTGGAGGTGAGCCGTCGCCACCTGCCGCGGGTGCGGGACATGCTGCGCGAGTCCAGCCGCTGATCCGCCTTGCGCCGGAGGCCACCCGCGCCCGCCTTGAGAGTGGCTTTCACCGTGCCCGGGTTAGTAAAGTGTGGCGCCTCACGGGTCACCGCTGGCCCAGCCTCTGGGGAATTTCATGAACCGACTGCGTATCGCAACGCGCAAGAGCCCGCTGGCCGTCTGGCAGGCCGAGCACGTCGCCGCGGCGCTGCGCCGCGCCCACCCGGATCTGGAGGTGGAGCTGGTGCGTTTGAGCACCCGGGGCGACCGGGTGCTGGACAAGCCGCTGGCCGGCATCGGCGGCAAGGCACTGTTCGTCAAGGAGCTCGAGAACGGCCTGCTGGCCGGCGAGGCCGACATTGCCGTGCACTCCATGAAGGATGTGCCCGCGGCCGTCGAGCTGCCGGAGGGCCTGCACGTGCCGGTGATAACCGAGCGCGGCGATCCGCGCGATGCCTTCGTGTCCAGTCGCTTCGACCGCTTCGATGCTTTGCCGGAGGGCGCCCGGGTCGGTACCGCCAGTCTGCGCCGCGAATGTCAGCTCCGCGCGCGGCGGCCGGACCTGCAGGTCCATGTGTTGCGCGGCAACGTCAATACGCGTCTGGCGAAGCTCGACGATGGCGAGTACGAGGCCATCGTGCTGGCCGCCACCGGGCTGCAGCGACTGGGCATGAGCGAGCGCATTACCTATGCCATGCCCCCGGAGGAGAGCCTGCCTGCGGTGGGTCAGGGCGCGCTGGGAATCGAGTGCCGCTCGGATGATGCCGAGGTCAACGCGCTCATCGAGTGCCTCAATCACGGGCCCACCCGTGCGCGGGTCGGCGCCGAGCGGGCCATGAGCGCGCGACTGCATGGCAGCTGCACGGCACCCATGGCCGCCTATGCCGAGATCGACGGCGACACCCTGCGCCTGCGTGGCCTGGTGGGCCGGCGGGACGGCACGCAGGTGCTGCGCGGCGAGGCGACGGGTTCGGTGGACGATTATCTGCGCGTCGGTACGGCACTGGGCGATGACCTGCTGCATCAGGGGGCCGCGGAGGTCCTGGCCGCCGCCGAGGACGATTAGGTCTTGGCGGTGTCGGGCGATTCCCTGTCAGGTGTCCATTGCCTGGTGCTGCGTCCGGCAGGACAGGCCGCGGCGCTGACTGCGCATCTGCGTTCGCTCGGCGCCAGCGTCACCCACTTTCCGACCACCGAGATACGACCGCTGGCGCCGGCACCGGAGCAGCTGGCGGCGGTAGAGTCGGCGGACTGGCTGGTGTTCGTGAGCCCCAATGCCGCCGATCTCGGTGTGCGGGCTATTGCCGCGGCGTCCCGATCGATCCCGGCGGAGAGCCGCGTCGCGGCCGTTGGCGCGGG
>JACDUA010000010.1 GCA_013519935.1 Ectothiorhodospiraceae bacterium WFHF3C12 | reverse complement strand
TCGGCCTCCGGCGCCGCGGCGCCCTGCTCGGCGGGGACCTCGACGAACTCGTCGTTGCCCACCGGCTTGCCGGCACTGGTGCGGGCGTCGATGATCGCGTCCGCCACGCCCTTGAGGTACAGGCGGATGGCCCGGATCGCGTCGTCGTTACCCGGAATGGTGTAATCGACACCGTCCGGCGAATTGTTGGTGTCGACAACCGCCACCACCGGGATGTTCAGCTTCTGCGCCTCCTTGATGGCGATCTTCTCGAAGCCGACGTCGATCACGAACATGGCGTCCGGCAGGGACTCCATATCCTTGATGCCGCCGAAGGCGCGCTCGAGCTTCTCCATCTCGCGCCGCAGCGAGAGCACCTCGCGCTTGCCGAGCTTCTCGAAGGTGCCGTCCTGCTCCTGCTGCTCCAGCTGCTTGTAGCGGCGGATGGAGTGCTTGACCGTACGGAAGTTGGTCAGCATGCCGCCGAGCCAGCGGTGGTTCACGTAGGGCATGCCGCAGCGCCGGGCCTCTTCCTTCACGGCCTCGCGCGCGGAGCGCTTGGTGCCCACGAACAGGATACGTCCGCCGTTGGCAGCCAGACGGCCCACGTAATTCAGGGCCTCTTCGTACAGCGGCAGCGTTTTCTCGAGGTTGACGATGTGGATCTTGTTGCGCTCGCCGAAGATGTAGGGACTCATCTTCGGGTTCCAATAGCGGGTCTGATGCCCGAAATGCACGCCAGCTTCGAGCATCTGGCGCATGGATACGTTGGCCATGTCGCGATCTCCTTGTAACGGGTTGGGGCCTCCATGCACCCGCATGCGGCAACCCCGAAGGGCACCCGGCCGCACGTGTCGGTGCATGTGTGGAATTTGCGTTTCACCCCGTGGCAAAAGCGCCCACTGACGGGCGTCGGCTTTGTTCACGGAGCGCGCGCTTTATACCATAAACGCGCCTTCACAACAATTTGTCGGCCCGCCGTGCGCCCGGTCGCGGCGGATCTGCGGCGCGCTCGAAAGCCGCTACTCCCGGCACCCGCCCCGGCGTTGAAACGTGTACAGCGTCCGAGGGTCAAATCACGGTATGATGTCGGGCCTGCAAAGACCAGACACTCCGTTCCAGAGCTACAGGACTGCCCATGACCGTTACCATCAAGACGCCGGAGGAAGTCGAAAAAATGCGCGTCGCCGGCCGACTGGCTGGTGAAGTCCTGCGCATGATCGAACCCCACGTCCAGCCCGGCGTGACCACGGAAGAGCTGGACCGCATCTGCCACGATTACATCGTCAACGAGCAGGACGCCATTCCGGCGCCGCTCAACTACCGCGGCTTCCCCAAGTCGGTCTGCACCTCCGTTAACCACGTGGTCTGCCATGGCATCCCGGGGCCGAAGAAGCTCAAGAAGGGCGACATCATCAATATCGACGTCACCGTCATCAAGGACGGCTACCACGGAGACACCAGCAAGATGTTCTTCGTCGGCGAGCCGACGATCCAGGGCCGCCGCGTGGCCGAGATCGCTCATGAGTGCATGGTCAAGGGCATCGAGATCGTGCGGCCCGGCACGCGGCTGGGCGACATCGGCCACGTCATCCAGACCCACGCCGAGGCGAACAACTTCGCGGTCGTGCGGGAGTACTGCGGCCACGGCATTGGCCGGGGCTTTCACGAGGATCCGCAGGTCCTGCACTACGGGCGGCCCGGCACCGGCATGGAGCTGGAACCCGGCATGACGTTCACCATCGAGCCGATGATCAACGCCGGCAAGCGCGATACCAAGCTGCTCAAGGACAACTGGACCGTGGTGACCAAAGACCACAGCCTCTCGGCCCAGTGGGAGCACACCATTCTGGTCACGGAGGACGGCTACGAGGTGCTGACACGCCTCGACGGCGACCCGGTCTGAGGGACGGTCCCATGGATGCCGTGGCGGACAAGCATCTCATCGACATCGAGGCCCTGGACGAGGCGATGGCCTCGGGCAACCCCCTGGTGCCAATCTTCCGTAAAGCGCGCACGGAGGCGGACCAGACCCTGCAGGCCCGCTTTCTGGAGGGAACCCCGGCCTCCGAGCTTGTACCGCTGCGCGCCCAGCTGGTGGACGCCCTGCTGCTGCGCGCCTGGGATCTGCACTTCAGCGACGTAACCCGCCCCGTTTCCCTGGTGGCCGTGGGCGGCTACGGGCGCGGCGAGCTGCATCCCGGGTCCGACGTGGACATCATGCTGCTGATCGGGGATGCAACGCCCGAGGCCATCGCCAGCCAGATCGAGGGTTTTTTGATGTTCCTCTGGGACATCGGGCTGGAGGTGGGCCACAGCGTCCGCTCGCTCGAAGACTGCGTGAGGGAGTCGGAGCAGGACATTACGGTGGCGACCAATCTCATGGAGTCGCGCCTGCTGGCCGGCGACCCGGCGCTCCACGAGCGCATGGTCGAGGCCACCGGCCCGGAGCACGTCTGGCCCAGCCGGGACTTCTTCGAGGCGAAATGGCAGGAGCAGACCGCCCGGCACGCCAAGTATCACGAGACCGCCTACAACCTGGAGCCCAACATCAAGGAGGGCCCCGGCGGGCTGCGCGACATCCACATGGTCGGCTGGGTGGCCAAGCGCCATTTCGGCGCCGACACCCTTTACGACCTGGTGGGCATCGGCTTCCTGACCGAGGACGAATACCGCGACCTGCGCCGCGGTCAGCACTTCCTCTGGGACGTGCGCTTCGCCCTGCACATCGCCGCCGGGCGCCGCGAGGACCGCCTGCTGTTCAACTACCAGACCGAGCTCGCCGCCCAGTTCGGCTACAAGGACACCGAGCACACCCTGGCGGTGGAGCAGTTCATGCAGCGCTATTTCCGCACCATCATGCGGTTGAGCCGGCTCAATGAGATGCTGCTCCAGTACTACCAGGAGACGATCCTGCTCAAGGACGACATCGAGCCGCCGGCGCTCATCAACAAGCGCTTCCAGAGCATCCGTGGATTCCTGGAGGTCACGCACCCGCAGACCTTCCGCCGCTACCCCTTCGCGCTACTGGAGGTCTTCCTGCTGCTGCAGCAGAACCCCCAGCTCAAGGGCGTGCGCGCCTCCACCATCCGCCTGATCCGTCAGAACCGGAATCTCATCGACGACCGGTTCCGCAGCGACATTCGCTGTCGCAGCCTGTTCATGGAGATCCTGCGCCAGCCCACGGGCATCACCCATGAGCTTCGGCGCATGCACCGCTACGGCATTCTGGGGCGCTACCTGCCGGCCTTCGGCCGCATCACCGGCCGCATGCAGTACGATCTGTTCCACGCCTACACGGTGGATTCCCATACGCTGATGGTGGTGCGGAACCTGCGGCGCTTCACGGTGCCGGAGCACATGCACGAGTACCCCATGTGCAGCGCCATCATCGCGCGGCTGCCCAAACCCGAGTTGCTGTACCTGGCGGGGCTGTTTCACGACATCGCCAAGGGACGCGGCGGCGATCATTCCGAGCTCGGCGCCGAGGACGCCTACACGTTCTGCGTCAGGCATGGGCTCAGCCTTTACGACAGCCGCCTGGTGGCCTGGCTGGTGCGCCATCACCTGCTGATGTCCATGACGGCCCAGCGCCGCGATATCAGCGACCCCGAGGTCATCCACGATTTCGCCCAGCAGGTCGGCGACCAGCTCCACCTGGACTATCTCTATCTGCTGACGGTGGCGGACATCCGGGGTACCAACCCGTCGCTGTGGAACTCCTGGAAGGACGCCCTGCTGGCGGATCTCTACAAGCTGACCAAGCGGGCCATGCGCCGGGGCCTGGGCAACCCCATCGACAAGGACGAGCTCATCGGCGAAACCCAGCAGGCGGCGCGGCGCCGGCTCAAGGCCAGCGGCCTGCATCACATGACGGTGCGCTCCATCTGGCGGCATTTCACCGACGATTATTTCCTGCGCTACTCGGCCGAGGAGATCGCCTGGCACACCGGGGCCATCGCGCGGGTCGACCGGGCCGAGCTGCCGCTGGTGATGATCGAGCCCCAGGGCAGCCGCGGCGGCACAGAGGTGTTCGTCTACACGAAGGACCGCAATGACCTGTTCGCCCTGACCGTCTCGGCCCTGGACCGGCTGGGGCTGAACATCCAGGACGCGCGCATTATCACCACCGAAGACGGGCATACCCTGGACAGCTACCTGGTGCTGGAGGACGACAATTCCCCGGTGGAGGGCGAATACCGCCAGCGCGAGGTGGTGGAAGCCGTACGCGAGGCCCTCAGCAGTGACGGCCCGCTGCAGTCGCCGACCCCACGCAAGCTGCCCCGGCGACTGCAGCACTTCAACACCGCGACTCAGATCCAGATCAGCGAAGACGCGTACAACGACCGCAACGTGCTGGAGTTGATTACCGGAGACCGGCCGGGCCTGCTGTCCCATGTCGGCCACGTCTTCTCCAGGCTGGGCATCGGCCTGCAGAATGCCCGGATCGCCACCATCGGCGAGCGCGCGGAAGACGCCTTCTTCATTACCGATACGGACGGCGGTCCTCTCAGCCCCGCGCGCCGGGAAGAACTGCTGGACACCCTCAAGGCGGAGCTCGAAGAGGACGACGACGTCATGCGCCGGGCCGACGGGGTATAGCCGGCAACCGCGAGGCGCTTCGGCCCGGGCCTGTCAGGCATGCCGCTGATGCCCTATACTCCGCCGTCCGGGGAACAGCCCGGGCCCTGCACCGACCGGACCCGGTACGGCCAGGGACCGCCGGGCACTACGGGCTTACACGGAACTGCGGCATGAACTCCGATCTCGACAGGCTTCAACCCTACCCCTTCGAGCGGCTCCGGGCGCTGAAGGCGGGCCTCGCACCGGTCACGCGGCAGACGCATATCAGCCTGGCCATCGGCGAGCCGCAGCACGGTGCGCCGCACCTGGTAACGGAAGCGCTCATCGAGCACGCCCACGGGGTCAATCACTACGTGCCCACGGCGGGCGGCGAAGAGCTGCGCGAGGCGATCTGCGAGTGGCTGACCGAACGCTTCGCGCTGCCAGCCGATGCGCTGGACCCGGCGCGTCACGTACTGCCACTGGCCGGCACGCGGGAGGGGCTGTTCGCCATTGCCCAGGCGCTGGTGGACCGCCGCACGGATTCCCCCGTCGTGGTCATGCCCAACCCCTTCTACCAGATTTACGAGGGCGCGGCGTTGCTGGCCGGGGCGCAGCCGTATTTCCTGAACTGCTGGGCCGCCAACGGCTATCAGCCTGATTTCGACGCCGTGCCCGAGGACGTCTGGGCACGTTGCCAGCTCGTCTATATCTGCTCCCCGGGCAATCCCAGCGGCGCCGTCATTCCCACCGCCGCCCTGCGGCGGCTCATCGAGCTCGCTGACCGCCACGACTTCGTCATCGCCTGCGACGAGTGCTATTCGGAGATCTATCTGGACGAGGACGCGCCGCCGCCCGGGCTGCTGCAGGCCTGCGCGGAGATGGGTCGGGACGACTTCCAGCGGTGTCTGGTTTTTCACAGCCTGTCGAAGCGCTCCAGCGCCCCCGGCCTGCGCTCCGGGTTCGTGGCCGGGGACGCGGGTATCCTGGAGCGCTTTCTCCTCTATCGCACGTACCAGGGCTGCGCGATGCCCCTGCAGACCCAGGCGGCGAGCCTGGCGGCCTGGCGCGACGAGAACCACGTGCGCAACAACCGCAAGGCGTACCGGAGCAAGCTTCAGGCGGCGCTGAACATCCTGGGGCCGGTCATGGAGGTCACGCCCCCAGAAGCCGGCTTCTACCTCTGGGCCCGGACGCCGCTGCCGGACGAGGCGTTCACCCGCCAGCTCTTCCAGCAGCACAACGTTACTGTCCTGCCGGGCAGCTACCTCTCCCGGGAGACGGCCGAGGGCAACCCCGGCGCGGATCATGTGCGTATCGCACTGGTGGCGGAGTCGGAGGCCTGCGCGGAAGCCCTCTGGCGCATCCGCCACTTCGCCGAAAGCCTGCAACAGGCCTGACAACCAAACGCAAGCCAAGAGGATTCATTCCATGGACAACCTGCAGTCCACCATCGAGCAAGCCTTCGACAACCGGGCCGAGCTGCGGCCGGAAACGGCGCCTGCGGAAGTGCGCGAGGCCGTGGAGGAGGCGCTGCGGCGGCTGGACAGCGGCGAAGACCGCGTGGCCACCAAGGATAGCGGCGAGTGGCAGGTCAATCAGTGGCTGAAGAAGGCCGTGCTGCTGTCGTTCCGACTCAATGACAACGCGGTGATGCGTGGCGGCGTCACCAACTTCTTCGACAAGGTGCCGCTGAAGTACACCGACTACAACAGCCACGATTTCCAGGCCGGCGGCGTGCGCGTCGTCCCGCCGGCCATGGCCCGGCGAGGCGCGTACGTCGCTCCCGGGGCAGTGCTGATGCCGTCCTACGTCAACATCGGCGCCTACGTCGACGAGGGCACCATGGTGGATACCTGGGCCACGGTGGGCTCCTGTGCCCAGATCGGGAAGAACGTCCATCTCTCCGGTGGTGCCGGTATCGGCGGCGTACTGGAGCCGCTGCAGGCCAACCCCACCATCATCGAGGACAACTGCTTCATCGGTGCCCGCTCCGAGATCGTCGAGGGCGTCATCGTCGAGGAAGGCGCCGTGATCTCCATGGGCGTCTTCCTGGGTCAGAGCACGAAGATCTATAACCGTGAGACCGGCGAAATCACCCAGGGCCGCGTACCGCCCGGCGCCGTCGTCGTTCCGGGCAATCTGCCGGCGAAGGACGGCAGCCACAGCCTCTACTGCGCGGTCATCATCAAGCAGGTGGATGCCCAGACGCGGCAGAAGGTCAGCCTCAACGAGCTGCTGAGACCGTAACGGCGGACCCATGCCCATGAGCACCACCCTTTACGGCATCAAGAGCTGCGATACCTGCCGCAAGGCCCGGCGATGGCTGGACCGGGCCGGCGTGCAATATGACTACCATGACCTGCGCGAGAACGGCATCGACGCGGAGACCCTGCGCGACTGGTGCGACCGGCTCGGCTGGGAAGCGTTGCTCAACCGGCGCAGTACCACCTGGCGTGGCCTGGCGGAAGACGAACGCGCCAACCTGGACGACGAGGCCGCCGTGGAATTGATGCTCCGGCACCCCACCCTGGTGAAGCGCCCCGTCCTGGAAGCGGGCGGGTCCACCTGCGTCGGCTTCGACGAGAGCCGCTATCGCACACTGGTGGCGTCATGAGCGTCCCGGCGTCCGCCACGTTGGATCTCGCCCGGAGCCTCATCCAGCGCCGCTCGGTTACGCCGGACGATGCCGGTTGCCAGGAAATGCTGGCCGAGCGGCTCGGGGCCTGCGGCTTCGAATGCCAGCGCCTGGACTTCGGCGAGGTCATCAATCTCTGGGCGCGCCTTGGCGAGGGCCAGCCGCTGCTCGCCTTCGTCGGTCACACCGACGTCGTACCCACCGGCCCCGAGGCACGTTGGCACCACGGGCCGTTCGACGCCACGGTCGAGGACGGCGTGCTCTATGGCCGGGGCGCGGCGGACATGAAAGGCAGCCTGGCCGCTTTCGTCACGGCCGTGGAGCGCTTCCTGGCCGAGGGTCCGCCGACCCGGGGCGCCATCGCGATGCTGGTGACCAGCGACGAGGAGGGCCCGGCCGTCGACGGCGTGGCCCGGGTTGCCGACCACCTGGCCGCCCACGGGGAGATTCCCGAGTGGTGTCTCGTCGGGGAGCCGAGCAGCGACACCCGCATCGCGGATACCGTCAAGGTAGGCCGTCGTGGCTCGCTCAACGCGGCGCTCACGGTCCGCGGCACCCAGGGGCATGTTGCCTATCCGCACAAGGCCCGCAACCCGATCCACGCCGTGGCGCCGGTGATCGCGGAGCTCACGGAGACGATCTGGGATCAGGGTAACGAGCGTTTCCCGCCCACTACCTTCCAGGTCTCCAACATCGAAAGCGGCACGGGCGCGACCAATGTCATACCCGGTGAGGCACACGTGCTGTTCAACCTGCGATTCTCCACCGAGGTCACCGCCCAGGCGCTCATTGACCGCGTCGAGGCCATTCTGGACCGCCACGGCCTGGACTACGACATCGAGTGGACACGGTCCGCCGAACCTTTCCTGACGACCGACCGGGAGCTTCTGGAGGGCATCAGCGAGTCCGTGGCCGCCGTCACGGGGCGGGCACCGGTGCTGTCCACCGGCGGCGGGACCTCCGATGGGCGTTTCCTCGCCCCGCACGGCAGCCAGGTGGTCGAGCTCGGTCCCGTCAACGCCACGATCCATCAGGTTGACGAGCGTGTCACGGTGGCGGAGCTGGATACCCTCTCCGCCATCTACGAGCGGTTACTGCACCGGATGCTCCGCGCCTGACGCGGCACAGTTCCCGATTTGCGCACACGATGATTGGACGTCACCCCGTAACTGTGCTAATCCTCGAATTCGCCTGGAAAATGGGTACACCCAGCGGGCTATCGAGGGCGCAGTGCCGGGTCGATCGGGGCTGCGGCCACGTGCACCGGTGGCGTCTCCCTGACGCAGCGACAGGCCATTCTTGGGGGGAGGAAGCCGCTTGGAAGACGGCGTAGACGGCTGGCACGAACTATCCGGACTCTCCATTACGCAGCTGCTCAGGCAGACCCTGGCCAGCAGCCACGACCCGGTACTCATCGTCGAACGGGAGTCGCGCCGCGTGCTCGCCTGCAACGGGGCCTTCGAGCAGGTGTTCGGCTACCCGAGCAAGACGGTCTGCGGCCAGACAACCGAGTTCCTCTACCCGGACCGGGAGACCTACCTTCGAGTGGGGGAGCTCAGCCGGAGAGACATGCTGGAAGGCCAGACTGCCCGCGGCGAGTGTCTGATGCGCACCGCCGACGGACGCACCCTGTCCACCTTCCACGCCGTCAGCCCCATCACCGACGAGAGTGGGCGAATCGTCGCCGCCGTATCGGTCATCCAGGACCGCACGCCCTGGCGCAACGCCGAGAAGCAGATCGCCGAAAGCCATCAACGCCTGGCAACCGTTTTCGCCAATCTGCCCGGCGCCATAGCGCGTTTCGCGCTCGATGAACGCCGCAACCCGCGACTCACCCACATCGAGGGGCCCCTGGCTTTCTCACTGCTCGGTGGGGACGAGGCCGACCACTGCCACGAACGCTTCTTCCGCTGCCTGGATGGCGGCGCCAGCAGCAGCCTGCAACAATCCCTGGCGCATTCCGCGGTCAGCGGGCGGCCGCTCGATCTATCGCTGCGGGCCACGGCCCTGGCCGACGAGCGCACCTACTGGCTGCGCCTGGTGTCCCACCCCCACCGCGATCCCGTTAGCGGCGAGTGGATCTGGGAGGCTTTGCTGCTGGACGTCACCCGCGAAAAGGCGGCGGAGGAAAACGTCCGCCATCTGGCGAATCACGACCCCGTGACCAACCTGCCCAACCGGTTGCTCTTCCGCCACGTACTGGAGAGCCGACTGCGGGAACGACAGAGCGCCGATCCGCTGGTGGCGGTGGTGGCGCTCAACCTGGACCGCTTCCGCTACGTGAACAACGCCCTGGGCATCGGCGCGGGGGATCAGCTCCTGGTGGAGGTGGCGCGGCGCCTGGAGTCCGTACTCGAGCCGGCGGGCACGGTCTCGCGCACGGGCAGCGACGATTTCATGGTGATGGTGACGCGGGACACCGCGCCGGACGGCCTGCAACCGCTGTTGCGGCGGCTTTCGCACCAGCTGCGCACGCCGTTCGTGGTCGGCCAGGAGGTGCTCTATCTCAGCTGCTGCCTGGGCGTCTCACGCCACCCCGCCGACGCCGCCGATGCCGAGGGCCTGATGGTCTGCGCTGACACCGCGCTGCAGCGTGCGCGCAGCCTCGGTCCCGGAAACGTGACCTTCTACCATGCGGACATGACCGACTCGGTGGTCGCAACGGCGACCCTGGAATCCGACCTGCATCACGCCATCAAGCATCGTCAGATAGAGGTCCACTTCCAGCCCAAGGTGGATCCGGTGAGCTTCGAGGTGCTCGGGCTGGAGGGCCTGGCGCGCTGGCAGCACCCCGCCCGCGGGGCCATCAGCCCGGCCGAGTTCATCCCGCTCGCCGAGGAAACCGGTCTAATCCACGCCATTGGCGAACAGGTGCTGTACACCGCCTGTGCCCAGCTTATGGACTGGGCCGAGCGGGGAATCTTCGCCGGCCCGGTCAGCATCAACCTCTCCGGCCGGGAGCTCACCGACGCCACCAGTCACCAGGTGCAGTCCATCCTCCATGAAACCGGCCTGCCCGCGGACCGCCTGGAGCTGGAGATCACCGAGAGCGCGCTGGTCACCGACACCCACCAGGCTCAGCGGATGCTGGCCGCCCTGACGGATACCGGCATACGCATTGCGCTGGATGACTTCGGCAAGGGGTATTCATCGTTGAGTTACCTGCGGCGGTTTCCGATCAACACGCTCAAGATCGACCGCAGTTTCGTGCAGCGCATCGACGCCAGCGCCAGCCAGCGCGACCTGGTGGGGGCGATCGTGTCCATGGCCCGCAGTCTGAACATGCGGGTGGTGGCGGAGGGGGTGGAGACTCGCGCCCAGCTGGAGGCACTGCGCGCGCAGTCCGTGGACGCCATCCAGGGCTGGTATTTCAGCCCCGCGCTATCCGTCGAGGATATCGAGCCCCTGCTTGCCAGGGGGGCTATTCGGCCCACCGGGACGGCAAGCTAGCGCAGCCCCGTCCCTTGGCACCTCCCCGGGAGTGCAACTCGCGGGGTGGATGAGGCATCCGCGGTGGGCATTGATCTCCTGCCTCGTCGCCGCGAGGACGCGCCTCCCAAAACCCGAATGGGGCCTTGCCGGCCCGGCATTCACCGTGGGAGCGGCGCCCGGCCGCAATTGCTCTCCGATAGACGGAGGTCAGCCCGCGCGTAGCCCCAGCACGTCCTGCATGTCATAGACGCCTGGCGACTGTCCGGTTACCCAGATAGCGGCCCGCACCGCGCCGTTGGCGAAGGTCATGCGGCTGGAGGCCTTGTGCGTGATCTCGATGCGCTCGCCCACACCGCCAAACATCACGGTATGCTCGCCGACGATATCCCCGGCCCGAATGGTCTGAAAACCAATCTGCCGGGATTCACGCTCGCCGGTATGGCCCTGCCGGGCGTAGACGGCATCCCGCTCCAGATCCCGGCCCAGCGCCTCGGCGAGAACCTCGCCCATGCGAATGGCCGTGCCGGAAGGCGCATCCACCTTGTGCCGGTGATGGGCCTCGATGACCTCCACGTCGAAGCCCTCCCCGAGCGCCCGCGCGGCCATCTCGATGAGCCTGAAGGTCAGGTTCACCCCGGCGCTGTAGTTCGGCGCGAAGACAATGGGAAGGGCCCGCCCCGCCGCGTTGATCGCATCCCTCTGCGCCTGGCTGTGCCCGGTGGTCCCGATGACCAGCGCGGTGCCGGCATCCCGGCACGCCGACAGGTTCGCCTCGGTGGCGTCGGGCAAGGTGAAGTCGATCACCACGTCGCAATCACCGGTGACCCGCGAGAGGTCATCCGTTACGCCCACGCCGGTAGGCCCGGCGCCCACCAGCTCACCCGCATCGCGGCCGACGGCCTCGCTGTCCGGACGGTCGACGGCACCAGCGAGCGTGGCCCGCGGGTTGTCCAGCACGGCCTGAATGAGATTGCGGCCCATTCGGCCGCCGGCCCCGGCGATGGCGATTCGGCTCATGTCGTTTTTCCTGGTTCCGGTTACAAACGCATTCGCGGCCATGGGCCGCTCTTACACCAAAAGGGACATTGTAGGAGCGGCCCATGGCCGCGAAAAGGCATACGACGCCGCGATGGCTGGCCAGAGGCCTGATCCGCCGCTCACCGGATGGGCGGGCGAGTACCTCGGTCCCGGGAAAGGCTCCTAGAACCGCATGTTCTCGAAGAAGCTCTTGACGCTGTCCAGCCAGGAACTGTGCCGCGGATTGTGCTTCTCGCCGCCCTCATGAAGGGTCTCGGCGAAGCGCTCCAGCAGCTCGCGCTGTTCCTTGGTCAGGTGGACCGGCGTCTCCACCACGACGCGGCAGAGGAGGTCGCCGGGTGGCCCGCCGCGGACGGGACGCACCCCCTTGCTGCGAATGCGGAAGACCCGGCCCGATTGGGTACCCTGGGGCACGCGCAGCGACACGCGACCATCCAGCGTCGGCACCTCCAGCTCCCCGCCCAGGGCCGCCACGGGCACGCTCACCGGAATCTCGCAGCGCAGATCGTTGCCGTCGCGCTCGAACAGCGGGTGCTGCCGCACCGCCACCTGGACATAGAGATCGCCGGGCGGGCCGCCGTTCTCTCCGGGCTCGCCCTCGCCGCCCAGGCGGATCCGGTCGCCGGTATCCACGCCCGGCGGTATCTTCACGCTCAGCCGCTTGCGGTCCGCGACGCGGCCGGCGCCCTGGCACTTGCGGCACGGGTTGTCGATGATCTGGCCACGGCCCTGGCAGTGCGGACAGGTCTGCTGAATGGAGAAGAAACCCTGTTGAACCCGGACATCGCCGTGTCCCTTACACGTGGGACAGGTAACCGGCGAGCTGCCCTCCGCGGCCCCGGACCCCTCGCACTGGTCGCATTCCACTGTCGTGGGGATCTCGATGTCCGCTTCCGTGCCGGCGACCGCGTCCTCCAGGTCCAGCTCCAGGGTGTAGCGCAGGTCCGCGCCGCGGAACACCCGGCTGCCGCCGCGGCCCGCGCCGCCAAAGATGTCGCCGAAGACATCCGAGAAGATGTCCGAGAAGCTCGCGCCGCCACCGAACCCGCCGCCGCCGGCCGCGGCATTGGGATCGACACCGGCATGTCCCCACTGATCGTAGGCGGCCCGGCGCTGGGGATCGGTCAAGACCTCATAGGCTTCCTTGGCCTCTTTGAACTGGGTCTCGGCGTCGGTATCGCCCGGATTGCGGTCCGGATGGTACTTCATGGCCATCCGCCGGTAGGCCTTCTTGATGTCGGCTTCCGAGGCGTTCCTCGCTACGCCGAGGACTTCGTAGAAATCGCGTTTCGCCATGGTTATCAGTATTCGCCGTTTACGGTCTGAACGGGCCGCACGGGACCCGCGGTCCCCGGGGAACCCCCCGTTCCCCGAACGCGCTGAGGGCGCAAGGCAGTGCCCTGCGCCCTCAACTTGACTTCTCAACGCGTCCCGCGAACGGGCCCGCGCGAAGCCTTACTTCTTGTCGTCCTTGACTTCCTCGAACTCGGCATCGACGACGTCGTCGTCGCGGCTGCCCTGCTCGCCCTGCTCGCCCGAGGCCTCGGCACCAGCTTCCTGGCTCTGCTGACTGTAAAGCCGCTCGGCGAGCTTGCCGGACTTCTCGGACAGGGCCTGGGTCTTCTGCTCGATGGCTTCCTTGTCGCTGCCCTTCATGGCCTCTTCGAGCTCGGCGATGGCGTTCTCGACATCATCCTTCTCCGACTGCTCGACCTGCTCGCCGAGGTCGGAGATGGTCTTGCGCGCCGCGTGCACCAGGTTGTCCGCCTGGTTACGGGCCTCGACCAGCTCGCGCTGGCGCTTGTCCTCTTCCTTGTGCGCCTCCGCGTCCTGGACCATGCGCTCGATGTCCTCGTCGTTGAGGCCGCCCGAGGCGCGGATCTGGATCGACTGTTCCTTGCCGGTGCCCTTGTCCTTGGCCGTGACGTGCAGGATGCCATTGGCGTCGGTATCGAACGTCACCTCGATCTGCGGCACGCCGCGCGGTGCCGGCGGGATGTCCTGCAGGTCGAATTTGCCCAGGGACTTGTTGTCCTGGGCCATTTCGCGCTCGCCCTGGAGCACGTGCACGGTCACCGCCGTCTGGTTGTCCTCGGCGGTGGAGAACACCTGGCTCGCCTTGGTCGGGATGGTGGTATTCTTCTCGATGAGCTTGGTCATCACGCCGCCCAGGGTCTCGATGCCCAGGGACAGGGGCGTGACGTCCAGCAGCAGCACGTCCTTGACGTCGCCGCCGAGCACCCCGGCCTGGATGGCGGCGCCGATGGCCACGGCCTCGTCGGGGTTGACGTCCTTGCGGGCGTCCTTACCAAAGAACTCCTTGACCGCTTCCTGCACCTTAGGCATACGGGTCTGGCCGCCGACGAGAATGACCTCGTTGACGTCGGAGGCGGACAGGCCGGCATCCTTGAGCGCCGTCTTGCAGGGCTCGATGGTGCGCTTGACCAGATCCTCCACCAGCGACTCGAGCTTGGCCCGGGTCAGCTTGATGTTGAGATGCTTCGGGCCCGCCTGATCCGCCGTGATGTAGGGCAGGTTGACCTCGGTCTGCTGGGCCGCCGACAGCTCGATCTTGGCCTTCTCGGCGGCTTCCTTGAGCCGCTGCATGGCCAGCTTGTCGCCGCCCAGGTCGATGCCCTGGTCCTTCTTGAACTGCTCGATCAGGTACTGAATGATCGCCCGGTCGAAGTCCTCGCCACCCAGGAAGGTGTCGCCGTTGGTGGCCAGCACCTCGAACTGGTGCTCGCCCTCGACCTCGGCGATCTCGATGATGGAGATATCGAACGTACCGCCGCCCAGGTCGTACACGGCCACCTTGCGGTCGCCGCCCTTCTTGTCCAGACCGTAGGCAAGCGCCGCCGCGGTCGGCTCGTTGATGATGCGCTTGACCTCGAGACCGGCGATCTTGCCGGCGTCCTTGGTGGCCTGACGCTGGGAATCGTTGAAGTAGGCCGGAACGGTGATCACCGCCTCGGTGACTTCCTCGCCGAGGTAGTCCTCGGCGGTCTTCTTCATCTTCTGCAGCACCCGGGCGGAGATCTCCGGCGGCGCCATCTTCTTGTCGCGCACCTCGACCCAGGCGTCGCCATTGTCGGCCTTGACGATCTGGTACGGCATTTCCTTGACGTCGCGCTGAACGACGTCTTCTTCGTACCGCCGGCCGATCAGGCGCTTGACTGCATGCAGTGTGTTCTCGGGGTTGGTGACCGACTGACGCTTCGCGGGCGCACCCACGAGGATCTCGCCGTCCTCACCGAACGCCACGACGGACGGGGTCGTGCGGTCACCCTCGGCGTTCTCGATGACCCGGGTCTTCCCCCCTTCCATCACCGCGACGCAGGAGTTCGTCGTCCCCAGGTCGATGCCAATAATCTTACCCATATCGCGCTTGCTCCCTCACTTCTAATCTGTCGTGCCCGTTGCGTCGGGCCACTGTTTCAATGTTGCTGAACTAAATGAGGCCAGGCCTTTGTTTTTCAACCCGGACGCCTGCCGCCGGGACCGCCCCGATACAGGGCCTCAGGACCAACCCGCGGGCGGCCGATGCGGACGGGCACGCCCACACCGCGCAATCGGTCTCAGGCCTGTTCGTCGATGCCGCCGCCGGAGCCGTTGCCCGGCTTGGCGACGATCACCATCGCCGGCCGCAATAGCCGGTCGTGGAGCACATACCCCTTCTGCACCACGTGAATGACGGTGTTCGGATCGTGCTCGGCGGACTCCTGGGCCGCCATGGCCTCATGGAGTTCCGGATCGAACTTCTCGCCCTGCGGGTTCATGGGCTTGATGGAGAACCGCTCCATGAGCTGGTTCATCATCTTCAGGGTCAGCTCTGAGCCCTCCCGGAGCTTCGCCACGTCGGCGCCGGGCTCGTTGGCCGCCTGAACGCCCATCTCCAGGCTGTCCTTGACGGATAGCAGCTCCGTGGCCAGCTTTTCGATGGCGTATTTGTGCGCCTGTTCCACGTCCCGCTCGGCCCGGCGACGGACGTTTTCGAGCTCGGCCCGGGCGCGCAGGAACTGGTTCCAGTTCTCTTCCGCCTTGGTGCGCGCCTCTTCGAGCTGCTGCCTGAGCTCGGCGACGCTTTCACCGGCCTCCTGACCCTGCCCGGGCTGATCCTCGCCGTCTGTCGGCTGCTGGGCGGCTTCAGGGGACTCGGTCTCCTGATGCTTGGTGTCTTGCTCGTTTGCCATTGCGTTCTCCGAATCGAAAATTCCTGCCGCGGGCGGGCGCATCCGTCGCCGGTCCGCGCCCATGCCGGTTTATTCGCCCAACTGGGGCGTCACTGGGACGTATTCAAGGCATGCCCGAGCAGCTTCGCCGTGACATCGACGATGGGAATGACACGGTCGTAGGCCATGCGCGTCGGCCCGATGACCCCGAGTACGCCGACCACGTCCTTCTCCACGCTGTAGGTGGAGGTCACGAGGCTGACGCCGTCAAAGGCGCGGTAGCCGGACTCCTGACCAATGAATATCTGGATGCCGTCCGCCGCCAGGCACCGGTCGAGCAGATGGAGAATGTCGCGCTTCTCGTTGAACGCCTGGAACAGCTCCCGCAGCTTCTCCACGTCTGAGAGCTCCGTGAAGGTCATCAGGTTGGTCTCTCCGGCGAGCACGTAGTCCTCGCACTGCTCCTGCTCCCCGAATACCTGACTGGCCACGGAAATGACGCTGTCCATCAGCTCGTTCATGTCGTCCCGGTGGGCGGCCATCTCCTCCAACAGGGTCTCCCGCACGGTGGTGACGTCCCGCCCCGAAAACTGGGCGTTGAGGTAGTTGGCCACGGCCTGGAGCTGGTCCCGGCTGTACTCCCGGTCTGTGTGAATGACGCGGTTCTGCACTTCCTTCTCGTTGACCACCAGAATGGCCAGCACCCGCCGGTCGGACAGCGGCAGAAACTCCACGTGCCGCAGCCGGGAATGGTTGCGCCGCGGCAGGGTAACCACGCCGGCGAGGTGGGTCACGCCCGAGAGCAGTGTCGAGGCCGTCTCCACCAGGCCCTCCGTGCCGGCCTCGTCATCCAGCCGGACCTTGAGCCGGTCGATCTCGCTGGGATTCAGCGGATTGACGGTCAGCAGGCTGTCCACGAAGAACCGGTAGCCCTTGTCCGTGGGGATGCGCCCGGCAGACGTGTGCGGCGCCCTTATGAAGCCGCCTTCCTCCAGGTCGGCCATGACGTTGCGCACCGTCGCTGAGCTGAGATCCATGCCCGACGCCCGGCTCAGGGCCCGGGAACCCACTGGCTGACCGTCGCGAATGAAACGCTGAACAAGCACCTTCAGCAGGTGCTGGGCGCGTTCGTTCAGAATCGGCGGTACGGACCTCTCGCTCATGGATTCCATACGGTTGGCCAGAATGATTGGCACTCTACCGCGTAGAGTGCTAAAAGTGAAGTGCCGTGGCAGGGCGCAAAACCCATTTGCGCTTTTTTTTCATTGGGTTGTGATGTTTTTATAAACCGACTTCTGCTTCCCGGCGCCGCCGCTTCCGGAAGGTACCGCCGGGGATGGATATCGTGGCGATCCGCCGCCCGTTAAAGTGGCCATGGGCAACCATCGGGGTCGCCACCGGCGCGTGTCACCCGGCGAGGCTGCGGACACTACCGCAGGCGCCGCGCCATTACGACCGGTCCCGCCAACCGCGCGCGGCGTCCGCCGCGCGCCTCCAGAACCCGGCTGGTGAATTGGCGCTCCATGAACAAGATGATACCTTTGCCGCACAACGACCAATCGGTACCCCCATGCAGCGCTTTCACCGCATCGGCATTCTGGGCAAGCCCGACGACCCCGAAGTCGCCGAAACCATAACCCGCATTGCCGACCACCTCGCTCGCTCCGGCCGTACCGTCACCCTGGGCAGCGACGTCGTGGAGATCGCCGCGGACCTGCCCCGTCTGCCGCGTGGAGAGCTCGCCGAGCAGATGGACCTGATCATCGTCGTGGGCGGGGACGGCACCCTGCTCCACGCGGCGCGCTCGCTCGCGGAACATGACGTACCCATACTGGGCGTCAACCGCGGCCGGCTGGGGTTTCTGGTCGACGTCTCGCCGGGCAATCTCAGCGAGATCGATGCGGTTCTGGCCGGCGAGCTGATCGAGGACAGCCGCATGCTGCTCGACGCCGAGATCCAGGCGGAGGGGGAGATCGTCAGCCGCGGTACCGCGCTGAATGACGTCGTGCTGCACAAATGGAATACGGCGCGGATGATCGAGTTCGACATCTACGTGGACGGCGAGCTGCTCAACAGCCACCGCTCCGACGGGCTGATCATCTCGACCCCCACCGGCTCCACCGCCTACGCCATGGCCGGCGGCGGCCCGATCATGCACCCGGACGTCAACGCCATCGCCCTGGTACCGATCTGCCCGCACACGCTGAGCATTCGCCCACTGGTGCTGTCGGCTGACAGCACCGTCGAGATCACCGTATCGCCGGACGCCTTCGAGCATATTCGGTTAAGCTGTGACGGTCAGGAAGACCTGGGCATGGTCAACGGCGGTCGTATCGTCATCCGCAAGCGCCCTCACAAGGTCATGCTCGTACACCCACCGCAGTACCGCTATTTCGAGATCCTGCGGGCCAAGCTGCGCTGGGGGGACACCAACCTCGGTTAGCACGGGATGCTGTCGCACATACACATAAGAAATTTCGCCATCGTCGACGAGCTGGAGCTGGAGCTGCGCGCCGGCATGGGCGCGCTGACGGGCGAGACCGGCGCCGGCAAGTCGATTCTGCTGGATGCGCTCGGGCTGTGCCTGGGCGACCGCGCCGATTCCGACGCCGTGGGCCCCGCCGAAGACCGTTCCGAGATCAACGTCAGTTTCGACATCAGCGACGTCCCGGCGGCCGGCGAATGGCTCGCCGAGCAGGCCCTCGACGCCGATGGCGAATGCCTGCTGCGGCGGGTCGTCCAGCGTAACGGCCGGTCCCAGGCGTTCATCAATGGCCGGCCGGTGCCGCTGCAGTCCCTGTCCGAGCTGGGCGAGCTGCTGGTGGACATCCACGGCCAGCACGCCCACCAGTCACTGATGAAGCGCGACGCCCAGCGCGAGATCATCGACCGCTACGGCCGCCACGAAGGGCTGCTGCAACGCGTCGCCGGCCTCTATCGCGACTGCCAGCAGACCCGCCGTGAGATCCGCGAGCTCGAAGGCGGCCAGGAGGACTATCAGGACCGGCTGGACCTCCTTCGCTTTCAGGTGGGCGAGCTCGATGCCCTGGACATGACCGCCGAAGAGATCGAGTCCCTGGACGCCGAGCAGCGGCGCCTGGCCTCGGCGGGGGAAACCCTGGAGGCCTGCCAGCAAATACTGTCGATGCTCTACGAGGACGACAGCTCGGCACAATCGGGTCTGAGCGCGGCCACGCGCAGGCTCGAAGACTTCGCCGAGCTGGACGCCAACCTCGACAACGCGCTGCAGCTCTTCAACGAGTCGCTGGTGCGCGTGGAGGAAGGCTGTAACGCGCTGCGCCACTACGCCGACAATACCGAGGTGGACCCCGCGAGGCTGCAGTGGGTGGAGGATCGCATCGGCACGCTGCACGACCTGGCCCGCAAGCATCGCGTTGCCCCGGAAGCGCTGCCGCAGCGGCTGGAGGAACTGAAGGACGAGCTCGAACGCCTGGAGAACGCCGAGAGCCGTCTCCTGGAATTGCGCCAGCAGCTTGGCGAGCGGGAGAACGACTACCGCGCCGCGGCGGTGGAGCTGAGTTACGCGCGCCAGCGCACGGCCACGGACCTGGGTGACAGGGCCACGGAGATCATCCAGCAGCTGGGCATGCCGGGCGGCGAGGTCTACATCCGCATCGAAATGGCCGAAGACGGCAAGATCAGTCCCACCGGGCTGGATAACGTGCAGTTCGAGGTTCGCACCAATCCCGACCGCCCCTTCGGCCCGCTCAATCGCGTCGCCTCGGGCGGCGAGCTCTCGCGGATCGGGTTGGCGCTGGAGGTGGTGTCCGCCCATGCCACCCTCATTCCCACGCTGATCTTCGACGAGGCGGACACCGGCATCGGCGGCGCCGTCGCGGAGGTCGTCGGCCGCAAGCTGCGCGAGCTCGGCGAGATGCGGCAGGTGCTCTGCGTCACTCACCTGCCCCAGGTGGCCGCGCAGGCCCATCATCAGCTCCAGGTCACCAAAGCCACCGTGGACGGTACGACCCGCACCGATGTGCGGCCGCTGGAAGGCAAAGAGCGCACGGAAGAACTGGCGCGCATGCTCGGCGGCGTGGAGATCACCGAAAACACCCTGCGCCATGCCCAGGAGATGCTCGAAAGGGCCGGCTGAGCTCTTCGACGTTTGCCGTCCGGCCGCAGGTCATATCGGTGGAGTGAAGCAGCGCACACCGCGACACCCGATCGCATTAAAAACGGCGCCGGGCCCGCGGACGTGGTTCGGCACCGGCGAAGCCGGCGCCGACATTCCCCGCCAGACTATCGGATGACAAGCCCCTCGGACCTGCGGCTACTGTCCGGCCGCGGACCCGGGTTGGATGGCGAAGCGCGTTTCATCTGCGCGGACGCATCGCCATCGTGGACATGACGACGAACATCTTCGCAGTCTTCACAGCAGGGACCGGCGCGCGGCCCTCACTCCTCGGTGAGGAACTCGCAGGTGCCGGTCTTCTCGTAGGTGTTGCACTTGCCGTAGAGAATCAGCGAATGGTCGCTGATGCCGAAGCCCAGCCGCTTGGCCACCTCGTTCTGGCGGTTCTCGATGGTCTCGTCGTAGAACTCGCGGATGGCACCGCAGGTCACGCAGATCAGGTGATCGTGGTGGCTGCCCTCATCCAGCTCGAATACGGCCTGGTTGCCCTCGAAATGGTGGCGCTGCACCAGACCGGCCGCCTCGAACTGCGTCAGGACGCGGTAAACGGTGGCGAGCCCGATATCCTCTCCGGAATCCAGCAACGCCTTGTAGACGTCTTCGGCGGAGAGATGGCGGTTCTCGCTGCGTTCGAGCATCTCGAGGATCTTCACCCGTGGCAGCGTCACCTTCAGACCGGCTTTGCGAAGGTCCTTGGATTCCAATGTCGCCCCCGTTCTCGCTATCGTCTCAGGTCTTGCGCTATGATGCGCACGCAATGTCGATACGTAAACTCACGACAGTATACATAAGCACGCTCCTCCTGGCGGGCTGTGCCGGCCACATCCCGTTCGCCTACGAGGTCCCCGTCCAGCAGGGCAACATCATCACCGAGGCGATGGTCGAACAGCTCAGACCCGGCATGACGCAGGAACAGGTGCGTTACGTGCTCGGCACGCCAGCCATCGAAGACCCTTTTCACGCCGACCGTTGGGACTACGTCTATTCACTGGACGTGGAAAACGAGCCCATGCGCGTGGACCGGCTCACCGTGCATTTCCGGGACGGCCGACTGGCCCGCGTCGAGGGCAACCTGGCGCCGGCCAACCTCGGCGCCGGCGCGGGCGAGAGCTAGCGCCGGGCAACGCACCGATCCCGCCTGCGCCGGCGGGATGTCGCCTCACGAACCGCGACCCTGCTCCCGCGCCCGTTTGCGTCGCATCTCCTTCGGATCCACCTGCAACGGACGGTATATCTCCACACGGTCATGCTCGCGCAGCGTTTCGTCCAGCCCCACGATGCGACTGAACACGCCCACCTTCTGCGACGCGAGATCGATTTCCGGGAAGCGCTCCAGGATGCCGGACTGGCGGATGGCCTGCTCCACCGTCGTCCCGGCCGGCACGTCGATGGGCAGGATGACCTGGTCCTCGGGCCGGGCATAGGCCACCTCCACCTGCAACATGCCCCGCTCCGTCACTACCGATAGACCTCCCGCGCCCGGCCAACGAACGCGTCCACCAGAGTGTTCGCCACCTGGGTGAAGACCTTGCCGAACGCCATCGCCACCAGGCGGTTATTGAACTCGAACTCCAGGTCCAGGCTCACCTTGCTGGCGTCTTCGCGCAACGTCTGGAAGCGCCAGAATCCCTCCAGATGCCGAAACGGCCCCTCGACCAGGCGGATCTCGATCATCTTGCCCGGCTGTCGTCGGTTCAGGGTGGTAAAGCCCTTCTCGAAGCCTCCCTTGGAGAAGATGATGGTGCCCTTGACGGCATCGTCGGTGCGTTCGAGCACGCGACTCTCCTTGCACCAGGGCAGGAAGCGGTCGTAGCTGTCCACGTCATCGACCAGATCGAACATCGCCTGGGCCGAGTACGGCACCAGGGCACTGCGGGAAACCGTGGTCATATACCCCAACTCGGTTATTGTCTACTGCAGAATGCCCGCGCTGTTCAGCAGCACGATGAGTACCGCGACGGGCGTTATGAAACGTATCACCCCCAGCCACAGCCGATAGCCGAGGGTACGACCCATCTCCAGCCGGCTGGTCTGCGGCGAGAGCCGCCAGCCGGCAAAAACCGCCACGGCCAGCCCCACCAGAGGCAGCATGAGGTTGGTGGAGACGAAATTCATCAGATCGAACAGCGTTCTCCCCTGAAACAGGGGCCACCCGTCCAGCGGGCGCACATGGGCCCAGATGTTAAACGAGAACACCGGCACGAGTCCCAGGGTCCAGACCGCCACGCCGAGGTAGCTGGTCGCCAGCGGCCGCTCGATCCGCCAGCGCTCCACCAGATAGGCCACCGCCGGCTCCAGCAGGGATATCGAGGAGGTCCACGCGGCGAACATGAGCATGGCGAAGAACAACGTGGCGTAGACCTCCCCGTCCGCCATCGCCCCGAAAGCGAGCGGCAGCGTCTCGAAGACCAGCCCGGGACCGGAGGCCGGGGCCAGGCCGTTGCTGAACACCAGAGGGAACGTGGCGAGACCCGCCAGCAGCGCGACTGCCGTATCGGCGAGCACCACCATCAGGGACACCTGCAACACGGGCACCCGGTCACCGGCGTAGGCGGCATAGGCCATGACCGCGCCCATGCCCAGGCTCAGGGTGAAAAACGCATGCCCGAGAGCGGCCAGCACCGCACCGCCGGATAGCGCCGCGAAATTCGGCCGGAAGAGGAAATCCACCGCCTGGTCGAACGCCCCGTAACGCCACGCGTACCAGACGAGCAACAGCAGCAACCCGATCAGGATGGGCATGAACCAGCGCACGGCCTCCTCCAGACCATGCCGAACGCCCCGGCCCACCACCATGACCGTCACGGCCAAGAACAGCGTGTGCCACGCCAGCAAACGCTCGGGATCGCCCGTGAGCTGGCGGAACAACTGGGAGGCCTGATAGGCGTCCACGCCGACGAACGCGCCGGAGGCCGCCCGGAAGACATAGGCCATTGCCCACCCGCCCACCACGCTGTAAGCGGCCAGGATCAGCACCGCCGCCAGCGTGGCCAGCCAGCCCACACCGGCCCAAAGACTGCTCCTGCCCTCCTCCAGCGCCAGGGTACGCATGGCCAGCACGGGGCTGCGGCGGGCCCGCCGGCCGATGAGGATCTCCGCGGCCATCAGCGGCAAGCCGATGAACGCCGTGCACAGCAGGTACACCAGCACGAACGCGCCGCCGCCGTTCTCGCCGGCCAGATAGGGAAACTTCCAGACATTGCCGAGCCCGACGGCGGAACCGATCAGCGCGACGATGAAGATGAACCGGCTGGACCATTGGCCGTGTACGGAATGGCGCGGCGAAACCAAACGGGCTCCCCTTCTCGGCTCTGACGGCACGGTGGGCCCCGGAGGGCGTAAAAACCGTGACGCGGGAATCGTGCGGTGCATCCCCGGTACAGCGTGGCTTCATTCTCTTGGCTTTGTCCGGGCACCGCAAGGCGGGCGCCGGTGGGCGCATCCGCGTTGGCCCTGTTGACCCGGCCCGCTACAATACGCCGCGTGAGTAAGAAAAAGGCCAAAGACACCGGCGCGGGCAGCGCCACCATCGCCGTCAACCGCAAGGCGCGGCATGAATATTTCATCGAGGACGACTACGAGGCCGGCATCGCCCTGCAGGGCTGGGAGGTCAAGAGCCTGCGCGACGGTCGCGTGAACCTGCAGGAGAGCTATGTCCTGATCAAGAACGGCGAGGCCTTCCTCATCGGCTGCAACATACCGCCGCTGCCCACGGCCTCGACCCACATCAGCCCGGACCCGACGCGCACGCGCAAGCTTCTGCTGCATCGCCACGAGCTCAACCGCCTGATAGGCGCCACCGAGCAGAAAGGCTACACCGTGGTGCCGCTGAAGATGTACTGGAAGCGGGGCAATGCCAAGATCCTGGTCGGTCTCGCCAAGGGCAAGCAGAAGCAGGACAAGCGCGCGGCGAAAAAGGAACAGGACTGGCAGCGGGAGAAAGCCCGCATCCTCAAGCACAGCGTCTGACCGGGCACCTTGAATCCACGGCAGGCCGCGCCAATATTCCCCGCTGCGGACGGTACTTAACCAGACTCACGCTGAACTTTCAGTTCGGTTACACTGTCCGAGTACACAGAACGGGGGCGACATGGCTTCGACGCAGGTCGCGAAACCCGAGGTGCATGCCGAGGACGTCACTTCCCTCGTAAATCATGTGACACCAAAGATAGTTGCCAACGACGACAACTACGCTCTCGCGGCCTAAAAACCCGTGAGCCACCAGTCAGGCGATCGCCTGTGGTCCCTGGCGGTGGTCATAGCACACAGGCTAGTCTCATTGGCTGCCCGGACCTTTGAGGCGAAACCTTAACGGGCTCGCCGGTTGATCGCCCTGCCCGTCGGGCGGTAACCGGTTAAACACAATAGACCGGGCTAAGCATGTAGATCCGAGGGCGGAGGTCCTGCGGACGCGGGTTCGATTCCCGCCGCCTCCACCAATCATCTTTGTAAATCAGTCAGTTAGGACGGTCTTTCGAGGCCGTCCAACAACTGACCCCACCACCTGAAAACGCTTGGCCTTCCCTGTTCACCACAACAGGAGAAAGGCTATGTCTGCGCCAAAGGCACACACCATCGCATCAGTAACGCAGGCCCAGGAGAAGCACTCCATCGAGGCCCTCACCAGAGAGTTGCAGGAGCTCCACAGCGCCGGCTATGGCCTGTACGCGATCGGAATCATACTCGGGGAAGATGAGATACCCGGGAACGTCCGCGGCGGGCTCGGGGACGCCGTGAAGTTACTGGGTGACCTGGTCCAGCGTCGGGCAATCGAGTATCTCGACGAGTTCGGCCTTGACCCCTACTCCCCACACTCCGACCTCAGCGAAGCCGCCCGTCGCCACTCGGAGGGAAGCCGATGAACCGCTGTGAAGCCATCACCACCCGTGGCGGGCGTTGCAGGAAGGAAGCGTCGGCGTATTGGCCGCTCGGCCAGGGCCGGGAAGCGCTACTCTGTGACGAGCACCAGCGCCACGCCAGAGAGCGGCGATTACGATTGCCAAACCCCGTTGCCTGAACGAAGCAAGCCGGCCTCAGCGCCGGCTTTCTCAATAAACAAACCCAGCTTCGTTACCCATCATCGTCCAGAGGCGTCAGGTTACGGTCATGACGACAGCACGCGGCTTATGTCTGCTGTGACGAGCCGAGCTCGCGCCGCCAAAAATCCAACACTTGGTTTGCTAGCGCATCCGCTCTGACAGACTCCCCCAAGCCCTGTTTGGCCGGGCCATCCAGTTCGACCTCCAACCAAGTTGCCCAAACACCATCGGCCCACACACGCGGCGCCCAGACCCCTTTCGCCCAAACCTTGCCCCTGCCGTAGTCCTTTACTGCTGAAAGCCGCGTACTGGTCGGTTCAAAGTGTTTCGCGCCAACCGCGATGTGTTCACAAACCTGCAAGATTGGAGTCGCATTACGAATCTCGGCGCGAGTCCCTTTGCCGTCGGGATCTGGATGCAGCCACTCCAGCAAGTGCCAAGCCGTTACGAAGAAGTTGAACGCTACGAACGCATTAGCCGGGTCCGACCTCAATTGCTGAAATTCCCATTCCAGCTTACGCAGGAGGTCGTTGGGGGTAGATAAATCGAAGACCCCCCGCGTGCTCACCCAGCAACACCCATTGTACTACTGTCCCCCACTTGGAGGCCGGCCGACTCGCCTCTATCGAGTTCCTTTTCTATCACACCTGCCGCTGAAACCCCGTGAGTGAGAGCGGCGCGCGCGCTCGATACGAACTTCGTTTGGCTAGTCCGCGCGTCGAGGGGAACATCGTCGCCAGCGAACTCTGCAGAAACGTCGATTACTACGGTAAGGACGGCCGTGGACAGACCACATACCAATGTGAGAGACCGACGGGCTGGCGCATTCGTGCCCATAGGGAAGATGATAGAGGCGATCATGCAATCAGCGCAAAGCGAAGAATTTCGAAGCTGTCGACCCGACCTGCAGTTTCGCTACACCACGTGGCTGGGCCATATCCAAGGGGACAGTAGGGATTCCTGCAACTACAGTAGGCGGCGTCACGCACCAGAGTCCCGATGGGCGTAGCAGGCAGGACGTCGTCCTGCCGATAACGGGCCGGAGACTCCGTTCGGGGCCCGCAACGACCTGGCAATTTGTCGGCATCCAATCCTCAAGACTTGTTACCGAGACCGGGTCGCATGACATCGCATAGCATTGGTGATCGGAGCTACAGTGTGAATAAAGTCGTTGAAGCTGGGCTACGCTTGCCCCAATATATCTAGGTCGATATCGTGTACAGCCTTAAGGTCCATCACAATGCCCGCGCAGACCTTCAGGCACTCCGCGACCAATTCCCGGAGGCCGCGACACAGATCGCGACCCTACTCCAGGAGATCAAGACTGACCAGGACCTTCTGGACAGGCTGACTGACCACGATTTTGGCGCGAGCCGAACGGCGGACTTCCATGTGAACAAGTGGTTACAGCAATGGAACCGGGGGCGTGATCTTTGGAGGCTGAAGATCTGGGATCTGGAGGACAAGGAGCTCCAGTACCGTATCGTTTATGCGTACGTCCCGACCTATCGCACGTACTACGTCCTCGGCGTCTGCGACCGGAGCTTTGACTATGACGAAAACAGCGAACTCACAAGGCGGATCCTCGCAGCGTACGACGACCTCCCATGAAGCCATCGATACTGGCCAGGCGTCCGTCCGGACCAGTAGCGCCGCTGCCGTTATTGATCTTCAGGACTACAAGACGCCAACGGATGACGGCACTGCCAAGTTCACGGATATCGACGATTTAGTCGCTGACTGGAGTGAAGATCCCGAGACAAACGACCATCTGTCCAATGCTCGACATTGGCTAGCCGAGAACTTCTTCTCGGAGGCTCCGATGAGTCTCAAGGGTCTTCGTCTACGTGCGGGGCTCTCTCAGAGGGAGCTTGCGAAACTCGCTCAGACTAGCCAGCCTCAAATCGCGCGGCTCGAACGTGGTGTGAACCAAGTCTGGCTTTCGACCTGCCGACGGTTAAGTGAAGTTCTCGGCGTCGATTTGAATACCATAGCTGACGCCATTGAGAATCAGAGGCGAGAGTCGTGACCGAACTTCTAGAGGTTACTCGACACGCTTATACCTTCTTCTGCGACGATGTGCGTCGAGAGGATAGCGGGAAACTTCTTTTCATCGGGGTTTACGGCGCTGCGATGTACGTGGAATCGTTCCCGTTCGATATCCGTGGCTTAGCTTTCGTCATTTCAGTGGTGACACCAGTATCAAGGCCGTTCAAGCAACTCGGATTGCAGGTCCTCAGGGACGACGAGGAACTGGTTTCGACCGAGTTTAAAGAAGAACAGCTAGCGCAGATGGCAGAGCAAGCGGAAGCAGCGAACGACGGCAGCCCTGATCGTGTCACCAAATTGCAGATAATCCTTCATAGCCCGCCGATTCATTTTGAGGGCCCGGGCCACATTCGGGTGCGAGTGGTCACAGAGGATGGCACTATTCCCGCGGGGGCACTGCGCGTCGAGCAGCACCCGAATCAGCAAGGGGAAGACAGTCCGGGCAGTTAAGCGCGCCCGCACCGGCAAAGTTTTCAAGTCAGTGAATTGACCGCTAGCCAGTCAATCCGAACTCCGGCTTCCGCCTCTCCCACCGAAAGCCTTCGTGCCGCGTAATCGCCGCAATGTCGATTGGACCGAGTATGGTGTCCTGGCCCGGCAGGAACGCCGTGAAGCGAATCGTCACCTCCACCAGCAGCTCGGCCAGGCGTATCGCATCATGGATCGGCATGCTCTCAATGCCGAGCGGCATCGTGAGGTAGCCGAGCTTTCCCACGATCTGCTGTTGCTGTATGGCGCTGAATCCGGAATGGGCGAGAACAGTCGGCAATGAAATTGAGTAGCCGCGCAGGAGACGGTGGACGGTCTCCTGCTCACCGTATTGCACCAACCCCCAGGACTTCTGCCGCTGAACCGGCTTGCAGGCGATCTCGGCTTCCCCGGGGTTGATCTCGATTCTCCAGGATTCCGCCCGCATCGATCTTCACGGCCGGTGACCCCAGCGCATAAAATATCGCGGCTTTTCCCGACCCCAGATTGCGCGCGTACAGCGTCTCCGACCCGGACTCATTGAGTGCCGTAATCGCGCGCTTGTTCACTTGCGCGGCGCCGAACGTGGAGACCGAGCTGTCAGCTTGGGCAGTCGATATACCTAGCCTTATCAGCTCCGCGGTCGTGCCATCACCGCGGTTCCCGTAGTAGCGCCCCTCGCCGTCCAACGCCGAGACCACAAAGCGCGTTCCTGTCGTCATGGGCTATACCTCTCTCAGAATGCCAGCGCCATTTGCTGCTCGGCCCTGTCGGCCAGGCCCTTTTCGCGACGTCGGCGGCTGCGATGGCGCGTGGCGCTGCACGACCGACAACGGCCGTCGCGACCGTCATAGGCGTCCGGCCGCCGGAAGAACTGATCCAGTGGCTGCACAACTCCGCAGATCGTGCATGCCTTCTCCAGCCAACATACGGTCCAGGAGAATCCGTGACGCTCGCGGTAGAGAACCTGGCGGCAACGCGAGCAGGTGGGGCGGTAGCCGTGCCGGCAGTCCGGCTGGCGCTGAAACTCATCGGCTGGCCGGTCACGGCCGCAGCGTCGGCAGGTGATAGAGCGAGGCATGGCTACTAGTACAACCCCCTATGGCGGGACAAATCTCCGACGCGAATGGGGTCCGAATTACCCGTGTAGCGTTTCTGCATGAAGGACCCGGAGGTCTGCACCGTGCCGCCGCCAACGGAAACCGCTTTGCCCGCCGATGTTGCGGCGGCGCTGCGAGGTGCATCCCGGCCGAGGCCGGCGCAGTCGAGCCGCGCGCCACGAGGAGTACCAAGCGCCGCTCGTTGTCGGGGTTTTTCGGGGCCGCGGCACTCGCCGACTGATCCGCTCATCCTTGCCCCGAGCAATGCCGACATGCCTCAAGCCGAGAACGGCTTGCTCCGTGTGACGAATTCGTTACCGAAGTGCTCGGCCAAGGCCGGCGTGAAAACGTCTTCCACCAGGTCCAGGACGGAGCCGGTATGACCGTTCTCGGCAATGGCCAACTCGAAGGCCGCGCGGATATCGGGGGCCGCCTTCTTGGCAGCTGCCAGCATCAACCGGCCCACGGCCTCGTCCGGGGATTCGTCGCCTCGCTTACTCATAGTGTGCCCTCTCAGTTTGTAGCCTTGACGATGCCCACCCGGCTGACCGGGGCAAAGCCGAAGTCGTGGGCGATCTCTACGCCGGTACGACGGTGGGTCCGGTCGGGCGGTCGCCGGCTGACGCGTACCGTCTGCATTGCGGTGTCGCCACGCGGTCCCAGGTAGACCATGGCGATGGTCGGGGCCGTTGCCGGCGCGGCCATCGCATAGAAATTGCCGGAGCCAATCCAGGGCGCGGCGATCACGCGGGCCTCACTGCCTGTGTCACGCACCACCTGTCGAGCCACCTGCTCATCGGCCGAGTTGACCAGTAGCGTCTCCAGTCCGTGGTTGGCGTACTGGCCTCCCGGTGTCTGCTGGTCCCGCAGCGCTGCCATGGCTGTGCCGAGCGTGGCCGGTCCGAGCGCCCCAATGCCCGAGAGCAGGTTGCCGTGGTCAGCATGGAACATTGCCTGACCATCGCCCATCGTTGGATTGCCCTCCAGGAACTCGTAGAGGACGCGGGCCTCACGCCGTGCCGCCGATACCGCCATAGCGCGGGCCATCGTGGTAAGCGCGTCCAGGTCATCGTTGACCACTAGCTTGTAGCTGACCACCAGGTTGGCGGCGTAGGCCTGGACCTGCGCGACGTTGCCGGCGCCCACGTCCACCTGGACCAAGGGCAGCTCTTGCAGCTCGGTGACCTCGCCCACGTCAACATCCACGTCCACGGTGGCGATCTCGGCCGGATGGTAGTTCGGGAGCGGATAGGGATGGAGCAAGGCGCGATGCTCGGCGGCGGCTCGGTAGGCTTGCGCCACCAGCCGGGCCACGGACGCCTCCAGGATGGAACCGAAATCATCGGTTGTCAGGCCCGCAGCGACGATGGAGCTAGCGCTCTTACCGCTCGCGCCCCGCCGCTTCAGTTCCGGTTCGCCCAGGATGTATGCCGCCTCGGCCAGCGTGAGCTCGCGGAGTCGCATCTGATCGGAGACTGGGTGCGGATGCACCGGGTTGGCGCCCATGGCCTTAGCGAGGAAGTCTGCGCCGGCGTCGCGGATGTCGGACGGGGTGAACGCCGTGCAGTTCGTTGTCGGTTCAAGCATCGTCGCTGTGCCTCTTGGAGTGATCGACGGTCCCATCTTCCACGGCATCCACTGAATGAGTTGGGAAATTCATTCAGTCCGGATTACCTCGAAGATTGAGCGCCGGTTGCGAATAGGACGCACCCCCTCGGAGGACTCCACGGTTAGCCAGGTTCTGAGGGTTGCCTTCAACGGCGGCAGATCGTCTGAACCGGCTTGCTGGCGTAGCCGAGGCCATACCACAGACTCGAAGTGGCACACGTGTCGCCTAACTTCCTCCGCACGGCGCCAAGGCGAGAGCTCACCAGCCGCGTCGACTAGGTCCGCGACACGACGCACCGCGGCGTTCCTGGTTTGCACCGCGCGCGGCCCTGAGAGTCCCATGGCACGCTCGAGTAATTCGCCGGCGCGCCATTGCTGGACAGCCTGATCGAACCAGCGCAGTAGATCAGGATCTCGGATCTCGTCCCGCAGCCGTTGGAGGTGCTGGGTGCTCATACGCCGGAACCGGAACCCCTTATGGGCCGCCAAATCTCTAGAGAAAATGCGGTGCTGCGTCCCCGTATCGCAGCCTTACCAGGAAGGACCCGCTCACCCATCTTCCCGCACCTGGCGAATCTCAGATCGGGCGTCGGTGACGTCGTCTTCCAGGTCTGCCAATCGCCGCTCCAGGCTCTCGACACGGGAGCGCAGCTCCTCGTTCTCCTTCTCAAGGTCTGGCACCTGGCTTTCCAGGTCTTCGACCCGGGAGCGCAGCTCCGTGCACTCCTCCTCCAGGCCCTGGATGTCCGTCTGAATCGGTGCCAGCTCTTCGGCCAGTTCGGAGGGTGTGGTGTATTGGGGCACGGCAGTGGCCTCAGCTTGCGTCCGCGAGCAACTGCCCCATGGCAATCTGCTCGGCCTCGTCCCGTGGGTAGCCGTCCGCCTCGAGGCGCGCGGCGTGCTCGCTGAACTTCTCCAGCGCCAGCTCGGCGTTAGCTTCCGCCTTGCGCTGCTTTTGGCCTGAGTACTGGGCCTGCCTGGCCGCGCGCCGCTCCAGGGCCTGTCGATAGAGCTCCCGGCCGCGTTCCCGGTATTCCTCCATCGTCTCGTCTTGCCGGCGGAACAGGTCCAGCGTGACCATCTCTTCATCCACCGCACGGTCCCGCCAGTCACCCACCCGCGGCGGCGGATCGCGCTGCAGGTCCTCAACCAGGCGCGCCGCCAACGTTGGGTTGCCCAACGACTTCCAGTGCCACGGGCAGTAGTAGCGCGCGTCCTCACCGATTGAATTGCTAACGGTTCCGGGCTGCGTGCAGCGGCCGGCGGAGCTGGTCATGGCGCAGCGGTGGCGTTGAGCGTCCCCTGCCGGCTGGCCGTGGCCTCTTTCTGCCGTCCACCCGCAGGCGCAGGCCCTGGCGTCGGCAGAGATCCGGTCGCCGCAGTCGGGACAGGTGGTGTCACTCATTCACGGCCTCCTTCGGCGGCACCAACTCGCCCACGTATTGCTCGCACTTGGTTTTGTTGAAGAGCGTCGCGGGGCGCAGGTAGCTATCCATATCCGTGCCCTTCCATTGGCGGCACTTGCGAGCCACAACCATGCGCAGGTCCTGCTCGGTGATTCCGCTGTCCATGCGCTGCATGATTGGCACCAGGTGGGTATCTACATGGCGGAACTTCTTGCCAGCTCGCTCGTTGAGAAATGCCAAAACGCGCTGGGCGGCATCTCGTCGTTCGCGGTTGCTTGGCTTGTCGGAGCCCGCCTTCTGGTTCCTTGATGGTTCTACTTCTGGTTCCTTGATGGTTCCGGGTCCGGCTCTCGGACTACCCCCGTCCGGCTCTCGGACTACCTCTGGTCCGGCTCTCGGACTACCCCCGTCCGGCTCTCGGACTAGTTCGCCTCCCGGACTAGTTCGCCTCTCGGACCAGTGAGATACGTTCAAGCGGTAGACGGTGGTCGTGGTGCCCCGTGGCTTTCGGGTGATTACGGATCGCGCCTCAAGCGCCTTCAGCGCTTTCGCCACAGTGCTCCGGGCTAAGCCGGTTTTTCGGCAAAGGTGTGTTAAGGAAGGCCAGCACTCACAAGTCTCGTCATTGGCGTGGTCGGCCAGCGCGAGGAGCACCAGCTTCTCGGTCGGCGCGACCTGGATCGCCCATGCGGCAGCCATGGCCCGAACGCTCATTGGGTTTCCTTACGCCGCAGCCGTCCGGGACGCCTGCGCCCATCGCCAGATCGTCACTGGCGACTTCCCATAGCGAGCAGCTACTTGCTTGACGGTTAGAAAGCGTTCGCTCTCCGGCAACGGGTCGGCTGGTTCGGCCTCACCGGAACAAAGCGCTTCGTAGCGCTGGAGATCGTGGAGCCGCCACAACGTGGCGTGGCCGATCTTGCGAGGTTGGGGAAAATTCATGTTGCTGCACCCTGTGCCGTTTGCTTGCGTACGGGTGCAGTACATCAGCGGGGAGCCTGGCCTAGAATGGGCTCAAATAATCATTTCAACCCAGGCGGAAGGAGCTCGGACGGGAATGACTCTATGAACTCTTTTCTCCATTCCGGAGAACGTTCGTGCCCAACGTACATTTCGGTTACATCAATACCTTCGCGGGCCTCCTTATCAAATTCCTTCCGCCATTTGCGACTATATTGCTCAGCAAGCCAACCCGCCCGTCTACCATCCGGATCATCCTCAACGCCGTTCTCTCGCGCCCACACCATGACTGCCGCGTCTTGTATGGGAACGCTGAACGCAACAGTCAGAATGTGGACGAGCTGCGCTTTGTAGCGGCGCTGTGCATCCGCGAAGAACTTGCGCACGGGAGGCGCTCTGCCCTTCCCTTGTGAACCCAACCCGAGTAGGTGCGGCAACTCCACCTGCCCTTCAGCGTCCGTATATTCTCGAAAGGCAGGCACCAACCAGTCCATGGCCCAGGTCGGAGGAACAATACCCGCATCGTAGGCGAAAATTATGGCGTCCATTGCATGTACTGGACTGCCATCCTTGAAATACAAACTCTCAAGCACCTGAAGATGCATGAGGAAGAACTCATCCTCATCCGGATCTGGTTCGCGAAGCGGGCCAGCACCAGGCTTTCGCGGAGGATCTAGGCGCATCACCTACCCTCCCGGATGCTGACCACAGATCCTTCCGGCGCGCCTTCGCGACAGAAATTCGCCCACTGTTTCATCAAACGTGCCCGCTGCGGCAACAACTCATCCCTCGCGTAGGCCGCGCGTGTGGCGTCGCTGTTTACGTGTGCGAGGGCCAATTCACTCACCTCGTCAGCGAACGCCGTCCGGTTGCGGGCCCAGTCTTTGAACGACGACCGAAAGCCATGGGGCACGGCGTCAACGCCCATGCGTTTGGTCACAGCCGATACGGTCATGTCAGAGAGCGCGCCGCCGCGTGGCGCCGGAAACACGTAGGGGCTTTCAGCCATGCGTGGAAGCCCCTTCAGCAGATTCACAGCGTCGTCAGACAGCGGCACGCGGTGCTCGCGCCCCGCCTTTATCCGGTCGGCCGGCACGGTCCACACACGGCCGTCCAGGTCGATTTCATTCCATACCGCATAGCGCACTTCGCCGCTTCGGGCTGCCGTTAGAATTGCGAACTCAAGCGCCCTTGCCCCCATGCCCTCACGCTGACGCAGCGCCTCCATGAACGCCGGCACTTCCTGCCACGGCAATGCCCGCTGGTGCTTCACCTTGCGGATCTTCCGCGGCGCCGGTAAGGCCACCTCAAGATTGCCGGTCCACCTGGCGGGATTCTCTCCCTGGCGGTAACCCGAAACGGTCGCCCAGGTAAGCACCGCCTCCATGCGCTGGCGCACTCTGGTGGCGGTCTCGGTGCGCTCATGCCAGATCGGTTCGAGCACCTGTAGGACGTGCGGTAGCTCGATTTCGGACACGGGTATGGTTCCGAGCCGGGGAATCACATAGCGCTCAAGGGAGCTGATCCAGTCCTTGCGGTGCTTGGCATTGCGAAACTCGGTTTCCTTCGCCTTGTGGCACTGCCGGGCCGCTTGCTCGAACGTTAGCGCCCTCGCTTGTGCATCGCGCAAGGCGGCGCGTGCGGCGTTTCGGTGAGCCACGGGATCAATGCCGCTGCGAGCCTGTTCGCGCATCTCTGCGGCGTTCTCTCGCGCCCTGGCCAGAGATATCTCCGGGTACGGCCCAATGCCTATGTCGCGACGCTTCCCGGCGACAGTCGTTCGCAGCACCCAGTACCGGGCGCCCGTGTCAGATATTCGCAGCAGCAGGCCGGCGACGCCGCCGACCGAGTGAAGGCCAGGCTTTTCCAAGCGACGCACGGCCAGGGCCGACAACTCCGGCGCTTTCTTCGGCATCCGAGTCTCCACATAACCTCGCAGCCAAACCCAGGGCCTTATCAGCAGCTTGCGAGGGAGAACACCAAAACCTCCATCAACGATCTTGTCGGGGCGGGAACCGAACCTATGCGCCCGCATGGCGTCCACGCATCCGTCCAACAAAAACGTTGCTATTGAACGATACTCGGTGATACGGTCTGAAACAAGGGAAGGCGGATATGCCTTTTCAGGACAGTGGGTTATGAAGTTCCCTGAAACAGGATGATATTTTAGAGAGGCGGCCGCCGCCTCCACCACACATCAAAAACCCGCTGGTCGGTGACGACCTGCGGGTTTCTTTTTTCGCCCACCGGCAACACGACGACGTGGCCGCGAAACTCCCAGGCCACTTGTCACTGGACATTACCCTCGCCCACCGAACAGGCTAACCTTCGCTAAATGTGGCCAGAGCTTGAACTCAGCGTGCCCAATTCAGCCGTTTTCGACCTTCACCACCACCAATACGACACCTGGTTCGATCGGCATCCCGATGATTACCTGTCCGAGCTGCTGGCCGTGCGCGCCCTGCTGCCCTGGTCGGGGCCAGCACTGTCAATCGGCGTGGGTACCGGTCGCTTCGCCGCGCCGCTTGGGATTGGAATAGGTCTCGATCCAGCGCGCGAGATGCTCCGCTACGCCAGGGCCCGAGGCATCTCCGTGGTCAGGGGTATCGCCGAGGCGTTGCCATTCGCGGACGCCAGCTTTACACGCATCCTCAGCGTGACGACGCTCTGCTTCGTCGACGACGCCGCCGCCATGCTGGCCGAGGCATTCCGCGCGCTGGCGCCGGGCGGAGCCCTGGTGCTCGCCGATATCGACCGCGCCAGCCCGCTCGGGCAGACGTATCTGGCGAAGCAGCCGGACAACGTCTTCTACCGGGAGGCCCGCTTCTACTCGGGCGGCGAGTTGCACAAGCTGTTGCTCGACAACGGGTTCGTCGAGCTCCAGTGGGCACAGACGCTAACGCAGCCGGCGTCCGGGGTCCGGGTTATCGAGCCCCTGCAGCCGGGACACGGCCTCGGCGGATTCATGGTGGTACGGGCGTGCCGCCCGAGGGCGGCCTCGACCGGGGGAGACGGATAACCATGACGCAGGGCTTCTGGACGCCATTCGGTGCGAGCCTCCTCGCGGCTCTGGTCACGGCAATCGGCATCTATGTCATTCGCCACTTCGAGGCCTGGGGCCGGCGCAACAGCATCTACTTCGTCTGCTTCGCCGCCGGTGTCCTGATATCCGTGTCTTTCCTGCACATCATCCCCAGGTCCTTCGCGATGAGCGCCACGGCCCCGGCGTACCTGCTGGGCGGCTTCGTGCTCATGCATCTGTTCAACCGCTTCGTCACCGCCTTCGTGTGCGAGCGCCGACCGGACGCCCCTTACGGGATCGGCCTGGTGCCCATGTTCGGCATCGGCTTCCATTCCTTCATTGACGGCGTCATCTATTCCATAACCTTCTCGGTGAGCACCTTCACCGGCGTCCTGGCAGCCGCCGGGATGGTGCTGCACGAGTTTCCCGAAGGCATCATCACGTATCTGCTCCTGATCCGCGGCGGTTTCGGCGAGCGTACGGCGCTTGTTCTCGCCTTCCTGGCCGCCTCGGCGTCCACGCCGCTCGGCACACTGGTCTCGTACCCGTTCATAAGCGAGATCGATCGGCCCCTGCTGGGCGCGCTGCTATCGCTCTCGGCCGGTGCGCTTGTCTATGTCGGCGCCACCCACCTGCTACCCCAGGCCGAGCGGGAGCAGCGCAGATTCAGCCTGATCGCGATGGGGGCCGGCATCGTTGTCGCGGTGGGGATCGTCGTGTCCAAATGAGCGGGTTGATGCATGACGTCCGGTCGCGGACCGGCCCGTCCGGCGCAGGCGCGTGGGCGACGCCCTGACCATCCAGGGTTGTACCGGGCGAGATCGCTTCAGCACGTAGCTCACGCCTCGCCGTGAAGCACGTCATGCAGCGTCCGAAAGCGGGAACGGGTGATCTCCCGCAGCCCCACCGGGCCCGCGCCGGAGACCGTGGAGTCGATGGCCCGCCAGTCCGCGTCGTTCAGGACCTCCTCCACCATGGGGAAGATCCGCGTCTCCTCGTCGGCGATGTGCCCGCGCTGGGCGTCCAGGTATTCACGGCCGCGGGCCAGCAGCGCACTCCGCTCCACGGGCACGTCCTCGACGGTATCCTCCACGACCTCGCGGAAGGCAAGGCCCAGCGCCCCCAGTCGGGCATGGTCCTTCTCCAACGCCCGGACGGAGGAGCGGTGCTTGCGGTGACGCTGCATCATCCGGCGGTAGACGAGATTCTCCCGGGGGTGGTGAAAGAGATCCGGATACTCGGTCATGAAATACACCGCGTCCTGCAGCAGCTCGTAGTCCGGGGGTTCCCCTGCCTCTATACGATCCAGCTGCGCCTCGATGAGGTCCAGCACTTCCGACATATACGTGTGCTCGGCCCGCAGGTCCCTGATCAGATTACCCATGGCCAATCCCCTCACCGCCGACGATTCCTTCCAGACCGAGGTTAGCAGCGGACCTTGCGGGAGGCTTTGTCGCAGATCAAGCACCCGCTCGACGGGCAGCGTCATGCAGTGTTGGCGGTTCAGGGGCGGCGGACTCACGGAATCGTGATCTGCGTCAAAGCCCGGCGCGTCAGCGAGTTGACCGGGCCCGCGGCCGGGGCTAGCTTTGAACTCAACGGCTAGATACCAAGTAAGCCCTGACAGGGGCGACACCCAATGAAGCCAACTGACACCTACCATCCCGACTACTTCCACAAAGTGGTCGACTGCCAATGGGCCTGCCCGGCACACACGGACGTACCCGGCTACATACGGCTGATCGCACAGGAACGTTACACCGACGCCTACATGCTCAACCGGGAGTCCAACGTCTTCCCGGGCATCCTGGGGCGGGTCTGCGACCGGCCCTGCGAGCCGGCCTGCCGTCGCGGCCGGGTGGACGAGCAGAAGCCCGTGGCGATATGCCGCCTCAAGCGCGTCACCTACGACTACAAGGACGACATCTCGGCCCGGCTACCGAACATCCCGGAGGAAAAGAACGGCAAGCGCATCGCCTGCGTGGGCGCCGGCTGCGCCTCGCTGACGGTGGCCAACGACCTCATGCCCCTTGGCTACCAGGTCACCATTTTCGAGAAGCTGGACGTCACCGGCGGCCTGATCCGTTCCAACATCCCGCGTTTCCGCCTGCCGCCCGAGGTGCTGGACGAGGAGTTCGACAACATACTGGACATGGGCGTGGACCTGCGGCTCAACACCCCGGTGACGTCCATGCAGGCCCTGCTGGACGAGGGCTACGATGCCGTGTTCGTGGGCTCCGGCGCGCCCCGTGGCAAGGACCTGCGATGCGCTGGCCGGGACGAGGCCGGCGCCACCGGCCGCGTGCACGTGGGCATTGACTGGCTCGGCTCGGTGGCCTTCGGCCATACCGAGAGCATTGGCAAACGCGTGCTGATAATCGGTGCCGGCAACACCGCCATGGACTGCTGCCGCACCTCGCTCCGGCTCGGCGCGCGGGACGTCAAGGTGGTCGCCCGCAAGCCCAGGGACCAGCTCAAGGCCTCCCCATGGGAGCTGGAGGACGCCCTGGAAGAGGACGTCGATCTGATCACCTGCCACTCGCCCAAGGCCTTCGTGGTGGAGGACGGGGCCCTGAAGGGCATGACCTTCGAGGTACTGGAGTACTTCGAGGAAGACGGCCGCCAGAAGCGCCGAGTGCTGGACGAGGTATTCATGCCCGCCGACGACGTGGTGCTGGCCATCGGCCAGGAGAACGCCTTCCCGTGGATCGAACGGGACATCGGCATCGAGTTCGACGAGCATGACGTGCCCGTGGTGTCCCGGACCACCTACCAGTCCACCCTGCCCGGCGTGTTCTTCGGCGGCGACGCGGCGTTCGGTCCGGAGAACATCATCTGGGCGGTGCGCCACGGCCACGAGGCGGCCATTTCGATTCACAAGCACGTGCACGGCGAGAACGTCGCCGACCGGCTGCCCAACGCCGTGGACGTGCACACCAGCAAGATGGGCCTCCACGAGTGGGGCTACTCGAACCAGTACGACCCCCACGAGCGGCGCGCCGTGCCCCACGTGGACGTGCAGCAGCGTTTCAAGGGCATCGACATCGAGGTGGAGCTCGGCTTCCGCGAGGACGACTGGCGCGTGGAGGTGGAACGCTGTCTGAACTGCGACATCCAGACCATCTTCTTCGCCGAGAAGTGCATCGAGTGCGATGCCTGCATGGACATCTGTCCCACCCAGTGCCTGACCATCATCCCGATCGATGACGAGGAGCCGGAGGAATCGGTGCGGCAGCGCCTTCGCGTTCCGGCGCAGAATCCGGACCAGGCTGTATTCGTGTCCGCGAAGCTGCCCCAGACGCGGCGGCACATGGTCAAGGACGAGGATCAGTGCATCCACTGCGGCCTGTGCGCCGAGCGTTGCCCCACGGCGGCGTGGGACATGAAGCACGCGCAGATATTCGTGCCCACCGTCGAAGACGAGGAGGCAGCCGCCCAGCAGCGGCAGGAAAGCGCATGAAAATACTCTCGGCCGACGCCGGTCGACGGGTGACCGCCAAAGCGGACTTGGCGTAATGCTTGATTCGCTTGTGGCTCCCGGGCGCCGGCACAGGCCGCGGCCCCAACGGAGCCCGGCACAACCGCCCGGTTTCCGCGCCGGAACCCGGGGCAACGGGAGACAATAATGCCGGGTCGCGTCAACGACTTCACACTCAAGATCGCCACGGTCAACGGCACCGGTTCGGCCAGCGCCAACGCCCTGCTGACGAAAGCCGTGTTCCGCATGGGCGTGCCGGTCATGGGCAAGAACTACTTTCCCTCCAACATCCAGGGCCTGCCCACCTGGTACGAGATCCGCGTCACCGAGCCCGGCCACCTCACCCGCTCGGGGCACGTCCACCTGATGGTGGCCATGAACCCGGAGACCTTCGCCAAGGATCACGCCGAGGTCACCCCCGGCGGCTACCTGCTCTACGACAGCACCTGGCCGCGCGTGCGCGACTTCAACCGCGATGACATCAACATCATCGGCGTCCCGCTGGCCGACATGGTCAACCATCATTTCGCGGACGCGCGCACGCGCATCCTGATGAAGAACGTTGCCTACGTTGGCGCTCTGGCCGCCCTCCTGGACCTGGACCTGGCGGTCATCGAGGGCCTGCTTCAGGAGACCTTCGGCGAGAGCAAGGCGAAGCTCGTGGCGGCGAACATGCAGGCCGTGGAACTGGGTCATGCCTACGTGCGCGAGCACTTCGAATGTCCGCTGGGCCTGCGCGTCGAGGAGCGCGACCTCACCGACGGCCATATCATTATCGACGGCAACACCACCGCCGCGCTGGGCGCCATGTTCGCCGGCGCCACAGTCGGTGCATGGTACCCGCTGACGCCGTCCACCAGCCTGATGAACGCGTTCTCCGACTTCTGCGAGCGGTATCGGACAACCGAGCAGGGCGAGCGGGAGTTCGCCGTCATCCAGGCCGAGGACGAGCTGGCCGCCATCGGCATGGTCCTGGGGGCGGGATGGATGGGCGCCCGCGCCTTCACCCCCACGTCGGGGCCGGGCATCAGCCTGATGAACGAGTTCATCGGCTTCGGTTACTACACGGAGATCCCCGCCGTGATCTTCGATGTCCAGCGCGTCGGTCCGTCCACCGGCATGCCCACCCGCACGCAGCAGGGAGACCTGATGGCCTGCGCTTACGCCGGCCACGGTGACACGCGTCACATCTGCCTGTACCCGGCCGACCCGGCGGAAGCCTTCGAGCTGTCGGCCCGCGCCTTCGACCTGGCGGAGCATTTCCAGACCCCGGTGTTCGTGGTCTCGGACCTGGATATCGGCATGAACGAATGGATGGTTCCGGAGCTGTCCTGGGACGCAAACTACCGCCCGGATCGCGGCAAGGTGCTGGATGCCGATGAGCTGGACCGGCTAGCCGGCCCTTTCCAGCGCTACATGGACCCGGACCGGGATGGCATTCCGTTCCGCACACTGCCTGGCGTGCATCCGGCGGGCGCCTTCTTCACCCGCGGGTCCGGGCACTCCAAACACGGCACCTACACCGAGGACGCCGCGGAGTACCAGGAGGTGATGGACCGCCTGGCCTGCAAGTTCGAGACCGCCCGCGCGCACGTGCCGCCCCCCGCAATCGAGTACGCCTACGCCGCCTCGGGCGGCGACGGCCGCCAACGGCCCCGACCCACCGCCTGCGCCATCGTCTCGCTGGGCTCCTGCGACCTGGCGGTGCGCGAGGCGCGCAAGGCGCTGAAGGCCGGCGGCACCGAGCTCGACTACTGCCGGATCCGGGCATTTCCCTTCACCGACGAGGTGGAGCGGTTCCTCGCCGAGCACGAGACCCTGTTCGTGGTCGAGCAGAACCGCGACGCCCAGTGCAAGGGGATGCTCCTCATGGAGACCGACGTCGCTCGCGACAAGCTGGTATCCATACTGCACTACAATGGGCTGCCCATCGCCTCGACCGACATCGAGGAAGCGGTGCTGGGCCACCTGAACCGGGAGGAGGCGATATGAGCTACATCAGAAAGCCCGTGGCCCACCATTCCAACCTGCCGGTGAACGCGCTGGGCCTGACCGAGCGCGACTACGAGGGCGGCATGTCCACCCTGTGCGCCGGCTGCGGCCACGACTCGATCACGGCGGCCCTCATCCAGGCCTGCTGGGGGCTCGACATCGAGCCGCACAAAGTAGCGAAGATGAGCGGCATCGGCTGCTCCTCCAAGACGCCCGCGTACTTCCTGCGCGAGGCCCACGGCATCAACGCCGTGCACGGGCGCATGCCGTCCATCGCCACCGGCGCCAACGCCGCCAACCGCAACCTGTATTACATCGGCGTCTCCGGCGACGGGGACTCCCTGTCCATCGGCTTCGGCCAGTTCGCCCACGCCATACGCCGCAACGTGAACATGCTCTATCTCATCGAGAACAACGGTGTGTACGGGCTGACCAAGGGCCAGTTCTCGGCCAGCGCGGACGTGGGCAGCCGCAGCAAGGGCGGCGATATCAACGAGCAACCGCCCATCGACCCGGTGCTCACGGCCATCTCCCTGGGCTGCACCTTCGTCGCCCGCGGCTTCTCCGGCGACAAGGAACAGCTCGTGCCCCTGATCAAGGCCGGACTGCAGCATCGCGGCTTCGCCATGATCGACGTGATCAGCCCGTGCGTGGCGTTCAACAACCACGAAGGCAGTACCAAGAGCTACGCCCACACGCGGCAGTTCTATCACCCGGCCATTCACACCGACTTCATCGAACCCAGGGCGGAAATCCGCGCCGAGTACGAGCGCGGCAAGACCATGCCCATCGAGCTGCATGACGGCTCCACCATCGTTCTGCGGAAGGTGGATGTGGATCACGACCCGACCAACCGAGCGGCGGCCATCGGTTACCTGGAACGCCACCGCGAGGCCGAGGAGATCGTCACCGGGCTGCTCTACGTCGAGGAGGAGGGCCGGGATCTGCACGCCATCAACCGCACGGCGACGGACTCGCTGGTGGAGGCGCGGGTGCACGGGAACCAGCAGGCCGTTCTGGAGGAAGTCCAGACCCAGTACCGCTGAAACCTCCGCGTTACCGGTGCAGTGACTGCCGCGGCCAGGGTACGGTATCGGCGACGGACCCGTCCCCGTTCGAGCTCGTCCCTCAAGCGCGCTCCGGCAATGTCCACTCGTTCCGGGTAATCGGCACGGCGCCGGAATACGTGACCCGCACGGTGTCGCTGCAACCGATACCCCACTCGCCGGGCCGGCGCAGGCATAGCGGCAGGTGGAACACCATGTTCTCCTGGAACACCGACTCTTCGCCCCGGGCGATGAAGCCGGTGCCCTCCACCCAGGAGGGCGGGAACTGGGCGCCGACCGCGTAGCCATAGACGCCGGAGAAAAACACCGACTCGGCCAGGGGCGCAAGCGCACGCTCCGCCTCCGCGGCGGCACGGTCGAAGGTCTCGCCAGGAATCATGTGCCGCGACAGCGCGTCCCTGATCGCCCGGATGGTCTCGAAGGTCTCGCCCATGGCCGGCGACGCCCCGCCCGCCACGACGGTGCGCATCATCGGCGCGGTGTAGCGGTTCCAGGCCGCGCCCAACTCCATGAACACCGGCTCGCCAGCCTCGATGCGGTGGCGCTGGTGGTTGGTATGGATGACGCTGCTGCGCCAGCCGGCGACCACGATGGGCTGCATGCTCATGAACTCGCCGCCGGCCGAGAGCATCGCCTGGGATGCAGCGGCGGCGACGTCGTTGTCCGTCGCGCCGGCGCGAACCGTTCGCGAGGCGGCCTCAATGCCAGCCTCCGTCACCCTGGCGCTGGCCCGCAGCATGTCGAGCTCCGCGTCGGATTTCACAAGGCGGACCGGGTCGACGATTCCGGATCCATCCTCGAAGCGCCAGTCCGTCGCCTGCTCTCTCAGATCGTCCAGGACACCCGGACGCAAGCCGGGCTGCCATGGATCCACGCCCACGCTGGGGCGTCGGGTATCGAGGAGCCGGCGCAGCTCCCCGAGCAGTTGCGAAACCACCGTCCGGCCGCTCTCCCACCGGTACCCGACCACCCGGTCGGCGACGCTCCCGGTGACGCCCGGACCGGTCTCGATGGACGGCACCTGAAGTGTGGCCCCCGCGTTGCTCAACGCCAGCGCGGTATGCACGGACACCTCGAAGGTGCTGTAGCCGGTGAGGTAGAGGATGTCGGAGGGATCGGTGACCAGCAGCGCATCCAGGCCTGCGGACGCCATGCGGCCCAGGACCGCCTCCTGGCGCCGGGCGTATTCGTCCGTAGTGAACGCCAGCCCCGTGACACCGACGCGTTGGCGCAGCGCTTGCTGGTAGGCCTGAAAGTCCATGAACGATCCTCCGCGCGCGTGACGTCGCTTGCTTGCCGGTCAGGCCACGGCCAGACGATTGCGTCCCGCGCGCTTGGCGTCAAGCAATGCGGCGTCGGCCATCTCCAGCAGCGCGTGGAGGTCACGGGTGCGGTCAGTGGCGGCCACCCCGATGCTCACCGTAAGCCGCAGGCTGACCTTGGTCCCGCCAAGCTCCACCGATGTCTCGGCCACGTGGCGGCGGATGCGCTCGGCTACTTCCTCGGCGACGTCCAGCCCCGTAGCCGGCATGAAGACCACGAACTCCTCGCCGCCGTACCGGGCAACCATGTCGGTATCGCGGACGGCGCCTGCGATCGTGCGGGCAAGCACTTGCAGCACGCGGTCCCCTGCATGGTGGCCGTGGGCATCGTTAATGGCCTTGAAGCGGTCGGCGTCCACGAATAACACCGCCGCGGAGCGGCCGGCATCGTACTCGGCCGCCAACAGGCTCGACGACTCGCCAATGAAGTGGCGCCGGTTGGGCAGCCCCGTCAGCGAGTCCGTGTGGGCGAAACGCGCCAACTGCAGGCGTTGGCGAAAGATCTGCAGCTGCAGCGATTCCAGCAACAAGAGTATGCCCACGACCGGTGGATACACCATCCATACGTAGGCGTTGTACACGCCCAGATCCAGGTGCGCGCCGAACCCCGTGCCGAACACCAGCAGGTTCGGGAGCAGGCCGATCAGGGCAAGCAACGCCACGGTGAAGCCCAGCCCCTGCGCCATGGCCATGAAGGGCACGAATATGAAGAAGTAGAGAAACCCGCCCATGCCGTAGGCCGGCCCGCCTTCGAGCCGCCCCAGGATCTCGATGAACGTGATCTGCACGAAGACCGGGACCGCTACAAGCCCCGCGCGCAAGATCCAGTCCGGCGCACGCCACCACATGGCGCCGGCAAGCAGGAGAATGGCCAACGCTTCGGCCATGCGCAGACCCGCGCTGCGGTACGCGCCCTCCGGATCAATGGCGTAGTCCCAGACCGGCGTCCCGGCCACGAAGACGGCGGTGATCAGGCAGGCAAGCGCCCCGAAACGTCCGAGCTCGGCGCCTTTCGCCCGCAGTCGCTCGGGGGCGTGGACGGCGCGCAGCCAGCCCAGGCCGACCCGGCAGTAATCGAGAATCGTATGCATCAGGCGCCTTCGCGGCACTCTATCTTCATCCTCGGCAGGCGGTTCATAATGCCGGATAGAAGTCCCGGCAGGGAGCACGTGCACCCCGGCGCGTGATCTCGTTCACGCCCCGGCGGGTACCGACCGGTTCGGCGGTCCCGGCGCGCTTTCGGGTACCGGACGACACTATCGGAGTCCTCTTGTCCGCAGACGACGACAATACCCGTGACGAGCGCTGGCACTCCGTGCGCATCGCGGCGGGCTTCATCTGGCCGTATAAGCGCGCCGCCCTGGTCGCGGCCCTGGCACTGCTGTTCACGGCGGGCATTACCCTGTCCATCGGCCAGGGCATTCGATTGCTCATCGACCGGGGCCTTGCCACAGGCTCCCCGGCACTGCTCACCCAGACCGTGCTGGTCTTCCTGGCCCTGGTCGTGGCGCTGGCCGTGGGCACTTTCCTCCGCTTCTACGCCGTATCCTGGCTGGGCGAACGGGTGGTGGCGGACATCCGCCGGCGGGTTTTCGACCACCTGATCGAGCTGCATCCAGGTTTTTTCGATACCAATCGGGGTCTGGAAATACAGTCCCGTCTGACCACCGACACGACCCTGCTGCAGTCCGTGATCGGCTCTTCCCTCTCCGTGGCGCTACGCAACGCCGTAATGCTGGTGGGCGGCCTGATCCTGCTGTTCGTCACCAATGTCAAACTGTCGCTGATCGTGCTGCTGGCGGTGCCACTGGTGGTCGCGCCCATCCTCGTCTTCGGCCGCCGCGTGAGGCAGCTGTCCCGCAGCAGCCAGGACCGCGTGGCCGACGTGGGCGCCTACATCGGTGAGAACCTGGGCCAGATCCGCACCGTTCAGGCCTACAACCACCAGCCCCACGACAAGGCCCGGTTCGCCGACACCGTGGAGGCCGCGTTCGACGTCTCTCGGCTGCGCATCCGTCAACGCGCGTACCTGATCGCGGTGGTGATCCTGCTCGTGCTGGGTGCCGTCGGCGCCATGATCTGGGTGGGCGGCATGGACGTCATCCAGGGCCGCATCAGCGGCGGCGAGCTGGCGGCGTTCGTCTTCTACAGTGTGCTGGTGGGCGCGGCGGTGGGTTCCATCAGCGAGGTCATCGGCGAGCTGCAGCGGGCCGCGGGGGCGGCGGAACGGCTGGTGGAGCTGCTGGAGTCGACCAGCGAGATCCAGGCGCCGCCGTCCGGTGCGGTACCACTACCGGAACGGGTGGATGGCAGCGTGCATATTCGGGAGGTCAGCTTCGCCTACCCCAGCCGTCCGGAGGTGCTCGCACTGGAGGCCTTCAGCCTCGACGTGCGCCCCGGGGAGACCCTGGCGCTGGTGGGCCCTTCAGGGGCCGGAAAATCCACCCTGTTCGACCTGTTGCTGCGCTTTTTCGATCCCCAGCAGGGCCGGATAGAGCTTGCCGGGCACGACCTGCGCATGCTCGACCCCAGGGATCTGCGCCGGCAGTTCGCCCTGGTCTCCCAGACGCCGGCCCTCTTCCACGGCACCATTGACGACAACATCCGCTACGGACGGCCCGAGGCCAGCGACTCGCAGGTGCGCGCCGCGGCAGTCGCCGCCAACGCCCATGACTTCATCGCTGGCCTGCCCCAGGGCTATGCGACGCGTCTCGGCGACGCGGGCCTGGGGCTGTCGGGCGGCCAGAAGCAGCGCCTGACCATCGCCCGGGCCCTGCTCGCGGACCGGCCGATCCTGCTGCTCGACGAAGCGACCAGTGCCCTGGATGCACAGAGCGAGGCCGTGGTGCAGGAAGCCCTGGAGCGTCTGATGCAAGGCCGAACCACCCTCGTCATCGCCCATCGCCTGGCCACGGTCCGCTCGGCCGACCGTATCGCCGTGATGGACGAGGGCCAACTCCAGGCGGTAGGCACCCATGAGCAGCTGGTCGTCTCGAACCCGCTCTACGCCCATCTCGCCGAGCTACAGTTCCGGGACGACGGCCGCGATCGCGTCGTGGGCGCGGTATCCCAGCCGCGATGAAGCGCCGCCCGGGGGCGAATCCGATCCTCTGGGCGCGCTCATACCCACAGAAGTGTAGGTCGGCACCGGCGAAGCCGGCGCCGACACCAGGTGCCAGCCGTCGATTGCCGTGTAAACGTCGGATGCCAAGCCCGTCCGGCCTGCGGCACCGCGTCTTCCAAAAGGCACATCCCATCCCCGGGGCGGACCGACGGTTGTGATAGCGGCGTTCCGGCCGCGATAGCGCTCATCCCTGCAGCATGAACGTCTCGTATTCCAGCCGGTCCATGCGCCGGCCCAGCCAGGCAATGCCGATCAATGCCGTAATCGCCATGGCCAGGGTGAAGCCGTAACCGTAGAACACCGGCCCCAGCCACTGGCTGAGCAGGGTCAGTGCCACGTTGCCGATCAGCAGTATCGCGGTCAGGGCCAGTGCGACGCGCCGCTCGTCCAGGTAGAAAAGCACATTGAGCAGGGCCATCACCAGCACCTGGATGCTGACACCAACGAGGTCGACGATGAACAGTGGCAGGTACAGGGTCGAAATGCCGATGGCCCGCAGCAGGTGCTCCGCGCTCAGGGCCACGATCACCACCGTGGCCCCCTGGACCTTGAGGATCTCGTAGACGCCCTGCCGTACCGAAAAGACCATCTGGTCCTTGAGAAAGAAGATCCGGCTAAGGGTGTCCCCCGAGCGCACGGCATCGTAGAACTGGTCGTAGTGTTCGGCGAAATCCGTCTCGATCCGCACCAGGAACACCGCCATGCCGGGAATGATGGCCAGATAAGCCATGAAGATCGGCAAATCGTAGATGACCGAGGCGCGAAGCGGCCCGATCACCGCATCGGAGGTCACCGGGTTCATCCAGAAAATGAACTTGTCGGCCCAGATGCCGGCGTTGAAGAACAGCCCCGTAAAGGCCAGGCTCACGAACACCTGGTGACGGTCGAGGAAATCGAAAGCCACCAGCCGCTGTCCCGGGTATTCCCGAACGACCAGCACGAACAGCACCCCAAGCAGCACCAGCTGCCCGGTCACGAAGCCCGCCAGCAGGCCTTCCAGGCCATAGGGACGCAGCCCCAGCGCCAGCGCCACCGTTGCCCCGTAGCCCACGGCGAAGGCCAACAGGATCTGCCTGTATCGCTTCATGCCGGTGAGAAAGATGACCACGAGCCAGAGGTTGCACAGGGCCACGAAGCCGGCCAACAGCAGCACCCGGTAAACCACGCTGGTGTCAGCGAACAGGCTCAGAACCGTCCCGAGGCCCAGCAGGCCCGCGCTCCAGGTGGTGACGGTCGCCGCGCCCAGCAGGTTGGGCAGAATGACCGCATCACGCTTCTCGAACAGCCGGTCGGCCACGAATCGTGTGAACAGCAGTTGAAGGCCGCCGGTGAAGATCAACGACCCGGCCATGAGGTACGTCACCGACACCAGGAACTGGTTGATGAGCAGTTCCGGGTAGACGCTGCCCAGGCTCATCAGGCCCACCACCATCACGCCGATGATGGACAGCACCCATGGCCCGGAACTGATCAGCCCCGCATAACCGTAGGCGCGCAGCAGGGAGCTGAAGCTCTCCTCGGCGAGAATGCGCCGGAGCTCGAATCCGATACCCGCCATTACCCGCCGCTCGCCTCCTCGTAGATCCGGGTGTAGGCGTCGAACATCCGCTGCTCGGTGTAGTAACGCAGCACCCGCGTGCGGGCGCTCGCGGCGGCCTCTCGCCAACGCTGCGGGTCGCGGAGGAGCCGGAGACAGGCCTGCGCGGTCGCCGCCGGATCGGCGATCGGCGTGACCTCGCCGGCGTCGCCCAGCGCACGGTCCGCCTCGTCACCGCCCTGGACAAGCTCCCGACACGCACCCACGTCGGTGGCTACCACCGGCACGCCCCCGGCGAAAGCTTCCAGGACCACCAGCGGATGGGCCTCGCTGATGGACGTCAGCACCATCAGACCCAGATGCGGCAGGATCTCCGGCACCTCGCGAAAGCCCAGGAACCGCACCCGCCCCTCGAGCCCCAGGCTCTCCACCAGCGAACGGCATTCGGCAGCGTAGTCGGCATCCTCTTCTTCCGGCCCTATGATCCAGCCTTCGGCTTCGGGAATCTCGTTGCAGACAGTGCGCAGGGCGCGAATGAACGTCTTGATGTCCTTGATGGGCACGACCCGGCCCACCAACCCCAGCACCGGCGGCGTGGCATCCGCGCCGGGCCGGATGCGGTAGGCCGTCTCGTAGCGTTCGACCGGAATGCCGTTCGGTATGACCCGGGTCCGAGGCGCCGGCGCCCCGTCCCGGATCTGGCGCTGCCGGTTGCCCTCGTACAGGGTCACGATGGGCTCGGCCGATTGATACGCAATCCGCCCAAGCACCTCGAAGAATCGTATCCACAGGCGCCTTATGTAGCTCACGTCTTCCACCAGACTGCCGCCCACCGTGTGCTCCGGCTCCTGAATCCAGGTGGCCTGGGTCAGGTCGATCCGGCGTTCCTTGGTGTAGATTCCGTGCTCGGTGAGGACGAAGGGAACACCGCGCTGGCGTGACAGCATGGCGCCGAGCAGGCCCGCGTAGCCCGTGGAGATGGCGTGCACGGCGCGGGTTTCGGGCAGGTCCCGTGCCTCGCGGGAGATCGCGAACAGCGGCGCGTGCATGTTGCGCACCGTCCAGAAGTAATCCACGAAGGAAGGATCGGTGCAGTGGTCCATGTAGGCGTCGGCCACCTGCTGCCACGCGGCCTCGCTATGCAGGAAATCCTCGCGGGTGATGCCCTGGCGCCGGCCGAGGTCGCCGAAAACGCGCTCCAATAGCGCGTCCGGTGCCTGCTGGTCCCCGCGAAAGTACTCGTGCAGCCGCGCGCTGGCCTCGAAAGCGGCCGTGTTGCCCCGGCGCGGACGCGGCTTGTGCCGCCGCCCCAGGTCCATCAGGTAGATCTCGCGGAGAAAGGCCACGTTGTCCGGAAGCGCGTACTGGGCCTGGCCGTAATCCTTGCGCCGCGAGCCCATGAACAACAGGCCGAACCGGTACTGCGGCAGCGCGCTCACCAGCTGATGGACCCAGCTGGAGACGCCGCCACGCACGTAGGGGTAGGTGCCCTCCAGCAGGAGGGTGACGTCCACCGGCGCGCTCATGAGGTGCCTCCGCACCACAGGGTAACCACCTGGGCCAGCAGTGGCTCGCGCCGGCCGCCGTCCGGAACCTGCCCAAGCACCCTGGGCACGTCCGCGAAACGCCGTTGCAGGAACGCGACCTCCGCCCGGTACGGCGCCACCTCTCCAGGATCCAACCCCGCATAGACGGCATTGCGCATAGCGAGCTCCGCACCGTCCAGATCGCCGAGCTCCAGGAGCACGCGCCCCAGCAGAAAGCGCACCGCCGCATCGTCGCCGGCGGCCAGCGCCCGGTCGGCGTGATCCCGGGCCTGCTCCAGGACGTGCGCGCGCACGCCCCCCTGCGCCAGCCCCAGGTACGCGAGCTCCCAGTACAGTGCCGCCAGCCGGGCATGGACCCGGAGATGACGGCCCAATCCCTTGAGCCGCTGGCGCTGGGCGTTGATATCACCGTTGATCTCGCTTTCGAAGCGATCGAGCATGGCGTAGGCGAAAAGCCGCACGTCGTCGGAACGGTCCTTGAGTGCGAGTTTGAGTATCGGTACGGCTTCCCGCCGGGGCAGCTGGCGCACGGCCATGATGGCGTTCATCCGCTTCTCGTCGCGCTCGGCGTGGCGCAGCACATCCATCAGCCCCCCCTCGCCATAGGCCGGGCGTCCGCTAACCATTACCGGCTGTACCGGTAGACCCGGGATGGGAGTACGCCGCCAGACCTGCGGCCGCCGCCGGCGCGGGAAGTGCAGCATCACCGCCAGGACCGCCATGAGGAGCACGCCGAGCAGGGGCAGAAACAAGGCCATTCCCCCGGCCAGCAACGCCGCACTCGTCGCCCGCCTCTGATAGCCGGCGTCGGGCCCACCCACCGCCGCGGCCCCTGCTAGAACCGCCGACAAACCGTGGGCGACGGCCGCCAGGGCCCAGGTCCCGGCATAGACCCAGTATGCCGCCGCCAGCGCCAGGGCCACGGAAAACGCCCCCACCAGGACCGCCAGGCTAGCGCGCACGGGCAAGATCCCCCAGAAAGCGGTGAAGCCTGCCACTGGAGGCGGCGTTGTCGAGCACAAGGTAGTCGACCCGCCAGTCCGCCTGTTCCGGGTCAAGTCCCGTTCGCTCGCGCATCAAAGCGTTGATGCGATCGATGTAGCCGCTGTAACCGGCCTCGTCGGTACAGGGCAGCAGCGCCAGCAGCAATGGCGCCCCGCCCTCGGTCTCCGCCCGCCAGAGGCTGTCGAGGCCGCGCCGGGCTTCCTCCAGCACGCGCATAACCTCCTCGGCGAGCTCGGCGTCCGCGAAACTGAACCGGACCACCGTGCTCGCGAGGCCCACCGAACGTGCATCGGCCTCGGCGCGCCACAATTCACGATAGAACGTCTGCGCCGCGGGATCCGGCTCCGGGGCCTGGGCTGCCGCCGTGAGCAGATCCGCGATATGTCCGCCGAGCACGGCAAGGAGACGCAGGCTCTCCTCCGTCAGCGCGAAGAAGGGCATCTGCCGGACCGCGACGACACCGATGAGCCGGCCCTCGGTATCTTCCAGCGGAATCGCGGCCACCAGATCTGTGCCCGTCTCGCCCTCCAGCGCCTGCAGATCGGCCGGAGCGACGCTGACCAGCTTGCGCGAGCGCAGGGCCGCGCGCAGGAGCGGATCCTGGGGATCGACACGGGGCATGTCGCCCAGAGACGCCAGCGCCCGCGCAATGGCCCGGCCGGTGGCATCCACCTTGTGCAGGGACGCTACCTGCAGCCGTCCGTAATCGCCGAACAGCGCCAGAACCTGCTCTGCGGACTCCAGTAGCGGGTCGTCACTGATGGCGACCGCCGCAAATGTGCGACGCAGATCGACCAGTGCCTCGCGCATGCTGCGCGCGGTGCCGGCAAGACGCTGCTCCAGCCGGTCGTGAGAAATACGCAGCAGATGGTGGGCGCGGCTGAACTCATCCAGGCGGGCGCGGCTGTAGTCCGCCAGTCGTTGGGTCTGGCTACGGTGGCGGTCCCATGCGTCCCGGAACTCGCCGGCCATGAGAACCAGCGCCATCATGCCCAGGAATGCGAGATAGTCGTCCATGTCGGCCGGGACCGGCCACAGTGCCAGAACCACGGCCGTTAGCGTCAGCACGGCGGCCAACCCGCGGGCAAAGCCGTAACGCAAGGCCACCAACAACGGGGGGAGCACGATCCAGGGGAATGGCTCGCCGGTCATCATCGGGTCATCGGGCCTGAGCCACAGCCCGCCGAATCCGGCAAGGAGACCGAGCCCCAGGGCCTCAGCCCAGACCAGCCAGCTCCGGGCCGGCGTTCGCAGGACTGCCGTGCGCGCGAAGGCCATGGGCACTAGCGCAGCTCGATGCCTTCGATCAGCCCGGCGATGACCTTATGACCGGTCCCCGCGAGGCTCTCGCGCCCCCAGCCGGAACGGGCACCGGTGGCGCTCCACAAAACGGTGTCGTTCTGCAGGTCGATGATCTTCAGGGTCACCCCCACGGCCGGCTCCCCATCCAGGCCGCTCTTGTACCGCCACTCCGACACCGTGCCGGTGACGCCGTAGCGATAGCCGCCGCGCCGGGCCCACTGGCGGGCTTCCACCAGGCGCTTGCCCTCCTCCAGCACGGGGAAGCTGTCGGCATCCTCGGCCGGCGGGTACTCAACCAGCGTCACACCCTCGGCGCGCAGCAGTGTTGCCGCGATAGCCTCGGCCCGCTGGCCGGCCTGGGGTGTGCTGGATTGATTGACGATGGGCAGCATCGCCCAGCGCGCCTCCCGCGGCAGGGGGTTCATTTCCGTCACCCTCGCCACGCTGCAGGCAGTGAGGACCACCGCGACGCCCAGCGACAGGCCAAGCCGTGTCAACCCCTTTCTCATCTCACCTCCCTCGATGCGTTCCATCACGCATCATCGACCGAACCAATAGGTATAGGTAACGCCGGCACCCGCCTGAAACGCTTCGGCGGCCGTGGCGTTGTCGGAATAACTCACCCGCAGGGCAAGCTCGTCGCCACCGACGACGGGCCACCCCAGGGCCGCATCCAGTCCCAGCACGAGCTCGTCCTGGGGCGACTGCCAGCCCGCGCCAACATCCAGATGCCAGCGCGGGGCCGACCCTCGCCCGGCCAGTTCCCCGGCCTGGCCGTGCTGCCAGCGGCTGGCAATCCGGTAGACCTGAACGGTTTCGAGAGCCAGCCTGTCACCCTCGACACCGGTATTAAGCCGCCCCCCGAATGCCCCCGTCGCCTGGTCTTCCCGCCGGTAGGCCTGCCAGTCGACCCCAAGACCGAGCCGCCAGCGCACCGGACCGGTGGAGATCATCTCGCTCAAACCAAGATTGCCGTCGGCGCCGCTCACGGCTGCCTCGCCCGTCCACCAGTCCACGTATTCGCCGTATCGGATCCGGGCGCTCACGGTGCTTCGCCCCGTCAGGTCCCATCGAGCGCTCGCCCCGGCGCCGCGGTAGCCCGTAAGCGAGTCCAGCAGCAGCGATGCCTGGGGCTCGGCGTTCCAGCTCAGCGTCAGCCCGGCAGTCATGTCGCGGGCCGGCGACCGTGTCAGCGCAACCCCCGCCACGGGCCGTGCGCGGCCATCGCGGCCTTCGACACCCAGCGACACGGACCAGGGCTGCCGGTAACCGCCACCTTCCCACCCGAAAGTGAGCGCGTTCGAGCCCAGCGGGCCACCGGAGAGCAGATCAGGCGCGCGACTCTCCCGCGTCCGAGCCGATACCTCGAACAGCCCCTCGCCCACGGGCCGGCGAAGTAGCGCCTCGGCCCGCGCGACGCCGATATCGGCATTCCACGCGTAGTGCATGATCCCCTGCGCCCCAGGAGCCACGGCCGATGACAGGCTCGTCGCCAGCGCGCGGGCGGTGCCGTCCTCCCGGCCGCCGTCGATTGCATCCTGAGCCAGCGCCAGGGCCTTGCCGTCTCGGCCGAGGCGCTGCTCGGCGACGCTTCTGTCCAGCCTGGAGAGCCCACGCGCCTTGGCGAGAAGCCGCTCGACCCGGCGCAGGTCGTTGTCCGCCAGCGCCAGCCCAAGACGTTGCCAGGCTGGCAGCTCCAGGCGCCGGGCATGTGCTTCCAGCATGATGCGCCGCGCCGCCATTGTCAGATCACTGTCGAGATACCAGCCGGCCAGCAACGGATACCAGGCCCCATCGGGTCCTCCGCTTGGAACCAGCGCGTAGGCGGCGGGCGGCCCTGAGAGCTCACGCACGAGATCCGCCCTGGCCACGGCCTGTGCCGGCGCCAGGTCCCGGCCCGAGCGCCACAGACCATGCAGAACATAGCGCCTTAGCCGGAAAGCCGCGGGTTCAAGGCCCGCTTCATCGAGGGCATCAGCGTAGCCAAGCAGCCAGAGCCACTCGCGCCGGCGTTGGGGCGCCTCGCGACGATACCAGACCAGCGCCTCCCGATACCGGCCGAGGAACTGGTACCCTGCCGCCAGCGCCGCCTGAACGGCCGGGACCGCTCCCGGCCGCGACCATTCGCGCAGGCGCTCGGCCAGCGTGTCGCGCTGCCGCGTGTCGATCAGGTGCCAGAGATAGCCCGCGCGCAGCGAAGCATCGCCCGGAGCCAGTGCCAGCGCCCGCCGGTAGGCCTTGCCCGCCGTCGCCGAAGCGCCGCTTCGCTGGCGGTACTCGGCCAGGAAGCGCCAGTAGTCCGGATAGCGTTCGGCCGGCACCGGCGTTGGCACGGTCACCCGCTCTATGTAGCGCTGCCGCCCCAGTTCGTCGGCGCGGCGCAGGGCAACCACCAGGTAATAGGGGTCGCCGGTATCGCGCCAGAGGCGATCGGCGACGGACAGGGCCTGCTCGTCGCGCCCCAGAAACAGGGCGAGCGCCAGCAACTGCTGCGACGCCGGCACATCCAGCCGTTCGCCCTCGCCCGCCAGCGCCTCATAGGCCTCCGCGGCCCGCTCCAGACGCTGCAGTGTCAGCGCCGCGCCCGCCACCGCCTGCCAATACGCCAGGGCCTGACCGGGGTCCGGGGGCCGACCCGCTTCCAGAACCGCCAGGGCCTTCTCCCAGGACTGCTCGGCCATAAGCTGCCGTGCCCAGACCAGACGCAGCGCCGTGTCCACCCCGAAACGCCGGTCGAAGCGCTCGATTCGGGCCAGCCAGGCCGCGCGCTGATCGGTCTCGCGCAACAGCGTCAGCAGATACCGCCAATGGGCTTCGTCGCCCCCGCGGCCGTCCACGACCCTGGTGAGCGCCTCGATGGCGCGCTCGGGCTCGCCGGCCTGGGCACTCGCCCAGCTCAGCGCGCGTAGCTCGTCGGCTTCGAGGAGGCGCGACGCCAGGACATCCAGCAGGAGCCTCTGGGCCGTCTCGAACGCGTAGAGGTCCAGTGCCAGCTGCCATACTGGCGGCTCCCGCGCGCCTGAACCCTCCCGCTCGGCGACGCGGAGCCAGACCTCCAGGGCGCGATAGGGCTGACCGGTCCATTCAAGCAATCTCGCAAGGTCGCGCCGCGCGGCGCCATCGTCGGGGCGCCGCTGCACCAGTATCCCGGCGGTTTCCGTCGCCCAGGAGGTTCGCCCCGCCGCCAGCTCCAGATCCAGCCGCTCGCGCAGGGCCCGCACGCCCATGTCCGCGCGGGAGGGCCAGTGCTGCTGCGCGAAAGCCAGGGCCCGCCGCGGATCCCCGGCCTGGAGAGCCGCCTGCTGCGCGAGCTCGAGCAGGGAGATATTGCCCGGGAAGCGCGTCAGCAGGGACTCGGCTTCCTGCCAGGCGCGCTCGGGCCGCCCGGCGGCCAGCCACGTCCGAACCAGTGCCAGGCCGGCCTCGACCCGCCGGTCGGCCGCGCCGTCCCCGCTGAGGACACGGCGGTAGGCATCGACGGCCAGCTCGAAGGCATTCGCGGCAAGATACCACCGGCCTGCGGCCATGAGGCGATCAGCGCGATTCTCCTCCGGCATCTCCGCCAGACGTTCGTACACCTGCGCGGCCAGGCGGGGCCGGTTCAGGGTCAACGCTGTCTGTGCCAGCCAGCGCAGATCCTGCGCGTCCGCTCGCTCGCTTGATGCCAGGGTTTCGAGCTGCCGCCTCAGGCTGCGCTGCAGCTCTGCGCGCCGGGGACTGCCCACCGGCAGCGTCAGCATGCGGTCGTGGTCGAGCCGGGCCTTGAGCCACCGAACCTGCGCGGCCAGATCCGGCACGAGGCCGGCCTCGGGGCCCAGCAGCGGCTGCAGGACCACGTTGGCCTGGGGAAACTGGCCTATTTCCCGATACTGCCGCGCCAGTTGCAGGCGCAGCCAGTCGTCTTCCGGGTAGGCGCGCACGAGGGCCTGGAGGTACGCGAGGGAGACGGCCGTGGGCCTTTCGATGTAATCCACGGCGCGTAGTGACAGCTGGTGCGGAAACACCAGAACCAGCGCCGTCAGCAACAACAGGACCAGCACCAGGAAGGTCCACAGATCGAACAGGCGCGCGCGCTGGCGATTACGGACAAACGATGCGCGCACGTTCCGCCGCCCCGGGCTGCAATGTCATGTGGGTCCGGCCCGCCTCGCTGCCTCCGCGCACGACGAGACCGCCGGTGCGTGCCAGGCAGCCGGGCCGGTCGATGACCAGCTTCACCGGGCCGAGCGTCCGGAAACCAAGCGTCACCGTGTCGGCACCCTGCACCGCCCAGTGCGTCAACGGCGCATTCGCCGTATGCAGCCCGGGCCCGGAGGCTTGACCCTTGCCGTCCATGACCAGCGTGGCCTCTGCGCCGAAGAGGCTGGCGTAGCGACCGACGGCCGCCGTCCGGACCCCGACCACGCCGCTGCCCTGTCGTACGCCTGGCGCGGGCATCTCCTGCGGCAGGCGCAGCGTTCGAAGGCCGTGGAGGTCGCGAACGCGCCAGTGTTTTCCGTCGAGCTCGCGGCTCAAGGTCGCTTCGTGGAACCCGCGCAGCCGGTCCAGATACTCGCTTATCCACAGCGCCAGCAGCTCGCGTTCGCGAACGAAGGCATAGACCCGCTCCAGGGCCTTGACCCCGGCCGGGTTCGTGCCGGAGTAGAAGTGGTAGTAGAGGCTTACCGGCCGTAGCCGCCGGGGGCTGCCCGTCAGGCGGAACGTCTCCAGCACGCGGCGGTAGCCGTAGAACGGCCCCTGCCAGCCGTCCGTGAAGACGTTCTCGTTGGCGATGGGGGCGAGGAACTGCAGCCCGCCGGTCGTCGGGCGAATCATCGGGGACAGGCCCGTGACCGACGGAAACGCCTCGGTCATGGCCGTATTGCCGCCATTGATGTTGCCGAGCCCGGCCCGGTACGCGGCCGACACGGCCTCGGCATCCGGCCAGGCGTCACCGGTCCAGTGAAAGACCCGGACCCGCTTGTCGCCGGGCAGCAGCGCCCGCTCGATGTAGCGGCTGGACCCGGCCACCTCGCGTTGGACGTCGTAGTCGTAGCCGGGGATGGGCAGATGCACGCCATACTTGAGCGCGTCACCGTAGTCCGGGCGTGCCCCTTTCTCGATGCCGACGCCCTCGCCTTCGGCCGCCGCGGCCGACCAGTCGAAAGGGTGGCTGAAGGAATGACTGCCCGCCTCGACGTGCGGGAGGCGGTAGATCGCCCGGGCGATGGCCTCCATGGCCGGTGACTGCTCCGGGTAGAGCCCTTCCGGTCCGATCTCGCCCTCCACCACGGAGACCGTGTGCGGGAACCTGTTCCGTTCGAGGATCCGCTCACGGATGACCTCGGCCGAGTACGGTCTGCCGGGCATGGCCGCGCGAGAGGGGAACGCGTCACCGTCGATGTGGGCCGTGAGTATGCGCAGCCCGTTCTCGGTCGTGGGGTCCGGCGCCGGGAAGGCCACCCCGCCCAGGGCGCGCTCGAAGAATCGGAAAGGATCGATCTGCCAGCGCGTGCGTCCCTCCGTGCCGACGGACTCGAGTACGTACGGCGATGCCGCGAGCCCTCCCCAGGGCCCCAGCACCACCGGGTCCCAGCGGCCGCCGCCGCCTTCCAGGCCGATCTGAACCCGGTTCTCCGTGCCGACGCTGTGCAGACCCGGAAGTCCCAGCCGCCGCGCCCGTGGCTCGGCTTCGAATCCCCGCCCCAGTGGACCGCGACGAGTAATCGCGACTTCGGCCGGCGGGCTCAGCGCCGTGGCCGCCATACCCAGCGCCCGCCACAACGCCTCGCTCTGGATCGAAGGATTGCCGAGCAATGCCAGTGGTACCCGCCCGATGACCCGCTGGCGCAGCCACTGCTCCCAGCGCGGCTGCGCCGCGCCGAGGCCCTCGGCGAACCAGGAGACCACGCCCGCGTAGCGGCCGGCCAGACGGAACTCCGGGAACTCCCCGGCACTGGCGTTGACGTAGTCGATAGCGTAGCCCAGGTACTCCAGGATCGGCGCCGCCTCCTCGAAGGCCGGCGCCACCTCCAGGGCCTCGGTTCCGCCATCGTAGACCACCAGTAGCCGCCGGGGCACGGGCTCGCGCAGGCCGACGCCGGGCATATCCAGAGAACCGACGCTGACGTAGGGGCTGAATCCGGCGTCGACGATCTTCCGGGCGGTCTGCCTGGCCAGATCGCGCTTCGCCTCCGGGACATAGTCCACCACCACCACAGGCAGGTCGTGGTGCTCGCGGACCTCGCGGAGCCGGGCCGCGAGCCAGCGCCGATTCTCCTCGCTGACGGCGTCATAGCGATCCTCGCGCGGCAGATACCCCCGGAACAGTGACTCGGCCACCACACCGCTGGCCACCGCGTGCACGGCGTCGAGGACCTCGAAACCCCGGTTCAGCCATAGTTCAAGCTCGGGATGACGTCGCGCCAGCTCGCGTATGAACGCAACCAGCGCCTTGCGCTGGGCCTTCCGGCCTTCTTCCGAGGTAACCGCGAGCCGGTAGCTGTCGAGCGTATCGAGGAAAAAGCCGCTGTACCCGGCGCCAGCCAGAGCGGAAGCGCGTTCCAGCAGATGCTCCCGCCAGCCCGGCCGCGTCAGGTCCATCACCCGGCTTTCCCAGGCCGGGTTGGTCCCCATGGCCCAGTCGGCGGGCAGGTCTTCTTCAAGGGGCGTCTCGCCGACGCCCAGGTAGGCGATCGGGCGCGTTCCCGCCTGCAGCGCCGCGAGCTCATCGGGCCCGATGTTGCCGGGTTCCACGACGACGCGTTCATGATGGCGCAGGACGGCGACCGGCGGCTTCGCACCATAGAAAAACGCCACGTCGGCGGGATGCGCGACGTCCCCCGCGGCCGCGAGCGCGGACACGGGCAATACAAGGCCCAGACCCAGCAGGGACAGGAGCAGGAGAACAGGCATACGAGTCACGAGGGCGCGCGAGCCCCTCACCCCATCAGTCGGTCACCACCCAGCGGCGGAATCGTATCACAAGCGCGTGGCTGCGACGCCAATGGCGGGGGCTATTGTCACAGGCGGGTTTGATCCCTAAGTAAGGAATACGGCGAGGTTTTCTGCGTTGCCCGGGTCGCCGCGGCATACGGTGACGAACGGGTTGCCTTTGTAACCGAAAAGTAATCAAACTGTCATAAGTCCGACAATGGCCTGACCTAGAGTGGCGTGAATTTAGGGATTGGCACCCAGGAGGTCGACGGTATGGCTGAGGCTGCTGCGAGGGAAATGGATCCGGGCAAACGGATCTTCGTGGAATTGGCGGAGGGCGAGGACGCCGTCCGCGAGGCTCAGCAACTGCGGTATCGAATATTCGCCGAGGAGCTCGGCGCCGATGTGCACAGTGCCCAGGAAGGCGTCGACTCCGACGACTACGACCCCTATTGCAAACACATGCTGGTCCGCGACCGGGACAGCGGATCGGTCGTCGGCTGCACACGCCTGATGGACGGCGATCGCGCCCACGAGGCGGGAGGCTTCTACAGCCAGGACGAATTCCGGATGGAAAACATTCGGAGGCTTCCTGGCCACGTTCTGGAGGTGGGCCGCACCTGCGTTCACCCGGACTATCGGAACGGCTCGACCATCGGGGTACTCTGGTCAGGGCTGGCCGAGTACATCATCGACCACGACGTGGACTACCTATTCGGCTGTGCCAGCATCAGCCTGACCGACGGCGGCGTGCAGGCCGAGGCGATCATGCAGAAGCTGCGGCAGAAGTACATGGCGCCCGATCACCTGCAGGTGGAGCCGAAGCTGGCAGTGCCACGGCCGCAGGGGCACATTGACGTCATCCCCAAGATGCCGCCGTTGCTCAAAGCCTACCTCTCCCTGGGCGCGCGGATCTGCGGCGAGCCCTGCTGGGATCCGGACTTCCGGGTCGCGGACGTCTTCATCCTGGTCGACGTGGGTGGCGCATCGGCCCGGTATGTGCGCCACTTCGTCACCAATCGCGGCCGCCAGCTCCACGTCCGCTCCGCAAGCTACGCCTAGCGAGGCGCTGCACAATCGCGGCGCCTCGCCGCCCTCATCGAGCCTTCCACCGGTGACCCAAGCCCAGGGATCAGGGCGTCAACACCGCCGCACCCTCCAGGGCCCCGGCGCGCAGCGCGTCCAGGGCTTCGTTAGCCTGCTCCAGGTCGAACCGGCGCGTCTCCACCCGCAGTGGTGCCCGTGCGGCAAGCGCCATGAATTCCTCGCCATCCCGCCGGGTGAGATTTGCCACGGAGCGCAGGACGCGTTCCCGCCAGAGCAGACTGTAGGGAAACGTCGGAATGTCGCTCATGTGTATGCCTCCGCAGACCACGACCCCGCCGGGGCGAACAGCCGCCAGGGCCGCCGGCACCAGCGCGCCCACCGGCGCGAAGATCACCGCCGCATCCAGGGAAACCGGCGGCGTCTGTTCGGAACCACCCGTCCACTCGGCGCCCAGGCGCCTGGCGAAGGCCTGCCCCTCGGTGTCGCCGGGCCGGGTGAACGCGTAGATCCGCCGCCCCTGATGAGCCGCCAGCTGGGCGAGGATATGGGCCGCGGCACCGAAACCATAGAGCCCCAGGTGTTCGGCATGCTCGCCGGCCATGCGATAGCTGCGGTAGCCGATGAGGCCCGCACAAAGCAGCGGTGCGGCCTCCACCGAGTCGTACCGCTCTGGGATGGGGAAGCAGAAGCGCGAGTCGGCCACCATGTACTCCGCGTAGCCGCCGTCCAGGGTATATCCGGTGAAACCGGCCCGCTCACAGAGGTTCTCCTGGCCGGCCCGGCAGTAACGGCACTCGCCGCAGGTGTAGCCCAGCCACGGAACGCCGATCCGGTCCCCCTCACTGAAGCCCGCCACTTTGCCACCGACTGCGCTGACGCGCCCGACCACCTCATGGCCGGGGATCAGCGGCAGCTTGGGCTCGGTGAGATCGGAATCCACCACGTGCAGATCGGTGCGGCATACGGCACAGGCCTCGACCTTGATCAGCACCTGGTCGTCCGAAGGCGCGGGCACCGGAACCGTCTCGAGCGCCAGTCGCCGGCCCGCGCCGTGAAAGACCATCGCGCGCATGCTGCCCGTGTTCACCATGCTCACCTCGTTTTCCCGTTGTTTGCGGCATAGTTCGCTATGCAAACCTGACAGTCTTGTCAGAATGACACAGTTCCTGACCCCGGCACCCCAGTAAACAAGGTAGCCCGCAACATGCGCGAAGCCACCGCTCCGCTCGATGCCGACCGCCTGGCCGTTCAACGCAAGGCCCTGCACGGCCTGATCGATCAGGCCAATCAGGTCATCCTCGGCAAGGACCACCAGCTGCGCCTCGCGCTGACCTGCCTCATGGCTCGCGGCCACCTGCTCATCGAGGATCTGCCGGGGGTGGGCAAGACCACCCTCGCCCATCTGCTTGCCCAACTCCTCGGCCTGGGCTTCCAGCGCGTGCAGTTCACCAGCGATCTGCTGCCAGCGGATATCGTCGGGGCAGCGGTGTACGAGCGCGAGACCGGCCGGTTCACCTTCCATCCGGGCCCGATCTTCTCCCAGCTGATTCTGGCCGACGAGGTCAACCGGGCAACGCCGAAGACCCAGAGCGCGCTGCTGGAGGCCATGGAAGAGCGCCAGGTCACCGTCGAAGGCGAAACGCGGGACCTGCCCCAGCCGTTTTTCGTCATCGCCACCCAGAACCCGGGCACCCAGATAGGCACCTTCCCGTTGCCGGAGTCCCAGCTGGATCGTTTTCTCATGCGGCTGGAGATGGGCTACCCAGACCGCCGCGCGGAGCACGAACTGCTGCGCGGGCGCGACCGCCGGGAGCTGCTGCGCGGCATCGAGCCGGCGCTGACGCCCGACGGGCTGGCCCTGCTCCAGTCGGCCGTGCCCAACGTCAACGCCTCGGACGCGCTGATCGACTACATCCAGGCATTGCTGGACTTCACCCGGCGCAACGAGGCCTTTCGCCAGGGTCTCTCGCCGCGGGCGGGACTGGCGCTACTGCGCGGCGCCCAGGCCTGGGCGCTGCTGCACGGGCGCAGCGCCGTTCTTCCCGAAGACGTCCAGGCGGTCTTCGTGAACGTCGCGGCGCATCGGCTGGAGCCGGCCGGCGAGCATGCCGGCGCCGCCATGGAAAACCGCCTGGCCGCCATGCTCGAGGAGGTGGCGATCCCTTGACGGCAGTGTACGGCCGGCTGCAAACGCTGCTGGAGGGATGGATGCGCCGGCGCAGCCGCGAGAGCACGCCGCCCATCCGCCTGCGTTATCGCCGCGTCTACATCCTGCCCACGCGCAACGGCTGGCTGTTCGTCGTGCTGCTCACCGCAATGTGGCTGGGCGCGGTAAACTACAGCAACAGCATGATCTTCATACTGGTTTTCCTCCTGGTCGGCGTCTCGGTGGTGTCCATCCTCCACACCTTCGCAAACCTGGTGAACGTGAGCGTCACGATGGGCCGCGTGGAGCCGGTGTTCGCCGGGGACCCGCTGTTCTTTCCGGTACGGCTGCACAATCCATCATCGAAAGCACGGATCGCCGTGGGCCTGCGCATGGCGCGTGAACCCCAGGGGTTCACGGACCTGCCACCCAACGGCGACGGCATCGTGCACGTGGAACGGCCAACGCAGCGGCGCGGCCCTGTGCGTCTGACCCGCTTCGACGTGTTCACCACGTTCCCGCTGGGGCTGTTCGTCGCCTGGTCCCCGGTATGGATCGCGGCCGAAGGGCTGGCATTCCCGCGCCCCGAGACCGGCTCCGTACCGCCGCCGTCCGGCGGGGCCGGAGCCGGAACCGGCGATCTGCGCACCGAGGGCAGCGAGGACTTCGCCGGACTGCGGCGTTACCGGCCGGGTGACCCGGTACGCCACATAGCCTGGAAGTCCGGCCACGCCCGGGAGCTGCAGACCAAGCGCTTCGCCGCGGAAGGCGCTTCCCGGCTGTGGATGGACTACGAGCGGACGGCGGTTAACGGCGTGGAAGCCCGGCTCTCCAGGCTCTGCCGGTGGATCCTGGACGCCGAGTCCGAGGGACAGTCCTTCGGCCTGCGGCTGCCCGGCCTGGAGATCCCGCCCGACCACGGCCCCCGGCACAGCCGCCGCTGCCTGGAGGCCCTGGCCCGGTTCGGCTCATGAGCAGCGCCCAGTCCTCAACCCAGTGGCTCTCGCTGCCGGTAATCACCGCGCTGATGACCACCGTCATTGCCGTCGTGCTGCCGCACACGCTCCATCTGCCGCTGTGGGTGACCGCCGCCTATTTCATTCTCTGTGCCTGGCGATACCTGCTGGCGCGCCAGGGCCGGTTGCCGCCGCCACGCTGGCTGCGCATCACCCTGACCGTCGCCGCCACCATCGGGGTCCTCCTGACCTTCGGGAGCATAACCGGACGCAACGCCGGTGTGGCGCTGCTGGCCCTCATGACGGCACTCAAGCTTCTGGAGCTGCGGGACAAGCGCGACACCCTGATCACGCTGTATCTGTGCTACTTCCTGGCCGCCACCCAGTTCCTGTTCGACCAGTCCCTGCCGTTCCTGCTCTACCTCCTCGGCGTGGTGTGGCTGACCACGGCGGTGCTGATCAGTGTCTCCAGGCAGACGGCGGTCGGCCGCCCCTGGCGGTACGCGGGCACTGCCGCGAAGCTGCTCCTGCAGGCAGTGCCGGTGATGGTGGTGCTCTTCATCCTCGTGCCGCGGGTCTCCGGACCGCTTTGGGGGCTGCCTGACGACGCCCACGGCGGCGTGACGGGCCTCAGCGATTCGATGAGCCCCGGCAGCATCAGCCAGCTCAGCCAGTCGGACGCCGTGGCCTTTCGCGTGGAGTTCGACGGCGAGCCGCCGGCTGCGGATCAGCGCTACTGGCGCGGCCCCGTGCTGGACGCTTACGACGGCCGCACCTGGTCCCGCGGTGAAGCCCAGGATTTCGGCGATCCGCCCGAGGGCATACTGCGGGGCTCGCCCACGGATTACACGGTCTATCTTCAGCCGCATAACCAGGTCTGGCTCCTGGCGCTGGACCTCCCCGGCGCGCCACCGAAGGACGCCCGGCTCACCGCAGCCGCGGAGGTAAAGGCCAATAGCCGCATCTACGAAACCACCCGGTACCGGTTGCGCTCGTACACCGAACACACCCTGGAGCCACGGCTTGGCGAATCGCAGCGCCGCCGCCTGACGTCTCTGCCCGAGGGTGTACACCCGCGCACGCGGGCGCTGGCAGGGCGGTGGCGCGAACAGGCCGCCGACGACCGCGGGGTCGTGCAACGCGCGCTGCGCCACTTCCGGGAGGAACCCTTCGTCTACACGTTGCAGCCACCCCGGCTGGGTGCCGACACCATGGACGAGTTCCTGTTCGAGACCCGCCGGGGTTTTTGCGAGCATTACGCGGGGGCCTTCACCGTGTTGATGCGCGCCGCGGGGATCCCCGCCCGCGTCGTGACCGGCTATCAGGGGGGCGAGCGCCACCCCGACGCCGGCTACATGATCGTGCGCCAGTCCAGCGCCCATGCCTGGGCGGAAGTCTGGTTGCCGGATGGCGGCTGGCAGCGCTTTGATCCCACGGCAGCCGTTTCCCCCGCGCGGGTGGAGTCCGGCCTCGGCGGCGCCGTGTCACAGGACGAGCCAGTGCCGGCCATGGCCCGGCTTGGCGAAAGCTGGGTCAAGGACCTGCGCCTGCAGTGGGATCGGGTCAACGCCCTGTGGGACCGCTGGGTGCTGGGTTACGGGCCCGAGCTTCAGCAGGAGGTGCTCAGCCACCTGGGCCTGGCCTCGTGGCAACGCACCGCAATGGCCATGGCGACGGTCCTGGGCGTCGTACTGGCGGTCATCGCCTTCATCCTCCTGGGCGGCCGGGAGCGCCGCCCACGGGACCCGGCCGCGCGCAGTTACCAGCTACTGGGCCGAAAGCTTGCCCGTGCCGGCTATCCGCCCAGGGCCAGCGAGGGCCCGCGGGACTACCTGGCCCGAATAACCCGTGAGCGCCCCGAATGGCGTGCGGAACTGCAGCATATCGTCGACCTCTACGTCGCCCTGCGCTACGGCAGTGCCTCGCACCCCCACTGGCAGCGGGAGCTTCGCCAGCGTGTTGCCGCGTTTCGTCCCCGCTAGGTGTACGCTGAACAGTTCCCCTTGACTCCGGCCGAGCAGCGCTTCCCTGGCTCGTGTTGCCCCGACGCCCGGCTCGGGCGTGTAATAGGCCGCAACAGTCGGACCCACCAGGCGGGAGCACTATGTCGCACTATCCCGGTATCATCGGCCACCGCGGCTATCCGGCGGCCTACCCCGAGAACACCGTCAGCGGGCTGGTAGCCGCCGCCGAGGCCGGCGCCGACGGCGTGGAGCTGGATATCCGGGTCAGCGCCGACGGCGTGCCCATTGTCATTCACGACCCCGATCTCAGCCGCACCGCGGGACGCCGGGGCTTCGTCTTCGAGATGGACGCCGAGGCGCTGGCCGGCGTGCGCGTCGGGGAGCCGGAACGTTTCGGCGAGCGTTTCGCCGACGAGCGACTGCCGACGCTGGCTGACGCCGCAGCGGCCCTCGCACGGTTCCCGGATTTGTCCGTCTTCATCGAGATCAAATGGGACACACCGCCCCGCCACCAGATCCCGGACGTCACCCAGGCGGTTCTCGAGGCGTCTGAACCGCTTGCGGGGCAACGCATCATCATCAGTTTCGAGGAACGGCTGCTGCAGGAGGCCCGTTCGCTGGCACGGGTCCCGGTGGGCTGGGCCTTGCGGGACTGGGATCGCGCCCATCAGGAGCGCGCCGGCACGCTCAAGCCGGAATACCTTTTCTGCGACCATGCCCGTTTGCCGGTCGCCCCGCAGAAACTGTGGCAGGGACCGTGGCAATGGGTAGTCTACGAAGTTAACGACCCCGGCCGGGCGTCGGAACTGGCGGAGCGCGGCGTGGATGCCGTCGAGACGGCGGATGTCGAGGCGATGATCTGGGGCCGGTGAGTGTCCCGGGGTGGAGACCGCCCGCTGGAGCGCTTGCGCGTCTCGTTAACCCGTCGCGCGATTGTGATGAAGATCCTGGCGCTCCGCCACCTGCCGTATGCCGGGCCGGCGAGCGAGCTGCTCCAGGTTGATGCCGTCGAGGAAACTGAAGATCTGCCTGCTGAGGTCCGTCCATAGATCGTGGGTCAGGCACTGGTGCCCACCCAGGCAGTTCTGTTGCCCGGCACAGCGAGTGGCATCCACGTTCTCGTCCACGGCGACGATTATATCCGCGACGCTGATCGCACCGGCCTCGCGGGCCAGGCGATAGCCGCCCCCGGGGCCCCGCACGCCCGTGACCAGGCCATGACGGCGCAGCCGCGCGAACAGCTGTTCCAGATAGGACAGGGAAATCCCCTGACACTGCGAGATCTCCGCCAGCGTGACGGGCCCGCGCTGCTCATGCAGCGCCAGGTCCATCATGGCGGTCACCGCGTATCGGCCTTTCGTGGAGAGCTTCATCTCGGTACGTGCCTCCCGGCGGAGCGAGCCTCAGGCGGGGCTCACGGGCGGCACCGCGTGGCCTTCGCCGAGGCAGTAACGCAGCCAGCGGTTGAGGAAGCGGTTGACCTCCCACCGCCACGCCAGGGAGCCGATCGCCGGCGCCGAATCCCGGCCCCAGGGGGTGAACGCGGCCAGGTCGGAGCTGGTCATCACCTCCGCGACCCGGGCATCGTGGTAGACCCGCACGTCGAGATCCGGCAGCGCCTCGCGCCGTTCTCCGGTGGCGAAAAAGTGCGTCAGGCTGATGCTGGTGGTATAGCGATGGCGATCCAGCACCGTCATGTGCAGATCCACCCCGCGTTCCAGCCGCGAGACCGCGTAGTCGGCACCATCGCGCAGGGTGGGCGCCAGCCGCCTCAGGTAGATGTAGTTGTTCTCATAGAGCTCCATCAGACTCGCGAAACTGCGGGCCGGCAGGGTCTCCAGTTGGTGGCTGATTCGTTCTGCAAGCATGGCTCGATCATAGCATAGGGCCGCAGCCCGTTTGTGACCTTCCTCTCGCCCCGTCAGACCAGCAGCCGCCCATCCGGGGCGCTGGAAAATCAGCGGGGATTTTAATACAGTCGCCGCTTCAATCGGGTCTCGTGAAGAATCGTGGTGGCGATTTCCTCGATGGAGCGCGTGGTCGTATTGACGAAGGGTATGCGCTCGCGACGGAAGATCGCCTCCGCCCGCGCGACCTCGTACTGGCATTGCCGCAGCGAGGCGTAACGACTGTTGGGCCGCCGCTCGGCACGGATCTTCTCCAGCCGCTCCGGCAATATGGTCAATCCATAGAGCTTGTTCGCGTGCGGTTCAAGGTCTTTGGGCAAGGCGCCCATGGACAGGTCTTCGTCGGTCAGCGGGTAATTGGCGGCGTAAATGCCGTACTGCAGGGCCAGGTAGATGCAGGTGGGTGTCTTGCCGCAGCGCGAGACCCCCACCATGATGATGTCGGCCTGATGATAATGCCGCGTGGTGGCACCGTCGTCGTGATTGAGGGCGTAGTTCATCGCGTCGATGCGCACGTCATACATGGTATTATCCACCAGCCCGTGAGACCGGCCGATGGTGTGGCTGGAGCGCACATCGAGCTCGCGCTCCAGCGGGGCGATGAACGTATCGAAGAAATCGAATACGACGGCATCCGCGCCGCGGATGATCTCGCGCACCTCGTCGTCGATAATGGTGCTGAACACGATGGAGCGCGAACCGTTGGCCTCGTTCGCGCCCTGGATCTGTTGCAGGACGGCCCGGGCCCGATCCGGGTTGTCCGTGAAAGGTAACGTGACCTGCTCAAACTCCGCGTCGAACTGGGTCAGCAGGCTGTGGCCGAGGGTCTCGGCCGTTATGCCGGTTCGATCGGAGACGAAAAAGACCGTGCGCTTTCCGTTCATGGCGTCCTGGCAAGCGGCGACGTCCGGCGGGCCACACCCGTCGGGGACGTGGCATCCCGGACGCCGGCAAGTGGATGACGAATCATCCTAGCGGAATCCGGAAGCGGTGGGAAAGCGCGCCGCCGGCACCGTGCACGCAGCCCAGAAGGCTTTGCGCACGCCGGCCAGCCTCTCGTCAAAAATTAGGGAGATAGAACATTGCAAGACTTCGTCGTTTGGTTCGATTCCCTGGGCATGGGTGATGTCGACCGGGTCGGCGGCAAGAACGCCTCGCTCGGTGAAATGATCAGCCACCTGGCCGCCGCGGGCGTGCAGGTCCCGGGCGGCTTCGCGACTACCGCCGACGCCTATTGGGACTTCCTGGACGAGAGCGGCCTGCGCGAGCGGATCAACGCCGAGCTCGCGGAGCTCGACGTGGACGACGTCGAAGCCCTGGCGGTCACCGGCGAGAAGCTGCGCAACATGATCATCGAGACGCCCTTCCCGGAGCGTCTGCGCGAGCAGATCGTCGGCGCCTACGAGGAGCTGGTCAAGCGCACCGGCAAATCGGACCTCAGCGTCGCCGTGCGCTCCTCCGCAACCGCTGAGGATCTGCCCGACGCCTCCTTCGCCGGGCAGCAGGAGACCTTCCTCAACGTGCGCGGCCTGGACAACGTGCTGCTGGCCATCAAGGACGTCTTCGCGTCCCTGTTCAACGACCGCGCCATCTCCTATCGCGTGCACAAAGGCTTCGATCACGGCCAGGTGGCGCTGTCCGCCGGCATTCAGGAGATGGTCCGCTCCGACGTCGGGGCCAGCGGCGTCATGTTCACCATGGATACCGAATCCGGCTTTCGTGACGTGGTGTTCATCACGGCCTCCTACGGCCTCGGCGAAACCGTCGTGCAGGGCTCCGTGAATCCGGACGAGTTCTATGTCCATAAGCCGACGCTGGAAGAAAAGCGTCCCGCGGTCCTGCGCCGGAACCTGGGCGAGAAGGCCATCAAGATGGTCTACAGCGACGACAAGGCCCACGGCAAGACGGTGCAGACGGTTGAGGTCGACAAGGCCGAGCGGCTGAAGTTCTCCCTGACCGACGCCGAGGTGGAAGACCTGGCCCGCCAGGCCCTGATCATCGAGAAGCACTACAACCGGCCCATGGACATCGAGTGGGGCAAGGACGGCGAGACCGGCCGCCTCTACATCCTCCAGGCCCGGCCGGAGACCGTTAAGAGCCAGGACACCGGCCAGGTGCTGCAGCGCTACCATCTCAACAAGCGCGGCAAGGTCATCACCACCGGGCGCAGCATCGGCCAGCGCATCGGCGCCGGCCGCGCCCGGGTCATCGACGACCTCAAGCAGATGCACCGCGTCGAGGCCGGCGACGTGCTGGTGACCGACATGACCGATCCCGACTGGGAGCCGATCATGAAACGGGCCTCGGCCATCGTCACCAACCGCGGCGGGCGCACCTGCCACGCGGCCATCATCGCCCGCGAGCTGGGCATCCCGGCGGTGGTCGGCGCCGGCGACGCCACCGAGGTCATCAAGGACGGCATCGACTGCACTGTCTCCTGCGCCGAGGGCGACACGGGCTACATCTACGAAGGCCAGCAGGACTTCGAGGTCCGCGAGATCAGCCTCGAGAACATGCCGCCCCTGCCCTTCAAGATCATGATGAACGTGGGCAACCCGGACCGGGCCTTCGACTTCGCCCACCTGCCCAACGAGGGCGTGGGCCTGGCTCGGCTGGAGTTCATCATCAACCGCATGATCGGCATTCACCCGCGGGCCCTGCTGGAATACGACAAGCAGGCCCAGGACGTGAAGAACGTCATCGACACACAGTCCGCGGGCTACACCGATCCGGTCAATTTCTACATCGACAAGCTGGCCGAGGGCATCTCCACCCTGGCGGCAGCCTTCTGGCCCAAACCGGTGATCGTGCGCACCTCGGACTTCAAGTCCAACGAGTACGGCAACCTCATCGGCGGCGCCCAGTACGAGCCCGACGAAGAAAACCCCATGATTGGCTTCCGCGGCGCCTCGAGGTATCTGTCCGAGGAGTTCGCCGACTGTTTCCGACTGGAGTGCGAGGCCCTCAAAAAGGTCCGCAACGACATGGGCCTGAACAACGTCTGGGTCATGATTCCGTTCGTGCGCACGCCGGAGGAAGGCAAGGGGGTCATCGACCTCATGGCCGACAACGGCCTCAAGCAGGGCGAGAACGACCTGAAGGTCATCATGATGTGCGAGGTGCCGTCCAACGCCGTGCTGGCAGATGAGTTCCTCAAGCATTTCGACGGCTTCTCCATCGGCTCCAACGATCTGACGCAGCTCACCCTGGGACTGGACCGGGATTCCGGTCTCGTGGCCGAGCTCTTCGATGAGCGCAACGAGGCGGTCAAGCAGATGCTGGCCATGGCCATCCGGGCCTGCCGAAAGGCCGGGAAGTATGTGGGTATCTGCGGTCAGGGGCCGTCGGACCATCCGGAGCTGGCCCGCTGGCTCATGGACGAAGGCATCGAGAGCGTGTCCCTGAACCCGGACACCGTCGTCGAAACCTGGCTGTTCCTCGCCGGCAAGGAGGCCCCGGGCGGCTGACCCGGCCCCTTTGGGGGCCGGCCCGGCGGAACGGCAAGTCTGCCGCCCCAAAGGTCGGCACCGCCAAAGGCGGCGACGAAATCAGGTCCCTGCGACCTTGGGCCCGATGTCGGATGGCAAGCCCATCCGACCTACGCCATCTGGCCCTGGGAGACACGACCCTGCTGCTGTGGGAGGCGCGTCCCCGCGGCGACGGCTCTCGGATGCCTCATTCGCGGCGAGGACGCCGCTCCCACAACCGATAGCCGGCCCCGGGGCACGATCCACCCCCTGGGAGGCGCGTCCCCGCGGCGACGGCTCGCGGATGCCGCATTCGCGGCGAGGACGCCGCTCCCACAACCGATGATCCGGCCATGCGGCACAATCCACCCCGTGGGAGGCGCGTCCCCGCGGCGACGGCTTTCGGGTGCCCCATCTCAGCGAGGACGCCGCTCCCACAACCGATACCCGGCCCCGCGGCACAATCCACCCTGTGGGAGGCGCGTCCCCGCGGCGACGGACTCCGGTGACCATACGCCTCTGGACCGTGACACCGCGATCTCCCGCTTTGTACGCACCCGCTGCTCTGCTACCCTCGAAGCGTTATCCCAACGCGGCGACCCACCCATGTCCACGCATAGCTACTACCGCCCGGAAGACACGCAATATGACGTGGACGCCGACGTGCTATTCGGCCGGCTACGGGAGCATCTGGACGGCGAATCGCTGATCGTCCACGAGTCCGGCCTGCGGCCCTACGAGTGCGACGGCCTGTCGGCCTACAAGCAGCTGCCGCTGGTCGTGGCGATCCCGGAAAACGTTGAGCAGCTGCAGGCCGTGATGCGGGTCTGCAACGAGTTGCGGGTGCCGGTGGTTGCCCGGGGCGCGGGCACCAGCCTGTCCGGCGGCGCCCTGCCCCATCCCCAGGGCGTCCTGTTGAGCCTCGCCAAGTTCAATCGCATCCTTGAGATCGACGACCGCCGCCGAACGGCCCGCGTCCAGCCCGGCGTGCGCAACCTGGCCGTATCGGAGGCCGCGGCGCCATACGGGCTCTACTACGCCCCGGACCCATCCTCGCAGATCGCCTGCAGCATCGGCGGCAACATCGCCGAGAATGCCGGCGGCGTGCACTGCCTCAAATATGGCCTGACGGTGCACAACGTGCTCTCGGCCAGGGTGGTCACCGTGGAGGGCGAGCTGGTGGAGGTCGGCGGCACGACGCCGGACAGCCCCGGCTACGACCTAATGGCGCTGATGATCGGCTCGGAGGGCATGCTGGGCGTGGTCGTGGAAGCCACCCTGCAGCTGCTGCCGCAGCCAATCGCCAAGGAGGTGCTGCTGGCCAGCTTCGATGACGTGGGCGCCGGCGGCCGGGCCGTGGCCTCGATCATCGGCGAAGGGGTCGTGCCCGCGGGCCTGGAGATGATGGACGGTCCGGCCATTCAGGCGGCGGAGGACTTCGTGGGAGCCGGCTACCCCACCGAGGCGGCCGCCATACTGATCTGCGAGCTTGACGGTGCGGAGGACGAGGTGGCCGACCTGGTCGAACGGGTCCGGGACATCCTGACCCGCCAGGGTGCAACCGAGATTCGCGTGGCCCATGACGACGCCGAGCGGCAGCGTTTCTGGGCCGGGCGCAAGGCCGCCTTTCCGGCCGTGGGCCGCATCTCCCCGGATTACTATTGCATGGACGGCACCATCCCCCGCCGGGAGCTGGCCAACGTGCTCACGCGCATCGCCGAGCTGGGCGAGCAGTACGGGCTCGGCGTCGTCAACGTATTCCACGCCGGCGACGGCAACCTCCATCCCCTGATCCTGTTCGACGCCAATGTCCCCGGTGAGATGGACCGCGCCGAGGAGCTCGGCGGTGAAATCCTGGAGCTATGTGTTCGCGTCGGCGGCACCATCACGGGCGAACACGGCGTCGGCTCGGAGAAGATCAACCAGATGTGCGTACAGTTCCAGACGCTGGAGCTGCGCCAGTTCCACGCCGTCAAGGAAGCTTTCGATCCCGAACGGCTGCTCAATCCCGGCAAAGGCGTGCCGACCCTCAACCGCTGCGCGGAGTTCGGCAAGATGCACGTCCACGCTGGCGAGCTGCCCCACCCCGAGCTGGAGCGGTTCTAGTGGCGGAACGGGACCGCACCACGGAGATCGCCGACCGCGTGGCCGAAGCCTTCGGCAGCGGCCATGCCCTACAGATCGTCGGTGGCGGCAGCAAGGCCTTTTACGGGCGGACACCCGAGGGCGAGACCCTGGAGATCGGCGACCACCGCGGCATCGTCGGCTACGAGCCCACCGAACTGGTCCTCACCGCCCGGGCGGGAACGCCGCTGGCCGACATCGAATCCGCCCTGGCGGAGAACCGCCAGATGCTGGCCTTCGAGCCGCCGCGGTTCGCCGGTAACGCCACCCTCGGCGGCTGCATAGCCGCGGGTCTGTCCGGGCCGCGGCGCGCCTACTACGGCGCCGCGCGGGACATGGTTCTGGGCGTGCGCTGCGTCAACGGTCGCGGCGATGCCCTTCGCTTCGGCGGTGAAGTGATGAAGAACGTCGCCGGCTATGACCTTTCCCGCCTGATGGCCGGTGCCCTGGGCACTCTCGGCGTATTGCTGGAAGTATCGCTCAAGGTCCTGCCACGGCCGCCCGCCGACCACACAATGGTGCTGGAATCCGACGCCGGGGCCATTTACGACCGCGTGGAAGACTGGTGGCGGGGCGGCCTGCCCGTCTCCGGCACCGCGGCCCTGGATGGCCGGCTTTACGTGAGGCTCTCCGGTCAGCCCACCGCCGTGGAGCACGCCAGCAGGATTATCGGCGGCGAGCGCATCGACGATGCCCCGGGCTTCTGGCAGGACCTGCGGGACCACCGGCTGGCATTCTTCACCGAAGGCGATGAACCGCTGTGGCGTGTTGCCCTGCCGCCCGGCTCGCCGCCTCCGGACGTAGAGGGGTCGATGCTCCTGGAGTGGAGCGGCACCCTGGCCTGGCTGAGAACGGCGTCGTCGGCCACGGTCGTACGCGAGCGGGCGGCCGAGCTGGGCGGACATGCGACCCTGTTCCGCGGCGGCGACCGGGACGCCGACGTTTTTCATCCGTTGCCGCCGGCACGGATGGCCCTGCACCGGCGGATCAAGGACGCCATGGATCCGCGGGGCATTCTCAACCCAGGACGCATGTATGCCGGGCTGTGACAGCCCGGTGGACGACACGCGATTATGCAGACCAACCTAGCCGACTTCATCCGCGAGACCCCCGAGGGACGGGAGGCCGACAGCATCCTGCGCAAGTGCACGCACTGCGGATTCTGCCTGGCCAACTGTCCCACCTACCGGATCCTGGGCGACGAGCTGGACAGCCCGCGGGGCAGGATCTACCAGGTCAAGCAGGTCCTGGAAGGCGCGGAACCGACCGAGAGCATCCAGCTCCATCTCGACCGATGCCTGACCTGCCGCGCCTGCGAAACGACCTGCCCCTCGGGCGTCGAGTACGGACGGCTGGCGGACATCGGCCGCGAGCTGGTGGAAGCCCGCGTGCGCCGCAGCTGGCGCGGGCGATTCCTGAGGACGGGTCTACGCTACCTGATGCCCCGGCGGCGGCTGTTCGCCACCCTGCTCGGCGCCGGGCGGGTGGTCCGCGGCATCCTGCCCGCGAATCTGCGCGGCAAGGTGCCGCCTCGCCGGAAGGCGCCGGCCTGGCCGGACCGCTCCCACGACCGCAAGGTTCTGATGCTCGAAGGCTGCGTACAGCCAAGCCTGTCTCCGCCCATCAACCCGGCGACGGCACGCTTGCTCGACGAGCTGGGCATCCAGGTGATCCGGACACCGGCATCGGTCTGCTGCGGCGCCGTCAGTCAGCATCTGGGGGCGCCGGCCGAGGCACGGGAATTGATCCGGCGCAACATCGACGCGTGGTGGCCCCACGTGGAGCAGGGGGTCGACGCCATCATCGTCAACGCCAGCGGCTGCGGCACCCAGGTCAAGGATTATGGCCGGCTGCTTCGCGACGATGCCGCCTATGCCGAACGCGCCGAGCGCATCAGCGCCCTTTGCATGGACCCGGTGGAGTTCCTGGCCAACGGCGCCGACCGTCTGGCGCCCGCGCCGGATGCCCCCCTTCGGGTGGCGTTTCAGAGCCCGTGCACCCTGCAGCACGGCCTGGGACTGGGCGGTCGCGTGGAAGCACTGCTGCGGGAGATCGGCTTCGAGGTGGTGCCGGTGGCCGACCCGCACATCTGCTGTGGCTCGGCCGGCACCTATTCCATCCTGCAGCCGGAAATGGCGCAGCGGCTCAAGACGGACAAACTGCGTAACCTCCAGGCCCACGAGCCGGAGGTCATCGCGACGGCCAACATCGGCTGCTTGACCCATCTCAGCGAAGGGGCGAGCATACCGGTCCGCCACTGGCTGGAGCTGGTCTCGGCCCGGCCCCTACCCGCGAACGAGGAACAGGAATAGACGATGACCGAGCCGTTGCTGCCGTTGCTTGTGGAACCCGAGGAACTGGTCAGACATCTGGGCGACAGCCGTCTACTCATCGTCGATCTCTCCCAGCGTGAGACCTTCCTGCAGATGCACGTCCCCGGCGCGGTAAACCTGCCTTATGCGCGGATCATCCAAAAGGATCCCCCCGCCATGGGCATGCTGCCGGACGAAGAGACTCTCAGCGCGGTGCTGTCCGGCATCGGCCTCACACCCGAGAACCACGTGGTCGCCTATGACGACGAAGGCAACGGCCGCGCCTCACGGTTGCTCTGGACGCTGGACGCACTCGGCCACGAGGGCCTTTCCCTGCTCAACGGGGGGCTGCACAGCTGGGCCGAGGAGGATCACCCGCTGGAGGCCGGCGACGTGGAACCCACGCCCTCCAAATATCAGGCGAAGATCCGCAACGACGAGGTACTCGCGGACCGCGATTACGTCCTCCAACATCTCGGCGACGAGGGCGTCGCGATTCTGGATGCGCGCTCGCCGGCCGAATACCGCGGCGAGGATGTCCGCGCCCAGCGCGGCGGCCACATCCCGGGCGCGGTGAATCTGGAATGGCTGCAGACCATGGACCGGGGCCGGAACCTGCGATTCCTGCCCGACGACAAGCTCCAGGCCATGCTCGCCGACCTTGGCATTACACCGGACAAGGAAGTCATCACCCACTGCCAGACCCATCACCGCTCGGCGCACACCTACATCATGCTCAAGCACCTGGGCTTCGAGCGGGTGCGCGGTTATGCCGGTTCCTGGTCCGAATGGGGCAATGACGAAGACCTGCCGGTGGAGACTGACTGACTCGGGTTCGACAGCCTCACGCCAAGGCGCGAAGGCGGCAGGTTGTTGGCGCGGAACCACGTCATGACGTCGCCAGTCGGGATCGGCAAGCGCCTTCGTGACGAGAATGCACCTGTAGGAGCGCCGCAAGGCGCGATCGACCTGGCACCGGCACCGTGCGGATCGCGCCTTGCGGCGCTCCTACAGGTTGCCGGTCGTACCGTTGGCGAAGCAGCCATACCGGGGAGATCAGCTGGCAGCCCCAACGCATTCAGTTCCCCGGACGATCTCTACACAACACCTTAGCGCCTTCGCGCCTTGGCGTGAGGCCATCAAGGCACGGCCAGGAAATTCTCCCGGTAGAACTGCAGCTCGGCGATGGATTCGCGGATATCGTCGAGGGCGCGGTGGGTGGCCGCCTTCGCGAAGCCGGGCAGGATGTCCGGCGCCCAGCGCTTGGCCAGCTCCTTCAGCGTGCTGACATCCAGGTTGCGGTAGTGGAAGTACTGTTCCAGCTCGGGCATGCAGCGGTGCAGGAACCGGCGGTCCTGGCAGATGCTGTTACCGCACATGGGCGACGCGCGTTCGGGCACCCATTCCCGCAGGAACGCCAGCGTCCGGCGCTCGGCCTCCGCCTCGTCGATTTCGCTGTGGCGGACGCGCTCGATCAACCCGGACTTGCCGTGCTGGGTGGTATTCCACTCGTCCATCCCGGCCAGGACGGGATCGCTCTGGTGGATGGCGAGGACCGGCCCCTCGGCGAGGACGTTGAGCTCGGCATCGGTGACGATGGTGGCGATCTCTATGATCTGGTCGTTATCGGTATCTAGACCGGTCATTTCCAGGTCGATCCAGACAAGATTGCTCGCGGCTTGGGCCATTGGGGCTCCTGCAGGCTTTAGACGCAAAACCCGAATTCTACCAGACGCCGCATGCTCGCCGGCCTCCGTTGAGCGCCGGCCGCTCGGCGGATAAGCTTGCGGGCACATGAACGCCCCACCCCCCGACAAGCCCCGGGATGGCCTGGTCACCGTCAGCCACGGCAACGCCAGTCTCGTGGAGACAACCGACGGCGCCCTGGTGCTCTGCCATCATCGACGCAACCAGCCGCGGCCCGTGTGCGGCGACCGCGTCCGGTGGCGGTGGGTCAGCGACTCCGGCGGCGTCGTTGAATCCATCCGGCCACGGCGCTCGCTTCTCGAACGACCGGACTTCCGGGGACGGCCGCGGCCGCTGGCCGCCAATGTCACCCTGCTCGTCTTGGTGGTGGCGCCGGAGCCCGGTATCGACACGGGGCTCATCGACCGCTACCTCGTCCTGGCCACGCATCTCCATGCCCGCGCTGTGTTGTGGGTCAACAAAGCGGATCTGCTGCCGCACCCGGAGCTCCCCGATCCGGACGCCCTGCTCCGTCGCTACGCCGGCCTCGGCATGCCCGGCAGGGCCGGCAGCGTCAAACACGGTACCAACCTGGACTGGCTGCGGGGGAAGCTCGCCGACGAGACCGCCATCCTGGTGGGCCATTCCGGGGTGGGCAAGTCATCGCTGCTGGAGACGCTCATTCCGGACCTGGAGGTTCGCATCAACGCGCTCTCCGAGGCCAGCGGACACGGCCGCCATACCACGACGGCGACGACGCTCTTCCATCTGCCCGGCGGCGGGCAGCTCATCGACTCCCCCGGCATCCGCAATTTCCGGCTGGATCACATGGACCGGGAAACGCTGCTGGCGGCCTTCCCGGACCTCACGCCCTACCTCAATGCCTGTCGCTTTGCCAACTGCCGGCACGACGCGGAACCGGGTTGCGCGGTAAAGCAGGCCCTGGCCAAGGGCGAGATACTGCCGGAGCGCCTCGCGAGCTTCCAGAAACTGCTGGCCGAGGTCCGACCCGGGTAGCGCGGCCCACGCAGCTGGCGGCATCCAATCGCCCCCGCAGGCTGGATTGGGCGTCAGTCGTGATCCACCGTTCCGATCGGGGATCCAGGCGGTGGAGTGCGCTTCGCACTCGCACCCTACCCGCTCGCGTGTCGCCGCGAGGACGCGCCTCCCGCAACAGACCACAAGCCCGGATGCAATCAGCTGAATTATGGGGGGCCAACCTCGCGGCGAGGGCATTCGAAGGCACTCCGGCTCGCACCGCCCCTATCCGGAAATTCCGGCACGCCCTCAATCAAGGCTCCGTGGGAGCGCCGACCCCGGCGCGATTTCCTGATAGGGTCAAACCTCGAATCCCGGTGGGACCGCCGCTCCCATGGCAGTCGGCAAGCCAATGCGGCACCGGACGGGTGGTGGGAGGCGCGTCCCCGCGGGGACGGCCATCAAAGCCACGGGGGCTCGGTGGCCCTGCAAGCCGCGCCGATCCCCGGGGTCAGCCCGGCGGCCAGTGCATGCGGCGCCCGCCCAGCAGGTGCAGGTGGATGTGGAAGACCGACTGCCCCGCGGCAGCCCTGCAATTGAACACCGTGCGATAGCCGTCCTCGGCGATGCCCAGTTCCCGGGCGACCTGCTGCGCGACCAAATGCATGCGGCCGACAATCTCCGCGTGCCTGTCCTCCAGGTCGTCGAGCGTGCGCACGTGTTCCCTGGGAATCACCAGGATATGCGTGGGCGCCTGGGGGTTGATATCCCGAAAGGCCAGTAGCTGGTCATCCTCATGCAGGATGGTCGCACTCGCCCGGCCTTCCGCGATTCGGCAGAAAACACATTCGCTCACGGTCACTCCCCGCCTTACTGGTACTCCCGGCGCCCGGCGAAGGCATGGGACAGCGTGCCGCTGTCCACGTACTCAAGCTCGCCGCCAACCGGCACCCCGTGGGCGATGCGCGACACACCAATGCCGAAACCGCGGGCGAGCTCCGCGATATAGTGGGCGGTGGCTTCCCCCTCAACGGTCGGGTTCGTGGCCAGGATGATCTCCCTGACCTCGCCGCTCTCGAATCGCCGCTCCAGCTGGTCCAGGCCCAGCTCAGCGGGACCGACGCCGTCCAGAGGCGACAATCGGCCGTTGAGAACGAAGTAGACCCCGCCGTAATCCGTCGCCGCATCCAGGGCGTGCACATCGGCCGGGCTCTCCACGATGCACAGCATCCCGCGATCCCGGCGGCTGCTTGCGCAGATCGAGCAGCGCTCCTGCTCGGTGAGGATCCGGCACTCCCGGCAGGCACTGACCTGATCCGCCGCCTGCTCCAGAGCGCCCGCCAGCCGCCGGGCGCCATCGCGGTCGCGTTGGAGCAGATGGAAAGCCATGCGCTGGGCCGACTTTGGCCCGACGCCCGGAAGGCAGCGCAACGCCTCGATCAGCTCGTCAATGAGCGGTGAAAACGCCATTCAACGGTGCCCCGCGGCCACGGATCAGAACGGCAGCTTCATGCCCGGGGGCAGGCCCATGCCCTGGGTCATGGACTCCATGCGCTCCTGGCTCTCCTTCTCGAGCTTCTGCGCGGCATCGTTGAAGGCGGCCGCCACCAGGTCCTCGACCATCTCGCGGTCGTCGTAGACGCTCTCGTCGATGGATACCCGCCGCACCTCGTGACGGCCGGTCATGACCACCGTGACCATGCCGCCACCGGCCTGCCCCGTGATCTCCATGTTCGCCAGCTCTTCCTGCGCCTTCTGCAGGTTTTCCTGCATCTTCTGTGCCTGCTTCATCATGTTGCCGAGTCCGCCTTTCATCGCATCGCTCTCCTGGCACTGGGCCGTTCGGGGGATTGGATTACCAATATCCGGTTTCAGTTCAGTGGTTCAATGGAGTCGGGCAGCAGCTCCGCGTCGAAGGCGTCGCGCAGCGCCGAGATATTGGGGTCGGAATGTATGGATTCCTCGGCGTCGCGGCGGCGCCGGGCGTCCTGGGCGGCCATGATATCCGCCGGCGTCGGCGCGCTGACCTCCGCCACCTCCAGTTCCAGCTCCAGCTTCTGCCCCATGTGCTCGCTGAGCGCCGCCTCCAGCCGCTGGCTCATGCTGCGGTTGAGCAGATGATCATGACCCGGCCCGATCCGCAGCCGCACACGATCGCCGTTGCGCTCCAGCCACTGGCAATGCAGAGCGAGCGCGTGGGCCATGCCGGACAGCGGCAGTGCGGCGGCGACCTCCGCCCACCACTGGCCGCTCTCGTCAGCGTCGGCGGCTTGCGGGGGAAACGGCTCCTCCGCCACGGCGACCTCGGACTGCTGCTCGGGCTCGGCCTCGACCGGCCCGACACGCGGTTCCTCCACCGCGGCGGAAGGGACCGTGCCATTCCCCGCGGTCGAGTTCTCGCTTGCCGGCCGCGGCCGCGCGGGCTGGGGCGAGTGGGCCTGCTCAGCCCGCGGCTGCCGTGCGGATGA
>JACDUA010000001.1 GCA_013519935.1 Ectothiorhodospiraceae bacterium WFHF3C12 | reverse complement strand
TCCGGCAGGCGCGGCGGCAGCCCGTTGCGGTGGCGCCGACACGCCGTTGGCCGCCCTGGCCCTGGCGGAGACGCCGCCGGCGGGCGAGATCGAGGTGGAGGCCGTGGTTTCCGCCAGGTTCCTGGGACAGGCGCGTCTGAACGGCTTCTATGTCGCCGAGCCCGGTCCCGGCGGCGAGCCGGTTGGATTGTTCGTCTATGCCCCGGATATCGGCGAGGACATGGCCGGGCGGCTCGAGCCCGGCAGCCGGGTGAGGATGCGCGGCCGCCTCGGACGCTACCAGGGCCAGCGCCAGCTGGAACGCATCAGTGGGATATCGGTCTGCGGGACCGTTACGGCGCCCGAGCCCGTTGGCCTGGAGCTGCCCGCGGACCGCGCGCGGCTGCACCGTCTGGAGGGCCTGCCGGTGCGCATCGAGCAGACCCTGACCGTCACCGACAATTACGATCTCGGCCGCTATGGCAGTGTGGCGCTGGTGCCGGGGCCGCGGCTGTTCGCGCGACCGGCGCAGGGGACACGGCCGTTCCGCCTGGTTCTGGACGACGGCAGTCACGAAGTGCGGCCCGACCCCGTACCTTACCTGGACGAAAGCGGTACCCGGCGGCTGGGCAGTCGGCTGGAGCAGCTCACCGGCGTTCTGGCCGGCACCTTCGGCGCCTACAGGGTGCATCCGCTACGGGCGCCGCGATGGGTGGAGGCGAACCCGCGCCGGGTGCCGCAGGCGCCGGAGGACGGGGCGATACGCCTCGCCCTTTTCAACGTCCGGAACTACATGGCCGCTCCGGGCGGACGTGGGGCACGCTCAGGCGCCGAGCAGCGCCTGCAACGCGCCAAGCTGGTGGCGGCCATCGAGGGTGTGGATGCCGACGTTCTGGCGTTGCTGGAGGTGGGCAACACGGCCCGGGCCGTGACCAGCTTGCGCGACGCCGTGAACGCCCGCCTGGCGACGGGGCGTGGCTACCGGACCGTGCTGCCGCCCGGCCCCGTCGGCAGCGACGCGATCCGCGCGGTATTGCTGTACCGGCCCGCGGCGTTGTCGCTCGCCGGGGAGGGCGGTGTCCTGAAGGACCGGCGTTTCGAGCGCCCGCCCGTCTGGGCCCGGTTTCACGGCGAAGGTGCGCCGGCTTTCACGGTGATCAGCGCGCACCTCAAGTCCAAGGGCGGTTGCCCCGATGGCGCCGAGGCGGCCGACTCGCTCGCCGGGTGCTGGTCGGAACGCCGTGCCATGCAGGGCCGGGGCCTGCGGGAACTGACGGATGCGTTGCCCGGTGACCGGGAGCTGTTGCTGGCCGATCTCAACGCCTATGACTGGGAGGCGCCGGTCGCTCTCCTGCGCCGGGCCGGGTTGCGCGACCTGGTGGCGGCCGAATTGCCGGCGTCGCAACGCTACACTTACGTCTACCGGGGCCGGGCGGGTACGCTGGACTATGCCCTGGCCGGGCGCGGTCTGGAAGGGCGCGTGGCCGGTGTCCGGATCTGGCATCTGAATGCCGACGAACCGCGGTTCCTCGGCTACCGCAGCCGCAGAGACCAGGCGGCGCGTCGGGCGGGTGAGTACCGGTCGTCGGACCATGACGTGATCATCGTGGATCTGACCGAACGCTGAGCCCGTCCCAGGGGTCGGATCCATTGAAACCGGGAGCGGCGGTTCGCCGGGAGGCTCAGGTGAGCGCGGAAGGAGACAAGCCGGAGGAACGACGCCATGCGTTCAAGGGCCGCGGGGCCGTCACCCAGCGCGGCGGACGTTTCCAGCAATGGCAACGCACGCCCGAGGACGACGGCTGGGGCGCCCTGGAGGCGGATCCCGCTCGCCCGGCGACGCGGGTTGAGGTGGATGCGGCACGCCAGATCATCACCTATAACCGCTCGCCTGACGTTCCGTTCGATCGTTCCATAAACCCGTACCGTGGTTGTGAGCATGGCTGCATCTACTGCTATGCGCGGCCCACCCATACCTACCTGGACCTCTCGCCGGGGCTGGATTTCGAGACCCGGCTCTTCTACAAGCCGGAGGCCGCCCGGCTGCTCGAGGACGCCCTGCGCAAGCCGGGCTACGCGGTTCAGCCCATCGCGCTGGGCGTGAATACCGATGCTTACCAGCCGGTGGAAAGGCGGCTGCGGGTGACCCGGGATATCCTGCGGGTGCTCCTGGAATACCGGCATCCGGTCACGCTGATTACCAAGTCCGCCCTTGTCGAGCGGGACCTGGACGTCCTGACGCCCATGGCGGAAGCGGGACTGGTGCATGCGGCCGTGAGCGTGACGACACTGGACGAGGACCTCAACCGACGCCTGGAGCCCCGCGCCGCCGGGGGCCGGCGGCGGCTACGGACTATTGCGGCGCTCTCCGAGGCGGGGGTCCCGACTTCGGTCAACGTCGCGCCGGTCATTCCATTCCTGACCGACCATGAGCTGGAGACCATACTCGGGGAAGCGCGTGCCGCTGGCGCGCGGTCGGCCGCCTACATCATGCTGCGGGTGCCGCACGAGGTCGAGGGGTTGATGCGGGACTGGCTGGATACCCACTATCCGCGAAAGACCGAGCACCTATTCAGCCTTTTGCGGAGCATGCATGGCGGCAGTACCTACAGCAGCGAGTTCGGCCACCGCATGCGCGGTGGCGGCGAGTACGCCGCCGTGGTCGCGCAGCGGTTCCGGGTGGCCCGGCGGCGCCTGGGCTTCGAGGACAGCCTGCCGCCCCTGGTATGCGATCGCTTTCGGCTTCCCGATCGCAGGGGCGACCAGATGAGGCTTTTCTGATGAGCATGCTGGACGAGCTTGCCGAGAGCCGCATCCGGGAGGCCATGGAACGTGGGGAGCTCGAGCGGCTGCCGGGGAGCGGGCAGCCGATGCGACTGGACGACGACAGCATGGTGCCCGAGGAGCTGCGCATGGCCTACCGGGTATTGCGCAACGCCAATTACCTGCCGCCGGAACTTCAGCTGCGCAGGGACATCGAACGCATAGAGGATCTGCTTACCGAGCTGCGGGACAGCGAGGCGGAGCATCCACGGCGCCAGGAGGCGCACCGACGGTTGACCGTGCTGCGCATGCAGCTCGATTCGCACCGTGGGCGCCGGGGCGCCGCGCCCCTCTGGGCCGATCCTCTGTACGAGCGGCGCCTGCTGGCTCATCTGGAGCGGAACGACGCTCCGGAGAACAGCGACGATGGCGATTGGCGCCGCGAGCACGGCCCGCCCGACGGCGGTCGTGGACCATTCACCGGGTCGCGTTGACAGTCCGCCACTGAGGGCTGTTAGGGTTTAGCCTCTCTCAAGCGACCGACAATACGGGGAAGAGATCGCATGGATCACCGTTCACTTATTTTGCGTATGGCGACGGCCGGTCTTGTCGCCGGTGCGATGTTCGCGGGCACCGCGATCGCCCAGGCCGACAAGCAGAGCGGCGGCGACGCTCCTGCGGCCGAGAGCCAGGCGCAGCAGAACAGCGGGCCCAGCCGCCAGGAGCTGATGCAGACCCAGCGGAAACTGCAGAATCTGCAGAAGGAGCTGGGCCAGCTGCGCCAGCAGGCCCTGGAGGAGAACCCGGAGCTCGCCGAGGAGCGCGAGAACCTGCGGGACCTGCTCATCTCCACCATGCAGGACAACGGGCACTCGCCGGAGAAGGACCAGGCCCGCATGAAGGAGATTCAGAGCAAGCTGCAGTCCGGCGACGTCGAGCAGGGCGAGAAGCAGCAGCTGGTGCAGGAGATGCGCAAGCATCAGCGTTCCCTGGTTCAGGGGCAGCGTGAGGCGTTCCAGAGCAAGGAGGTCCAGGAGAAGGCCAAGCAGTTTGAAGAGAACCTGGTGGCCGCGATGAAGGAGACCGATCCGGAGGCCGAGTCGCTGATCCAGGAGTTCAACCAGACCCAGCAGCAGATGCAGCAGCAGATGCGGCAGATGCAGGGTGCCCGGCAGCAGGGCAACAGGTAGTCGCCGGGCGGTCCCTGGCGGCCGCCAATGACGCGTCGGGTCCGCCTCGCGGTGCGGGTCGGACCCGGGGCTTATCGCGTCTTGTCGATGTTGTCGCGGCGCCCTGGTCGGTGCGTCGTTGGGCGTGGAAATTATGCTGGGCGCTATAGCCGGCGATGTGATTGGCTCGGTCCATGAGGGCGCGGGTACCAAGCGTACCGACTTTCCCCTGTTCGTCCCGGGAAGTACCTTCACGGACGATTCCGTTCTGACGGTGGCCACGGCCGAGGTCCTGCTCGGCGGCGGTGACTATCGCGAGACCTACCAGCGCTACTTCCGCGAATATCCCGACAGCGGTTTCGGCGGGATGTTCGCCAGCTGGGCCGCCTCGGGGGCCCATGAGGCCTACGGGAGCTTCGGCAACGGCGCGGCCATGCGGGTGGCGCCCATCGGGTGGTGGGCACGGGATCGCGAGACCGTGCTCGCCGAGGCCCGGCGCAGCGCGGAAGTAAGTCATGACCATCCCCAGGGCGTGCTCGGCGCCCAGGCGAGCGCGCTGGCGGTATTCCTCGCCCGCGGCGGTGTGGCCCGCGAGCGCCTGCGGCGTGAGATCGAGGCCCTGACTGGCTACGACCTCAGCCGGCGACTGGATGATATCCGCCCGGGTTATCGTTTCGATGTGACGTGCCAGGGCTCGGTTCCGGAGTCGCTGATCGCCTTCCTGGAGAGTCGGGATTTCGAGGATGCCATTCGAAAAGCGATCTCCCTGGGCGGCGATGCGGACACCATGGCGGCCATCTGCGGCGGTGTTGCCGAGGCCTATTACGGCGGAGTGCCGGCGGCAATCGCCGGTGAGGTGCGCGGACGCCTGCCGGGTGCCTTCGTGGGCATAGTCGACCGCTTCATGCGTCTATTCGGCTCGGATTAGTCACCGATCATGCCTATCGCTCGTTAGCCCGGCCGCCTGGCCGTGCCGGCGCAGGCGGCCGGCTGCTCCGAACCGCGCTCGCCGAGAAACGGCCCCAGATAGGTCCCGGTCCGAGACGCCTCGATGCCGGAGACCTGTTCGGGTGTTCCCGCGCCCACCACGCGCCCGCCACCGCTGCCGCCTTCGGGGCCCATGTCCACCACGTAGTCCGCCTCCGCGATCACGTCCAGATTGTGTTCTATGACCACCACCGAGTGTCCCGCCGCGGCCAGGCGGTGCAGCACGTGAACGAGCTTCTCCACGTCGGCCATGTGCAGGCCGACAGTCGGCTCGTCCAGGATGTACAGCGTGTGGGGCTGGCGCCGGCGCCCGGTGTCCGGGCGCGCCTTGGCGAGCTCGGTGACCAGTTTGATGCGCTGGGCCTCGCCGCCAGAGAGCGTCGGGCTCTGCTGGCCCAGGGTCAGGTAGCCGAGGCCGACATCCTCCATGAGCTTGAGGGCGTGGTGGACGGCGTTGTGGGCCTGGAAGAAGTCCACGGCCTCGCTGATGCTCAGGTTGAGCACATCGCCGATCGACAGCCCCTTGAATTTCACGGCCAGCGTCTCCGGCGTGAACCGATGGCCCCGGCAACTCTCACAGGGCACGGTCACGTCCGGCAGAAAGCTCATCTCCACCCGTTTGACCCCCTGGCCCTCGCACTCGGGGCAGCGGCCGTCGCGGGTATTGAAGGAGAACCGGCCCGGACCGTAACCGCGCATGCGGGCCTCCGCGGTCTGGGCGAAGAGCCTGCGGATGTGGTCCCAGATACCCACGTAGGTGGCCGGGCAGGACCGGGGCGTCTTGCCGATGGGCGTCTGGTCAACCTCCAGTACCCGATCCACGGTCTGCCAGCCCTGGATGTCCCGGCAACCGACCAGCCCCGGCCGGCGCTTCGACTCCCTGGAGAGAATGCGTCGCAGGTTTTCGTAAAGCACGGACCGTACCAGGGTGCTCTTGCCGGATCCGGAAACGCCGGTGACGCAGACGAACCGCTCCAGCGGCAGGGCCAGCTCCACGTTCTGAAGATTGTGCATGTCCGCATCCAGCACCCGCAGCCACCCATCGCCGTCCGGCAGTGGTCGGCGGTCCTGGGCGGGATGTCTCAGCGGCGATCTCAGGCAGCGGCCGGTGACCGAGGCCGGGTCCGCCAGTAGATCGTCCACGGTTCCCGCGGCGACCACGCGACCGCCTTCCGTGCCGGCGCCGGGACCCAGGTCGATGACGTGCTCGGCGCGGCGGATGGTGTCCTCGTCATGCTCAACCACGACGATGGTGTTGCCCTTGCCTTCCAGGCGGCCCAGCGTGTCGAGCAGCATGCGGTTGTCCCGCGGATGCAGCCCGATGGTGGGCTCGTCGAGGACGTAGCACACGCCTTGCAGGTTCGAGCCCAGCTGCGCGGCCAGGCGGATGCGCTGCGCCTCGCCGCCGGAGAGCGTCGGTGCGGCGCGGTCCAGGGTGAGGTAGGCCAGGCCCACCTCGCAGAGAAAACCCAGGCGGTTGTCGATCTCGGCGAGGATGTCCCGGGCGATCTCCCGTTCGCGTGGGGCCAGGTCCAGTCCGCCGATGACCTGCCGTGCCTCTTCGACGGCATGGGCCGCGTAGGCGGCGATGTTGCGCCCCTTGAAGCGCACGGCGAGTGCCTCCGGACGCAGTCGCGCGCCATGGCAGTCCGGACACACCCGGGCGGGCGGCGCATCGTCCCGCCAGGCCCCTTCCTCGCCGGTCTGCTCGGCGTCGAAGCCCGGTAGCACCTCGCCGGTGCCGAAGCACGACGGACACCAGCCGTGCTTCGAGTTGTAGGAGAACATACGCGGGTCCAGCTCGGAGAAGGAGCGCCGGCAGCTCGGGCAGGCCCGCTCGGTGGAAAGCAGCTCGTCGCCCGCTGGCGTGGCCAGCTTCATGGTCCCCTTGCCGTAGCCCAGCGCCGCCTGGAGCAGCCGGTCCAGCTCCCGTGATGAGTCCGGTCCGACGGTGACTTCCCCCAGTGGCAGCTCAATGTCGTGTTCCTGGAAGCGGTCGAGCCGGGGCCAGTTCCCTGTGGGCTCCAGGGCGCCATCCACGCGCAGGTGCGAGAAGCCCTTGCCCGCCGCCCACTTGGCGAGATCCGTGTAATAGCCCTTGCGGGCGACCACCAGCGGGGCCAGCACGCTCACCGACTGCCCGCGGTGGTCGCGGCTGATGCCGGCGTGGATGGCCGCGCGGCTCTGGGCGCGGATGGGGACGTCGCAGTCCGGACAGTACTGGGTGCCCAGCTTCACGAACAGTAACCGCAGGAAGTGGTAGATCTCGGTCATGGTGGCGACCGTGCTCTTGCGGCCCCCGCGACTGGTGCGCTGCTCGATGGCCACGGTCGGCGGAATGCCGAATATGGCGTCGACGTCCGGTCGCGAGGCCGGCTGCACGAACTGGCGTGCATAGGCGTTCAGCGACTCCAGATAGCGCCGCTGTCCCTCGTTGAACAGGATGTCGAAGGCGACCGTGCTCTTGCCGGAGCCGGAAATGCCGGTGATGACCGTGAAGCGTTCCCGGGGAATGCGCACGTCCACACCCTTGAGATTGTGTTCGCGGGCGTTGTGGACGAAGATCTCCGCGGCCCCGGCCGGGGCCGCGGATGGCGCCGTGGCCGGAGCCGTCCGGCCCTCGGTCCCGGTCTCCAGGCCCTGGAGATAGTCCCTGAGCGCGGTGCCGGTGTGGCTCCCGGGTGTTTCCATGAGGCTGGCCGGGTTGCCTTCGGCCACCAGCGCGCCGCCGCCTTCACCGCCCTCCGGCCCCAGGTCCACGACCCAGTCGGCGCTACGCACCACGTCCAGATTGTGCTCGATGACCACCAGTGAGTGCCCGGCCCCGATGAGGCGCTGGAAGGCCTGCAGCAGCGTTGCCACGTCCTGGAAATGCAGCCCCGTGGTCGGCTCGTCGAACAGGAACAGCAGCCGCTCGTCCTGGCGCGCGCCGCCCGCCTTCGCCAGGTGACCGGCCAGCTTCAGTCGCTGGGCTTCGCCGCCGGAGAGGGTCGGCACCGGCTGGCCCAGGGTGAGGTAGCCCAGACCGACGGCCTGGAGCGGCTCCAGGGCGCGCAATATCCGTGGATGGTCCGCGAAGAAGATCACGGCCTCGTTCACTGTCAGGTCGAGGACATCGGCGATCGATTTTGGACCGCTATCCGCCCCCGGGGAGGGGGGCAGCATCACCTCCAGCACCTCGTCGCGGAAGCGGCGGCCGTCGCAGTCCGGGCAGCGCAGGTAGACATCGCTGAGGAACTGCATCTCCACGTGTTCGAAGCCGTTGCCCCCGCAGGTGGGGCAGCGGCCGTTGCCGGCGTTGAAGCTGAACGTGCCCGGCGTGTAACCGCGCTCCCTGGCCAGCGGCTCTTCGGTGAACGCCTTGCGGATCGCGTCGAAGGCGCCCACGTAGCTCGCCGGGTTGGAGCGGGTGGTCTTGCCGATGGGGGACTGGTCCACCAGAACGACGTCGTCCACCTGATCGTGGCCCAGGATCGCCCGGTGTGCCCCGGGCTGCTCGGTGGGCCGGCCCTTGAGTTTGTTCAGGCCGCGATAGAGCACGTCCTCCATGAGCGTGGACTTGCCGGAGCCGCTGACCCCGGTGAGACAGACCAGGCGGTTCAGCGGCAGGCGCACGTCCACGTCCCGCAGGTTGTGGGCACTGGCTCCGAGGATCTCTATGGCGTGATCGGCGTCGCCCCGCGGGGGCGGTGGTGAATCACCCAGGACGTGCCGGCGTCCCGCCAGGTAGTCGCCGGTCAGGGATCCGGCTTTCGCCATGAGCTCCGCGGGACTGCCGAAGAACTCGATGTTGCCGCCCTGTTCTCCGGGACCCGGGCCGATGTCCAGTATTCGATCGGCCGCCAGCATGACCTCCGGATCGTGCTCCACCACCAGCAGGCTGTTACCGGCATCCCGCAGGCGGTGCATGACCTCCACGATGCGCCGCATGTCCCGGGGATGCAGGCCGATGCTCGGCTCGTCCAGCACGAACAGGGTGTTGACCAGCGACGTGCCCAGGGCGGTGGTGAGATTGATCCGCTGGACCTCGCCGCCGGAGAGCGTTCGGGATTGACGATCGAGGGTGAGATAACCCAGCCCCACGGCGCAGAGATAGGCCAGCCGGGCCCGTATCCCGTCCAGGAGCAGGGCGGTGGCTTCGTCCAGCGGCGCCGGCAGGTGTACCTCGCGGAAGAAGCGTTCGGCGCGTTCCAGCGGCAGCAGCATGATATCGTGAATGTTCAGGCCCGGGAGCGCCGCCCACCGAGCCCCGTCCAGCCCCGCCTCGGCCGGGCGAAAGCGCGCCTCGGGTGCCATGACGGCGTCGGAGTCCGACCGCCGGCCCAGTCGCCAGTACAGGCTCTCGCTTTTCAGGCGGGCGCCCCGACAGTCGGGGCAAGGCTCGTAGGAGCGGTACTTGGACAGCAGTACGCGCATGTGCATCTTGTAGCTCTTCGACTCCATGTAGTCGAAATACCGCTGCACGCCGTACCAGCGTCGCCCGTTCCACGACCCTTCGCCCTCGATGACCCAGCGCCTGTCGGCCTCCGGCAGATCCTGCCAGGGGATGTCCGTGGCCACGCCGCGTCGCCGGGCAAAGGCCATGAGGTCATCCTGGCACTCCCGCGACTTGCCGGATTGCCACGGCCTGATGGCCCCGTCCGCCAGCGTCCGGGTTTTGTCCGGAATCACCAGGTCGTAGTCGATGCCCATGACCCGGCCGAAGCCACGGCAGGTCTCGCAGGCTCCGACCGGCGAGTTGAACGAGAAGCTGTTGGGAATGGGCTGGCGGTAGTCGATGCCACAGTCGGCGCAATGCAGCTCGCTGGAGAAGCGCCAGGTCTGCATTGGCTCGCGCTCGGCGTCCAGCAGGTGCACCGCCAGGTGCCCGCGCCCATGGGTAAAGGCCGCCTCCAGGGCCTCGACGATGCGATCGCCGCGGTCCGCATCGAGTCGGACGCGGTCCTGCACGACGTCTATGCCGTCGTCGTCGCTGGTGTGAAAACGCGTATAGCCCTGGGCACCGAGCTCCGCCTGGAGGTCCGCCAGGCTGAGGCTCTTCGGCCGCGGTACCCGGAAGGTGACCATGGCGCGCTCGCCCCCGCCGCGTTCCAGCAGCCGCGCCAGCACGCTCTGGGCGTTGTCGCGGCGGACGGGTTGGCCGCACCGCCCGCAATAGAGCTGCGCGGCCCGGGCGAAGAGCAGCTTCAGGTGATCGTTCAGCTCGGTCATGGTCCCGACCGTGGACCGGGAGGTGCGCACCGGGTTGGTCTGATCGATGGCAATGGCCGGCGGGATGCCCTCGATGCGCTCGGCGGCCGGTTTGTCCATGCGGTCCAGAAACTGCCGGGCGTAGGGCGAAAACGTCTCGACGTAGCGACGCTGGCCTTCCGAATAGATGGTATCGAATGCCAGGGAAGATTTTCCGGAACCGCTGACGCCGGTGACCACCACCAGCTCGCCGAGCGGGATGTCCAGGTCCAGGTTGCGCAGGTTGTTCTGGCGCGCGCCGCGCACGCGGATGGTGTTGTCGGACATGCCTCGTTTCGGATCCGTCAGGGGGCGCTGGGGGTTGCCCATGTTAGGCGATGGTCGCGGGTAGCGCCATGGCCGGTGCAACGCTCGCGGCCGGGGTGCCCGCGGTTGCCGCGGCGGTGGGCGATGCGGTCTCGAACGCTCTGGAAGACCGGCAGCGGTGCCCCGAATCGGCACCAAAAATCGCGCGCATGGCCGTCAGTTACGGCATGTTGCGGAGCAGCACCGGCAGTGTTATGTTGCGGTGCAGAAATGGTGGCAACAATACCCGCCTGTCAGTCGATAACGGAGGTCGAAATGAATTATCAGGAACTGTTCAAGAACGTGAACGTCGCGAATATGGTGGAGCCCGCCCGCCGCTACAACGCCCTGGTGATGGATCACGCGGAGAAGCTGGTGTCGATGCAGCTCGATGCCGCGCGCTCTTACGCCGATCTGGGCATCAAGCAGCTGCGGGACATCATGGAAATCAACGACGCCAAGACGCTGCAGGATTACCTCGGCAATCAGGCCGGGGTCGCCAAGACCGTAGCCGAGCGCGCGCAGCAGGACGTCCGCAACCTGGCGGAGATGGGGCAGAGCTTCGCCTCGGAACTGCAGAGCCTGGTTCAGGAGAACGCCTCGTCCGTCTCCGCCCGGAGCAAGCCCGCCAGGGCCAAGACGCCGAGCAACGCAGTCACCGCGGCTTCGAGCACCGCCAGCCAGGGCAGCGCCCGCAAGTCCGCCTGACGCGGCTCGCAACGAGGCGCATACGGGGCCGTTGCCTTTCGGGCAGCGGCCCTTTTTCGTTGGGCATCGTGGGCGATCCGCGCCGGCGGTTGAGTGAAGCATTCGATTGCCGCAAGCTGCCGGGATCATGTCGGCGATGGGCCCGAGCGGCCCGGAGAACGGGTTATCATGAGCCACGCCGCGCGCCTGCTGATCGTGCGCCACGCCATTGCCCTGGACCGTGAAGTGGCGGCGAAGCAGGGCATCGACGAGGCAGCCCGTCCGATCACCGACGAGGGCCGGGAGCGCATGGCGCGTGCGGCCAGCGGGCTGGCCGGGTTTCTCCCGGAGATCGGGATCATCGCCGCAAGCCCTTACCGTCGGGCGATGGAGACGGCGGATATTCTGGGTGAGTTCTATCCCGCGGCGCAGCGTGTAACGTTGCAGGTGCTGGTTCCAGGGGGCGACCCGGAAGCGGTGCTGGCATGGCGACGCGGCCAGCCCCGGGAAGCCTGTGCCGCCGTCGTGGGCCACGAGCCGGACCTCGGCGAACTGGCCAGCGCCGCCCTGGCCGGCACGGCACGGTCCTTCGTGCCGTTGAAGAAGGGCGGTTGCTGCCTGATCGCCTTCGAAGAACAGGTGCGCGCCGGCAGGGGCGAGCTGGTCTGGTCGCTGCCGCCAAAGGTCCTGCGCCGGCTTCCCGCGGGTTGACCCGTGGTGCCGGGGCGCCGGCGGGCTATCGATTCGGGAGAACTGTGTTGCGGGATCCGGAAATTGCAGCTGCCATTGACCTCGGTTCCAACAGCTTTCACCTGCTTATCGCCCGGGTCGAGGACGGCCAGCTGAAGGTGGTGGATCGCCTGCGCGAGAGCGTGCGGCTCGGTGGGGGCCTCGACGAAACCAATTACCTCACCAGCGCGGCGATGGAAAGAGGGCTGGAGACCCTCGCCCGGTTCGGTCAACGGCTCCGCGAGTTCCCACCCGGCAGCGTGCGTGCCGTGGGTACGAATACCCTGCGCAAGGCCCGGAATTCGCGGCGTTTTCTCGATCGGGCCCGGGATGCGCTGGGGCATGAGATCGACATCGTGTCCGGCTACGAGGAGGCCCGGCTCATCTACCTCGGCGTTGCCCATTCCCTCGCGGACGACGGCCAACAGCGGCTGGTGGTGGACATAGGCGGGGGCAGCACGGAGCTCATCACCGGCGAGGGGTTCGCGCCGCGGCTTATGGAAAGCCTGCACATGGGCTGCGTCAGCCTCATGGAGGCGCACTTCCAGGGGGGCGGCATTTCCAGCCGTCGCATGCAGCGGGCGGTGCTTGCCGCGCGAATGGAACTGGAACCCATCGAGAGCCGGTTCCGCGAAGAGGCCTGGCAGCGCGCCGTCGGTGCATCGGGGACGGTTCGGGCGATCCAGCGCGTGGTCCAGGAGGCCGGCTGGAGCGACTACGGCATTACCGCTTCGAGCCTCAAACAGCTGCGCAAGGCCCTGGTGGAAGCCGGGCACGTGGACAAAATCCGATTCTCGAGCCTCAGCCGGGATCGCGCCGAGATCTTCCCGGGGGGCGTGGCCGTTCTGGTGGGGGTGTTCGAGGCGCTGGGCATCGAACGGATGGAGGCGGCCGACGGCGCGATGCGCGAGGGGCTGCTCTACGATCTGCTCGGGCGCATCCAGCACGAGGACGTGCGCGCTCTGACCGTGGAGGCCCTGGCGCGGCGCTATCACGCCGATACGGAGCACGCCGGGCGCGTCGGAGAGACGGCCCTCGGCTTCCTGGAGCAGGCGCGGAACCACTGGCGGCTGGGCGAGCCCATCTTCGGCCGGGCCCTGGCCTGGGCCGCTTCGCTGCACGAGATCGGCCTGGACATATCCCACAGCCAGTATCACAAGCACGGCGCCTATGTGCTCCGCAACGCGGATATGGCGGGGTTCTCCAAACAGGAACAGCTGCTGTTGGCGAGCCTGGTGCGGACCCACCGGCGGAAGTTCCCGCGTACGGTGTTCGAGGAATTGCCCGATGCGTGGACGGAGCCGGCCCAGCGGCTGGCCATACTGCTGCGGCTGTCAGTTCGGCTGCACCGGGGCCGTGGTCGGGACCCGCTGCCCAGCATCGTGCTGAAGCCCGATGGCCGGAGCGTTGCACTGCATTTCCCGGATGACTGGCTCGCGGATCATCCCCTGGCGGAAGCCGATCTCGAAGAAGAGGCAGGCTACCTTCGGTCCGCCGGCTATCGGCTGATCTGCCGCTGAGCCCCGGCGCCGGCTTCAGCTCGACTCGGCGTGCGCTTCCAGCAGCAGGATCTGCGCCGGTCGGGGCCGCTCGCCTTCCGCGGGCGTGAGACGGTGGTAAAGGCCCTCGCGATCCAGTTCCCAGGCTTCCACGTTGTCCTCCAGATAGCACTGCAGATCGCGCAGCACCCGGTCGCGCAGGTCGGGCTGCTTGATGGGGAAGGCAATCTCGACGCGGCGGAAGAAGTTGCGTTCCATCCAGTCGGCGCTGCTGCAGAAAATCTCCGGGTCGCCGCCGTTCTCGAAGTAGAAAACCCGGGTGTGCTCCAGGAAGCGTCCGATGACGGAACGTACCCGGATGCGCTCCGAGATGCCGGGGACACCGGGGCGCAGAGAGCACATGCCCCGGACGATGAGGTCGGTTTCCACGCCCGCCATCGCGGCCTGGTAGAGCGCCTGAATCACCCGCGGTTCCACCAGGGAGTTCACCTTGGCGATGATACGGGCGGGCTTGCCCGCCTCGGCGTTACGGGTTTCGCGCTCAATCTTGGCCAGCATGCCGTCATGCATGGTGAAGGGCGATTCCAGCAGCTCGGACAACGCCGAGACCTTCCCCAGGCTGGTGAGCTGCAGGAATACCTTGTGCACGTCCTCGCCGATGTTCTCGTTGCTGGTGAGCAGGCCGTAATCCGTGTAGAGCCGGGCCGTGCGTGAATGGTAGTTGCCGGTCCCCAGGTGAACGTAGTGCCGCAGATGGCGGCCCTCGCGGCGGACCACGAGGATCAGCTTGGCATGTGTCTTGTGGCCGACCACGCCGTAGACCACGTGGGCACCCGCCTCCTGAAGCCGGTTCGCAAGCTTGATATTGGCTTCTTCATCGAACCGGGCGCGCAGCTCGATGACGACGGTGACCTCCTTGCCGGCCCGTGCGGCAGCGACCAGGTTGTCGACGATGACCGAGTCCGGTCCGGTGCGGTAGAGCGTCTGCTTGATGGCCAGGACTTCGGGGTCGTGGGCGGCCTGGCGGACGAAGTCCACCACCGGTGCGAAGGACTCGAATGGGTGATGCAGCAGCACGTCGCGCTGCCGGAGCGTCTTGAAGATATCGCTCTGGCGGTCCACCTGGGGCGGCAGTCCCGGTGTGAAGGAACCGTATTTCAGGTCCGGGCGGTCCACCAGATCGACCACGGCCAGGAGCCGGTTGACGTTCACGGGACCGTCCACCTGGTAGAGGTCGTCCTGGCCGAGCTCGAACTCGTTGAGCAGGAAGCTCGCCATGTAGTCCGGGCAATTGGCGGCCATCTCCAGCCGCACCGCGTCGCCGTAGCGCCGCGAGGGCAGCTCGCCCTCCATGGCCCGCAACAGATCATCCACTTCCTCCTCGTCCACGAACAGATCGCTGTTGCGGGTTACCCGGAACTGATAGCAGCCCGTGGCATTCATGCCCGGAAACAGATCGTTGACGTGGGCATGGATAACGGAGGAAAGGAAGACGAAGTCATTGGGCCCGTTGTTCGGGTCCTCGGGCGGCAGCTGGATGATACGCGGCAGCGCCCGGGGCGCCTGCACCACTGCGAGCCCGCTGTTGCGCCCGAAGGCATCCTTGCCCTCCAGGGAAACGATGAAATTCAGGCTCTTGTTCAGAACCTGGGGAAAGGGGTGAGCCGGGTCCAGTCCCAGCGGGCTCAGCACGGGGAGCAGGGAATCCTCGAAATATTCCTTGACCCAGCCCTGATGCGCCTGTGTCCACTCGGCGCGTCGCAGGAACCGGATGCCTTCGCCGGCCAGTGCCGGAGTGAGGACGTCGTTGAGCACCCGGTACTGCTCCGATACCAGCTCGTGGGTCCGGGTGGAGATGGCCCGCAGGACTTCCTGGGGCGTGCGGTTATCCGGACCAGCCTGCACGGACCCCATCTCGATGGCCTGCTTGAGGCCCGCCACGCGGATCTCGAAGAACTCGTCCATGTTGGTGCTGGTGATGCACAGGAACTTCAGTCGCTCGAGGAGGGGATGACGCGTGTCCTTCGCCTGTTCCAGCACCCGGTGGTTGAATTCCAGCAGGCTGAGCTGACGGTTGATGAAAAGATCCGGCTGCTTGAGGTCTGGTGTGTCCATGGTGTGGCGGCGGCTCGACGCACTCTTCTGGCTTATGGTTGGGGCTGGTGGGCGTAGAATACACCCCGGGACGTTCCCCATCGGGCATATTATTGCAGACAGGTTAAGGGTTTGTTACGCCGCGGCGAGCGGCGTTGCGAGGGGAAAGGCATATGAATGAGCCAGCTTTTGTGGCGGACGTGGGTGACGCGGATTTTCAGTCCGCGGTGGTTGAACGCTCGGAGAGCGTTCCGGTGCTCGTGGACTTCTGGGCGGAATGGTGCGCACCGTGCAAGAGCCTGATGCCCGTGCTGGAGAAGCTGGCGGCGGATTACCGGGGCGGTTTCGTGCTCGCCCGGGTCAACGCCGACCAGGAAACGGATCTGGTGCGCCGGGTGGGCGTGCGCAGCTTGCCGACGGTGCTGCTGGTCAAGGGCGGCCAGGTGGTCGATCACTTTCAGGGTGCTCTGCCGGAGGGTCAGGTTCGGGCGTTTCTGGACCGCCACGTCGAGCGGCCCGGCCAGCAGGGTCCGGCCGAGGCGGCGGCCGAGGCGGTTGCTCGCGGTGACTACGACGCCGCCCGACAGGCCCTGGAGACGGCGCTGCAAGAGCATCCGGAAGACGCGGCCCTGAGGCTGGAAATGGCGGCAGTGCTCGCGGCACAGGGCGAAGTGGACGCCGCCCGGGCGATTGTCGACACACTGCCCGACGACGTGGACCAGGCACGGCTGGCCGGCGTTCGTGCGCGGCTGGATTTCGCGACCCGGCTGGCTGGCGCGGCTCCGGTGGCCGAGCTGCAGGCGCGCCTCGAGACCGACCCTGCCGACTCCGAGGCGGCGTACCAGCTGGCGACCCATGCCGTGGCGGCCGGTGACTACGACACGGCGCTGTCCCTGTACATGGATCTGGCCCGGCGGGATCGCGCCTACGGTGAAGATGCCGCCCGCAAGGCCCTGCTGGAGCTCTTCGAGCTGCTCGGCAGCGAGGATCCGCGAGTCAAGGAATACCGGCGCCGGCTATTCACGCTGATGTACTGAGCGTCGTTCCGACGCCAGGGCGACAAGGCAGTGCGGCGATGCGAGAATCGGCGCCGCTTATTCGAGGCAGCAAGAGAGAAACCATGACCGAGGTGGATATCGAGCTGGGCCGGAAGAAGCTGGCCTGGGCGCGGGCGCACATGCCCATCCATGCCCGACTGCGGGCGCGCTTTCACGACAACCCGCCGCTGGCGGGGATTACGGTGGCGGTGTGTTCTCACCTGGAAGCGAAGACCGGCGTGTTCATCGAGACGCTGGCGGCGGCGGGCGCGAACGTGGTGTTCACGGGCAGCGAACCGCAGTCCACCCAGGACGACGTGGTCGCCGCGCTCAACGAGCAGCCCGGCTTGACGGGCTACGCGCGCCGGGGTGCGGATGAAACGGCCTTCAAGGGCTTCCACATGGCGGTGCTGGAGCATGGCCCTCGGTTCATCCTGGATGACGCCGCGGAGCTCACCGCGCGACTGGTCCACCACCGGCCGGATCTACTCGGCGCGCTCATCGGCACCTGCGAACAGACCACCACCGGCGTGCGCCGGCTCCAGGCCATGCATGCCGAGGGGGTCATGGCGTTCCCGAGCTACGCGGTGAACGACGCGCCGATGAAACACTATTTCGACAACGTCCATGGCACCGGGGAGTCCACGCTGTCCAATATCGCCCAGGCAACCAACCTGCTTTTCGCCGGCAAGCATGTGGTCGTCGCCGGCTACGGCTATTGCGGACGGGGCCTGGCCGAGAAGGCCCGTGGCTGGAATGCCCAGGTCACGGTTACCGAAGTGGAGCCGCGCCGCGCGCTCGAGGCACACATGAACGGCTTCCGTGTCGCCACCATGGCCGAGGCCGCCGAATACGGCGACGTCTTCGTAACGGCCACCGGTAATCCCGAGGTGATCCGTGGGGAGCATTTAGAACGCATGAAAGACGGCGTGGTGCTGGCCAATGCCGGGCATTTCAACATCGAGATCGATACCTCGGCACTGGCGGACCTGGCCCAGGGGGTCCGCGAAGTGCGGCCGGGAATCGATGAATACCGCCTGGCCGACGGACGCTGCCTCAACGTCCTCGCCCAGGGACGGCTTGCCAACCTGGCCGCGCCCGGTGCGATGGGGCACCCGGCCGAGGTCATGGATCAGACGTTCGCGACCCAGATCATGGCGGCCGTGGACCTTGTCGGGCGACGTGCCGAGGTCCCGGCCGGAGTCCATTCCGTACCGGATGCCGTTGACCGCGCGGTGGCCGTGATCAAGCTGGAATCGCTGGGTATCTCGCTGGACCGGTTGACGCATCGTCAGAGCCGGTTCGAGGCGGCATGGCGAATCGAGGACATTCGCGGGCAGGAATAACGCTCGTCGGGCGCGGCAGTAGTGTGCTGCGTCGCAACACTTGAAATTGTAACCTTCGGATCATATTCCTCCAGAACCGGGGCTGAACCGGCCGTCACCGGCCGACGGTTCCGGGCAATGCCGCGCATGCGCGGCTCAGTCGGAGGAACGTTCAATGCGCGACCAGAACAGCACCAAGAAGACCCGTCGCTGGCCTCCGCGGGTTGGCAAGAGAAATCGTCACGAAGGTGACGCGCCGCCCCGGCATTCGCCCAAGAGCGACGCACCGGGACAGGCCCCGACGCACGAGGAGCGTTCTGCGCCGGTCGACCCGCCGCGGCGCGAGCCCGTGGTCGTGAGCCGCCGCAACAGGCTTCGGGACGCCGTAGCGCGCCGGCGACATCCCGGTCCCGCGTTCAGCGGCTAAGGCTCCATACCGCGCCCGCCTTCGCGGAGGCGGGCATTGCACGGTCGCCGCTCCACGGCAGGCCGCGGACTGCGCGTGCCTGCCACCGGCGCCGGAAACGCAGTGTTTCGCCCGCGGCGACGCGATGAGGCGCGGTCAGGCTTGAGCGATTCCCGTCGCAGTCCCACATTGGCGCTGTCGAGTGTAGCGACATCAACGCAAAACACAGGAGCATGACGGCATGAGAATAATTTTCGCTGGGTTCGCACTTGCGCTCTTGGCCGCCCCGGGTCTGGCTGCAGCGGCGGATACGTACAAAATCGATTCATCCCATACCTATCCCAACTTCACCGTCAGCCACCTTGGCTTCTCCACCATGCACGGGCGTTTCAATGAGACGACCGGGACCATCGTCATGGACCGGGAGGGCGGCGATTCCGCCGTGGATATCACGATCCAGACGGCGTCCATAGACACAGGCCACGACAAGCGCGACGAGCACCTGCGCAGCGCGGATTTCTTCAACGTCTCCGAATACCCGACCATCACCTACAAATCGGAGAACGTGTATTTTCAGGGCGAGGACAGCGCGACCGTCACGGGCAACCTCACGATGCTGGGCACCACGAAGCGCGTGACACTCCACGTCAACAGCATCAACTGCGGCGAGCACCCGATGAGCGGTGATCAGGTCTGCGGATTCAATGCCATCACGACGGTCAAGCGATCGGACTTTGGCATGACCAAGTTCGTGCCGGCCATCAGCGACGAGATCGACATCCGCATCGAGGCGGAGGCGGTCAGGCAGTAGAGGCATCATTCGAAGCACCCGGAAGCCGGCCCTGGAGCCGGCTTTTTTGTGCGCCCCGCCCCGATACGCCCCGCCCGCTCTGCAATCCGCCCCGCCATTTGGCACAATGCCGCAGCGGCCCGGCCCGCAGATCAGCGCCCACGGCCGCGGAACGGCGAGTCATGCCGGCAAGCGGTGCCGTGAGCCGTGCCCGCCCGAGTCATTGCCCTGACGCAGACCAGGAGAGCTGCGTGAGCGAGGCCGTGTTTGCGGTGACGGCCGCGTGATTGAGCGGCACGATACGTCGCGGAGACCCATGATTTCGATCCGACACCTTAGCAAGCGATACCCCGGCGGGCGCCGCCCGGCGCTGGATGACGTCAGCCTGGACATCCAGCGGGGCAGCATCTTCGGTCTGCTGGGACCGAACGGCGCCGGCAAGACCACGCTGCTGTCGGTGCTGGCGGGGCTGCTCAGGGCCGATTCCGGCGAGATCCACCTGGCGGATCGGCCTCTGGGGGCCTGGCGGGGCCGGCTGGGGGACGTCCTCGGCTTCGTGCCCCAGGCGCTGGCGTTCTATCCCATGCTGACGGTGGCGGAAAACCTGCGATTCTATGCCGGGGTCATGGGGCTGCGCCGCGAGGCCGCGGCACGGCGTATCGCCACGGCCATGGAGACGGTTCAGATCGGCGAGTACGCGGAGGTGCGCGCCGAGCGGCTCTCCGGCGGGCTCAAACGGCGGCTCAACCTGGCCATCGGATTGCTCAACGACCCGAAGCTGCTATGTCTGGACGAGCCCACGGTGGGGATAGACCCCCATTCCCGCCACTACATCCTCGAACGTATCCGGGATCTGCGGGATCAGGGCATGACCGTGATCTACACCTCCCACTACATGGACGAGGTGCAGCAGTTATGCGACACGGTCGCGATCATCGAGTCGGGCCGTATTCTCGTGCAGGATTCCCTGGCCGCGCTGCTGGAGCGCTACTCGGAGAGCCGGCTGCAGGTGCGCCTGGCCGGCGGTGGCGAGGCCCTGGGTGAGGGGCTGCGCCGGTGCTTCCCGGAGGCCAGCTGGCTACCGGCGGCGGGAGAGCTGGAGCTCGCGGCCGGGGAGCCCGTCGAGGTGCTGGCCCGGGTCCGTGATCTGGCCGGAACCTGCGGGGCGAGAGTCGCCGGCTTCGATTTCGGGCGACCGCGACTGGAGGACGTCTACCTGCGCCTGAGCGGGCGAAGCTGGGATGAAGAAGATGCGGCGTCTGCTGAGCGCGACTGAGAAGGAACTGCGGGTACTGCGCCGGGACTGGCAGGGTCTCGTGGTGCTCTTCGCGCTGCCGGCGGTGTTCATCCTGACCATGTCCCTGGCGCTGAAGGGCAGCTTCGAGGAGCGGCTCAGTGAATCGGTGAGCGTGCCACTGGCGGATCTCTCCGGCACCCCGACGGCCCAGTTGTTCATCGATACCCTGCGGCAGACCGACGGTATTCACCCCGAGCGGATCGAGGGTGACGGGGAGGGCCTGGGCGCGGCCGTTGCGAGCGGACGGCTGTCCTACGCCATAGTGGTTCGTCCGGGCCTCGCCGAATGGGTGGAAAGCGGCCGTGCCCCCGACGGCGCGGTGGTCGAGCTGTTCGTCGATCCGGCAATCACGGCGTTCCGGCGGACGGCGCTGGAGATGGCCGTGGCGCGTGCCCTGCAGACCCTGCGGGTGGAACGCCTGATCGCCGCCACGCCGGGCCTGGGCATGGCAGCCAGTGCGGGCTCCGCGGCGGAGCTGCCGGTGGCCGTGACGTCGGGCGGCGGGGCCCGGACGGGGCGGCTGCCCAACGCCGTCCAGCAGAACGTGCCCGCATGGCTGGTCTTTGCCATGTTCTTCGTGGTCATACCGATATCCACGGTGTTCATCGTCGAGCGTCAGCAGGGCAGTGCCCAGCGGCTGAAGCTGATGAACGTGCCATCCGGTGTGGTGTTCGGTGGCAAGATTCTGCCTTACTACCTGGTCAATATGGCGCAAATGGGTATCATGCTCGCCGTCGGTGCATGGCTGGTGCCGCTGCTCGGCGGCGACAGGCTCAGTCTGGGCGGCAGCAGCGTGGGCCTCTGGCTCATCGGCTCCGGCACCAGCATCGCCGCCATCGGTTACGCGCTGTTAATATCGGTCATGGCGGGCACCACGGTGCAGGCGACGACCTTCGCCGGCGTGGCCAACCTGGTCATGGGAGCGGTGGGTGGCGTCATGGTGCCGAAGGCGGTCATGGCCCCGGACGTTCAGGCCTTCACCGTGCTCTCGCCGATGTCGTGGGGGCTGGAAGGCTTCTGGGACATTCTGCTGCGCGACCGCGGATGGCAGGCGGTATTGCCCGAGACCGCGGCCCTTGCGGCGCTGGGTGTGCTTTGCCTGGTGCTGGCCGCGAAACGATTCACGAGCGAACGGTAAAGTCGTAATGCGAGGCTCCGAGGACGCTGATCTCAAACACCGCCTCAAGGCGCTCATCATCCAGGAATGCGACAAGGACGTGGCACCGGCGGACATCGCCGACGATGCGCCCCTTTTCGGCGAAGAATCCGAGCTGCAGCTGGATTCGCTGGATGGCCTTCAGGTATCCATGGCGCTCCAGAAGGAGTTCTCGGTGCGCATCGCAGATCCCAAGGAAATGCGCCGTGTAATGACCTCGGTGAACGGTCTCGCCGACTTTCTGCAACCCGAGTAGCATGGCCGCAGCGAGCAATCAGGGAATCGCCAGCGTTCTCGGCACCGGTATGGTCTCTCACCTGGGAACCGGCAGCCAGGCTCACGTGACGGCGCTCGCCAGTGAGCCACCCGAGGTGTCGTGGGTGGGAGCCGGGGAGCTGGAGGACGGCAAGCGCCTGCCATACCGGGGCGTTGCCGGGGCGCCGAGCCTGCCGGACATGATGGACGCCGCCGCCGAGCAGGCATTGCGCGAGGCCGGCCTGGTCGGTTCCCGGCGCGCCGGCATGGGACTGTTTCTGGGCAGCTCCTCCCTGCAGATCGGCGACTGCGAAGTGGCTTACCACGAGGCCCGGAAGAAGGACCCGGACGCCGTGCCCATGGGGGGCGAGCGATCGGGATACGGCGTGGTGGCCGACGTGCTGGCCCGGCGGCTCGGACTCGGCGGGCCACGCCTGACCTTCAACACGGCCTGCTCCTCCAGCGCGAACGCCGCGCTCTACGCCGCGCGCATGATCGCCCGCGGTGAGCTCGAGACCGCGCTCATTCTGGGTACCGAGTCCTATAACCGGATGTCGCTGCTGGGATTCGCTTCCTTGATGCTCATCTCGGACACGGGTGCACGGCCGTTCGATGCCGGCCGGGACGGGCTGGTGCTCGGCGAGGGCGTGGGCGCGTTGGTGCTTGGGCGTGCCGGGGCGGGGCAGGCGGTGCAGTTCCATGGCGGGGCCAACCGTTGCGATACTTCCAGTGCCACCAATTCGCGTCCGGACGCTATCGCCGCGGTGATGCAGTCGGCCCTCGACGAGGCCCGAATCCCTGCCAGCGACGTTACCGCCATCAAGGCTCATGGCACCAGCACGCCGAGCAACGATGAGGCCGAGGGCGCGGGAATGCGACTGACCTTCGGCGATGGCGTGCCGCCTTTCACTTCGATGAAAGGCCATCTGGGACATACGCTGGGCGCCTGCGGGGCCCTGGAGACGGCGGCCCTGGTCAGCGTGCTCAAGGCCGGCTTTCTGCCCGCCACGGCCGGCTTCACCGAGATGGATTCCGAGCTGGGCATCGAGCCGCTGGAATCGAACCGGCCCGCCGGCGACGGTTTTTACCTGCTGAACTACTTCGGCTTCGGCGGGAACAACACGAGCCTGGTTCTGAGGTACGCGTCATGAGCCGTGCCCTGCCGGTGACGAGCGCCTATTCCCTGACACTGGCGGCGGAGGAAGCGCCCGTGGACCTGGGCGCCTGGGTCAGTGAAGCCACCGAGGGACAACGCTTCCGGCGCATCAACCGGTTCATCCAGCTCGCGCTGATCGGCGCTCACCGCTGCCGTCAGGGCGATGCTGCCGCGTGGCGGAGCACCCAGCCCATCGTCATTGCCACGGGGCAGGGCAATATCGCCGATACGACGGAGATGGTGGAGTCCGTGGTCGGCCGGGGCCTGCCACCGATGCCGTTCCAGTTCATCAATCTCGCGGGCAACATGGCGGGCTTCTACCTGGCCCAGAGCCTGGGGGCGGAGTCCGCCAATACCACGGTTTCACAGCTGGACTTCCCGGCGGAGGCGGCACTGCAGATCGCGGCGGAGGAACATGCCGGTCATGGCGCCGCGTTGCTGGGCGCGGTGGACGAGCTGGTCTGGCCGCTGGACGCGCATCGCCGGCGCGTCGGGTGCCCGCCGGACGCGCCGGTCGGTGAGGGCAGCCACTGGCTGCGCATTGGTGACGGGCCCGTGCTGGGCTGGATCGAGCCGCCCGTGTATTGCGCCGACGAGGCCGAGCTGGAGGCTGTCCTACAGGGCGCGGGAGTCGATGTGGTTATCCGAACGCCGGGTCAGAATGGCGGGGTACCGGCCCACGATACGGCTGCCGCGGCCCACTGGTGCGGGTTCCTGCGCAACGGCCCCGCCGGCGCGCAAATGGCACATGTCTCCGCAGGCGCCGACGGCCGCCGAGCGCTGGTCCGCGTCACCCGCGCGCGCTAGAGCAAGGGCCGCAGTCAGTCTCCGGAGACCGTTCCCACCCGGGCGGTGGGCACCGGGCGGCCCCGCAGCCACTCCCGCAGCATCGAATAGACCGTCTCTTCCTGATCGGCGCAGTGGCGCAGGGCTTCGGCCAGCTCGCCGGTGCCGGCTTCATTCCGGTCGCGGATGAAACGGGCCCCGGCCAGGGCGAACAGCCGCCACCGGTCGCCGGCGTCATTCATTGCTTCGGCACAGACTGACAGATCCGGCGCATCCAGGGCTTCAGCCGCTTCCTGCAGGAAGGAGGCATACATGAAGCGGAATCCGCCGCCGCCGGTGCCGATTTCTTCCTGCATCCGGATGATGCTGCCGACCAGGTAGCGCGTGTAACGGGGATCGGCGCGGCGGCCCAGGCGCTCGATGTGGGTGGCCAGCCGCCGGATCGCCCGGGTGCCGACCCACGGCACGGGCGCACGCGTCATGATGTTGAGTGTTCGTGCCACAGCCTTGCGCACGGCGCGGCGCTGGTCGAAGGACGACGGAACCCGGCGGGGCCAGTACATGAGCCCGCGTGGGGCGAAAGCGCCTCGGACGAACCGCGCCTTGCGCAGCGCCTCGGCCGGACAACGCTGGGGCGCCTCGAAGACCGGGTCGCTGATCAGGTAGTTGTCGCCGTCGCGACCATAGACCACCAGATTGTGGGCGTTGAAGTGAAAGCGCATGTCTGGCGGAAAGTACGGCAGCCAGTACACGCTGGTCTGCACGCCCACCGGCCGCCCGGCTTCCAGCGCCGCGTCAAGTGCGCGCATGCCGGCGTCGGGGTCGCGAAAGCGGCGGCGCTCGAAGTGGGCGCCTGTAACCCGGGCCACACCATTGATGATGCTGCCCGGCGGCATGCGGTAGGCCGTCAGCGGGACCCCGCCGATGCGCAGAAAGGGGAAATGCGCGAAGAGCAGGGCGGCGGACAGCCCGAAGGCCATGGGCTCCGACAGTGCCAGGCCGTAGTGGCTCATCAGCGAGGCCATGACACCGCTCTCGCAGTGCCCGGCATGGCGGTGCTGAAACTCGATGTGGCTCATGGCTGTTCTTCCGGTGGCCAGGCGACCAGTGCTTCGACGGACATGCCGAGGGCCTCGGCGTAGCGCTGCAGCAACCGGGGCGGAAGCCGCCTGAAGGGGCCGGGGCGCAGATGGCGCCGCACCCGCCACTGCATCATGCCCACCGCCTGTGCCAGGACCTGGGTGTCCATGCGGCGTCGGTACATATGGTAGGCGAGAGGCGCGCATCGCCCATCCTGGACGCGGGCCCGGGCGTCCCGGGCCAGCTCCTCGAATTCCTCCACGGCCATGGACGTCACCAGCTCCTCCACGGACCAGCCAGTGCTCTCCACCGTTCTCATGCGGCCGCGTTCATCGGCGGCGTAGACCGCCTTGCGGTGGCCGCCGAGGGTGCGGTTGTCGTCCTGTGGTACCTGCTCGCGTCTCATGGGGTCACGGCGGTCAGCTGCATGAACGCCGAGGAGAATCGGCCGCTCTCCGGCACGTGGCACAACACGGTCTGGCCGGGTTGCAGGCGGCCGCTGCGCTGGAGCTCCTCGAGCATGAGGTAGATGGAGGCCGAACCCACGTTGCCCACCCAGGGCAGATTCGTGAACCAGCGCTCCTGGGGAATTTCGAAATCGGCACGTCGCAGGCCCGCGGCCAACCGGTCGCGGAAGTAGCGTGACGAGTAGTGGGGCAGGAACCAGTCCACATCCGCGGGGTGCAGCGGATGCCGGGCGCGAACGTAAGGCAGCATGCGCTCCACGGTGTATTCGACGATGTGCTCGTTGAGCAACCGCACGTCCTGCTTGACGGCGAACAGGGAGTCGTCGACGACCTCCTGCATCGAGCCCACCTCGCGCCAGCCCTCGAGGGTGCCGTCCTCGCGCTTGCGGGCGCCGGCGTACATGCAGGCCGGCAACTCGTTGGCGAAGGAGCGCTGCTCGATCCAGTCCAGCCGCAGCGCAAGCCCATCGCCGGGATCCGGAGACAGCCATACGGCACCGGCACCGTCCGACAGCATCCAGCGCAGGAAGTCCTTCTCGAAGGCGATCTCCGGATTCTGCTCCATGGCAGCGACGCGGGCGTCGTTTTCGCCACGGAAGTACTTGCCCTGCATGAAGGTGGAGGCGATCTCCGAGCCCGTCGCCACCGCGGTGCGGGCGGTGCCAAGGGCGATCGTCATGGCCGCGTACTTCAGCGCGGTGACGCCCGCAACACAGACGCCGGCACTGCTGGAGACCTCGCAGGGCGGGTTGCCGAGCTCGCCGTGGACCATGACCGCGTGGTTGGGCATGAGCTGGTCCGGGGAACTGGTGCCGCAGGCGAGCACGTCCAGCTGATCCAGATCCAGACCGGCATCGGCGAGCAGGTGTACCGCCTCGGCGGTGAGCTGGGCATTATTGTGGGTGGGCCGACCGGTGGCCGGGTCCAGGGCGTAGTACCGCGTGGTGATGCCATTGTTCCGCAGCACCAGCCGGCGGGCCCTGGACGGGCGTTGATCGATCTGACCCAGAAGCGATTCCATGCGCTCGTTGTCGATGGGCTCGCCCGGCAGAAATGCGGCGAGCCGGCGGATATATACGGGATTCGTCATGAGCAGCTAGGAATGGATTCCGGATCGGTCCGAGCCCGAGGGCTGTTCGAAATAGGCTTTCTGCGCCGAGATCTTCCGCTGCCGCAGCGGCCGGAGAAGGGCGCGCAATGTCATCGTTATCGGCACGACGGTGGCGATCATGGTCACCAGAAATACCAGATAGATCCCCAGCACGGCCCGCCGCGCGGCCGTACCCGGTGGCCCCACGCGCCGGAGGAGCTTCGACCAGATCGTAAAGCTTCGTTTGCCGATGCGCTCGCTGTCAATCAGGCGATCATCCACGGGCGCGGCCCCCAGGCCCCGCAGCGTCGGTTCACCGCTGTCGATGGTGCCGGCGCGCAGTGCCCGGAGCAGCGCGTTGCCGAAACGCGCCGAGTCGCGGATATCGGCGGCGTCGATACCGGCGCGGGGGAAGACACCCCAGAATGGATCCCGCCGCCCGGTCAGCATCCAGCGCGGCGTCGTGATCAGCGTCTTGAGGCTGCTGCCGCGGTCGGTAAGCGCCACGTGATCGACGTGCCGGGCGCCTGCTTCCGCGAGCAGGGCTTTCATGTCTTCCTGGGCCTGCAGCCACATGTTCCGGCAGCCGACCACCGTCACCACGGGTGTGTTCGACAGCAGGGCGCGCCCGGACCCGGACTTGAGAAACGCCGTGATCGGCGGTGCCGGTGACAGGAACCAGACCGTATACGCCAGTATGATCAGGTCGTATCGCTGGTCCGGATCGGCCCGTAGCGGCTCGATCTCCGGTGGCTCCAGGGCCACGGTCTCCGGGAAGGCGTCGAGGAAATCGAACACCGGCCACGGGAACGGATACGGCTTGCGGGGTGTCAACGCCTCGTATTCGACCTCGCAATCAGCGGCGCTCGCCAGCGGCTCGCTGAGCGTTCGGGCGATGGAGGCCAACTGACCGGTCTGCGAAAAGTAGACGACGAGGACACGTTTCATGATTCTCTGGCATTCCCCCTCAATGCCCGCCGAGTTGGTGGTTCGCACCGAACGTTCGCGGCTGCGGCATCGCGGCGGAATTCTATCGGTTGCGGCGCCCGGGCGCCAATGCCGATGGATCGGAAACGCCGAACAATTCGCACCGTTTCCCCGGCCGGAACGCTGGTGCGCCGACATGTCCGGCATTGCGATCGCCGCAACCGTGCCGGCCGTCGGGGCCCGGGTGAGCGGCATGGGCGTACCGCGGAGCGCGGGCGCCAACGGGCGTCGCCCTGCGGGCGCCAGCCGCTGGTGTATAGTGCCTGACCAGGCGCCGGCGCCGGTAAACCCGGATGGGGGATTGACGCCGTGCGCGATGACGAGCAAACAAGGAGAGCGGCTTGTTGGGACGTGTGTTTGCGCTGCTGGCCGGCCTGATCCTGAGCGGTGCAGCGCCGGCCGGTGACGTATCCTGGCTGGAAGGGACCGATGCCCGCGCGACGCGGTTTCACTCCAGGGTTTTCGACACCGGCGCCGCCGTCTACGAGGCGGGGCCGTCGACTGGCGATCCCGTGCTTCTGGTTCATGGCCTGGGCACGGACGGGGCGCGTTTCTGGCGCGAGCTGATTCCGGCCCTGGCGAAGCGTCACCGTGTCGTCGCGGTTGACCTGCCGGGCTTCGGCGGTTCGGGCAAGCCCAACGCGCTGTACTCGCCGGAGAACTACGCCGCGTTTCTGGACGAACTGGTCAGCGAGCGCTTCGATTCCCCCGTGGCGCTGGTGGGACATTCCATGGGCGCCGCGGTGGCGCTCTACTACGCCCACGCTCACCCGGATCGGGTGGAGCGGCTCGTGATGGCCTCCACCGCGGGCATCCTGCACGGTGCGGCCTATGCCCATTTTCTCAGCCGCTACGGGGTGCAGCGCTATCTGCCGCAGATTCCCGGCATCGGCGAGGTGGCCGGGAAACTGGTGCAGCGCATTCTCACCAAATTCGAGCGCCTCGGGCCCGACCCGGCCACGGCGCTGAAGACGCCCGAGTCCCGGGAGCTCTATCTGGAGGCCGATCCCGCGCGGATCGCCGGCCTGGCACTGGTCTCCACGGACTTCAGCCGTATCGTCCGCGAGACCCGCGTGCCCGCCTACGTGCTCTGGGGCGGTGACGAGGAAGTGGCGCCGCTTCGCGTCGGTTACCTCCTGACCACGCTGCTCCCCAACAGCCGGCTGAAGATCGTCGAGGGCGGCAGCCATGTCTTTCCGCTGGAGCAGGCCGATCGATTCAACCGGCTGGTGGGAAATGCTTTGAGGATGCCGTCCCGCGGCTTCCTGGATTTCGCCCAGGACGGCTACCCCCGGAAGACGGCGGAGCGCCCGCCCGGGACCGGGCGCACGGCGGAATGCCGGGGCGAGCACGGGCGCGTTTTCACGGGCGAGTTTCGCAGGCTGCTCATCTACGACTGCGAGGACGTCATCATCCGCGATGCTCATATCGGCCGACTGGAGATCCTCAGCTCCCGGGCGACACTGCGCAATACCGTCGTCCACGGTGACGAAGTCGCCCTGGTGCTGGCCCACAGCACGGTGGAGATGACCGCCAGCCGGATTCAGGCACCGGTAGCCATCGATGCCACGGGTTCCCGGGTCGACGCCGCGGGGGTCACGCTGAAAGCCAGCCGGATAGCGATAAGGGCCCCGGCACCGAGTGTGTTCACGTTCTCGGTCTCGCTACTGGAACTGGGCGGAGAGCGGCGCTACCTGCACGACGTCGTCGAGGTGACCAGCAAGAATCCCCTGTGAGGGGTCAGCGCAGATCCCGCGTGACGCGTTTGACCCCGGCATCGTCCGGGGAGGTCAGCACGGCGAAACCGAGCTGCCGCATCAGTTTCAGCATCTTGCGGTTTTCCGAGAGCACGTCACCGTGGATTTCACGCAACCCACGGGCTCGCGCGCTCTCCATGAGGTCCATCATGAGGCGGGTTCCCAGGCCCTGGCGGCGCACGGTGTCCGCCACCACCAGCGCGAACTCGCAGGTCTCACCGTCGGGATCGATGTTGTAACGGGCCACGCCCAGCTGCTCCGCCTCGTCCAGGCCATCCATTCGCACGGCGATCAACGCGAGCTCGCGGTCGTAGTCGATCTGCGTGAAGCGGGCCAGCATGGCCGGCGAGAGCTCGCGCAGATTCTCCATGAAGCGGTAGTACTTCGCTTCCGGCGACAGACTGTCGATGAAGGCGCGCTCGCGCTCGGCGTCCTCCGGCCGGATGGGCCGGATGACGATGTCCGTGCCGTCGGGCAGCTGGGTACGCTTGACCAGATGGCTGGGATAGGGATGCACGGCGAGATGACCGTACCGGTCGGCGCCGCGGCCCGGGGAGGCGATGCGAATACGGGCATCCACCGCGACGACGCCGGACTCATCGGCGATTAGCGGATTGATGTCGAGTTCCCGGATATGCGGCAGGGCACAGACCATCTCCGAGACCTGTAACAGCACGTTGCGCACCGCCGCCATGTCCACGGCCGGCAGTTCCCGGTACGCCGTGAGCAGACGGGCGACACGGGGGCGGGCCATGAGCTGGTCGGCGAGAAAGTCGTTCAGCGGCGGCAGGGCCACGGCGACGTCGTTGACCAACTCCACGGCCGTACCCCCGCCGCCGAAATTCACCACCGGGCCGAAGACCGGGTCGGTACTGATGCCGACCATGAGCTCCCGGCCATGGATGCGGTGCTGCATGGGCTCCAGTGTGACGCCCGAGACCAACGCGTCCGGATGAGCCGTGCGGGCCGCCTCGATGAGCTCGTCGTAGGCCCTGCGGACCTGCTGAGCGTCGGCGACGTCCAGCCGAACGCCGCCGAAATCGGATTTGTGGGTCAGGGTCGGCGAGCTGACCTTCATGGCGAGGGGATAGCCCAGCGACTCGGCCACCACGAGCGCCTCCGAGGCGGTTCGCGCCTCGATGGTCCGGACCACGGGGATGTCGAAAGCGCGCAGCACCGCCTTGGATTCCAGGTTCGTGAGCAGATCCCGGCCCTCGGTCAGGGCGTTCTCCATGATCAGGCGCGGGCCGTCCACGTCCCGGCCGGGACGGAACGCGGCGGGTCCGGGGACCTGCACCAGCAGTTGGTGGTTGGCCTGATAACGGTCCAGGGCGGCGAAGGCCTCGATGGATGCCTCCGGCGTCTCGAAATGCGGGATGCCCGCATCGCTGAACCGATGGCGGGCCTCGCGCACCTGGGCGTCGCCCATCCAGCACGCCAGCACGGGTTTGCGGGTCTCGCTGGCGGCGTCGATGACCGTCTGGGCGATCTGCTCGGGTTCGGTCATGGCCTGGGGCACCAGCATGGCGAGCACCGCATCCACGCCGTCTTCCTGGAGGCAGACCGCTAGCGCATCGCGGTATCGCTCCGGGGTCGCGTCCTCCAGCAGGTCCACGGGATTGGTCCGGGACCAGTGACGTGGAAGGGTGGCATCCAGCCGCTCGATGGCGCCGGGGGAGAGCTCGGCAAGCCCCACGCCGATCTCGTTGGCGTGGTCGCTGGCGATGACGGCCGGACCGCCACCGTCGGTGACGATGCACAGACGCTTCCCCCTGAGGCGAAACCCCTTCGACAGGATCTCGGCGGCCGAGAACAGCTGCTCCACGGTATGCACGCGGATGCCCCCGGCCCGGGCGAGAGCCGCCTCGAAGACCTGGTCGCTGCCGACGAGGGCGCCGGAATGGGAGAGCGCGGCCCGCGAGCCGTCCGGGCGGCGGCCCGCCTTGACGACGATTACCGGCTTGACGCGTGCCGCCGCCCGCAGACCGCTCATGAAACGGCGGCTGTCCCGGATGCCCTCGACGTAGAGGAGGATGGCCCGCGTCGAGGCGTCGGTGGCGAGGTAGTCCAGCAGGTCCCCGAAGTCCGCGTCCGACGCGTTGCCCAGGGATGCCGTCAGCGAGAAACCGATGTTGCGGGCCTGGGCCCAGTCGAGGATGGCGCTGACCAGAGCGCCGGACTGGGAGACCAGCGCGAGCCCTCCACTGGCGGCCTGGTTGCGGCTGAATGTGGCGTTCAGCCCCACCCGCGGGCGCATGATGCCGAGGCAGTTGGGTCCGATGACGTGCATCCGGTACTGCCGGGCGTGGTCGAGAATCCGCCGTTCCAGGGCGCCGTCGCGGTCGATGCCCGCCGTGAGGATCACCAGCCCGCTGACGCCGTGTTCGCCGCACTCGCGGACCACGTCCGCCACCGCGTGGGTGGGGGTGGAGATCACCGCCAGATCCACGGGGCGGGGCGTGTCGGCAATACTCCGGTAGCTGCGCTCGCCAAGCAGCTGGCGGTGGTGCGGGTTGACCGGGTAGATCGAGCCTTCGAAGCCGGAGTCCTTGAGGTTGCGCAGGACCCGGTTGCCGGCGGTATCTTCTTTGTCGCTGGCGCCGATGACGGCCACGGCGCGGGGTTCGAAGAGGCGTTCCAGGTAGTGTCTGGGCATGCTGAGGGATGTCCTGGCTCGGGTATCTGGGCACGCCATCGCTGCCGCCACCTTAGAGACTCGGGCTGGCGCCTGGCAACGACATTGCCATACGCTAACGTACGGGCTAAGGTAATGTTAGCGCCATACGCGACCGTATGGAACGATGGGAAGCCGATGACGGAAACCAACAACAGACAGACGCTGAGTGTGCGGGACTGGGCCGAGGCCGCGCTCGAGGTCATCGCCGAAAAGGGCGTGAAGGGTGTCGCCGTGGAGCCCCTGGCACGTCGTCTCGGCGTAACCAAGGGCAGCTTCTACTGGCACTTCGCCAACCGCCGGGCATTGCTGCAGGCCGCGTTGGATCTCTGGGAACACCAGCAGACCGACGAGATCCTGGAACGGGTCGCACAGGAATCGGATCCGCGCCGGCGCCTGGCCCGGGTCTTCGCCGAGGCCGACGGCAGCCGGTACGCCGGCCGCCTGTATCTGGCGCTGGCCGGCGCCACCGAAAACACGCTGATCCAGAGCGTCGTGCGCCGCGTCATCGAGCGGCAGACCGAGTTCCTCTGGGAGTGCTACCTGGACCTCGGGCTGGATCGCCAGGCCGCGCGTCACAAGGCGGTTCTGGCTTACTCCGTGTTCATGGGGACGCTGGAGCTGCGGCGGGACGCGCCGGATACGCTGCCGGCCGGGGAAGCCTTTCACGATTACATGCATTTCGTCGGCGAGGCGCTGATTCCGGGCTATGACCGTTCACTACACCGCCGGGAGGTGGCAGCGCCAGAGAACGTCGCTTCCATCGGCGAGTCCAACCGGCACGTCTGAGAGGTCTCCCGGCGTCCATGAGCGTCGATGATCGGCGGAACGACGGTCTTTCCATGACCCTGCTGGGCACGGGGGATTCGCCCGGTGTGCCGGTCTACGGCTGCGCATGCCCGGCCTGCCAGCGGGCAAGGGCGTGCGATGCCCGCGTGCGGCGGCACGCCAGCGCCGTGGTCCGGGCCGATCACGGTCCCCTGCTGATCGACGCAGGCCTGTGGGATCTGCGGCAACGCTTCCCCGCCGGGTCCCTGCAGCACATCCTGTTGACCCACTATCATGCGGACCACGCCCAGGGCCTGCTGGAGTTACGGTGGGGGCAGGGGCTGCGGATCCAGGTACACGGCCCAGCTGACGCCCAGGGCCTGGCGGACCTCTACCGCCATCCCGGTGTTCTGGACTTCCAGCCCGCCCAGACGCCCTTTACGCCGGCCATCCTGGAAGGTATCGAAGTCACCCCCGTCCCGCTGCGCCACAGCAAGCCCAGTCATGGCTACCTGCTCCGGGCCGGGACGGACTCGTCCATTGTGTATCTGACCGATACCTGCGGGCTTGACGACTACGCCACCGCCTTCCTGGCGGACGCGAAACCCGCCGTGCTGGTTGTGGACTGTAGCCATCCACCCGGTGAGAGCCGAGGCAACCACAACGACGTGGACCAGGCGCTCATGCTGGCCGAGCGCATCGCACCCGGGCGGACCGTGCTCACCCACGTCGGCCACGCGCTCGACTGCTGGCTGCTGGATTATGCCGAGCGCCTGCCGCGGTCGGTCAGCGTCGGCCGCGACGGCGAGATCATACAGGCCTGAGCGGCCGAGCTGCTTGCCCGTTCAGGCCGGCACGCCGATCAGCTCGTGAAATTGCGCCGGCACCGGGTTGGGCCGGCCCTGCTCGTAATTGAAGAAGACGATACCGGTCTTCCCCCGGGCGATCTCGGTGCCGGTGTCCCGGTTGCTGATGCGGTAGACCAGATCGCAACCGTATTTGTTGAAGTCGCGCGCCGTCATCTCGACCAGCATGACCTCGGCGTAGTGGGCCTGCGCCTTGTAGACGACCACCGCGTCTGCCACCACCAGGCCCAGGCCGCCTATCTTCTGGCCCTCGCAGCCGCCTTCCTTGAGCAGCCGGGAGCGGGCCTCGTGGAACAGGGCCATGACGGTGTCGTTGCCCATGTGGCCGGCATAGTTCATGTCGGTGACGCGCAGGATGATTTCCGTGCGGTAGGTAAAGCTCTCGGGAAGATCCAGCTGGACGCGGGGCATGGCTCGCTCGTTAGGTATCGTCGACGGGATGCTGTCCGGGCTCAGGCGCGGCCGGCGTCGCCGTGTTGCTGCAATGCCTGCTCCAGGGTTTCGACCGAGACCGCGCCGGTGAACGGCCGGTCGTCCACCACCAGAGTCGGGACGCCGGTCAGCTGCAGCGCCTGAGCGGCCTCCACGTGCTCCAGCAGCCGGGTGAGGTAGTGCTGCTCGCTCCAGGCCCGTTCGGCGAGATCCGCCACTCCGTGGGTCCGTGCCAGGTCCACAAGCACTTCCGGATCCCCGATGTTGCGTCGGTCGACGAAGTAGGCCCTGAAGATGGCCCGGTGCACGTCCAGAAACCGCTCCGGCCGCCCTTCGAACACCGCCTGTGCCAGCAGCAGCGCCCGGCGCGAGTTGGTGGTGAACGTACGCTCGGCCATCTCCAGGCCGTCTTCGGCGACCATTCGCCGCAGGTTCTCGTTCATTGCCCGCCACTGTTCCGGCGGGTATCCCAGGTCCTCGACCGGACGGCCCTCCGCTGGATTGTCCGGGTGGATCTCGATGAAGCGGTACTGCACCGCCACGGGATAACGCCGTCGTACCCGGTCGAGCCGCGCGTCGGCGACATAGCAGAACGGGCAGATGTAGTCGAAGTAAAGCGCCACCGGGACGCGCACGTCGTTCTGTTCAGCCATGCATTCCCTCAAACTCGGTTTCTCTTCGCTGGCGCGTCAGCCGGCGGTGAGCTGCTCGATGGCGGCGTTGCACTCCTCGGCGAAATGACAGAACGCCTCGAAGCTTTCTTCGTCCATACCGCGCCGGCTGGTGCTGCGATCGGCGTAAATCAGCCCGATGTCGCGTTGACGCACCACCAGTGGCGCCACGTAGAAATCAGCGGCGAATCGTTGCCTGACCGACGTCGTCAGCCAGCGCTGCTTGCGGCCCGGTTCCAGATGGCTGACCCATACCGGCCGCTGGTCGCTCAGCACGCCGCGAAAGAGCTGGCGTTCCTCATCGTCCAGGGCGAAATCGAAGGCGTCACGCAAGCGTCCGGAATCACCCAGGGTGTAGCGCACGTTCAGACGCTCCCGGTCACGCGTCAGTATGGCCACAAGGGTGCGGTCCATGCCAACGCCCCGATAAATGCCTTCGAGCACCATGTCCAGGATAGTCTGCAGGTCCGCCTTTTCCTTGCGTATCTGGGTCAGCTCCCGGAGTATTCGAAGCTGCAGCTTCGGGGAGGGCTGGGGGCCGGCTTCCGGCTCGTCCGTGTCGGCCGTAGCGTCCTCTCCATGGTCCGTTATCTCGCCGCTGACCCCGAACGCCCGGGCCGCGACCTTCACTTCCTCCAGGGACCCGACGATGCGTTCGGTGACGAGCTTGGCCGGTTGCCCGGCGTGCTCGCCGATCCGGCGCATCACGCGCTCGACTTCCGGGGATTCCAGACCATTGCCGCGGATGGCGGATTGGAGCTCGTGACCGAGCTGGACGCTGCGTGCCCGGGTCAGCCCCTTTCGGCCTCGATCGGCCACGGCTTCCTGGACCAGGTCGCCGAGGTTCCAGGCATGGGCGAGGGCGCGTGTGAGCTCCGTAAGCGTGAATCCAAGCACCGCCATCTCCGCCTGTCGGCGGGTCTGGCCGCGCTCGGCCAGTGCCTCGCTAAGACTCTCGGCCTGATCCTCGGCCGCGAAAGCCCAGAACGCCATCTCCCCGAGCCGCGCCAGCAGGGCGGCCACGAAGACCTCCTCCGGCTCCGGATCGCCCGCCAGGGCGGCGATGGTGCGGGCCTGGACGGCGGCATGGACGGAGTCGCGCATCACCGCCAGGAGCGGCCCGTGGCTGCGGCCTTTGAGAAAGGTCTCGATGATCGCCACAGATGTGCCTATGGCGCGTACGGTCTCGAAGCCCAGCAGCACGACGGCGCGACTGATGGTCGAGATCTCCCGGGAAGCGGAGCTGAAGTAGGCGCTGTTTGCCACGCGCAGCACCCCGGAGGTCATTGCCGCGTCGCCCAGGATGATGTTGGCCAGATCGCGTGCGGAGGTCTCGCGGTCGCCGGTGGCCGCGCCAATGCGCTGGACCGTGTTGCTGAGCACCGGTACCTCGGCTTCGCTCAGACGGTCCACCCACGTCTGTACCTTTGCGTTCGTTCGCACCAATGTTTTTCGCGTCCAGATGGCACGGAGCACGTTGCTCCGGTGGTCGAATGTCAGAAGCCGGGCCTGGCCGGGACTGCCGGCCAGGCGGGTCAGAGCATGGGCTGGATGGCCACGCGGCGATTCTCGGCGCGCCCGTAGACGCTGTCGTTGCTGCCCACGGGGTTGCGTTCGCCCTGGGTCTGAATGCGGATGCTGTTCGCCGCCACCCCCTGCTCGATGAGCCGTTGGCGAACCCGTCGCGCCCGTTCGAGCCCCAAACGCCTATTGTAATGGTATTCGCCGCGGCTATCGGCGTGGCCCGTCACAACCACCGCGCTCCAGTGCGGGCTTCCTGCGATAGCCCGGGCGAGGGCATCGATCTTGTCCAGCGCCTCCCGATCCAGAAGGGCGTTGTCGTGAACGAAGTGAATCGTCGTGCCTGCCGGCAGCGGGATGCCCGCGGGCGCGGTACCAGCGTCCGCGGCCCGTGCCGTGACCGTGCCGGACGGTAGCCCCTCCGCGCTGACCCTGCCGCCAGGGCGATTGCCGGCCCCGTCGGACTCGGCGCCCCCCGCGGAAGCACGCTGATCGCCCCGCGGCCCATCGGACGTGACGGGGACCGGCCCCTCACCGGATGTATCCATCGATGGGACAGCCGTCCCCACACCCGTAGCCGCCATGCCCGGCGCTTCGATTGACGCCATATTCTGCCGGGCGGCTGTGGATTCGCCATCGGCGGCCGGGGCCGATAGGTCACCGGGCGCCCCGGCGAGGTTCGTGCGCACACGGGGCAGACAGCGCAGATGCTGTTGGTAGGCCGGCCCGAACCGCACCGGCTGCAGAACCACCTCCACGGGACGGTCGTCGTAATAACTGTTGAAGCGGAAGGCGATGGCCCGCCCCGCCTCCAGCGCGCCCAGGATGCGGACGGTGGTGCGATGCCCGAACTTCAGCGCCGCCCGTTCCGGATAGACGCTGGTCTGGGCAACGGTCCGGGCGTTACCCGTGCGCCAGCGGGTCGGCCGGCTGATGACCGTCGCGCTCGTGCCGGATGCGGGCGGACGCCGGGTGAACACCGTCAACGCCAGGGTGTCGTCCAGGGCGCTGGTGAACAGCGCGGTTCCGTAACCGGGGATGGCATGGAAGAGGTGGCAGGCGCGTTCCCCGGGCTCGCTGCGCCACTCGGCCTCGTTGATTCCCGCGGCGTAGGTGCGCGGGTCCTGGGCAGCATGTACCGCCAGGGACAGGACGGGCAGCAGAATGGCGATAAGGTGTATGGTCGCTCTCATGATAGTCCTTACATCGGCTGCCGGGGGGCGGACTTTATGGCGCATTCGGGGAATACGCACGGGCAGGGCCGGACGGCTTTCGTGAGCGGTGCCGCGGGATTCGTGGGGCGAAACCTGGTGGAACAACTGGTCGCCGGCGACTGGCGGGTCATTGCCATGTGCCGCCGCGAGGAACAGGCGCGGCAGCTGGCCGCAATGGGGGCGGATCCCGTGGAGTGCGACCTGCTGGATCCGGACGCACTCGGCCGCGCGATGCCGGCATCCGTGGACGCCGTGTTCCACGTGGCGGGTGATACGACATTGTGGCGGCGCAATGCCGGGCGCCAGTTCGCGGTCAACGTGCAGGGCACGCGTAACATGGTGGAGACCGCCGCCCGGGCCGGCGCAGGACGGCTGATTCATACCTCGACCTGGAACGTCTATGGTCTCGCCAACCAGTCGGTCCGCGAGGATGACCAGCGGGCGGGCCGGGCCTCCCGCGTCGGCTACGACCGCACCAAGGCGCTTGCGGAGGACGAAGTGCTCAAGGGGATCGACGCCGGATTGCCCGCGGTGATCATCAACCCGTCCCACATCATCGGGCGCTACGATACCCACAACTGGGCCCGGATGTTTCTGATGGTCCGGACGGGCACGGTACCGGGCATCCCGCCCGGCTCGGGCTCCTTCTGCCACGCCGAGCAGGTGGCGCGGGCGCATATCGCCGCGGTGGACCATGGCCAGGTCGGCCAGCATTACCTGCTCGGCGGCACCGACGCGAGTTTCCGGGAAGTCTTCGAGACCATCGGCGAGTTGCTGAATAAGCCGGTGCCCAAGCGCACCGTGCCGGCACCCGTGCTGCGGGCCTACGGCCGGGTGATGGAGCTCGCGGCCACCTTCAGCGGCCGGGAGCCGGACATCACCCGCGACAGCGCCCGCATGGTCAGCCGCCATCCCCGGGTGGCGTCGGACAAGGCTCAGCGCGAGCTCGGCTACGAGGCCGTGCCGCTGCGGACGATGCTGGAAGATTGCCACCAGTGGCTGGTCAAGGAGGGACTGCTTTGATTAGCCACAGATGAACACAGATAAACACGGATGTATGGAATGTATTCTTTTGGTTGATCAAGTACCCGCTCGTTCGGGTTATTACTCGTTCACGGCAATTGTTGCGAGCCTCTTGAATGTAATGTCGACCAGAACGAGTGCAAGCGGCTGTCTAGTCGGTGATCCTCGCTGATTCCGCGGAGACCTTGGAGCAACGGCCAGCTATCGGTGTTCATCCGTGTTCATCTGTGGCTAAAGAGGGTTTAACGCTCGGGGTCGCCTATGCCGGCTCCGTCCGTCATGTCGGCGAGGACTTCGGCGACGTGGTAGACGCGGGTGGGTTTGCCCAGACGCTTGAGTCGGCCGGACAGGTGCATCAGGCAGCCCAGGTCGCCGCCGAGCAGGATGTCGGCGCCGGTTCGCTCCACTGCCGCGATCTTGTCGTCGGCCATTTTGGCGGAGATCTCCGGGTACTTGACGCAGAAGGTGCCGCCAAAGCCGCAGCAGACCTCGGCGCTGTCCAGGTCCGAGACGGCCAGCTCATCCACGCCGGCCAGCAGGCTGCGGGGCTGTTCGCGGACGCCGAGCTGGCGAAGACCGGAACAACTGTCGTGGTAGGCGGCGTGGCCCTGCAATACCCCCGGAACCTCCTCCAGCCCCATGACATCGACCAGGAATGAGGTGAGCTCGTAACACCGCCGGGCCAGTGCCTCCGCGCGGTGGCGCCAGTCCTGTTCCTCCTCGAACAGGCCGGGGTAGTCCTTTTGGACCGTGGCCAGGCATGAGCCCGAGGGCCCGACGACGTAGTCGAACGCCTCGAAGGCCCTGATCACCTGACGGGCGATAGCCCGCGTGTCGTCCGTGTCACCGCTGTTCAAGGTGGGTTGCCCGCAACAGGTCTGCGCCCGTGGCACGGTCACGGTACAGCCGGCTTGCTCCAGCAGGGCGAGGGAGGCGAATCCCACGGATGGCCGGAACAGATCCACCAGGCAGGTCACGAACAGGCCGACGTGGGGGTTGGCGGGGCGGGCGGTGTCCTCGTAGTCGCTCAAAGCGGGCCTCCCGGTTTGCGGCCATGATGCCTGGGATAGTGCAACGCCGAGCCACTCGCGGCAAGCCGGCGGCGCTTGCCGCGGCACTAAATCGCCGCCAGGGTGGTCGAACGGACAGGGTTGCACGGGAGATCCGGGTCGATGCACACGTTCAGGGCGCGCGCGTGCCTGCTGCTGGTCATTGCCGGGCTGCTATTGGCCTGGTCCGGCGCTGCCTCGGCGTTTCGCTGCGGGAACGAGCTGGTTCGCGAAGGCGACCGCAAATACGACGTCCGCCGCGCCTGTGGCCATCCCGACTATGTCGAAAAGGAAGCCGATGCCTACCTGGAGGGCCTCGGATATGTCGGTGTGCGCGAGGTCTGGTACTACGATCCGGGCGGCAACGCGTTTGTCCGCCGCCTGACGTTCCGTGAGGGCCGCCTGTCCCACATCGAGACCGTCGGGCGTTCCGGGTCGGCCACCGGTGGTTGCGACCCGCATTTCATCGACGAGGGGCTCGACCGCTACCAGCTTCTCTCCGAGTGCGGCGAGCCCAGTGCCCGGGACAGCTGGGAGGAATTCGGCCGGTTCAGGGTCGGCAGGCACGAGGTCATTTCCGGCAAGGTGACCGTCGAGGAATGGGTTTACGATTTCGGGCCCCAGCATTTCGTGCGCTACGTGCGCATCATTGACGGCCGCGTCGTCGAGGTGGAGCTCGGCGATCGCGGCCGGCCCTGAAGCCCCCGGACCCCAGGGATGCGGCCGGGCCCTGCCTGCGCGGGCACATGCCAAATCCCGCCAACTCCGGTACAATCCCGGCTCCTTGGGGAGGCTGAACCGTGCCCCCGGCAACTGCGCCGTCGCGCGAATCGAAAAGCGCGGGCCGGTCAGTGCTTCCCTGTAACCGCCGTTTGCCCGCGTGCCCGGATCCGGGCCCTCATCCACGTTCCGACGATCTTGCGAACGGGGAGGCGGACGGTGGACCACTGAACCGGCGCCAACCGCGCGGTTCAGCCGGTTAATGACCGTGAACCGCCGCAATCCATCCCGAGGGCGGCACGGACCTGATACCCCAAACTGCGAACCGGGAAACGAGGCATCCAGCTATGACAGAACGTGTTGAGGTTGGTGGGCTGAAGGTCTCCAGGGACCTCCATGACTTGGTGGCCAGGGACGTGGTGCCCGGGCTGGGCATCGAGGCCGACGCCGTCTGGCAGGCGCTCGGCGAGATCGTTCGGGATCTCGGCCCCAAGAACAAGGCGCTGCTGGCCAAGCGAGACGAGCTCCAGGCGAAACTGGACGAGTTCAACCGGGCTCAGGACGGCAAACGGCCGGCGCCGTCCAAGGTCAAGGAGTATCTCAAGGAGATTGGTTATCTCGTTGAGGAAGGAGAGGATTTCAAGGTCTCCACGGCGAACGTCGATCCGGAAGTCGCGAATGTGGCCGGCCCGCAGCTGGTGGTGCCGGTGAGCAACGCCCGGTTCGCGCTGAACGCCGCCAATGCCCGCTGGGGCAGCCTCTATGACGCCCTCTACGGTACCGACGTGATACCGGAGTCCGACGGCGCCGACAAGGGGCCGGGCTACAACCCCGTGCGCGGCAAAAAGGTGATGGAGCGCGCCGGCGAGATCCTCGACGAGATAGCGCCGCTGGCCGAGGGTAGCCACGGGGACGCCACCGCCTACACCGTCCGCTCCGACGGCGGCAAGACGCTGGTGGTCAATACGAGCCGGGGGGAAACCGGTCTCCGCGACCCCGCGCAGTTCGCCGGCTACAACGGCGACGAGAGCGAGCCTCACGCCGTGCTGTTGGCGCATAACGGGCTGCACGCGGAGATCCAGATCGATCGCAACGACAACATCGGCAAGGATCACGCCGCCGGCGTCAAGGACGTGCTGATGGAGGCCGCGGTCACCACCATCCAGGACTGCGAGGACTCCGTCGCCGCCGTGGATGGCGAGGACAAGGTCGGGGTCTACGCCAACTGGCTCGGCCTGATGAAGGGCGATCTGGAGGAAAGCTTCCAGAAGGGCGGCAGCATGATGACCCGCCGCCTCAACGCCGACCGCACCTACACCGCGGCGGATGGGTCCACCCTGACATTGCCGGGCCGGAGCCTGATGCTGGTCCGCAACGTAGGCCACCTGATGACCACGCCGGCGGTGCTGGACGGTGACGGCAACGAGATTCCCGAGGGCATGCTCGACGGCATGATCACCTCGCTGATCGCCATTCATGACCTCAAGGGCACCGGGCCGGTCAGCAACTCCCGGGCCGGCAGCGTCTACATCGTCAAGCCCAAGATGCACGGTCCCGAGGAAGTGGCCTTCACCGTGGAGCTGTTCTCCCGCGTCGAGGACGCCCTCGGCCTGGCCCGCAATACCCTGAAGGTGGGCATCATGGACGAGGAGCGCCGCACCACGGTGAACCTCAAGGAGTGCATCCGTCAGGCGAAGGAGCGGGTCATCTTCATCAACACCGGCTTCCTGGACCGCACCGGCGACGAGATTCACACCTCCATGGAGCTCGGTCCCATGGTGCGCAAGGGCGACATGAAGGCCCAGCCCTGGATCAAGGCCTACGAGGACTGGAACGTGGACGTGGGCCTGGAATGCGGCCTGCGCGGCCACGCCCAGATCGGCAAGGGCATGTTCCCCAAGCCGGACAGGATGCAGGAGATGATGGACACCAAGCAGGCCCATCCGGAAGCCGGGGCCAACTGCGCCTGGGTACCGTCGCCCACGGCGGCGACCCTGCATGCCATTCATTATCACCGGGTCAATGTAATGGCCGTGCAGGACAAGCTGGCCAGCCGCGGCCGGGCCAGCCTGGATGACCTGCTGACCATTCCGGTTGTGGACAAGGCCGACTGGTCCGCCGAGGAGATCCAGCAGGAGCTGGACAACAACGCCCAGGGCATACTCGGCTACGTGGTTCGCTGGATCGACCAGGGCGTGGGTTGCTCCAAGGTTCCGGACATCAACGATGTCGGCCTCATGGAGGACCGGGCCACCTGCCGGATTTCCAGCCAGCACATGGCGAACTGGCTCCGCCACGGTGTTTGCTCCCGGGAGCAGGCCATGGACACCATGAAGCGCATGGCCGAGGTGGTGGACCGCCAGAATGCCGGCGACCCCAACTACCGGCCCATGGCGCCGGACTTCGAGGACAGCGTCGCTTTCCAGGCCGCCTGCGACCTGGTCTTCAAGGGTACCGAGCAGCCCAACGGCTACACGGAACCCGTGCTGCATGCCCGGCGCCGTGAACTGAAGGCCAGGCTCCAGGGCTGAAAGCACGCTTGCCCCAACCCCTGAGCCCCGCCCCGAGCGGGGCTTTTTTTCGTCCGTGAGCCCGTCAGTGCCGCTCGCGGCGTGCTACCCGGGATCTTCGCGTGGCAGCGCTGGCACCTTGGCGGCGATCAGGATCAAATGCCGGGGACAACCTGTCGAACAAGGTACAAGGCCCGAAGAAGGAGACGAAGCAACGGTCTCCGGGAGGAGCGTATGCTACGTCGGAACCGTCTTTCCCTTGCGGCTATAGCCGTACTGCTGGGCGGCGTGATCGGCGTCAGCGGTCCCGCGCTGGCGCAGGATGCAGACTCCGGCCCCGAGGTTGAGCGGGCGATTACCCAGGCCATCGAGAGCGTGGACGATGCCAGGGTGGAAGGGCTGCAGGTCTACGTCGAGCCCAATGGCACGCTGACGGTCCACGGCATGGTGGCCAGCAACGAGTTGGAGGACCGCATCCTCGAGATCGCGCGCCGCCACAGCAATGGTGAGCCGGTTCACGACCGTATCGTCGTGGTCAACAAGGGTGAGCGGATCACCGGCCGTTGATCACCGGCTCACGCGGCCTTTTACCGAGGGGCGGCACCCCTTGTGGGTGCCGCCCCTTCTGTCTACGGCATTCCCCTGGCGTGGCACTGCGGGGCCTGTCCGTTGCCCGAAAACCGAGGCAACGTTGCGCGTATCCCGGCCTCGGACCGGCGGCACGAGGGCTGAGCGCTCGCGTGGCGAAGAAGGCATCGGGTACTGTCACCGGGCGTGGGATTCGGCATACTTGTCGACGGCCGGCCCGGTCACGGGCCGAACGCTGGCGCGTTGGGGCGGTATCGGGACCAGGGCATGGAAATACGTCGGTTTCACCGGGACGACACCGGGGCGGAGGTGGCGCTGTGGCAGTGTTGCGATTCCACACCGCCCTGGAACCGGTCACCAGCTTCAAATGCCGCTTGAACGGATCGTTTCGGGCGGGCAGACCGGGGTGGACCGGGGTGCCCTGGACGCGGCCCTGGCGGCGCGTTTCCCATGCGGCGGGTGGTGCCCCGCCGGACGGCGGGCGGAAGACGGAACCATACCGGCCGATTATCCGCTCACGACGTTGCCCCGGCGGGACTACCGGACGCGGACCCGGCGCAATGTACTGGATAGTGACGGCACCGTGATCCTCCGCCACGGTGTTCTGCAGGGCGGCACCGCCCTGACGCAGCGTTATTGCGATGAGCTGCGCAGGCCCTGCCTCACGGTGGACGCGGAGGCGCAGGATGTGGAGGCGGCGGTTCGACTGCTGTCCCGCTTCGTGGAGCGATGGGCGATCCGGGTGCTCAACGTGGCCGGGCCCCGGGCCAGCAAATGGGGCGGCGCTCACGCGTATGCTCAAGCGGTGGTCGCGGCGCTGATATGCTCTGCCGCGCAATCGAATGCCGCGAATCAGGCGGCGCCGAAAAAGGGGGGAGCGGAACAATGAGTGGGGCAAGTGTGACGTCGGTGGATCTTGCCGACGAAGGGGCCGTGCGGGCGTGTTTCCCGGTAATGGTCGCGTTGCGAACACATCTTGACGAGGCCGAGTTCGTTCGCCGGGTGCGGGTTCAGGCCGAGGAGGGCTACAGGCTCGCCTGCATCGCGGCCGAGGGCGGCGTCACGGCCGTGGCCGGTTATCGATTCGCTCATTTCATGGCCTGGGGCCGGGTGCTGTACGTCGACGATCTGGTCACCCATCCCGACCACCGCCGTCGCGGCTACAGCGGGCTGCTGCTGGACTGGCTCATCGAGCACGCCAGGGAGGCCGGCTGTGAAGGGCTGCACCTGGACTCGGGTTATCAGCGCCACGACGCGCACCGTCTCTATCTCAACAAGGGGCTGGATCTGACCGCCCATCACTTCAATGTCAGTCTCTGACAGCGGCCCCGGGATTGGGCCGGGGGTGGCTGATCGTCCTACACTTCCTGGACGAGCACCTGTCGGAGGTCTGCAATGAATAACGCTTCGGGCCAATTCGAAACCGGGATACCCGTCCTCGAGGTCTCCGGCGACGGTCGCGCCATGGGACGGGCGCATGGCCGGGCATACGAGGCGGACGTGCGCCGGTTCGCCCGTGAGCGGCTGAGGCTCGCCATCGAGCCTCACTGGGTGGGCCAACCTCTCATGGAGGAGACCGTCCTGTCCGTGACGGGGGACTGCCTGACGGCCCATCGGGATTATTCCCCGGCGCTCACCGCCGAGTTGGAGGGACTCGCCGCGGCGGCGGGCATCGGCCTGGAGGAGGCGCTGCTGGTCGGTGGCTTCACGGATCTCGTCGATACGTTCTACGCGGCGGCGGGGGCGGCGGGTCCCGCGCCGGTGGAAGCCGACCAGTGCACGGCCTTCCTGGTGCCCGGCGAACGCACCCGTACGGGCCATGCCCTTTTCGGCCAGACCTGGGACATGCACGAGACAGGGGCCAGCCACGCACTGGTGCTTCAGGGGCACCCGGACGACGCACCGGCGTTCGCCGTTTTCACCAGCGCCGGCGCCGTCGGCATGATCGGCATGAACGAGGCGGGCATTACCATTGGCATCAATAACCTTTCCGGCGCGGACGGCCGCATCGGGGTGACCTGGAACTTCGTTGTGCGGGAGGCGCTGCGCCAGACCCGATTCGAGGACGCCCTGGACTGCATAACGCAGGCGACGCTGGCCGGGGCGCACAACTACCTGCTGATGGACGCCCTGGGCAACGGGGTCAACGTCGAGGCAACCGCCACCACCCAGGTGGTGACCCATCTCGAACGCGAGCCGCTGGCGCATACCAACCACTGCGTGGCGAAGGAAACGCGTGCCCGGCAGCGCACCCGGGACCCGATCGCCCAGGCGAGCTCGGAGCGGCGGCTGGAACGCGCCTACGAGCTGCTGGACCGGTCCGGTCTGGACGTCGAGGACCTCATGGCGGTGACCCGGGACGAGCAGGCCATCTGTTACCAGGGCAAGCCCCCTGCGCACATTGCCACCTGCGGTGCCGTGATCGCGGACCCCTCGTCCCGACGGCTCTGGGCCGTCCGCGGGCTGCCCTCCGTGAACCGTTACGTCGAAGTGGCGGTCGGCTGAGCGGCCGTCAGTGATCGGCCTTGTCCAGAAGCGCCAGGTTCCGGCAGCGGGTCTCCCGGCTGAACAGCGCAGCGCCCAGGCTGATGCCGCCTAACAGAACCGACAGCCAGAGCGCCTGGCGATAGGCTTCCAGGCCGTACTGACGCACGCCGTCCACCGCGGCACCGCTCCAGCTCAGATCGAGGACCCACCCCAGGGCCGGCTGCGCAATGGCGACGCCCAGGAACAGGCCCGTGTTGACCATCGCCATTGCCATGCCCGCCTGGTGCGGCATCACCGTCTCCTTGGCGGCGGTGTAGGCCACGCTGGTTGCCGCCCCCAGGAAGCCGATCAGAAAGCATAGCGTCAGGCCGCTCCAGCCCGGGCTCCACGGGCCCAGGATGAAGTACGTCCAGAGGAGACAGGTCATGAGCGCCCCGCCAACAATGAACGGTTTGCGCCGACCCACCCGGTCCGAGAGCCAGCCGAAGAACAGGGCACCCACGGCCAGCCCGATAACCGCGAACGTGGGATAAAGGGCGGCATGGGTGCGGCCGAGACCGTAGCCCTGCTGCATCAGGGGCACGCCCCAGAGGCCGGCAAACGTGAAGAACGTGCCGCCGATGCCGAACTGCGCGCCGAGGCCGGCCCACACCGGCGGCGTTCTGACCACTGCCAGCAGGTTTCGGGTCCAGTGGACCGGGGGTGTCTCCGAGGGAGGCAGATCCTCCTCGAGCCGATAGCCTACCTGCTCGGGACGGTCCCGGACGAACAGCCAGGTGAGCGCGCCGAGGATCACCGATAGAACCCCAGCGGCGGTGAAGGCCGTTCGCCAGGTCATGACAGCCAGCATGGCGGCGAACGGGCTGGCGGCCAAGACCGACCCCAGGTTCCCCAGCAGCATGGCCAGCCCGTTGGCGGCGCCCTGGCTGCGATCCCGAAACCAGGTGGTGTTGATCTTCAACAGCCCGACGAAGATCGTCGACGTGCCCAGACCCATCAGGAAGCGGCCAGCGGCGGCGAACTCGAACGTGGGCGCCAGGCCGAACAGGATGGAGCCGCCGCCGGCCAGTAACGCCCCCAGGCTGGTGCTGGTCCGCGGCCCCAGGGTATCGGCCAGGACGCCCGCGGGAACCTGCATCAGGGTGTAGATGTAGAAATACATCGCCACCATCAGGCCCAGCGCGGCGCCGCTTGTCTGGAAGGCCCGCATGAGCTCGTCGGCGACGACCCCGGGCGCCATTCGATAGAAGAAACCCAGGAAGAACGAAGCGGCCAGCACGGCGTAGAGCCGCCAGCGTATCCACTCGAAGCGGCTGCCGCTGCCGTGGCTCAGGGTGGCTGTGCTCGTCGGGGATACGCTGTTCATGGTCCGGTTCTTGTGCCAGTTTCCTGGGGCGGGGCGGCGCCGCGTTGTTGTCCCGTGGCCGGCCGCGTCGCATGGGCCCATCGCGCAGCCGCAGACGATATCATGGTTACGGCCCCGGCGGCCCGAATGCACTGGCGAGAGGCTATGGGAATTGGGTAACGGGCATCGACTGCTGGAACGGCTATGGCGGACGGCACCGAGGATGGCCGGGCGTTTCTCGGAGACCGACCTCCAGGGCCTGCCTCCGGCCGCGGTGCGGTATCTGCGGGCCGCCATTGCCCCCGGTGCCCCGCTAGCCGGTGCCGTCCGCCTGACCATGCATGGCGAGATTCGCCTCAGGGGCTGGTGCCGGTTCCGCGCCGAGCAGGTGATCCGTGCCGATGGGGCGATGATCTGGGCCGCCAGGGTCCGGATGGGCGGATTGCCGGTGGCCGGCTCGGACCGGCTGATCGATGGCCGCGGCGCGCTGGACTGGCGCATTCTGGGGTTGATCCCGGTGATGCGGCGCAGTGACCCGGACATCACGCGTTCATCCATCGGCCGGGCGCTCGGCGAGCGGGTCTGGCTGCCTTCGGCGCTGTTGCCGCCCGGCGCGCAATGGCACGACGGCGACGGTGAGCGGGCGACCGCGACCCTGGGAGCCTGGGGCGAGACCGTGAATCTTACGGTGGATGTCGATGAGGCGGGTGCGCCGACGGCGCTGTCCTTCCCACGGTGGGGGGATCCGGACGGCCGCGGTTTTCGCTACGAGCGCTTTGGCGGGCGTATCGAGGCCCTGGCGCGATTCGGGCAATACCGGATACCGGCAAAACTCAGCGTCGGCTGGCTCCACGGCGGCGACGGGATGGAAGCGGAGGGCGAGTTCTTCCGTTGCGTCATCGATACGGCGGATTTTCGCTAGTGAAGCGACTCACGCGAAGCCGGGCAGCTGCAGCGTGACGCGCAGCCCGCCGAGGGACTCGGAGCGCTCGAGGGTCAGCGTCCCGCCGTAGGCGTCCACCACGTCCCTGACCACCGCCAGGCCGATGCCCTGGCCGGGAACCGCTTCGTCGAGGCGGCCGCCGCGGCTGAGTATGGTGGGGATATCGCTCTCGGGAATGCCTGGACCGTCGTCCTCCAGGACCAGGGAGATCAACGGGTCGCCTCCGGTCACGCGCACCTGGATCGTCTCCCGTCCCCACTTGAAGGCGTTGTCCAGGAGATTGCCCAGCACCTCCATGAGGTCATCCTCGTTCCCGCGAAACGCCGCCCCGCCGTCGATCTCCATGTCCGGGCGGATGGCCTTCTCCGCGTATACCTTGGCCAGGCTGCGGATCAATCGCTCCAGCACGGGTTTCAGCGCAACAGGCGCCACCAGTGCCGTGCGTCCGCTGGTCGTCGCGCGCTGAAGCTGATAGCCAATGATGCGGTCCATGCGCTCCAGCTGCTCCCGGGCAGTCTGGTCCTCGCCGCCGGAACCGAGCGCGCCGCGCATAATGGCCAGGGGTGTCTTCAGGCTGTGGGCCAGGTCGCCGAGGGCGTCGCGGTAGCGCCGCTGCTGAGCCCGCTCGTGGTGGAGCAGGGTGTTGAGACCCATGGTGAGTCTTTCCAGCTCCCGGGGGTAGCGACCGTGAATCGCTTGCTGGCTGCCCCGCTCGACGGCGTAGAGCTCGCGTTCGACGCCCCGCAGCGGGCGCAGTCCCCAGCGCAGCGCCAGACCCTGGAGTACGACCAGTCCGGCCGCGGCGATACCGAGGTAGGTCCAGAGCGTGCGCCGGAAGCGTGTGAGCTCCGCGGCGAAGGCGCTGCGGTCTTCCACGATCTGGAAGGTCAGGGGAACGGCCTGGTGGTCAAGCTGCCAGTCCACGCGGATGCTGCTGCTGAAATAGTCGCTGCCGCCCATGGTTACGGTTCGCAGCCCGCTCCCCGGCGCAGGTGCCGGGAGCTCGTAGCCCAGGGCCGAGGGGGAGCGCCACAGGGTCTCGCCCCGGCCGTCCAGTATCCTCGCGAACAGGCCGGAATCGGTACCTTCCAGGCGGACCTCCGGCAGCACGTCCGGAAGCCGGGGCTGCCCATCCGGTGCGACTTCCGTCGCCCCCATCAACAGGAACACCTGGGCGCGCAGACGCTCGGCCCAGGCGGTGCGCGTGGCGTCGCGAAAGGCCTGATCCAGCGCCACGGCGGTGGCCGCGGCGAACACGGCCACCACCGTCATGGTTGCCAGGCCGGCGCGCCATCTCAGGGAGTTCATCGCTCGCCGTTGTCCTGCAACGTGAACCGGTAGCCCCGGCCGCGAAGGGTTTCGATGGGCTTGAGCTGACCGTCGGGGTCCAGCTTGCGGCGCAGCCGGCCCAGCAGCACTTCGATGACGTTGCTGTCCCGGTCCTCGTCATGCGGGTACAGCCAGTCCGCCAGGACCTGCTTGGATACCACCTGTCCGGCGTGGCGAACGAGGTATTCCAGCAACTGGTACTCGTAGGCGGTCAGCTCGCAGGGCCGCTCCGCCACGGTAACGCTCTGGGCCGTCGTGTCCAGGGTCAGGGGGCCGGCGACAAGCCGGTCACTGCCGCTGCCGGCGGCGCGGCGGGTGAGGGCCCTGAGCCGTGCTACCAGCTCTTCCATGTGGAAGGGCTTGACCAGGTAGTCGTCGGCGCCAGCCTCCAGGCCCTCGACGCGCTCCTGCCAGCGTCCCCGCGCCGTGAGCACGAGAATGGGCAGGGCGTTGTCCTCGGCGCGAAGCGTGCGAATGAGATCCAGACCGGGAAGCCCCGGCAGTCCCAGATCCACCACGGCGACATCGAATGGGAATTCCCGGGCCAGGTAGAGACCTTCGGCGCCATCGCCGCTGCCGTCGGCAGCCCAGTCCTGGTCCGCCAGTGCGTTGGCGATCTGTTCCCTCAGCGCGGATTCGTCCTCGACGATCAGCACGCGCATCGGTTCACCCATGCTGGCGTGCCGTGCCTAACGCCGCGAGCCGGACCGCGGATCGACTTCGATGATGCGAACGCGGTTGTCACCGGTGAGCACCTTGATGCGATGAACACGATCCGCGCCGCGACCGCGCGTCTCGGCGGAAAGAATACGACCGCCGGTCTCGGCGCGCACGCTGGCCGCGGCCTCTTCCAGGGTAACCCGCTCGCCGCCCTGCGCCAGCAGCAGCGCGGGGGGCTGCCCGTCGCGTGGTGCGGCGTTCGCCGTGGCCAGCAGGAGCGCGGTCACAAGTGCCGATGTCAGGGCGGTTCGGAGCCGGTTCATGACCATGCCCGGAGTTTACACGCAGGCCCGCGCAAGGCACCAATGGGGCCGCCCGCATGGACCGTTCGTGCGCGGGCTCACTCGGCCGGCCGCACATCGACTCGCACCCGCAGGAACCGCCCGGGATCATGGTCGAGCTCCGTGGTGTAAGTCTGGCCATGATAGCGGTAGGTGACCTGGTAACCCGCGTGCCGCTCTTCTTCTCGATAGCGCTCGGTGACCCGACAGTGGCGCTCTTCGCGCCAGCCTCCGCGCTCCCGGCCCGCCAGATCGCGGCCCACGGCCCCACCGATTATCGCGCCGGCCGCGGTGGCGGCACGACGCTCGAAGCGGTCGCTGCCCTTGGCGATCTGGTGACCCACCACGCCGCCGATTATGGCTCCAACCACGGTCCGGGCACCGTCGTCGTGCCGTGGACGCCGGGTCTCGATCTCCTCAGTCCAGCATTCGCGCTCCCGGGAAGGCACGCGGACCACCTCGTAGATGGGCCGCACGTCAATCACCCGGGCCTTTTCGTAGCGCGCATGCCCGGCCAGCGCCGCCTGCGCGGCCAGCAGACCGGAAAGCGCCGCCACCACAATACAGATCTTGACAGGCTTCATATCGGGTCCTCCCGTTGCGGGCGTGCCGCGCTAGCGCCGGCCACCCAGGTCGAAATGGAGCTCGAAGCGGCCGTGGGGACGGTGTCGGCGGTGGTGGCGGTGCTTGTAGCCGTGCCTGTGGCCGTAATGGCGCCAGATTACCGGTGGGCGGTGGTAGTGGTAATAGCGGTGGTGCCGGTAACGGTGTCTGTCCCGCCGTCCGTGGTGGCGCTCGCCGCGATCGTGCCGCCGGCCGTGGTCACGGCCGCGGTGGCGATCCTCGTGGTCACGATAGCCGGCCGGTTGCAAGAGTCCGGCGGCATCCGAGAGCCGGTTCTCCTCGGAGCGGCCCCGATCGCCGGCCTGGGCGGCGGCGGGGATGGCGAGAACCGCCGCCAGGGTCAACGGCAGGGTCCATCGACTCAGTCTGGTCCACATGGCTCAGCTCCTCTGTGATGCCGGGTTGTCGCGTCCAGATTAGGGCGGGGGAGCTGAACGGGCGCTGAACAGGGCGCGCGGCTGGCGCGAGCCGGAAGGGCGCGGTATGGGGTTGCGGGTTGCCGGCGGCGGGCGGCGTTTTGCGATGCGAAAGCCGGCGGACAAGGCCCCGCCGGTGGCGGGGCCGCAAATAGCGGGCGCGTGATTCAGCCGGAGGGCTTCTCGTTGAACATGGCGATGCGGCCGCCGTCGACGACCAGGTCGTGGGAGTTGATGAAGCTGCCCTCGTCGCTGGCCAGGAAAAGTGCGGCGTAGGCTATGTCGTCGGCCAGCCCGGCCCGCGGGAGTGGCGTGGCGTTGGCCAGGTTGCGCTTGAGCTTTTCCATTTTCTGGGCGTTCTCCTCCTCGCTCAGGGTCTGCGCCCGCGCGGAACCGCCCCAGAAGATCGGCGTTGCGACCGCGCCGGGCGAGATGGCGTTGACGCGGATGCCGTGGGGGCCGAGCTCGACGCCGGCCAAGCGGGTCAGGTGGGCCACGGCGGCCTTGGCGCCGGAATAAAGATAACCGCCCTGGTTGATGCGGTGGCCGGCGATGCTGGCGTTGTTGATGATGCTGCCGCCGCCCTCGGCCTTCATTACCCGCGCCGCGTGCTTGATGCCGAAGACCACACTGCCGGTCAGCAGACGGAAGGCCTTGTCGAAGTCCTCCTCGGTGACCGACTCCGCGCTGGTGCGATCACCCGCGCCGGCATTGTTGAACAGGCAGTCGACCCGTCCGAAGTGGGACACGGCCTTGTCCAGCAGGGCGGCAATGTCGGCCTCCCGGGTGACATCCGTGCGATGGAAAATCGCCTCGGTGCCGATCTGCTCGGCCAGAGCCTGGCCCTTGTCTTCACTGCGTCCCGCCAGAACGAGCCTGGCGCCGGCTTCGGCAAAACGCCAGGCCGTAGCCTCACCAATGCCGCTGGTGGCGCCGGTAATGACGGCGATCTTGCCTTCCAGTCGTCCGCTCATGAGCTGCTCCTCCGCTTGGTGCTCGGCTGTGGAGGACGCAGTTTAAAGGATTCGGAAATGGGCAATAAGGGACCGGCCGCCGGATGGGCCCGTCGGCACCCGGCCTGCAATGGCCGGAAACCAGTCACCGGCCAGCGGCGAGCCGCGGGACCGCAGGCGCTCGCGCGTGGAATCGAACAGCCGCACGGCGCGGTGCAGGCCAGGCACGGCAAGTACGCCGCCGAGCACCAGCCCGTGGCCCTCCAGCCGGCCGGGGAGCTGCCAGGCACGATTCATCGCCGCCCGGGCGGCGGTCGTCTCGCCGGCTCGGAGCCGGGCTTTCGCCAGGCGCAGCTCGTCGGGTCAGTGCCGGTTCGCGTTCAGGATCCTATCGCGCGATCATGATCGACCTTCGATGACGTTTCCGTGAACAGGGGGTGGCAATGGGGACGGACAAGGTGGCGCTGGTTACCGGCGCCGGCAGCGGGATCGGGACGGCCGTGGCGACGGCGCTGCTGGCGGAAGGTTTTCGGGTGGTGTTCGCCGGTCGGCGTGAGGAACGTCTCCAGGCTGCGGCGCAGGCATCGGGTGCCGGGACGGATCGTGTCCTGGTCCGCCCTTGCGACGTCCGTGAGCCAGACTCAGTGGACGAGCTGTTCCGGCGCACGGAGGAGGCATTCGGCCGGCTGGACCTGCTGTTCAACAATGCCGGTAGCGGAGCGCCGCCAGTGCCGATGGAGGAGCTGACCTACGAACAGTGGCGGCGGGTCGTGGATACCAACCTGACCGGGCCATTTCTCTGCACCCGGGCCGCCTTCGCTTTGATGAAGCGTCAGTCGCCGAAAGGCGGACGCATCATCAACAACGGCTCCATTTCGGCCCATGTGCCCCGCCCGAACTCCGCGCCGTATACGTCCACCAAGCACGCGATTACCGGGCTGACGCGGTCCACGTCCCTGGACGGCCGGGCCCACAACATCGCCTGCGGGCAGATCGACATCGGCAACGCGGCCACCGAGATGACCGCACCCATGGCGCGCGGGGTGCCCCAGGCCAACGGCGAGGTCGCGCCGGAGCCGACCATGGATGTCGAGAACGTGGCGCGGGCCGTGGTGTACATGGCCAGTCTGCCGCTGGAGGCGAACGTGCAGTTCATGACGGTCATGGCGACGACCATGCCCTACATCGGGCGCGGCTGATTTGCCAGGGCCGTGTCGTGCGCGGTGACGGACGGGGTGCATGTCGTGGCGAAATCCGGTAGAACACCGGGCCATGAAACCGAGTCGCTCCGAATACATCACGATTCGCGGCGTGCGCTACCACGTGCGCCGCTGGGGGCCCGAGGACGGCCAGCCACTGTTGATGTTCCACGGCTGGCTGGATACTTCGGCCACCTTTCAGTTCCTGGTGGATGAGCTCGCGCGGGAGTGGTCCGTTATCGCGCCCGACTGGCGCGGGTACGGTGGCTCCGACTGGCGAGACGACAAGTACTGGCTGTATGACGACCTCGCCGACATGGACTTCTTCGTCGATCATTACGGGGGCGGCCAACCGGTCAATCTTCTCGGGCACAGCTACGGCGGCGGTGTGGCCGGTCTGTTCGCCGGCGCGCGGCCGGATCGGGTGCGCCGGCTCGTCAGCCTGGAAGGGTTCGGGCCACAGCAGCGCCATCTCAGCGAGGCGCCGGATCGGGTGGCGCACTTCCTGGATGCCGTTCGCGAGCGCCATTCCGGCAGCGTCTACGAAAGCCGGGAAGCGCTGGCCCGGCGGCTGCGCAAGGCCAATCCCCGGCTGACCGAGGCGCGAGCCCGTTTCCTCGCCGGCCATGTGGCCCGGGATGCGGAAAACGGCGGCGTGGAGCTGGCCGCCGACCCGTGGCGTCGCATGATCACGGTGGCGCTGTCGTTCCCCACCATCGAGTTTTTCGAGCAGTTCTGGCGCCGCACCACGGCGCCGACGCTGTGGGTGCGCGGGGATGATTCCTTCTACATGAAGTACGCCTTCGGTGACGAGGAGGCCGCTTACCACCGCCGCCTGGCGTGTCTGCCGGACGGACGGGACGTGCTGATCCGCGATGCCGGTCACAACCTCCATCACGATCATCCCGGGCCCGTGGCGCGGTCAGTGGAAGCGTTCCTGACCGGAGAGGCTCCGGCGGCACGCGACCGCACCGGGATGGCCATGGACCGCTGATGAAGACCGCGAGCCGCCTTACACGCCCAGAAGCACGAGGGTTACCGGGAGGGTGAGCACCGCTGCCAGGGTCTGGGCGGTGAGCAGACCGGCCATTAACGGGCCGTCACCACCGAGCTGGCGCGCCAGGATATAGGCGGATGTGGCCGTCGGCAGTGCGCCGAACAGCACCACGACACGCATTTCCAGTTCGCCGAGGGCGAATACCCGCGCCGCCGCCAGGCACAGTAGTGGCAATACCGCGAGCTTGGCGACCGACCCCATGGCTATCACCCCGCGGCGCCGCCAGGCCGCCTGGATGCTGAGCCCCGCGCCAACCGTCAGAAGGCCCAGGGGCAGGGCACCGCGGCCGATGGTACCGGTGATGCGGTCCAAACCGCCGGGCAGCCCGACGCCACTGAGGTTGAGCAAGGCGCCGGCCACGCAGCCGAGGATCAAGGGATTGGTGGCAATGCCGCGCACCAGCGGGCCAGGACCTGTCCGGTTGTCGGCGTGCCGGGCCAGCACACCGACGCTGAGAACGTTCACCAGCGGAATCATCACTGCCATGACCATGGCGGCCACTGCGCCGCCCTCGGGGCCGAAGAGGCCGATGGCGGCGGCTATGCCCACGTAGGTGTTGAAGCGGATGCTGCCCTGGAAAAAGGAAGTATAGGCGGGACCGTCGAGCGCCAGCAGTGGCCGCAGCAGGCTTGTCAGCACGGCCATCGCGCCGATCGCCGTCACCACGGCGAGACCCACCCAAAGCCCGCGCAGAACCGAGACCTCGGCAGTACCAAGGGTTTCCACCAGCAAGGCGGGGAACAGCACGTAGTAGACCAGCCGCTCCAGCGCCGGCCAGGCCGCCTCGCCGGGAAAGCCGAGGCGCCTGAGGCCGTAGCCCAGGGCGATCAGCGCGAAAATCGGCGCCAGGCTGAGATAGACCAGCTCCAGGTTCACGGCGGTCCGGGCCGTTGGCGTATCGCCGGATCAGCGTCTGGGGGTGCTCAGGGGTGCAATTCGAAACAGGAACTCGGCGCTGTGGCCGTCCAGCAGGACTTCCGTGAGCCACTCGTGCTCGGTCATCTCCGCCCCTTCGTCGCGGGCGAAGGAGGCGAACAGGCCCCGCGAGGCCTCGTTGCTCTTGGTGATCGTGGTGTTGAGCTCGGTGACGCCCTGGCAGAAGTCCCGGGCCAGGATGGCCTTGATCATCTTCTTGCCCAGGCCGTGACCGCGGCCCGCCTCGCTGACACCAACCTGCCAGAGGAAATAAACGTGCGGGTCGGCGGGCATCCGGTAGCCGGTGACGAAACCGATCAGCCGGCCGTCGCTGTCGCGCTCCGCGACTACGCAGGTATCGGCGAAGTGCGTGCACTGGAGCACGTTGCAGTAGACGGAGTTCTCGTCGAGCGGCTTGCACTCGTTCACCAGGTGATGCAGGGCCGCCCCGTCCTCCACCGTGGGCTTGCGCAGGGTGATGCCGGAAAACTGCTCGTCTGTGCTCATGTCGTGGCCTTCTCCATCGTGCCGGTTCTGTCGGCAAGGGTATCATGGGGCCCTGGCCCGGGAGGCGTTCCCCGGACCGTGTAGCACGGGATGGACATGACCTTTCAGCTCGACGACAGACTGCGGGACGACTGCCACGTGCTGGGGCGACTGCCCGCCGGCCTGGTGCTGCTCCATCGCAACGCCGCTTTGCCCTGGTTCATCCTGGTCCCCGAGACCGACGTCGCCGAGTTGCATCAGCTGCCCGACGCATTGCGTATCAGCCTGGTGGGCGCCCAGGACGGTCTGGCGCGGTTCGTCGCGCGGCGATTCGAGTGCCACAAGCTCAACGTCGCCGCGCTGGGCAACCAGGTCCGGCAGTTGCACGTCCATGTCATCGGGCGATTCGAGGGGGACCCATGCTGGCCGGGCCCGGTCTGGGGCCGGCTGCCGCCCGGGCCGGCGTACGGCCGGGCCGAGCTGGACGATCTGCGTGCCGGTCTTGGAGACGCCATCGCGATGGTACCGCTATAGCAGCGCATACCCCGGAGCGAGCGTCTTGCCGGGTCCGCGACCGAACGCGGCATCGTCGGCCGGAGAGCGGGCTTGCGGGAGGCGGGCCCTCGCGGTCATGGGCTTCCCGCTCTCCCAACGCCTTTATCGCCGGGACAGAGAACCTGTCGTCGCCGGTCCCCCGATTCGGAAAGCCCAGTCACGGCGAGGTCACCGCGACCACCCGGGATTCGCGCCTTGCCGCGTTCCCGCGGTGGACGATGAGGGGGACCGGGCACATCCGCAGGTTATTCCGCGTCCGGGAAGTCGCGCGCATCCACACCGTGTTCGTAGGCCCTGATCACCGCGATGAACTCCTCGCCGTATCGATCGAGCTTGTACTGTCCGACACCCGATATGCCGGCCAGGGCATCGAGGGTTCCCGGGCGCCGCGCGGCCATCTCCTGCAGCGTGGCGTCATGGAAGATGACGTAGGGCGGCACGCCCTCGGATTCGGCGAGATGCCGGCGGTGGGCACGCAGCGCCTCCCAGAGAGGCTGGTCTTCCGCCGATACCGTGCTCCGGCGCTGGGTGGCGCGGCTGCGCTGCCGGCCCTTCTCCCAGCGCAGCCGGACGGTCTCCTCGCCGCGCAACAGCGCGCGGCAGCGCTCGTCCAGGCGCAGGCCGCCGTAGCCTTCGGGATCGGCCTGAAGGTAGCCCAGTGCCATGAGCTGGCGAATCACGGACTGCCAGGTGCGCTTGTCCAGCGCCTCGCCGATGCCGAAGACCGAAAGCCGGTCGTGGCCGGCCTCACGGATGCGGTCCGTCTCCACGCCGCGCAGAACGTCCGCTATGTAGGCGGCGCCGTAGCGCTGCCCGGTGCGGTAGATGCAGGACAACGCCTTTTGCGCTGCCTCGGTGGCGTCCCAGGTTTCCACCGGCTGCAGACAGTTGTCGCAATTGCCGCAGTCACCGGGATGTGCTTCGTCGAAGTAGGCCAGCAAGGTCCGGCGTCGGCAGGCAACGCCCTCGCAATAGGCCAGGAGCGCGTCCAGGCGCTTCTGCTCGTTGCGCTTGTGCAGCTCGCCGGCGTCCGAAGCGGCGATCAGCTGGCGTAGCTGGTAGACATCCTGGAGGCCGTAGACCATCCAGGCGTCGGCGGCCAGGCCGTCCCGACCCGCCCGGCCGGTCTCCTGGTAGTAGGCCTCGACGCTCTTGGGCAGATCCAGGTGGGCGACGAAGCGCACGTCGGGTTTGTCGATACCCATGCCGAAGGCCACCGTGGCGACCACCACAAGGCCTTCCTCCTGAACGAAGCGCTGCTGGTGGTGGCGGCGGATTTCCCCGTCGAGGCCGGCATGGTAGGCGATGGCGGGAATGCCCTGGCCGTCCAGCCACGCGGCGTATTCCTCGGTCTTGCGGCGGGACATGCAGTAGACGATGCCCGACTCGCCCTCATGCTCCTCGCGGATGAAGCGCAACAGCTGCTGCTTGGGGTTGTCCTTGCGTCCCACCCGGTAACGTATGTTGGGGCGGTCGAAGCTCGACAGGTAGGTCTCGCCCTCGTCGGGGAAAAGCTGTTCCAGGATCTCCCGGCGGGTGCGCAGATCCGCCGTGGCCGTCAGCGCCAGCCGCGGCACGCCTGGAAAGCGCTCAATGAGCTCGCGCAGGCGCAGGTATTCCGGCCGGAAGTCGTGGCCCCACTGGGAGACGCAGTGGGCCTCGTCGATGGCGACGAGCGCCAGCTCCACCCGGTCCAACTGGGTGAGGGTCTGCTCCTGCAGCAACCGCTCCGGCGCCACATAGAGCAGGTCCAGCTCGCCCGCGGCGAGGGCGGCGCGTACCTCGGCGGCTTCGCCGGGCGTGAGGGTCGAGTTCAGATACGCGGCGCGCACGCCCAGATGCTTCATGGCCTCCACCTGGTCGCGCATCAGCGCGATGAGTGGGGAGATGACCACGGCCGTGCCCTGCCGGCATAGTGCCGGCACCTGGTAACAGAGGGACTTGCCGCCGCCGGTAGGCATCAGCACCAGTGCGTTGCGGCCGGCCATGACGGCCTCGACCACTGCCTGCTGGTTGCCGCGAAAGTCCTGGTAGCCGAATACCTGCCGAAGGCAGGCGTGGGGGTCTTTCACGGGCGGCTGGCTGAGAGACCCGGGCTGGCTCACGGGCGCCCTCCGATGCGGCCGTGGGGATTCGCGAGGGGCAACACTGCCACGCCGGCTATTCCTCCCGGGCCTGGGCGCACTGAATGCAAAGACCGACGCTGGGGTCGAAGTCGAGCCGCTTCTCGGCGATGGGATCGCCGCATTCCAGGCATTCCCCGAAGTCGCCGGTGTCGCAGCGGGCGAGGGCCGCGGCGATACGGCGCAGTCCCGCGCGGGCCCGCTCTTCACCGGCCTTGGCCATGGCCTGTCCCTGCAGGGCGTCCATGCGCGACAACCGGCCCTGGCGGGTCTGGTCCAGCTCCACGGTGGACGACGAATCCGCCCGGGTCTCGGCGAACGCTTCCAGCTCTTCGCGCATGGCGAGCAGCCGCTGGCGGTAGTGTTCGATGCGTGTCGGGTCCATGGGCGTCGGGCCTCTCGGCACATGGTTCGGGGATGCGATGCCCCGGCGGCGCGTGGCAGAGTAACATAACGGCAACGCCATTCCGCCCGCGGGCGAGGCTAGGGAGCACGGTTCATGCGCATCGTCGAGGATTTTCCCAGGGACGTACGCGTCATCGAGAACCTGTGGATCCCCATGTCGGACGGCGTTCGCCTGGCCGCCCGGGTGTGGCTGCCCACCGACGCGGAGCAGCGCCCAGTGCCCGCCGTCCTGGAGTACATGCCTTACCGCAAGCGCGATTTCACCCGACTGCGCGACGAGCCGCTACACAGCTACTTTGCCGGCCATGGCTACGCCTCGATTCGGCTGGACCTGCGCGGCTCGGGGGACTCCGAGGGCCTTTTGCGGGACGAGTATCTGCCCCGGGAACAGGAAGACGCCGTGGAGGCTATCGCCTGGATCGCGGCACAGCCCTGGTGCAGCGGCGAGGTGGGGATGTTCGGCATTTCCTGGGGCGGATTCAACGCCCTGCAGGTTGCCGCCCTGCGTCCGCCTGCTCTCAAGGCCATCATCACCATGTGCTCCACCGACGATCGCTACGCCGACGATGCCCATTACAAGGGCGGCTGCCTGCTGACGGAGAACCAGAACTGGGGTTCGGCCTTCGTCAACGTGGCTACCATGCCGCCGGATCCGGACGTGGTGGGTGAGGGGTGGCGCGAGCAATGGCGCCAGCGACTGGATCAGGCCGTGCTGTACCCGGCGGTGTGGCTCGAACACCCGCACCGGGACGATTACTGGCGCCAGGGCTCGGTCTGCGAGGATTTCTCCGCCATCGAGTGCCCGGTATACGCCGTGGGCGGCTGGGCGGATGGCTACACCAATGCCATACCGCGCATGATGGAGGGCCTGCACTGCCCGCGGAAGGCGCTGATCGGACCCTGGGCCCACGTATTCCCACACGACGCCGCGCCCGGCCCCAGCATCGGTTTCTTCCAGGAGGCCCTGCGCTGGTGGGACCGCTGGCTCAAGGGCCGGGATAACGGCATCGACCGCGAGCCTCGCTACCGCGTCTGGATGGAGGAGTGGCATGAGCCCTATCCCACCCACGGCGAGCGGCCCGGGCGCTGGGTCGCTGAAGAGCGTTGGCCGTCACCCAATATCGCGTATTGGCGCTGGTACCTGAACGTCAACGCCCTGGGAGCGGCCCCCGACCCGGCAGATGCGGTGCGCGTGTGCTCGCCCCAGACCACCGGCCTGGTGGCCGGGGACTGGTATGGCTTCGGCGCGGAAGGCGAGGCGCCGGCCGATCAGCGCGAGGATGACGGCAAGTCCCTGGTGTTCGACTCCGACCCCGTCACCGAGCGCTTCGAGCTGCTGGGCGCCCCGGTGGTCACCCTGGATCTCAGTAGTGACGAGCCCGTGGCCGCGGTGTTCATCCGACTCAACGATGTCGCCCCCGACGGCACCTCCACCCGGGTGTGCTACGGCGTGCTCAATCTGACTCATCACGAAAGCCACGAGGCGCCGCAGGCGCTGGAACCCGGGGAGCGCTACCGCATCCCCGTCCAGCTCAACGACATCGCCTACGCCTTCGAGCCCGGGCACACCATGCGCATCGCCGTCTCCACGGCCTACTGGCCGCTGGTCTGGCCAACCCCGGCGCCGGTCACGCTCACGGTGCACACGGGGACAAGCCGGCTGGATCTGCCGGTCCGCCCGCCGCGCGACGAGGATGATGAGCTACGGGCGTTCCCGCCCCCGGAGAAGGGGCCCACCGGGGAGCACACTCCCGTGACCATGGCCGACGTGCAGCGAAGCATCCGGCGGGATTTGACCACCAACGAGACCGTGTACACCGTGCACAGCGATGCCGGCGACTTCGGCGGCGCGGCCCTGGCGCGCATCGAGGACATCGATCTGACGGTGGGCTATACGATCACCCGGACCTACCGCATCGCGGAAGACGACCCGCTGTCGGCTTCGATGACCATCGAGCAGCGGACCTCGCTGGGAAGAGGGGACTGGCAGACGCGAATGCATCTGGTCACGGAGCTGCGCTCCGACGCGAAGCACTTCTACCTCAAGGCCCGGCTCGTTGCTTACGAAGGCGAGACGCTGTTCACAGAGCGCGAGTGGGACGAGGCAATACCGCGAATGCTCCTTTGAGCGGGCCCGGCGGACGCGTCACGCCCCAGTCCGGGGCGCCGCGCGAGATGGTTCATGCGCGCCGAGACAGCATTGCCAGTCGCCGCGCCGACGCGGCCTCCAGAATCTCCTGGCGTCGCTCGTAGCCCGCGTCCGGCCACTGAGCGATCTCCTCCAGTGTGCGGCCGCAGCCGCAGCAGACATCGTCGCCTTCAAGGTCGACGAGCTTGCACACGGATATGCATGGCGACCCGGCCCGGGCTTGCCGGTTCATCTGGATGACACTCCACCACTGGCTACCGTTGGCAGGGTACAACATGGGAAGCGCGCGAATCCCACCAGCCAATGCAGGCCCATGAGGGCCCGGCGCCGTATGAGCGAAAGCGCGCCGTTGAGCTAGGCGAGGAACGCCAGATCCTGCCCCACGTCGTTGCGCAACGCGCTGTCATACACCTGCCAAGCCACGACGACGTCCTGAAAGGCAAGCCCGACGGCCCCGTAAACGCTGATCTCGTCGGCCCCGGTCCGGCCGGGATGCCGGCCGGCGATGATCTCGCCCAGCTCGGCGTCGATGGCCTCCGGGCCAAGGTTCACGCCGCCGACGGCACCCTGTCGGACCGCGAGCTCGCGGTCGTCGCAGACGAAGAGCCCCTGGCGGATCAACGCCGCGTCGACCTCGGCCTCATGAGGCTGATCGGCGCCCAGCGTGGTTACGTGGCAGCCCGGCCGCAGCATGTCGAGATAGAGGATAGGCTCACTCGCCCAGGTGGCCATGAGCACGATATCGGCGTCGGCCACGGCCCCGGCTATATCTTCGGAACCCTGGACGGGAACGGCCAGCTCGGCGCCAAGCCGCTCGACGTAGCGCTGTGTCTGTTGCGGTCTGGCATCGAACACCCGAACGGACTCCAGCTCGCGGAGCGTAGCGAGGTAGCGCAGCTGGAACTCGCCCTGGACGCCCGCACCCACCACGGCCACCCGCCCCGCGGCGCTCCGGGCAAGTCGATGGGTGGCGATGGCCGCCGACAGCCCGGTTCGAACCGCCGTGAGGTAAGTGGAGTCCAGGATCGCCAGCAATCGGCCGTCCTGGAGGTCATTCAGCAACAGGACGCCCTTGATGCCCGGCGGGCTCGCCGGGAACTTGCTGTGTACCTTCACACTGTAGGCCGGGACGCCGGGCGCGATGCCCGGCGCCAGTATCATGGAACTGCCGGGCCCGGGCAGACGCGAGAAGAACCGCTGGCCATGGATGAGCTCGCCGGCCGAGTGGGCGCGGAAGGCCTCCTCCAGCAGGGGCACCAGGGCGGGGACATCCACCAGGTCCGCCACCTCCGATCTGTTCAGTAACCGCGTCAACCGATCCTCCCTCGGCATTCGCCACTCCGCTCGGCGCCGCCGCCCAGGGGTACGGGGCTTGGAGTCAAGCGCGCCCCGCGCCGCGCGCGGGCGAGGCCGGCCGGCATCAAATGCCCACCCGCCTCACCGCCGCCTCCAGAATCATTCCGAGAAACCCCGCGTAGTCCTGCCCGGCATACCCGGCCATCATGGCCATCTTGCCGTCCCAGTACCACGTCGGGTTGTGATTCGGTTCCAGTAGCCGGGGCTCGCCGTCGGCGCCGGCGCGGAAGTCGAAGCGGGCGTAATCGCGGTAGCCCAGGCGGTGGAACAGCCGGGCGGCGTAGTCCACCAGCTTGGCGTGGGTGATCTCGTCGAGTGCCGCCTGCTTGTAGCTCAGCTCCTGCCAGTAGGGGGAGTCGGGATCGGCCTTGGACGCGTAGGGCATGATGGGCGGCAGCCCCGCTTCGAGTCCGGAGTAGTCGACCATTAACGGGGGCAGGACCGTAAAGCCGCCGTCCGGGTTACCGATTAGGCCGACGGTGTATTCATCGCCGGTGAGGTAGTCCTGGATGAGTGCCTGGGGGCGGGCCAGCGTCTCGCGCAGCCACTGAAGCTGCTTCTCGGCCTGGGCGGCGTCGTGGACCACCGAGTCCTCCGTGATGCCGAAGCTGCCGTCGCTGAAATTGGGCTTGATGAAGGCCGGGTAGAGACCCGGCAGCACCAAGGGGTCGGCGTTGAGGTCAACGAACTGCTCGTTGGGTACCGGAATGCCGTCGTTCTGGGCCATGGCGCGGACCAGGGACTTGTCCGTGCTCAGGGTCATGCCGATGGGCCCCGCGCCCGTGTAGGGGAGGTCCAGTATCTCCAGCAGGGCCGGGACGTTCAGCTCCCGGTAGGTGTTGTTGCGAAAGCCGGTATCGCAGAGGTTGAGGACCAGATCGGGCGGGTCGGCCCGCAGATCATCGATCAGGGTCTCGTGGTTGTCGAACCAGCGGAATCGGTAGCCGCTGAGCTGCTTCTGGGCGCGTTCCAGGTGTTCCAGGGCAGTGTATTCCTCCGGTCCGAAGCGCTCGTTTACCGCGTAGGGGTAGGGGAGACGCGGGTCGCCGAGGAGGACGCCTATGTAGAGGTCGCTCATGGGGGTTTCCTTTCGTTGGGAATGGTCCCAGTCGGCAAGTATAGGAGAGGCGTTCCGTAGCGGTTTGTGGCCCGTTTGGCTCGCGGTCCGGCCGAAAGCCGCTCGCGGCGTGGTAGCGGCTCCGGCGGAGAATAGCCAGAAGGTCCCGGGGGCATGGGGAATCCGTGTCAACGGCGTCACCGACGGTGCCGGGCTACCCGGTGCGCGGAGTGTTCCGGATTGGCACAAAAAAGCCCGGCGCTGGGCCGGGCCTTTCCTGTTGCCGTTGTCGGCGGGAGCCTTACGCGGCCGATTTCTCCGCCAGATCGCGCAGCACGTAGTGCAGGATGCCGCCGTGGCGGTAGTAGTCCCACTCGGCCGGGGTGTCGATGCGCACCTTGGCCTCGAACTCCATGGTGGAGCCGTCGTCCGCCTTGGCGGTGACCTTCACCGTCTGCGGCTCGCCGTCGACGCTGCCGATCTCGAAGGTTTCCTGGCCCGTCAGGCCCAGGCTCTCGGCACTGTCACCGTCCTTGAACTGCAGCGGCAGGACGCCGAAGCCGACGAGGTTGGAGCGGTGGATGCGCTCGTAGCTCTCGGCGATGACGGCCTTCACGCCCAGCAGCTTGGTACCCTTGGCCGCCCAGTCGCGGCTGGAGCCGGTACCGTACTCCTTGCCGGCGATGACCACCAGCGGCACGCCATCCTTCTGGTACTGCATGGCGGCGTCGTAGATGGTGGTCTGCTCACCGCTCGGGAAGTGCGTGGTGAAGCCGCCCTCGGTGCCCGGCGCCAGCTGGTTCTTCAGCCGCACGTTGGCGAAGGTGCCGCGCATCATCACCTCGTGGTTGCCGCGCCGGGAGCCGTAGGAATTGAAGTCCTTGGGCTCGACGCCCTTCTCCTGCAGGTACTTGCCGGCCGGGCTGTCCGGCTTGATGGCACCGGCCGGGGAGATGTGGTCGGTGGTGATGGAGTCGCCCACCTTGACCAGGCAGCGGGCTCCCGAGATGGCGCCCACGCTCTCCGGCTGCATGCCCATGCCTTCGAAGTAGGGCGGGTTCTTGACGTAGGTGGAATCCGGCCAGGAGTAGATCTCACCCTCGGGCACGGGCAGGCTCTGCCAGGTCTCGCTGCCGGCGAAGACGTCCTCGTACTTGGACTGGTACATGGTCCGGGAGATGTTGGAGCCGACGGCGTCGGCGATCTCCTGCTGGCTCGGCCAGATGTCCTTGAGGTAGACGTCGTTGCCGTCCTTGTCCTGGCCCAGGGGCTCGTTGTAGAGGTCCTTGGCCATGGACCCGGCCAGGGCGTACGCGACCACCAGCGGCGGCGAGGCCAGGTAGTTGGTGCGGACGTCCTGGTGGATGCGGCCCTCGAAGTTGCGGTTGCCCGAAAGTACGGAGGATACGGTCAGGCCGCCCTCGCGGATGGCCTTCTCGATCGGCTCGGCCAGCGGGCCGGAGTTCCCGATGCAGGTGGTGCAGCCGAACCCGACCACGTTGAAGCCCAGCGCGTTCAGCGGCTCCAGCAGGCCCGCCTCTTCCAGGTACGCCGGTACCACCTGGGAGCCCGGGGCCAGGGACGTCTTGACCCAGGGCTTCACCTCCAGGCCTTTCTCCCGGGCCTTCTGGGCCACCAGGCCGGCGGCCAGGATCACGGCCGGGTTGGACGTGTTGGTGCAGGAGGTGATGGCGGCGATGACAACGTCGCCGTTCTTCAGGAAGTGCTTCTTGCCGTCAAGCTCGAACTCGACCGCACCGGCCTCGTGCCAGTTCTCGTTGCCGACGGCGGTGTGGCCGCCTTCGCCCTCGAAACGGCCTTCCTGATCGCCCGTGGGCGTGGCCGTGCCGTTTTCCTTCTCCAGCGTGTCCAGGAAAGACTGCTTGGCGTTCTTGAGGGAGATGCGGTCCTGCGGGCGCTTGGGGCCGGCCAGGCTGGGCACGACGCTGCCGAGGTCCAGCTCCAGCGTGTCGGTGTAGTCGGCGTGGCGCGCGCCGGTCTCGCGCCACATGCCCTGGTGCTTGGCGTAGGCCTCCACCAGGTCGATGGTCTCCTGGTCGCGGCCGGAGAGCTCCAGGTAGCGGATAGTCTCGCCGTCCACCGGGAAGATGCCGCAGGTGGCGCCGTATTCCGGCGCCATGTTGGCGATGGTGGCGCGGTCGGCCAGCGGGAGGTTGTCCAGGCCGTCGCCGTAGAACTCGACGAACTTGCCCACCACGCCCTTCTTGCGAAGCATCTCGGTGACGGTCAGCACCAGGTCGGTGGCCGTGGCACCCTCGGGCAGCTTGCCGTCGAGCTTGAAGCCGATGACCTGCGGGATGAGCATGACCACCGGCTGGCCTAGCATGGCTGCCTCGGCCTCGATGCCGCCGACGCCCCAGCCGAGCACGCCCAGGCCGTTGATCATGGTGGTGTGGGAATCGGTGCCCACCAGGGTGTCCGGGTAGGCCACGGTCTTGCCGTCGATCTCCTTGGACCAGACCACGTCGGCCAGGTACTCCAGGTTCACCTGGTGGACGATGCCGGTGCCCGGGGGCACGACGCGGAAGTTATCGAAGGCCTTCTGGCCCCAACGCAGGAACTTGTAGCGCTCCTCGTTGCGCTGGAATTCGATTTCGGTGTTCAACTGCAGGGACTGGGGCGTGCCGAAATGATCCACCATGACCGAGTGGTCGATGACCAGATCGGCCGGCTCCAGCGGGTTGATGAGGTTCGGGTCGCCGCCCAGTTTCTTCATGGCGTCGCGCATGGCGGCCAGGTCCACCACCGCCGGGACGCCCGTGAAGTCCTGCAGGACCACGCGCGCCGGGGTGAAGGCGATCTGCTCGGAGGGCTCGGCTTTCGCGTCCCAGTTCAGCAGCGCGTTGATGTGGTCCTTGGTGATGTTGGCGCCGTCTTCCTTGCGCAGCAGGTTCTCCAGAAGGATCTTCAGGGAGAAGGGGAGGCGACCAATGTCGTGCTGGTCCTTCAGCTTGTCGAAGCTGTAGATCTCGTATTCTTTGCCGCCTACCTTGAGGGTCGAGCGGGCGTCGAAGCTGTTGCTCATCGTACCTCCCAGTCCTGTCGCATCGAGGAGGCGCCGGGGTGATGCCATCGCTGTCCGGGGTTGCCGGGGACCGATACACCACGGCGCCATTGAATTCTGCCGGAGCGCGAACGCTTATGGCTTTCGGCTCGGCTCCGCGCTGTGGAACGCGCGCGATATGATACACGAATCAGCCGCGCTTTTGATGTCAGGCCCGGCCCGGTGGCGGCACTTGCCCGCCGAAGGAAGCTCTCAGCGTGCCCCTAGTGCAACAGATGCCGGGCCTCGGCAATCGCGGATTTGCGTCGCAGCAGCAGGGACAACCGCGAGCCGCCGCAGGCCCGCCAGAGGGAGACGCCCCGCAGCGCGGCGAGCAGCAGTACCCGCACCAACGCGGCGCTGCGCGGATCCTCCAGGTAATGCCGCTCGCCCCGGACCATGATACGCGGCCCGACCGTGCTCACGGTGCGCTGGTAGAGATCGGCGAGGTTGCTGATGACGTTCTCGTGGCCGCTGTGGAAATAGGCGGCCTGATTCCGGGCGCGGCCGAGGCCGTCGGTGAGCTCGGCCATGACGGCCTTGCGGCGCTGCAGGCGGCGCTCCAGGTGCAGCACCATGATCAGGTGCCGGCTGAGCTCCGCGTCGGCGGGCTGCTCCAGGTGGCGAATCAGTGTCCGCAGGCCCGGTTTCAGAGTCGGGATGCCGCCATAGAGCGGTGCCACCTCGCCTTCGAACTCCGCCAGCAGGGCCTGCACGCACGGCTTGTAGTGTTCGGGCGGGCTGGCGCCCTGTGTGGCGATTTCCCGTACCGCCTCCAGGGCCTGGAAGACCCCGGCGAGAGCCAGTACGCGGTTCGCCTGGGGATCGTTCATCGGGCCGCCGCTCCGGCCGGAGCCGCCTCGCCGGTCAAGGGCGTCGCCGCCTGAATGACGCCCCCGCCCAGGCAGCATTCGCCGTCGTACAGCACCACCGACTGACCCGGCGCGACGGCCCGCTGTGGCTGATCGAAGGCGAGCACGAGCTCCCGGTCGTCGCAGGAGACGACGGTGCAGGTCTGGTCGGGCTGCCGGTAACGGGTCTTTGCGGCGAGGCGGCTGCCAACGGCCGGCGGTTCGCCGGCCACCCAGCTCAGCTCCGCCGCATTGAGCCCCACGGCGAACAGGGCGGGATGATCGTGCCCCTGCACCGCCGTCAGCGTGTTCCGCGCCAGGTCCTTGGCGGCCACGTACCAGGGCGCGCCGCCGTGGCCGGCGCGCCCGCCGATCTCCAGACCCTGGCGCTGGCCGATGGTATAGAAGGGCAGGCCGTGGTGGCGGCCGATGATCTGCCCGTCGGCCGTGACGATGTCGCCGGGCTCGCCCTGGACGTACTGGGCCAGAAAGGCACGGAAATCGCGTTCGCCGATGAAGCAGATGCCCGTGCTGTCCTTCTTGTCGAAGTTCTCGAAGCCGGCATCCTCGGCCATTCGCCTGACCCGGTCCTTGGTCAGATCCCCCAGCGGGAAACGGCTCATGGCGAGCTGAGCCTGGGTGAGGCGGTAGAGGAAGTAGCTCTGGTCCTTGTTGCCGTCCACGCCCTTGAGCAGCGGGACCCGGCCGTCGTCGTCCAGGGCGCGTCGCGCGTAGTGCCCGGTGGCCACCGCGTCGGCACCGAGCCGCCGCGCGTGGTCGACGAACGCCTGAAACTTGATGTGCTGGTTACAGAGAACGTCGGGGTTGGGCGTGCGCCCGGCTTCGAACTCCCGCAGGCAATGCTCGAACACGCTGTGTCGGTACTCGGCCGCGAAGTTGGCCTGGTGGAGGGGGATCTCCAGACGCTGACAGACCTGCTTGGCGTCCTCCAGGTCGGTGGCGGCGGTGCAATGGCTATCGGTGTCGTCCCCCTCCCAGTTCTTCATGAACAACCCGTGGACCTCGAATCCCGCCGCGACGAGACGCGCGGCGGTGACGGCCGAATCCACGCCGCCGGAGAGTCCTACGATGATGCGCTGGGCATTGCCGTTCATGAAATCGCCTTACAGATCCTGCAACAGCTCCAGGGGAAAACGCCGGCCGGTGCCGAAGTCCTCGATGCAGCGCCAGACCAGGGGGCTTCTGAGCCGCTCCCGCTCCGAGCGCAGCGCCTCTTCGTCCAGCCACAGGGCCCGGAGTATACCGTCGTCCAGCGCCCGGCCCGGATCATGGCTGACGGCGCGGCCGGTGAAGGTTACCCGCAGGAAGGTCTTTTCGTTCGCCAGGTCATGCCAGCGGTAGATGCCCACCAGGGCTTCGGGCTCGAACTGCCACGCGGTCTCCTCCAGGGTTTCCCGGCGCACCGCGTCGGTCAGCGTCTCACCCGGTTCCAGATGGCCCGCGGGCTGGTTCAGGACGATGCGCCCGTCGGCCCGTTCCTCGACGAACAGGAACCGGCCGGCGTCGTCCTGCGCCAGCGCCGCTACCGTGACATGAGGTTTCCAGACCATGGCGCCGTGCCCTCGCTCGCGTATCGGCGCGCAAGCCTAATCGTTCTGTCGCGCCGCCACAAATACGCTGGCGCTGCTCTGCTCGCCGGCCGCGGCGGCCTGTTCCTGGTCGAAGTAATCCGGCTTCATCAGCTCGATGAATCGCTTCGCCTGGGGCGAGAGGAACTTGCCGCGCCGGTGCATCACGCCGTAGGTCCGCCGGGGGAATACGGCGGGCAGGTCGCGGACGGCGAGATCCTCGTCCCCGGTCAGGCAGATGCTGCTGGCGATGCCGACGCCGAATCCCCGCTCGACGTATCGCTTCATGATCTCCCAGCCGCCCACTTCCAGCTTCACGTTGTAGGGAATGCTGTTCTGCTGGAAGACGATGCTGACCAGGCGCCAGGTGGTGAGATGGCGTGGCGGCAGGATCAGGTCGGCGGCGGCAATATCCTCCAGCGTGATATCCCGCTTCCGGGCCAGGGTGTGATCGCGGGGCACCAGCAGCTTGAGCTCATAGCCATAGACCGCCCGGTACACGATATCGTCCGGAAGGTCGAGCATGGAGCCCACGCCGAAGTCCACCTCATCGTTGCGCATGGCCTGGGTCATGTCCTTGCCGATGAGGTTGTGCAGGCGCACGCGTACGCCGGGGTGGCGTTGCATGAACTCCGATAGCAGCTCGGGCAGTATGTACAGCGTCGTGGACTCGCCGGCGGCGATGTCCAGCCGTCCCTGCTGCAGGCTCTGGTTGCGCGCCTGGAAACGCTCGGGCAGCGCATCCACGCCCTCGACGAGCGGCAGGGCGAGCTCGTAGAGCGTCTGACCGTCGGGCGTCAGGCGGATACGCGGCCCGCGGCGCTCGAACAGAGTGATGCCCAGCTCGCGCTCCAGTGCCTGGATCTGCAGTGAGACCGACGGCTGGCTCAGGAACAGGCGTTCGGCGGCCTTGGAAATACTGCCGGACTGGGCGGTGAAACAGAACGCCCGAAGCTGCTTGACCCGGTTATGTTTGTAATGAAGTCGCCCGCCCTCTCTGGCCAATGGTGTCACCCGTTGCCTGTCTGCCGTTTCGTTTTTCATCGGGGATCGACTCGCAGCCCTGATTGTCCCCAATAATTGGTGGGCTCAATATTGAATATTTACAATTCGGGGTTGTCAATTGCTGCGGCGCGACATTACACTTCCGCTTCACATCCGCGGGGATTGCGTCGCGCCAGGGGCGATTTTTCGCGCAATCAGGGGCTTGGAGCCGATCCGGGTGTGAGGCGGAGCGCCGGGCGAGGGCCGCCCGTTCGCTCCGGGAGTTTGATGCTCCGAAAGGGAGGTCAAACGCAGGGCCGGAAGTCACCGTGGAGTCCAGGCGCCGAATCCGCGCCGGACTACGTCAGACCCGCGTCGGCAAAACGGCGGGGTCCGGTCTCGGCCGGCCGATCCGTGCGAGCTGCCGGATCGGCCTAACCCCTTCACCACGGGCGACACGCGTCAACACCACATAACGCATTACCTTGCCGGGCGCGAGACCGTGCCCAACATGGGAGGCATTTTTGATGAGTAACGATCAGGCTGCGATCGATCAGCTGAAGAAGCAGTGGGCCGAGGATCCGCGCTGGAGTAACGTCACCCGCGGCTACACGGCCGAAGACGTGGTGCGCCTGCGCGGCACCGTCAAGGTGGAGTATTCCCTTGCCCGTCAGGGTGCCGAGAAGCTGTTCAAGCGCATCCAGGAGATGGATTACGTCAACGCTCTTGGCGCCATGACCGGCAACCAGGCGCTGCAGCAGGTCAAGGCCGGCCTGAAGGCCATCTACCTGTCCGGCTGGCAGGTGGCTGCCGATGCCAACCTCGGCTCCACCATGTACCCGGACCAGTCCCTGTACCCGGTGAACTCCGTGCCGCAGGTCGTCGAGCGTATCAACAACGCACTGATGCGCGCCGACGAGATCAATCACGCCGAGGGCAATGAAGACTTCGACTACATGGCCCCGATCGTGGCCGACGCCGAGGCCGGCTTCGGTGGCGTGCTGAACGCCTTCGAGCTGATGAAGGGCATGATCAAGGCCGGTGCCGCCGGCGTGCACTTCGAGGATCAGCTCGCCGCGGTGAAGAAGTGCGGCCACATGGGCGGCAAGGTGCTCGTGCCGACCCAGGAAGCCGTGCAGAAGCTGGTCGCCGCCCGCCTGGCCGCCGACGTGATGGACGTGCCGACCCTGGTGGTCGCCCGTACGGACGCCGAGGCCGCGGACCTGATCACCTCGGACATCGACGAGCGCGATCACAAGTTCATCACCGGCGAGCGCACCTTCGAGGGCTTCTACCGGACCAAGAACGGCATCGATCAGGCCATCGACCGCGGCCTGGCCTACGCGCCGTACGCCGACCTGGTCTGGTGCGAGACCGGCAAGCCCGATCTGGAGTTCGCCAAGAAGTTCGCCGAGGCGATCCACAAGGAGTATCCGGATCAGCTGCTGGCCTACAACTGCTCCCCGTCCTTCAACTGGAAGGGCAATCTGGACGACGCCACCATCGCCAAGTTCCAGCGCGAGCTGGGCGCCATGGGCTTCAAGTTCCAGTTCATCACCCTGGCCGGCTTCCACGCGCTGAACTACAGCATGTTCCAGCTGGCGAAGGGCTACAAGGAGCGCCAGATGTCGGCCTACTCCGAGCTCCAGCAGGCCGAGTTCGAGGCCGAGAAGGATGGCTACACCGCCACGCGCCATCAGCGCGAGGTCGGTGCCGGCTATTTCGATCAGGTTACTCAGGTCATCCAGGGCGGCGAGTCCTCCACCACCGCCATGACCGGCTCCACGGAAGAGGAGCAGTTCAAGCAGGCCTAATGGCTTGAGGGGTCCAACCGGCCCCCGCTTGAGGGACCCGGAGCGGCAAAACCGCTCCGGGTTTTTTTGTGCCGGCCCCCGGTGGCCGGACCGGAATGCGTCAGGCGCGAAGATCGTCCCGGCGGGACGGCATGGCGGACGAGCTGCGTTTCAAGGCCGGCGCGAGTCTTTTAAAATGACCTCCAAGCACCTATCTCCCACGTGGACCAACCAGTAACGCAACCGATCATGGCCCAAGAGAAGGACAATCAGCGCGACGGCGATCTGTCCGTCGAGGAATCAAAGCCGGAACTGAAACGGCCGCCGCTGTACCGTGTCGTCCTGCTCAACGACGACTTCACCCCGATGGAGTTCGTCGTGGACGTGCTGCAGCGGTTCTTCTACATGGATCGCAGTAAGGCCACGCAAATCATGCTACATGTACATACTCGGGGTAAGGGGGTGTGCGGCGTGTTCAGCCGTGACGTGGCGGAGACCAAGGTTTCGCTGGTCAACGACTACTCACGCGAGCACCAGCACCCGCTGATGTGCACCATGGAGCCCGCGTGAACGGGCCGGTGCCAGGGCCCGGAACTTGCAAAGCGGTGGTAAGGTCCAAGTCACAGTCGTTTGGAGCACACGGCTTCAACCTCTCAATACGGGTGGGACCGGATGCTAAGCAAAGAGCTTGAATTTACGCTGAACCTGGCCTTCAAGGAGGCCCGGGACAAGAGACACGAATTCCTCACCGTGGAGCATCTGCTCCTGGCGCTGACGGATAATCCGGCGGCCCTGGAGGTGCTGCGCGCTTGTGGTGCAGACCTCGATCAGCTGCGCACCGAGCTGGAGAGCTATCTCGACGAGACGACGCCGCTGCTGCCGCCCAATGACAGCCGTGAGACCCAGCCGACGCTGGGCTTTCAGCGGGTGCTCCAGCGGGCCATCCTGCACGTGCAGTCCTCCGGCAAGAAGGAGGTGACCGGCGCCAACGTGCTGGTCGCCATCTTCAACGAGCAGGAGTCCCAGGCCGTGTATCTGCTGCACAAGCAGAACATCTCCCGGCTGGACGCCGTCAATTACATCTCCCACGGGATCTCCAAGGTCTCCGACGACGACCAGGCCGGTGAAGACCCCAGCGCCGGCGCCCCGGACGAGGAGACCATCGCCGAGGCGGGCGGCAAGAAGCCGCTGGAGAGCTTTGCCACGGATCTCAACGCCAAGGCCGAGAAGGGTCTTATCGACCCGCTGATCGGCCGCCGCCATGAGATCGAGCGCACCATTCAGGTGCTCTGCCGCCGGCGCAAGAACAATCCGTTGTTCGTCGGCGAGGCCGGCGTGGGCAAGACCGCCATCGCCGAGGGTCTCGCGAAGCTGGTCGTGGATGGCGACGTGCCGGACGTGCTCACCGACGCGCGGATCTATGCGCTGGATCTCGGTGCGCTGGTTGCCGGTACCAAATACCGCGGCGACTTCGAGAAGCGCCTCAAGGGCCTGCTGCAGCAGCTGAAGAAGCAGAAGGACGCCATCCTGTTCATCGACGAGATCCACACGGTCATCGGCGCGGGATCGGCGTCGGGCGGCGTCATGGATGCCTCCAACCTGCTCAAGCCGATGCTGGCCTCCGGTGAGCTCAAGTGCATCGGCTCGACGACCTACCAGGAATACCGGGGCATCTTCGAGAAGGACCGGGCGCTGGCCCGTCGATTCCAGAAGATCGACGTCAGCGAGCCGACCGTTGACGAGACGGTGCAGATCCTGCGAGGGCTCAAGGAGCGGTTCGAGGCCCATCACGGCGTCAAGTACACGGGACCGGCGCTGAAGGCGGCGGCCGAGCTTGCCGCCAAGCACCTGACGGACCGGCGCCTGCCGGACAAGGCCATCGACGTCATCGACGAGGCCGGGGCGAACCTGCGCCTGTTGCCGCCTTCGAAGCGGCGCAAGAGCGTGAGCGTGTCGGACATCGAATCGATCATCGCCAAGATGGCCCGGATTCCGCCGAAGCGGGTATCCAACTCCGACATGCGGCTGCTGGAGAACCTGGAGCGGGATCTCAAGTTCACCATCTACGGTCAGGACGAGGCCATCGACACGCTCGCGGCGACCATCAAGATGTCGCGGGCAGGGCTGCGCTCGGGCGACAAGCCCGTGGGCAATTTCCTGTTCGCCGGCCCGACCGGTGTCGGCAAGACCGAGGTGACCCGGCAGCTGTCGCACGTCATGGGCATCCCGCTGCTGCGTTTCGACATGTCGGAGTACATGGAACGCCACACCGTCTCGCGGCTGATCGGCGCGCCGCCCGGTTACGTGGGCTTCGACCAGGGCGGTCTGCTTACCGAGGAGGTGATCAAGCACCCGCACTCGGTCCTGTTGCTCGACGAGATCGAGAAGGCGCATCCGGACGTGTTCAACCTGCTGCTGCAGGTCATGGACCACGGTACGCTGACGGACAACAATGGCCGCGAGGCGGATTTCCGCAACGTGATCCTGGTCATGACCACCAATGCCGGTGCCCAGGAACAGGCCCGGCGCTCCATCGGCTTCACCCAGCAGGATCATTCCCTGGATGCCATGGAAACCATCAAGCGGATGTTCACGCCGGAGTTCCGTAACCGGCTGGATGCCATCATCCAGTTCAACAGCCTCAGCGAGGGTGTCATTCAGAAGGTGGTGGAGAAGTTCATCCGCGAGCTGCGGCACCAACTGGCCGAGCGCAAGGTCACGGTGGACGTCACCGACGCCGCCCAGGCATGGATCGCCGAGGAGGGTTACGACAGCCGCATGGGTGCCCGACCCATGGACCGCGTGATCCAGGAGCGCATCAAGAAGCCGCTGGCGGACGAGATTCTCTTCGGCAAACTGGCCCATGGCGGCCATGTGGTCGTCGACGAGGAAGATGGCGAGATCGTCTTCCGCGTGGAAGAGGCGGAAGTGGTCAGCTAGCGTCGCGGGCTCCGCTGCGACGGCCGGTCGCGGCGGAGCGGTCCTGGCCGGTGCCGCCTGGCCGGCGGCCGGTAGGCCCGGCGGTATAGTGGGCGGAATCGGGCCTGGCGTGCGTGGGCCCTAGCGGGCGCGATAGACGATACGCCCCTTGGTCAGGTCGTAGGGCGTGAGCTCCACGGTAACCTTGTCACCGCGAAGAATGCGGATGTAATGCTTTCGCATCTTGCCGGAGATGTGGGCCGTAACGACATGGCCGTTCTCCAGCTCCACCCGGAACATCGTGTTCGGCAGCGTATCCACGATGGTGCCCTGCATTCTAATGTTGTCTTCTTTCGACATTCAGCCTCTCTCTCGTTGAAAACGTCGGGGAACCGGTGCGGTTCACAACGCCCGGATATTGCGATGCGGGTGACCTGAAACAACCGGCGGGTACCCCAACAGACGGGGAATTCTAGCAAAACGCGGCGCCACCGCAATGCAATGCGGCGCGGGAGTTGCTCAACCCGTCGCTAGAACCGCGAGGTGCGCTGATTGGTGGCGTCCTCACCGTCCTGCTGCTCCCCGACCAGCAGCCAGTGATTGCCCACCCGAATCTCGTGGGGGCGGAAGTCCGCCTTGTAGGCCATCTTGTCGCTTCCGGCCACCCAGTATCCCATGTGGAGGTAGGGAAGGCCGAGGCGTCGGGCCTCCTCGATCTGCCAGAGGATCGCGTACGTGCCGAGCCCACGGCGCGCCTCGGAGGGCTCGAAAAAGGTGTAGACGGCGGACAGGCTGTCGGCCAGGCGGTCGCTGACCGCCACGGCCACCAGTCTGTCCTCCGCGTGGAAGGTATAGAAGGTGGTGTCCAGCCACGGTGCGGTGAGGAACTGCAGGTAGCTGTCCCGCGTCGGATTGTCCATGCTCCCGCCGGCATGCCGGTACGCGATGTAGCGCCGGTAGAGGTCGAAATGGGCCTCGCTGAACTCGGGCGGATGCGGGGTGACGCGCAGGTCCCGGTTACGGCGCAGGCAGCGGCGTTGACTGCGGCTCGGGCGGAAACGCGTCACCGGCACCCGCAGCGACTGGCAGGCGCTGCAGCCGGGGCAGGCGGGGCGGTAGACGTAGGGTCCGCTCCGGCGAAAGCCCTGCTGCAGCAGGTTGCCGTAGATTTCCCCGCTCATGTCCGCATCGGGGTCCACGAAGGCGGTACGTGCCAGGCGATCCGGCAGGTAGGGGCAGTCGTGGGTGCCGGTGGCGTAAAGTGCCAGGCGATGGCTTCGCGCCGAGGCGCGTGGCGAGCGGTTCAGCTCCTGCTCTTTCATCACTCAGCCTCCGGCAACCAGGGCGCCTGTCAGCTCCGGATCGATTGTCCAGGCCGTCTCCCCGGTCGCGGCGGTGAGTGCCTGCGCGAGCCGGGAAAGGAACGCCTCGCGGGGAATCTCCCTTGCACCCAGACGCTCCAGGTGCGGCGAGGGGAGCTGGCAATCGATCAGCTCATAATCCCACCTTAGAAGCTGGGCGGATAGCCAGGCAAGCGCAATCTTCGAGGCGTCCGTTCGGCGGCTGAACATGGATTCCCCGAAAAAGGCCTTGCCAAGCGCCACGCCGTAGAGCCCCCCGGCCAGCGACCCGTCCATCCAGACCTCTACCGAGTGGGCGAGGCCGTGCTCGTGCAGCGTGATGTAAGCCGCGCGCATTTCCTCCGTGATCCACGTCCCCTCCGCGTCGGCACGCAGGTCGGCGCACTCGGCAATGACGCGCGGGAATGCCGCGTCCAGCGTAACCCGGTAAGCTTGCCGGCGCAGGACCTTTCGCAGGCTTCGCGGGATGTGCATTTGGCCGGGAAACAGGACGGCGCGCGGATCCGGCGTCCACCAAAGGGGCGGCTGACCGGGGGAGAACCACGGGAAGATGCCGGACTCGTACGCCATTCGCAGGCGGCGCACGCTCAAGGCGCCGCCGACGGCGATGAGCCCGTTGGGGTAATCGAGTGCTCGCTCCGGCGGCGGAAAGGGCGTGTCCTCGTCGTCGGGGGCCATGGCCAGAACGGGGATCATTCCGCGGGCTTCCGGTAGGGGCTGTGTCGGGCGAGCAGGGCTGCGCGCTGTTCGACGGCGGGGCGTTCCCGGGCGAGAAAATCGTCGATGGCGGCACGAAAGCCCCCGTCGGTGATCCAGTGGCAGGAATGGGTGATGACGGGGAGGAAGCCGCGCGGGATCTTGTGCTCGCCCTGGGCACCGGGCTCGAAGCGCTTCAGCCCGTGAGCGATACAGTACTCGATGCCCTGGTAGTAGCAGGTCTCGAAATGCAGGCTGTCCTCGTAGCCCAGGCTGCCCCAGTATCGGCCATAAAGGGTGTCATGGTCGCGAAAGCACAGCGCCGCCGCGACCATTTCACCGTGCTCGCGGGCGATAATCAGCACCACCCGCCAGCCCAGGGCCCGCCCCACGCGAGTGAAAAACCCGGCCGTGAGGAACGGGATGTTGCCCCGTCGCGCGAAGGTGTCCTCGTAGAAGGCATGGAAACGGTGCCAGTCCTCGGTGGATACCTCATCCCCGTGCCGCACCTCCAGGCTCAGGCCACTGTCGCGGACCAGGCGGCGCTCGCGGCGTATGTTCTTGCGCTTCTTGGAAGTCAGCGCGCCCAGGAAGTCCTCGAAGCCCTCGTACCCGGGATTGTGCCAGTGATACTGGAGGCCGAGGCGGTGCAGATAGTCCTCCGCCAGCAGGTGCTCCGCCTGGGGTTCCCGGGGGAACAGCCAGTGCATCGAGCTCAGTGCGTTGTCGGTGGCGATCTCCCGGGCGATACGGCCGAGCTGGCGTGTCGCGCTTGCGCTGTCCAGGGAGTCGGCATGCAGCACGCGAGGCCCGGTTACCGGGCTGAAAGGCACGGCACCGATCATTTTCGGGTAGTACGCGTGACCATGCCGCTCATAGGCGTCCGCCCAGGCGAAATCGAATACGAACTCACCCCAGGAATGGCCCTTCAGATACGCCGGCGCGCCGGCGAGGAGCGCACCGGCGTCGTCGTAGAGGGCCATGTGGTGGGGCGCCCAGCCGTTGTCCGGTTCGACGCCGCCGTGGCTTTCCAGTGCCGAGAGAAAGGCGTGACTGTGAAACGGGTAGTCGGCCCGGTTGAGCGAATCCCAGCGCGCGGCGGGGATCTCCGACATGGCATGGTGAATGCGAAGGTGCATCTTGGACAGGGGGTTCCCGGGCTGCTTTCGTCTGCAGTAATAGAGCGATATGGGCCGAGCGGTGTTCCCGGCGGCCTGGCGAACGGCTGACAAGGCCGGGCTCATGTATACTGCGGGCCGACGTTCCCGGGCGGTCCGCCGTTCCGGAGCGGGCCGCGGAAAGCCGGGATGGCGCCGGTACCCGGCGAGCGCTCAATCCTAATGCCCGCATCCCCGCCGGGTAAATGGGGGGCTCACTTGGGGGTATGGAACCGACGGGTGCCCGGCCTGTCTTCAGGGAGGCGGCGAATGGCCCGGCACGGCGCCGGGACGGCGAGGTCTTGATGGTAATGGAATACCCGATTAATGTGCGTTCATTAAAGAAGTTACGCGCAACTCCTGTCTCTGCTTGTAAGGTGTATCCCCGGGCTCGTGGCGAATAGCGATAACACTGCATCCGCATCCCCGCCGCTGGTGAATCAGGCCGGGCGCCTGATTCGCGAGGCGGCGCTATGGGTATTGCTCGCCGTGGCGGCGTTCCTGCTGTTGGCGCTGGTGACCTACGACCAGTCCGATCCCGGCTGGAGCTATAGCACCAATGCCGATTTCATCCGCAACGTCGGCGGTGTGGCGGGGGCGTATTTCGCCGACATCGCACTCTACCTGTTCGGGTATCTGGCCTATCTGTTCCCGGTTCTTATCGTGCTGCTGGCGCTCCTGGCGTATCGCTGGCACCGGCGCGCGGAGGCATTCAACTGGACCGTGTTCGGGGTGCGTTTCGCGGGATTCGTGGCCACCGTGATCGCCGGTTGCACCCTGGCGACGCTCCACGTGGAGCCGGTGCCGGGCACCATCCCGCTTTCGGCCACCTCCGGAGGCGTGCTCGGCACCGTGCTCGCCGGGGCGCTGGGGGCGGCCTTCAATTTCCTGGGGGCGACGCTGTTGTCCCTGGCGGTGTTCCTGGCCGGCATCACGCTGTTCACGGGCCTGTCCTGGCTCAAGCTCATGGACTGGACCGGGCGAGGCGTGCTGGCCCTGGTGGCCTATGGCGGGCGCAAGGCCGGCGAGTTCCGGGACTACTGGGCGGGCCGGCGTGCCCGGCGCGAGCGCAGCGAGGCACGCGCCCGGGAGAAAACCCGCAACGAGGGTCGGAAGCCGCCGCAAATCCAGGCACCGCCCCCGGAGAAGGAGAAGCCGAAGAAGCCCAGGGAAGAGCAGATTCCCCTGTTCACGGATCCGGCGCCAGGCGTGGCGCCGCCGGTGACGTTGCTCGACAGCCCGCCGGAGCAGCAGGGCGGCTACTCCAAGGAGGCACTGGAGGCCATGTCCCGGCAGGTGGAGCTGAAGCTGCGGGACTTCGGTGTCGAGGTGGAGGTGGTGGCGGTGCAGCCCGGGCCGGTCATCACCCGCTTCGAGCTGCAGCCGGCGGCGGGGGTGAAGGTCAGCCAGATCAGCAACCTGGCCAAGGACCTGGCGCGTGCGCTGTCGGTGACCAGCGTCCGCGTCGTGGAGGTCATTCCCGGCAAGTCGGTGGTGGGGCTGGAGATCCCCAACGAACGGCGGCAGCTCATCGCCTTCTCGGAGATCATCCGCTCCAGCCAGTACGAGAAGGCCAACGCGCCGTTGAGCCTGGCCATCGGCAAGGACATCGGCGGCGACCCCGTGGTGGTGGATCTGGCGCGCATGCCGCATCTGCTCGTGGCCGGCACGACCGGCTCGGGCAAGTCGGTGGGCGTCAACGCCATGATCCTGAGCATGCTCTACAAGAATCAGCCGGCGGACGTGCGGCTCATCATGATCGACCCGAAGATGCTGGAGCTTTCGGTCTACGACGATATCCCGCATCTGTTGGCACCCGTGGTCACCGACATGAAAGAGGCGGCCAATGCGCTGCGCTGGTGCGTGGCGGAGATGGAGCGCCGCTACCGGCTGATGGCGGCGCTGGGGGTGCGCAATATCTCGGGCTGCAACCGCAAGATCGAGGAGGCGCGCAACCGGGGCGAGCCCCTGAAGGATCCCCTCTGGAAGCCGCCGGAAGAGCCGTTCATCGACGAGGCGCCCAGCGCCCCGGAGCTGGAGCCGATGCCGTACATCGTCGTGGTGGTGGACGAGTTCGCCGACATGATGATGATGGTGGGCAAGAAGGTCGAGGAGCTTATCGCCCGGCTGGCCCAGAAGGCCCGCGCCTCGGGCATTCACCTGATCCTGGCGACCCAGCGGCCGTCCGTCGACGTCATCACCGGCCTGATCAAGGCGAACATTCCCACGCGCATGGCCTTTCAGGTCTCCTCGAAGGTGGACTCGCGCACGATCCTCGACCAGATGGGCGCCGAGTCGCTGCTCGGCCACGGCGATATGCTGTACCTGGGCCCGAGCAGCCGCGGGATGCCTGAACGCGTGCACGGCGCGTTCGTCTCGGACGCCGAGGTGCACCGCGTGGCGGAGCACCTCAAGGGGACGGGGCAGCCGGACTACGTCGAGGAGGTGCTGCAGGAGCCGGGTAGCGATTCCGCGGCCATCCCGGGGCTGGGTACCGAGGGTGACGGCGCGGACGGGGAGAGCGATCCCCTTTACGATCAGGCCGTGCGCGTCGTGACCGAAACCCGCAAGGCCTCCATTTCCGGGGTTCAACGTCGCCTGAAGATTGGCTACAACCGTGCTGCCCGCCTGGTCGAGGAGATGGAGTCGGCCGGCATCGTCGGGCCGCTCCAATCCAACGGCGGCCGGGAAGTCATCGCGCCGCCGCCCAAGGACTGACATGGAGTCCGTTATGAAGCCGTTGCCGTCAATGCTGGCGGGCCTGCTCCTGCTGATCGTCATGGCGAACCCGGCCCCGGCCGAGCCCGCGGACGGCGCCGTGGCCGCGTTCCGCGCCTTCTTCGTCGACGTGGACGCCATGCGGGGGACGTTCACGCAGCGGACCCTGGATGAAGAAGGGGCGGTGCTGGAATCGGCGAGCGGCACCATGGCCATCCAGCGTCCGGACCGTTTCCGCTGGACCTACGAGTCGCCGTACCAGCAGATCATCGTGGCCGACGGCGAGGACCTTTGGGTCTACGATGTTGGGCTGGAGCAGGTAAGCGTCCGGCCCATGGACGAGATGCTGGGTGCCGGCCCCGCCCTTCTGCTGAGCGGAAGCTTCGCGGAGCTGGAACGCGATTTCCGCATCGTGAGCGGCGACGAAGCCGGCTGGGTCGAGCTCCAGGGGCGTGGCGGCAGCTGGCAGTTCGATGCCGTACGCATCCATATGGCCGGAGGTGCGCCGGACCGGCTCGAGCTGCAGGACAGCCTGGGCCAGACCACCGTGCTCGAGCTGGGCGAGCTGGACATGAACCCCTCGCTGGAGAGTGGCCTTTTTCGCTTCGAGCCCCCCGAGGGCGTGGATGTTGTCGGCCGCGAGGGCCTGGGCGGGGGATGACGGACGACGCTTTCCGGCCCCTGGCGGACCGCATGCGTCCGCGTCGGCTCGATGAATTCGTCGGCCAGCGCCACGTGCTCGGAAGCGGTCGCGGCCTGCGCCGCGCCATCGAGGAGGGCCATCCCCATTCCATGGTGCTCTGGGGGCCGCCGGGGACCGGCAAGACCACCCTGGCGCGGATGATCGCCGACTACTGGGACGCGGCCTTCGTCACGCTCTCGGCGGTGATGGCCGGTGTCAAGGATATCCGGGCCGCGGTCGAGGACGCCCGCCAGCGCCGCGCGGCGGGTACCGGGACCGTGCTGTTCGTCGACGAGGTGCACCGCTTCAACAAGGCCCAGCAGGATGCCTTCCTCCCGTACGTGGAAGAGGGCACGGTGGTGTTCATCGGCGCGACCACCGAGAACCCCTCGTTCGAGCTCAATAACGCGCTGCTCTCCCGTGTGAGGACCTACGTGCTCCGTTCCCTGGAGGACGCCGACCTGGCCGGCCTCGTGGATAGCGCCCTGACGGACGCGGAGCGCGGTCTCGGCGGCCGGGAGCTTGCCCTGGAACCGCGGGCGCGGGAACTGCTGGTGCGCGCGGCGGACGGCGATGCCCGGGCGGCACTGGGCATTCTGGAAGTGGCCGCCGACCTGGTCGGCGAGGACGGCGGAACCATCGGCCTGGAGGTGGTCCGCGAGGCCGCGGCGGCGGGCACCCGCCGCTTCGACAAGGGTGGCGATGCCTTTTACGAGCAGATCTCGGCGCTGCACAAGTCGGTGCGCGGCTCGGCGCCGGACGCGAGCCTCTACTGGTTCTGCCGGATGCTCGACGGCGGCTGTGATCCGCTCTACATAGCCCGGCGCGTGGTGCGCATGGCCAGCGAGGACATCGGCAACGCCGATCCGCGGGCCCTGACGCTGGCGCTCAATGCCTGGGACGTTCAGCACCGGCTGGGTAGCCCGGAGGGCGAGCTGGCGCTGGCTCAGGCCGTCGTCTACATGGCCAGCGTCCCGAAGAGCAACGCCGTGTACACGGCATTCAACAGTGCCATGGAGGACGCCCGGGACAACGGCTCCCACGAGGTGCCCGTGCACCTGCGCAATGCGCCGACCCGGTTGATGAAAGAGCTGGGTTACGGCCGGGCCTACCGCTACGCCCACGACGAGCCCGACGCCTACGCGGCCGGAGAAACCTACTTCCCCGACGCCATGGGCGAGCGTCAGTACTATCACCCCGTGGAGCGGGGCCTGGAGCGCAAGATCGCCGAGCGGCTCGCCTACCTGCGCGAACGTGACCGCAAGGCTCGCGATAGCGACTGAAGGGGCGACTCGACCGCGGTTCGCCTGGATTGCCCGGCCTGAGTACAATGCGCAGCCTGGGCCGTATGGCCGCGCCCAACAACCGTATTGAGCATCGGGAATCATTCATGCTGGACCCCAGAGAACTCAGGAACGATCCGGAAGCGGTGGCGGCGGACCTGGCGCGCCGCGGTTTCGAGCTCGACGTGGCGCATTACCAGTCACTGGAGCGCCGCCGCCGCGAACTGCAGCAGAAGACCGAGGAGATCCAGAACGAGCGCAATCGCCGCTCCAAGGCCATCGGCCAGGCAAAGCGCGACGGGCAGGACATTCAGCCGCTACTCGCCGAGGTGGAGGACCTCGGTGACCGGCTCAAGGCGGCTCAGCAGGAGTTCGAAGGCGTCCAGGCCGAGCTCCACGCGCTGCAGATGGAGCTGCCCAACCGGCCCCACTCCGACGTGCCCGATGGCGACTCCGAGGACGACAACGCCGAGGTCAGGCGCTGGGGCGAGCCCCGTGCCATGGATTTCACCCCCATGGACCATGTGGACCTGGGCGAGGGCCTCGGCGGCATGGACTTCGAGGCCGCCGCCCGCATGGCCGCGTCCCGGTTCGTGGTGCTCAAGGGGGGCGTGGCCCGGCTGCACCGGGCCCTGACCCAGTTCATGCTGGACATGCATACCCTGGAGCACGGTTACGAGGAGGTCTACGTCCCCTATATCGTCAATGCGGACGCATTGCGCGGGACGGGGCAGCTGCCGAAGTTCGAGGCGGACCTTTTCCGGGTGGGCGCCGACCACCCGATGTACCTGATTCCCACCGCCGAAGTGCCCGTGACGAACCTGGTGCGCGAGCGGATCCTCGCGGCGGACGAGCTCCCCCTGCGTTTCGTTGCCCATACGCCCTGTTTCCGTTCCGAGGCGGGATCCTACGGCAAGGACACGCGGGGCATGATTCGCCAGCACCAGTTCGACAAGGTGGAACTGGTGCAGGTTGTCCGTCCGGCGGATTCCCACGACGCTCTCGAGGCGCTTACCGGCCATGCCGAGGCCGTTCTGCAGCGACTGGAGCTGCCGTACCGCACCGTCACCCTGTGCGCGGGCGATATGGGCTTTTCGGCGGCCAAGACCTACGACCTGGAAGTCTGGCTGCCCGGTCAACAGCGTTACCGCGAGATCTCCTCCTGCAGCAATTTCGAGGGTTTCCAGGCGCGGCGCATGCAGGCGCGCTGGCGAAACCCGGACACGGGCAAACCGGAACCGGTGCATACGCTCAACGGTTCCGGTCTGGCTGTCGGACGGTGCCTGGTGGCCCTGCTGGAGAACTACCAGAGTGCCGACGGCATGATCAGCATCCCCGACGCGCTGCGCGGCTATCTGGGCGGCACGGAGACACTGAAGCCCTGAACGTCATTGGGCCCGGCCCGTGATCTGCCCTGTTGCGTTACCGGGCCCCGACCTTCCTCAGGCCATTTGGCCGTGGCCCGATCACGCCCGCCCTACGCAGATGTAAGAATTCGCTTACAAGCCCTTCCGAAAGATGACCATGACGGCTCTCTCCGAAATCACTAATCTTGTTTCCAAGCACGGACGCAAGGACATGGACGGATCAAGGAAGGAATCGCTGTCCCCAGCGAGGGCAAGGATGCCCACCCCCTCTACAGGATTCGGGGGCGGATGGTTCAGGGACGGCGGGCCGGCGCGAAGGAGCGGCGTCGTAAGCGAAGGGATTTCAGTCCGAAGGACCGGGAAATACTAACGATCTCCGCGGCCGCCCGGAAGGCGCGCCGCAGGAAAAGGGAAGCGCGCCGGGCGAGGATCAGCCCGACTGGAAGTCTGGCCCAGGGATAAGGCACAGGAGGTGTGTGGGTCTCCGGATCAGAGACCCTCACCGGGTCGGCGCGCTGAGATCGGCGGCTTGAGGAACACGGCCGTCCGACGGGAAGGACAACGCCGTCGGGATGACGGCGGGTGTGAAGGGAGTTCACACGCCAGGAACTGGCCCGGGATGGCATGCGCGACGGAATTCGCGCGACGCCGGCAGGACGCCCGGCAAGGCAGGGAAAGGACAGAGCCGTTTTTCAGGGAATGAACCTGACCATGCGCCAGGGAGGTGCGGAGCGTCAGGACAGGGATGAGGCCGGAACGGAATCCGGGAGAAAGGAAGCTCGAAAAAAGCAATACCCCCCTCAGTGGTCCTCCAGACGCGGGTCAAGCTCCTCGAAGAGCTTGGCCCGCTCTTCTTTGGTACGTGCGTTGATGAAGCGCTGGACCATGTCGGCGTCCAGATGCGGCGCGAATATCTCGATGAAATCGTACATGTAGCCCCGCAGATAGGTGCCCCGCCGGAAACCGATGTTGGTGACGCTGGGCTCGAACAGGTGACTGGCGTCCAGCGCGGTTATGGCATGGTCCCGCTCGGGGTCGTAGGCCATGCTGGCCATGATGCCCACGCCGAGGCCGAGGGCGACGTAGGTCTTGATGACCTCCGAATCGGTGGCCGTGAAAACCACCTCCGGGTTCAGACCGGCCTGGGAGAAGGCCTTGTCGAGTTTCGAGCGACCGGTAAAGCCGAAGACATAGGTAACCAGCGGGTACTGGGCGATGGCTTCCAGGGTCAGCGGGCGGACCTCGGTCAGGGGATGACCATGGGGCACCATGACGCTGCGGTTCCATCGATAAGAGGGCATCATCACCAGGTCCTCGAAGAGCTCGATCGCCTCCGTGGCGATGGCGAAGTCCACCGACCCGCGAGCCGCCATCTCGGCGATCTGCATGGGCGTGCCCTGATGCATGTGCAAAGACACCCGCGGATAGCGTCGCCGAAATTCTGTGACCACGGGCGGCAGGGCGTGCCGCGCCTGGGTATGGGTGGTCGCGATGGACAGGCTGCCGCGATTCTCGTCGACGAAGTCCTGGGCGACGGCCGTGATGTTGTCCACCTCGCCGAGCACGCGACGGGCGGCGTCGAGGATCTGCTCTCCCGCGGGGGTGACGTGGGTCAGATGCTTGCCGCTGCGTCCGAAGATCTGCACGCCAAGCTCGTCCTCGAGCATGCGGATCTGCTTGCTGACGCCGGGCTGGGAGGTGTAGAGGGCCTCGGCGGCGGCGGAGACGTTCAGGCCGCGTCTGGCGACCTCGCAGATGTAGCGTAGCTGGTTGAGCTTCATGACCGGACCTAAATAACGTATTCATCTATCTGTAAAACAATTCATTCCTTTTGTAAATATGTGACGCCTCTATATAGTCTCGCCACCATGAGCCGGCGAGACACCACGCGCGTTATCCGAGGGACCGGGCTGCCCGTTGGGGTGGCTGACGACGGGCTTCACCGTCGGGCTGAGCGGCCCGGGCCCGCTTCGCGTCGGCTCGCGGCGTGGGGGTCTACCTTGGGACAGTTGGGCTTCAGGGTTCCGGACGGGCTGTCAGGGTCAATGCTGGCGGGTATGTTATTGCTGATCGGCATCCGGTCCTTGACGGCACGGCCTGAGTAACCCGCTCATGAGCGCAGAAAGCCCGGGAAACCGACAGCCAGTTCCGACCCTGACCGTGCGTCTCGATGCCGGGGCGGGGCGCTACGTCGTCGTCGGCGACGCACCGGCGGCGATCGATGCGGTCACAAGCCTCGCGGACGCCGGGATCGCCGCGGAACGCCTTTCCAGTGTCGAGGAGATCACGAAGCCGGTGCCGGCGCTGGTGTTGCTTGCCACCGGCGACGAGGCGGCGGATACCCGGACGGCCGCCTCGCTCCGTCAGCAGGGTATCCCCGCCCACCTGGCGGAGGTAAGCGGCGCCGGACACCCGGGGCCCGGGCTGGGCTTTGAAGCGGCCGAGAGCATGATCGCGGTAACGGCGCGGGGCGGACGAGCGATTCAGGAGGACATCTGGCGACGCTTCGCCCGGGCCCTGCCGCCGAACTACGCGCGGTTGCAGGCGTGGGTCAGCCGGCACCGGGCCGCCGTGGACCGCGAGATCCCTGGGCTGGAGGCCCGGCAGCGATTCTGGCGGGACCTGCTGGAGGGGTGGGTTGCCGAGGCCGTCATGGCGGGCCAGGACGCCGATGCCGACGAAGATCTGGCGCACCGGCTGATATCCCTGGACGCGGCGGTTACCGGCTGCGTCTACCTGGTGGGCGCCGGCCCGGGCGATCCCGACCTGTTGACCCTCCGGGCCCAGCGCGTGCTGCAGATGGCGGACGTGGTCCTGTACGACCGTCTGGTGGCCCCCGGGGTTCTTGATCTCGCGCCGCCGGAGGCGGAACACGTGTATGTCGGCAAGCGCCGGCAGCACCACGCGGTGCCCCAGGAGACCATCAACCAGATGCTGGTGCGCTTCGCCGGCGAGGGCCGCAAGGTGGTGCGGCTCAAGGGCGGGGATCCGTTCATCTTCGGTCGCGGGGGCGAGGAAATCGACCAGCTCATGGAGCGCGGCATCCGCTTCGAGGTCGTGCCCGGGGTGACGGCCGCGAGCGGCTGCGCGGCCTATGCGGGCATTCCACTGACCCACCGGGACCACGCCCAGTCCTGCGTATTCACCACCGGACACCGCCGCGGCGACGGCAGCCTGCAGATCGACTTCGAGGGACTGGTGCGGCCGGCGCAAACCATCGTCTTCTACATGGGGTTGACGGGCTTGCGCGCCCTGGTGGAGGGGTTGATCGCTCACGGGCTGTCGCCGCAGACGCCCGCGGCCCTGGTCCAACAGGGCACGACGCGCAATCAGCGGGTCGTGTCCGGAGAACTGGACAACCTGGAGCGACTGGCCGGCGAAGCCAGGCTGCGGGCGCCGACGCTGGTGATCGTCGGTGAGGTCGTACGGCTGCGCGAACGTCTCGGGTGGTTCCAGCCGCGAGGCGGCGAGGGTGCGTTCTGGGCGGAATGATGCCGGATTCGCGGGGGGCCGGGCGCGCGGTGCTATCATCGGGTGATTGAACCTGCAGCGGTGGAAGCGGGAATGCCGGTCTCTTTTGAGGACAAGCTGGTGGTGGCGATCTCCTCGCGGGCCCTGTTCGACATGACGGAGGGTCACGAGATATTCGTGCAGCGCGGCATCGACGCCTACTGCCAGTACCAGATCGACAATGAGGACGTGATCCTGGAGCCCGGGGTGGCTTTCGGGCTCGTGCGCAAGCTGCTGGCGCTCAACGCAGACCAGGAACAGCCCCGCGTCGAGGTGATACTGCTGTCCCGCAACAGCGCGGACACCGGTCTGCGGGTATTCAATTCCATCGAGCACTACGGGCTGGAGGTCACCCGCGCGGCATTCACCAACGGGGCGAGCCCCTACCGCTACGTCCCGGCATTCGGTGCGCAGCTGTTCCTGTCAGCCGATCCCAATGATGTCGTGCAGGCGCTGGACCGCGGCTACGCCGCGGCAACCATCCTGCCGGGGCCGGCCGATGCGGGCAGCACGGAGGCCGGTCACGCCGACAGGCAGGTCCGCATCGCGTTCGATGGGGATGCCGTGCTGTTCTCCGACGAGGCCGAGCGGGTTTTCAAGGAATCGGGGCTGAACGCGTTCTCCGCCCGGGAACGGGCCCAGGCGAAGGAGCCGTTGCCGGGTGGACCGTTCAAGCGCTTCCTCGCGGCCCTGCACGGGTTGCAGGCGGAGTACAGTGCCGAGAGCTGCCCGATTCGGACCGCCCTGGTGACCGCCCGGGCGGCCCCGGCCCACGAGCGGGTCATTCGCACCCTGCGCAGCTGGAATATCCGCATCGACGAGGCCCTGTTCCTCGGGGGGTTGCCCAAGGCGGACTTTCTGGAGGCCTTCGGAGCGGACATCTTCTTCGACGATCAACAGGGCCACTGCGACCTTGCCAGCCGTCACGTGACCACGGGGCACGTGCCGCATGGCGTGGCCAACGAGGCCGGTCGTTGAGGAGACGCCGAACGTGGCCCGCACGGCCTGGCCGCAGCGTGCGCGGGTGGCATTCCCAATCGGTGAACCAGTCTCTTGATCGGTACGGGAAAAACGCTTACCGTTTGCGCCGTTTGCGGGCGGTGCGACCCGTGAATCAATAATAAAGACCGTAGGGAGCAGAGGCCTGTGGCCATTGTCTGTCTGGACCTCGAAGGCGTATTGATTCCCGAAATCTGGATCGGTCTGGCCGATCTGACCGGGATCGACAGCCTGCGGGCGACCACGCGAGACGTACCGGACTACGACCAGCTGATGCGCCAGCGCCTGTCGATTCTCGACGAACACGGTCTCGGGATGAACGATATCCAGCGGGTCATCGCCGACATGGGGCCGCTGGCCGGCGCGCATGAGTTCCTGATGGACATCCGCAGCCGTCATCAGGTCGTGATCCTGTCGGACACCTTCTACCAGTTCGCGCGCCCGCTCATGGCCCGGCTGGACTGGCCGACGCTGTTCTGCCATGAGCTGGAGGTGGCCTCCGACGGCCGTATCCGCGATTTCCGCATCCGGCTGGCCGATCACAAGCGCAAGGCGGTGGCCGCCTTCCGGAGCCTGAACTTCGACACCGTGGCCGCCGGCGACTCCTACAACGATACGACGATGCTCGCGGAAGCCGATCACGGCGTGCTCTATCAGCCGCCGCAACAGGTCATAGACGACTTTCCGGAGTTTCCCGTGGCTCGTGATTACGCCGAGCTGCGCGAGGCTGTCGAGACCGCCCTGGAGGGCCGCGTGGCCGTCTGAGACGGCTGCCGCGCGACAACGGATTCCATGAACCCATGCGTCTAGCGCTACTTGCCGACACCCACGGTTTTCTTGATCCGCGCATCGCGGATCTGGTCAGTGCCTGCGACATGGCGGTACATGCCGGCGACATAGGTGGTGCCGATGTGCTGCTGTCGCTGCAGCCCAGGGAACAGGTCATCGCCATCCGTGGCAATAACGACGTTCCGCAGAAGTGGCCCGAGCACGAGCGCCACGTGCTGGAGAACCTACCTCGTGAGACCCGGGTGCCACTGGCGGGTGGAGACCTTGTCGTCGTCCACGGGGACGAGTCCATTCCGGTTGCGGCGCGTCACGATGCGTTTCGCCGGCGCTATCCCGACGCCAAGGCCGTCGTATACGGCCACACGCATTCGCAGACGGTGGACCAGTCCGCGACGCCCTGGGTGCTCAACCCCGGCGCGGCCGGGCGGACGCGGACCTATGGTGGCCCGGCCTGCCTGATTCTCGACTGCCACGAGCAGGGATGGAGCGTGGAGACCGTGCAATTTCCGGTCCGCCGGTATCCTTCGCTACGCTCCGGTCCCCGACGCGGCGAATCCGGTCAGAGCGCCGCCAGCGGCGAGTGAGACGCCTCAGCGACGCCGCGGGGCATCGCTCCGGGTGGCGTCTCGCGCAGGATGGATGACCCCCATGTCCAGCCCTTCCGTCAACGCGGGTGCTGACGAACGCGAGCAGCTGCACGCGCTGCGCGATCTTCTGGCCGCTGCGCCGGGTCCCCGGCGGGAGGAGTTCCAGCGGCGCATCGCCGGTCTCGAACGGCGGCTGGCGAGAGGGCGCGGGCTGGGCCGCGCGCTGCCCGCGGTCCGGGGTGAGCTCGAGAAAGCGGTGTCCGTGCGGCAGTGGCGCGCCGAACACCGCCCCGAACCCGCCTTCGACAACGATCTACCGGTGCTGGAGCGGCGCGAGGCGCTGGCCGAAGCGATAGCGGCCCACCAGGTGGTGGTGGTCTGCGGTGAAACCGGTTCCGGCAAGAGCACGCAGCTGCCGCAGATCTGCCTCGACCTGGGCCGCGGCGTCGAGGGGATGATCGCCCATACCCAGCCCCGACGCATCGCCGCCCGTAGCCTGGCCGCGCGTGTCGCCGAGGAGCTGGGCAGCGAGGTGGGCGAGGCCGTGGGCTACAAGGTCCGCTTCACGGACCGGGTGAGCGAGCGCAGCTTCATCAAGCTGGCTACCGACGGCATGCTCCTCGCCGAGGTGCAGTCCGACCCGGAGCTTCGCGCCTACGACACCATCATTGTCGACGAGGCCCACGAGCGTAGCCTCAACATCGACTTCCTGTTGGGCTATCTCAAGCGCCTGCTGCCCCGGCGGCCGGATCTCAAGCTGATCATCACCTCGGCGACCATCGATCCGGAGCGCTTCTCCCGGCACTTCGGCGACGCCCCCGTGGTCGAGGTCTCCGGCCGGACCCATCCGGTGGAGGTGCGTTATCGGCCGTTGAGCGATGACGAAGACGATTCGGACCGCGATCAACCCGAGGCGATTGTCGAGGCGGTTGCCGAGCTCACCCGGGAGGGGCCCGGGGATATCCTGGTATTCCTCAGCGGCGAGCGGGAGATACGCGAAGCGGCGGAGGCGCTGCGCAAGCACCATCCGCCGGGGCTGGAGATACTGCCGTTGTTTGCCCGGCTCAGCGCCAGGGAACAGCAACGGGTCTTCCAGACCCATCCGGGCCGGCGGGTCGTGCTGTCGACCAATGTGGCCGAAACCTCGCTGACGGTCCCGGGCATCCGCTACGTGGTGGACACGGGCAAGGTGCGGCTGAGCCGCTACAGCTACCGCACCAAGGTCCAGCGCCTGCCCATCGAGCCGATATCCCGGGCCAGTGCCGATCAGCGCGCCGGCCGCTGCGGGCGCGTGGCACCCGGCGTCTGCATCCGCCTTTACAGCGAGGCCGACTACGACGCAAGACCGGCGTTCACGGACCCGGAGATCCACCGTACCAACCTGGCTTCGGTCATCCTGCAGATGGAGGCGCAGGGACTCGGTCACGTGGAGGACTTTCCCTTCGTCGAGCCGCCGGATGCACGCTTCGTCCGCGATGGTTACAAGCTGCTTGGGGAGCTGGCCGCCCTAGACGACGGGGGGCATCTGACCGGGCTGGGCCGGCGCCTCGCCCGGTTGCCGCTGGACCCGCGGCTGGGCCGTATGCTGGTGGCCGGCGAGGAAAGCGGCGCACTGGATGAGACGTTGATCCTGGTGGCCGCGCTCAGTATTCAGGAGCCCCGGGAACGGCCCATGGAGGCTCAGCAGGCCGCCGACGAGGCCCATGCCGCGTTCCGGGATGAACACTCCGACTTCGTCTCGCTGCTCAACCTGTGGCGGGCCTGGCGGGAGCGCTCGGCCCATCTGAGCCAGCGCAAGCTGCGGAGCTGGTGCCGTGAGCACTTTCTTTCCTACATCCGCATGCGCGAATGGCAGGAAACCCTGGGGCAGGTGCGGCACATGCTCTCCGGGCGCTTATCCCGAAACGCCGAACCGGCCGACTACGCCACCCTTCACCGCTGCCTGCTTACGGGGCTGGTTTCGAACGTTGCCACCCGCGACGATCAGCAATATCTCGGCCCGCGCAACCTCAAGCTCGCCATCTTCCCGGGGTCCGGGCTGGCGCGCCGGCGACCGAAGTGGATCGTTGCCGCCGAGCTGGTGGAGACGCGCCGCGTCTTCGCCCGCATCGTCGCGGAGATCCAACCCCAGTGGGTTGAGGACGCCGCGCCCCACCTGGTCCAGCGCAGCTACAGCGATCCCTACTGGGATCCGCGCAAGGCCAGGGTCAGGGCCTTCGAAAAGGTCACCCTCTACGGCCTGATCCTCCTCCAGGGCCGGCGTCGGGACTTCGGCCGCATCGACCCGGAGGCCGCGCGGACCATCTTTATCCGGGAGGCGCTGGTGCAGGGCCGGCTGCGAACCCGGGAGGCGTTTCTGGCGCACAACCGCGCGCTCGTGGCCGAGCTTGAAGCGCTCGAGGCCAAGGGCCGGCGTCGTGACGTGGTGGCTGACGAGGACACCCAGTTTGCCTTCTACGACCAGCGTATCCCGGCCGACGTGGCTAGCGGCGCCGCCCTGGAGCGCTGGCTGCGTCGTGAGGCGCCGGACGGCATTCTCGAGATGCGCCGGGAGGATCTGCTCCAGCGGGAGGCCGACGAGGTCACGGCCCGTGACTATCCCGACCATCTGGTGCTCTCGGGCGTCAAGCTGCCCCTGCGCTACCACTTCGAACCGGGCCACCCCCGCGACGGGGTCACCCTGGAGGTGCCGCTGGTGGCACTGAACCAGCTCGAGCCGTCAGCTCTGGACTGGCTGGTTCCCGGCCTTGCGCAGGAGAAGATCAGCGCGTTGATCAAGGCCTTGCCGAAGACGCTGCGGAAGAACTTCGTACCCGCACCGGACTTTGCGCGCGCGGTCCTGGAAGCGGTGCCGTTCCGGGAGGGGCTGCTCACCGATGTGCTCCGGCGCGAACTTGGTCGAATGACCGGGCGCGAGGTCCCCGAGGGCGCTTTCGCCGAGGCGGCACTCCCCGATCACCTGCGCATGAACGTCCTGGTGGTGGACGAGGCCGGCCATCGCGTGGACGAAGGACGCGACCTGGAAGCGCTGCAATCACGCCTGGGGGAGGCGGCGTCGGCGGCGTTCACCCGGGCACCCGGCAACGACTGGTCGCGGGACGGTATCGTCCGCTGGGATTTCGGCGAGCTGCCGGCCTTCGTCGAGGTGACCCAGCGGGGCACAACGCTGCGGGGCTATCCAGCCCTCGAAGACCGGGGCGAGAGCGTGCGGTTGCGCCTGGCTGACTCCGCCGAGTCCGCCGCGAGCCTCAATCGGGCGGGTGTACGGCGTCTGTACCTGCTGGCGCTGCGGCAGCAGGCGAAGTACCTGCGCAAGCAGCTGCCGGGTATGGACCGGCTGTGCCTCCTCCACGCGCCCCTGGGGCCATGCGAAGGACTGAAGGCGTCCCTGGTGCAGCGGGTCTTCGACGAGGCCTTCCAGCTGGAGCGGTCGATTCCCCGGGACGAGCCGGAGTTCCGGGAACGGCTTGAGGCGGGCCGGGGCCATGTCGTGGAGCAGGCGACGGCGCTGGTGGAAACCCTGGAGGCGGTGTTGTCGCGCTACAGCGAGATTCGACGGCGAATCCCCGCCAGTATTCCCATAGCCCATATGGACTGCTGGCAGGACGTGCAGGACCATATGGCCTGGCTCGTCTATCCCGGCTTCGTCGCCGATAACCCCTCCGCGTGGCTGGGCCGGTTGCCGCGCTTCCTCGACGGCCTGGCGCGAAGGATCGACAAGCTCGAGCGCGACCCAAGCCGGGACCGGCGGGGGCTCAACGATATCCGGTCTCACTGGCAGCGTTTCGTGGAGCGGTGTGGCGGGGAGCCCGCGGCCATGCACCTTGAGCCCGCGCTGGCCGAGTATCGCGAGATGCTCGAGGAATACCGCATTTCGCTGTTCGCCCAGGAGCTTGGTGTGCGCATGAAGGTGTCCGCGGGCCGTCTCGCCAACGCCTTCAAGGCCATCCCGGCGCGCTCGTAAACGCCTGCCGCGGCCTTCGCCGCGCCCGACCTGACAGCTTTGAGCGCCTTGGTGTACCATCGCGGCCCTGATTCGGCCGTGGGTTAGGGCCCGCGGACCGGGGCATTCGTTCGCGCCAGTAACTCGGGAGAGCGATTTGGAGATCAACGCCCTGTACCAGCAGATCGACGACCTCAAGGGACGTGTCGAGTCCCTGAGGGGGTATCTTTGACTATGCCGGCCGCAAGGAACGCCTCGAAGAGGTGCATCGCGAGCTCGAGGACCCCGACGTCTGGAACGAGCCCGAACGGGCGCAGGCGCTGAACAAGGAGCGCTCCCAGCTCGAGGACCTGGTCGGCACGCTGGAGGACCTGACTTCCGGGCTCGAGGACGCCGGCGAGCTACTGGAAATGGCCGTTGAGGAAGGCGATGACGACACCGTTTCGTCGGTGGCGTCGGATCTGGACGGCTACGAGCGCCGCGTCGCCGGCCTCGAGTTCCGGCGAATGTTCTCCGGGGAGATGGACGAGAAGAACGCCTTCGTGGACATCCAGGCCGGGTCCGGCGGCACCGAGGCCCAGGACTGGGCCAACATGCTGCTTCGGATGTACCTGCGCTGGGCGGAGAACAAGGGCTTCCGCAGCGAGATCATCGAGCTCTCCGAGGGGGAGGTAGCCGGCATCAAGAGCGCCACGCTGAAAGTGGAGGGCGAATACGCCTTTGGCTGGCTGCGCACGGAAACCGGCGTGCACCGGCTGGTGCGCAAGTCGCCCTTCGATTCCGGCAACCGGCGACATACGTCCTTCGCGGCGGTGTTCGTATCGCCGGAGATCGACGACGACGTTGCCATTGACGTCGACCCCTCGGACCTGCGCGTGGACGTCTACCGCGCCAGTGGTGCGGGCGGTCAGCACGTCAACCGCACGGAGTCGGCCGTTCGAATCACCCACCTGCCCACCGGCATCGTCGTTCAGTGCCAGAACGACCGCTCGCAGCACAAGAACCGCGCCACGGCCATGAAGCAGCTCCAGGCCAAGCTCTACGAGCTGGAGATGCAGAAACGCCGGGAGGAAGCCGAGCAGGTGGAGGACAGCAAGGCCGACATTGGCTGGGGCAGCCAGATCCGCTCCTACGTCCTCGACCAGTCCCGTATCAAGGACCTGCGCACCAGCGTTGAGGTGGGCAACACCCAGGCCGTGCTGGACGGCGCACTGGACCAGTTCATCGAAGCCAGCCTCAAGGCGGGTTTCTAGGAAACCGTCATGACCGAGCAGACAGACGAGAACAAGCTTATCGCCGAGCGCCGGCGCAAGCTCGCCGAGTGGCGCGAGACCGGGCGTGCCTTCCCCAACGACTTCCGGCGCGATGCGCTGGCGGCCGATCTGCACGCGCGCCATGGCGATCAGGACGGCGAAACCCTGGAGTCCGCGGGCATCCGCGTGCGGGTTGCCGGGCGTATGGTCGGCAAGCGGGTGATGGGCAAGGCGAGCTTCGCCCACATCCAGGACATGAGCGGCCGGATACAGCTGTTTCTGCGCCGCGATGACCTGCCGGAAGGCCAGTATCAGGCGTTCAAGGGTTGGGATGTGGGCGATATCGTCGGTGCCGAGGGCACGTTGTTCCGGACCAGGACCGGGGAGCTGTCGGTGAAGGCCGGCGAGGTGGTGCTGCTGACCAAGTCGCTGCGACCCCTGCCCGAGAAGTACCACGGTCTCACCGATCAGGAGGCCCGCTACCGGCAGCGGTACGTGGATCTGATCATGAACGACGATAGCCGCCGCGTTTTCCAGCTGCGCAGCCGCATCGTCCACTACATCCGTGAGGCCTTCGTGGAGCGGGGTTTTCTGGAGGTGGAGACCCCCATGATGCAGCCCATCCCGGGTGGCGCGACGGCACGGCCGTTCACGACGCACCATAACGCGCTGGACATCGACCTGTATCTGCGCGTGGCGCCGGAGCTCTACCTCAAGCGGCTGGTGGTGGGCGGTTTCGAAAAGGTCTTCGAGATCAACCGCAATTTCCGCAACGAAGGGGTATCAACGCGGCACAATCCGGAATTCACCATGCTCGAGTTCTATCAGGCCTACGCGGACTACCACGACCTGATGGACCTGACGGAAGTGCTGCTTCGGGGGCTCGCGCGGGATGTGATCGGCGGCGAGGCCATCGAGTACCAGGGTGAGCGCTTCGACTTCGGGCAGACCTTTCGCCGGGTCAGCGTGCACGATGCCATCCTGGAGCAGAACCCGGATATCACCGCCGCGCAACTGGCCGAGCGCGAGCCGGCGGCGGCGCTGGCCCGCTCCCTGGGCCTCGAGGTGAAAGAGGGCTTCGGCCTGGGCAAACTGCAGGTGGAGATCTTCGAGAAGACCACCGAGCATGCGCTGCGCGAGCCGACCTTCGTCATCGATTACCCGAAGGAGGTTTCGCCGCTGGCGCGACCGAAGGACGACAACCCCTTCGTCACCGAGCGCTTCGAGCTCTTCGTCGGTGGCCGGGAGATCGCCAATGGCTTCTCCGAGCTCAACGACGCGGAGGACCAGGCGGAGCGTTTTCGCGAGCAGGCGGCGGAGAAGGACGCCGGCGACGACGAGGCCATGTTCTACGATGCCGACTTCGTGCGGGCCCTGGAGTATGGTCTGCCGCCGACGGCCGGCGAGGGGATCGGCATCGATCGGCTGGTGATGCTGCTCGCCGATGCGCCTTCGATTCGGGACGTATTGCTGTTTCCGGCCATGCGGCCGGAGGCGGCGGCGGAGTAGGCGCCGTAGGTCGACACCGGCGAAGCCGGTGCCGACGCTGGGCGGAGGGATGCCGGATGGCGAGCCCGTCCAACCCAAATAACTGTCCCGGTCGGTGCGATACGCATCGCCAGTCGACCCGACGAAGGGGTGGAGGTGGCGCCTATTCCCCGGTCGGGATTGGGTACGGCAACGTCTCCAGCTCGACGGCGACCCCGTCGACGAACAGCCGCTCCTCGGCCACGCGGGCCAATGGCAGCACCGCCAGCGCCTCGACGCGGCCCTGACGGTTGCGGGCGGCGCGGACGATGGTGCCGGCCTCCTGCTCCTGCCCGGTACGCACGGCCGTGCCCGGCTCCGGGGGTTCGTCGGTATCGAGCACGATCCGGAACATCCGCCGTTTTGCCTGGCCCCTGTAGTGCATGCGGGCAACGATTTCCTGGCCGGGATAGCACCCCTTGGAAAAGCTCACCCCGTCTATGAGCTCCAGGTTCACCATCTGTGGCACGAAGGCCTCCACGTTGGGCCCGGTAATGGCCGGTTCCCCAGAGCGGATGGCGAGCAGTTCCCAGGCATTGCCGCCGGCGGCCGTGAGGCCGCGGCCAAGCATATTCCAGATGTTGCGAAGCTCACTGGCCGGGGTGACCAGGATGAATCGCGGGACGTTGCCGTCGTCGCCCAGCCGCAGTACGCGCAGGTCGCCGGCCTCGCTGACGCCGCCGTGCTCGGCCGGCGGCGTTCCGGCCAGCTCGCTGATCAGCTCCACCGCCGGGGCGCCGGCGAGGCCCAGGGCGGCCGTTTGCCCGGTCAGGTTTTCCAGCGCCACCCGGGATCGGAGCACGAACATCCGCAACCGCCCCAGAGTGGACTCGACAATGTCGCGGTCCAACAGACCGAGCACGCCCTCGCCGCCGTCCTCCATGACCCGCAGCAGGGCCAGTAGGCGGCCCTTGGGCGAGCAGTAGCCGGCCAGCCGCCAGCGCTCTTCGGGCAGGTCCTCGATGGCCTGGGTGAGCTGCCCGTGGAGGAAGGTCCGGGCATCCGGGCCGTAGGCGCCGATAAATCCGGTGTCGGTCAGCGGTACGACGATACCGGCGTGCTCGGCGGCATGCAGCTCGGCGTCGGGATCGCCGAAATGGGCGATACGGTCATTGTCACCGGGCGGCTTTTCCTCCAGCAGCGCGGACCAGGGCTCGTGCATGGTGACTCCGATTGAGTGGGCGTGGTGGGCGAGCATGCCGCGTGCGACACCACTCGGGCGTCGGGCGGACGTCGGTCGATTGATATGCGATAATTCTAACTCTTTGGTCAACCCCGGCGGAGGTGCGCATGTCCGAGAAGGAACGTCAGTCCCAGGATCGAGGTGTCGGGGCGGGGACGCGCGATTCGCAGGCCAAGGACCAGGTCGATTGGGACGATCCGTCCACCTGGCCCAACGAGAACGGGGGCGTCAAGGGCCCGGAACCCACCCGCTACGGCGACTGGGAACGAAACGGGCGTTGTAGCGATTTCTGATCCGTCGAGCCGGCGCTGCGGTATTTCTCCGGAGCAACCGCCGGCCCCGGCGATGCGGCGGGCGTTGCCGCGCAAAGGCTGTACAAGAGTGGTACTGCGTACAAGTCTGTAATTCCCCGAAGGGTCAATGCGTTAGTCCCGCAGAACCGGTGCCTGCGGCCGGCTGGCGCTTGCAAACGGGGGCGTTACGGTTTAATTTTCCCGCCGGTTCCAAGACCGGATCACGCGGAGCGAGTGAACAGATGCAGAGCGATAACCGGCCGCTTTCGCCACACCTGCAGATCTATCGGTTACCCCTTACCGCCATCACCTCCATTACCCACCGCCTCAGCGGACTGCTGCTCGGGCTCGGTGCGTTCGGCATGGTGTACTGGCTGGTGGCGCTGGCCTCCGGCCCTGAGGCTTACGCCGCGGCCCAGGCGGCTGCCGGCAGCGTAATCGGTCAGATCGTGATGATCCTCTTCAGCCTGGCCCTGTTCTACCACCTGGCCAACGGCATAAGGCATCTCTTCTGGGACGCGGGCTACGGTTTCGAGCTGGAAACCGCCCACCGCACCGGCCAGGCGGCCATCGCCGCCGCGGTCGTTCTGACGATTATCGCCTGGGTCATCGGATATAGCGTGGGGGGTGCGTGATGAGCGAGTTCCGTACACCGATCAAGGACGCCCGGGGGCTGGGCTCGTCGCACTTCGGCGTCGGCCACTGGTGGGCCCAGCGAACGACGGCCCTGGCGCTCATCCCGCTTCTGCTCTGGTTCGTCATCGGGATCGCCGTGCACGGCGGCGCGGACTACGCGGCCGCCCGCGAGTGGGTCGGCTCGCCCGTGACGGCCGTGCTGATGGTCGTGACGCTGGGCGCGGTTTTCTACCACGGCGCCCTGGGCGTGCAGGTGGTCATCGAGGATTACGTGGACGGGGAGGGGTTGAAGCTGGTGCTGCTCCTGCTGGTTCGTGCCGCCGCGATTTTGCTGGCGCTGGCCGGCATTTTCGCCGTCCTGTCGATCGCTTTTGGAGGCTGAATGTCCATGTCGGGCGACTACGAGATTATTGATCACACTTACGACGTCGTGGTCGTGGGCGCGGGCGGCGCAGGCCTCCGTGCTACGTTCGGCATGGCGGAGAAGGGGCTGAAGACCGCCTGCGTGACGAAGGTCTTCCCGACCCGCAGCCATACCGTGGCGGCCCAGGGCGGCGTCAGCGCCGCCCTCGGCAACATGGGCGAGGACGACTGGCGCTGGCACATGTACGACACCGTCAAGGGCTCCGACTGGCTCGGCGACCAGGACGCCATCGAGTACATGTGCCGGGAGGCCATTCCGGCGATCATCGAGCTGGAGCACTACGGCGTGCCGTTCTCCCGTACCGACGAAGGCAAGATCTACCAGCGGCCATTCGGCGGCATGACCACGCACTTCGGCGAAGGCCGCGCCCAGCGCACCTGCGCCGCCGCGGACCGCACGGGCCACGCTATCCTGCACACGCTCTACCAGCAGTCGCTGAAGCATCAGGCCGAGTTCTTCATCGAGTTCTTCGCCCTGGATCTCATCATGGACGAGGAGGGTGCCTGCCGCGGCGTCATTGCCCTGGAGCTGGCCACGGGCCGGATTCACCGCTTCCGCGCCCATCAGGTGGTCCTCGCCACCGGCGGTTACGGCCGCACGTATTTCTCCTGCACGTCGGCCCACACCTGCACCGGCGACGGCGCCGGCATGGTACTGCGCGCCGGGCTGCCGCTTCAGGACATGGAGTTCATCCAGTTCCATCCCACGGGGGTGTACGGCGCCGGCTGTCTGATCACCGAGGGCGTGCGCGGCGAGGGGGGTTACCTGACCAACTCCGAGGGCGAGCGTTTCATGGAGCGCTATGCCCCCAACGCCAAGGATTTGGCCTCGCGCGACGTGGTCAGCCGTTCGATGACCATCGAGATTCGCGAGGGACGGGGCGTCGGGCCGGAGCAGGATCACATTCACCTGCATCTCGAGCACCTGGGTCCCGAGGTCATCAACGAGCGGCTGCCCGGCATTGCCGAGACCGCGCGCATCTTCGCCGGCGTGGACGTTACCAAGGAGCCCATTCCGGTGCTGCCCACGGTGCACTACAACATGGGCGGCATTCCGACCAACTACCTGGGCGAGGTCGTCACGCTGCGCGACGGCGACCCGGATGCGGTGGTCCCGGGCCTGATGGCCATTGGCGAAGCCGCCTGTGTTTCCGTTCACGGCGCCAACCGTCTCGGTTCGAATTCGCTGCTGGACCTGGTGGTCTTCGGTCGTGCGGCGGCCATTCGGGCCGCGGAACTGGTCGACGAGGCGGGGGACAATCACAAGCCGCTGCCCGGGGATTCCGCGGATTTCTCGCTGGAGCGCCTGGAACGGCTGCGCAACGCCAACGGTTCCACGCCCACGGCGGATATCCGCGATCGGATGCAGCGCACCATGCAGAACTACGCGGCGGTGTTCCGCACCGGCGAGACCCTGGAAGAGGGCTGCACGCGGATGCAGCAGGTCCACGAGGCGTTCGCCGACGTCAAGGTGGCCGACCGCGGCCTGATCTGGAACACGGATCTGGTGGAGACCCTGGAGCTGGAGAACCTTCTGGGTAACGCCATCACGTCCGTGGAGTCGGCGCGTAACCGCACCGAGAGCCGGGGGGCCCACGCCCGCGAGGATTACACGGACCGTGACGACGAGAACTGGATGAAGCACACCATCAGCTGGATGGATCAGAAGGGGCAGGTAAAGATCGACTACCGGCCCGTGCACATGAACACCTTGACCGACGAAATCGAGGCCATTCCGCCCAAGGCCCGGGTCTACTAGGCGCGGAACCACGGTCTCCGGGAATCGGTCAGAAAAGCACGAGTAGCGAGGTTCAGCCAATGGCCAAGTTCAGTTTGCCGGCGAACTCCAAGGTGACCGAGGGCGAGCGCTATACCGCTCCCTCCGGCGCCAAGGACATCAAGGTGTTCAAGGTTTACCGGTGGGATCCGGACAGCGGGCGCAATCCCCGGCTGGATGCCTACGAGGTGGACATGGGCAGTTGCGGACCGATGGTCCTCGACGCCCTCATCAAGATCAAGAACGAGGTGGACTCGACGCTGACCTTCCGCCGCTCCTGCCGCGAGGGTATCTGCGGCTCCTGCGCCATGAACATCGATGGGCAGAACACCCTGGCCTGCACCAAGGCCGTGGAGGACGTGAAGGGGGAGGTGCGCGTCTATCCGCTGCCGTCCATGCCGGTGGTCAAGGACCTGGTGCCGGACCTGACCCACTTCTATGCCCAGTACGCGTCCATCAAGCCCTGGATCCGTACCCAGACGCCGGCGCCGCCGGATCGCGAGCGGCTGCAGTCCAAGGAAGACCGTGCGGAGCTCGACGGTCTGTACGAATGCATTCTTTGCGCCTGTTGCTCGACTTCCTGCCCGAGCTACTGGTGGAACCCCGATCGCTACCTCGGCCCGGCCGTGCTGCTGCAGGCCTACCGGTGGATCGCCGACAGCCGTGACGAGGCCACCGGCGAGCGGCTGGACGATCTGGAGGATCCGTTCAAGCTCTATCGCTGCCACACGATCATGAACTGCACCTCGGTCTGCCCGAAGGGACTGAATCCCGCCAAGGCCATCGCCGAGATCAAGAAGCTCATGATCGAGCGGCGCTAGCGGCCCATTGCAGGAGGCGCGAGGTTGAGCGAGCTGTCCCGGCTGCGCTGGAAATGCCGGCGCGGCACCAAGGAGCTGGATGCAATCCTCGGCGCCTTTCTGCGCAACGGCGCCGAGACGCTGACGGCCGAGGAGCTGGCGGTATTCGACCAGCTGCTGGACGAACAGGACGATCTTCTCACGGACTATTTCTTCGGCCGGCAGGAGCCCAGGGATGGGGCACAGCGGGCACTCGTCGAACGGATTCTCGCCCACGCTCGACCTTGATCTGCGGCGTTCCCCGCTGCAGGCACGCGTGATTGCAGCCGGCACGTTCCTGCCGCTGGCGCTGCCGCCCGCCCTGAACCTGAATCTTCTCGCCGTTTTCTGCTGGTGCGGGCTACATGTGGCCTGGGGCGTTCTGGAAGCCCGCCGCTGCGGCGTGCTGCATGAAGGCCGGCGCATCTCGCGCGTAACGCGCCGGGGACGCCAGTGGAGCTTCCACTACGGCGATGGGCGCCGTCGTCGCGGCGAGCTTGCCCGGGCCTGGTCCAACCGGTACTGCGCCTACCTGGAATTGACGGCCGAGCGGAGCCTGGCGCTCGGCCCCGCCTGCCTCGTCTGGCGCGATGCCCTCGGCCCCGATGCCTATCGGCAGCTGCGGGTACACCTGCGCCTTGAATAGGCACGCATACCCCGTTGATCTAAAACGGGTCGCTCCCGCCGGATTATTTGAGCAGATTGCGGTAGGGCGGCGGCGCGCTGGGGCCGAGGATGGTGGGGTGGGCCTCGCTGCCGTTGCCGGCTGCCGGGTAATCCAGGCTGAAATGCAGACCCCGGCTTTCGGTGCGCGCCTGGGCGCTGCGGATGATGAGCTCGGCCACGAGGGCCAGATTGCGCAGCTCGATGAGATCCGCGGTAATGCGGAAGTTGCGGTAATACTCGTGGATCTCCCGGTGGAGCATGTCCGCCCGCCGCCTGGCGCGCTCCAGGCGCTTGTTGGTGCGCACGATGCCGACGTAGTCCCACATGAACTGGCGTAGCTCGTGCCAGTTGTGGCTGACCACCACCTGTTCGTCGGAATCGGTGACATGGCGCTCATCCCAGGCTGGCAGGGCCGGTATGGCGGGGGGATTGTCACGAAGCGTAGCGGCGATATCCGCCGCCGCGGCGCGGGCGTATACCAGGCACTCGAGCAGCGAGTTGCTCGCCAGCCGGTTGGCGCCATGGAGGCCGGTGAAGGATGTCTCGCCAACGGCGTAGAGACCCGGCACGTCGGTATGGCCGGCCTTGTCCACGACGACACCGCCACATGTGTAGTGGGCCGCCGGCACCACCGGTATCGGTTCCCTTGTCATGTCGATGCCGAATTCCAGGCACCGGGCGTGGATATTCGGAAAGTGCTCGCGGATGAACGCTTCCGGCTTGTGACTGATGTCGAGGTAGACGCAATCGGCGCCCAGGCGTTTCATCTCGTGGTCGATAGCCCTGGCGACAATGTCCCGCGGCGCCAGCTCGGCGCGCTCGTCGAACCGCGGCATGAACCGTTCGCCGTCGGGCAGCCGCAGAATGCCGCCTTCGCCGCGCACCGCCTCGCTGATGAGAAAGGACTTCGCATGGGGGTGGTACAGGCAGGTGGGATGGAACTGGTTGAATTCCATGTTCGCCACCCGGCAACCCGCCCGCCAGGCCATGGCGATACCGTCCCCGGTGGCACCGTCCGGGTTGCTGGTATAGAGATAGACGCGGCTGGCGCCGCCGGTGGCGAGGACCGTCCTGGCCGCGGCGTACGTATGCACGTGCCCCGTCTGGTTATCCAGCACGAACGCGCCCAGGCAACGGTCCTCGCCATGACCCAGCCGACGGGCCGTGATCAGGTCGACGGCGTTGTGATGCTCCAGGAGTGTGATGTTGGCCCGGGCGCGGGCTTGCTCCTCCAGGGTCGTCTCGATGGCACGGCCGGTGGCGTCGGCTGCGTGCACGATACGGCGGTGGCTGTGGCCGCCTTCCCGGGTGAGGTGCAGCTGATCTTTTCCGTCGCGGTGCTCGGTGGAAAAGGGGACGCGCTCATGCAGCAGCCAGTGGATGCAGTCAGCCGCCTGCTCGGCGACGAAGCGGGCCACCGAAGCGTCGGTAAGCCCGGCACCGGCCACGAGTGTGTCTTCGACATGGTCTTCGACGCTGTCGGTGTCCTCCAATACGGCGGCGATGCCGCCCTGGGCCCACATGCTGGAGCCGGCGGTGAGCTCGCCTTTTGACAACACCGCGATGCGGAGGTCCGCGGGCAGTTGCAGTGCCAGGGCGAGGCCGGCCGCGCCGCTGCCAATGATCAGAACGTCGAATGTCTCGTCCATATCGGTTCGATTCCCGCTTCAGACGCCGCGCCGTTACCCTCGGCAGGGACCCGCCGGCGAGTTGCACCGGCGGAAGGCTATCGGATAATCTCGGTGCCCGTCGCGCCCGCGTTTCCGATGCAGCAAAATGCTTCGGCGGTTGTCTGGCCGGCTACAACCACCATCTGGACGTAGGGGACGGAAATGGCGGCGGTTCGACACGACTGCCGGCCATACGGACCAATTGGGTGTCCGCCGCGCGGTGCGCCCAGGCGGCCGGGAGCAACGAAGCAGGCCGGCATACGAATGCGGCGAGACACTATACCTCCAAGCGGCGATGATGCGCGAACTATCCTACCCACAGGCTGTCTACCCCGTGAGTTCGACGACGGCGCCGACCCTACGGCAGCGGAGTGTGCATGAGCGCTGCTGAGGCGGATCGGGAGCTCGTCGAACGGGTCAAGGCTGGCGACAAGCGTGCCTTCGATGTTCTGGTGCTCAAGTACCAGCACAAGCTGGTCAAGCTGATCATGCGCTATGTGAACGATCCGGCGGACGCTATGGACATCGCTCAGGAGGCCTTCATCAAGGCCTACCGGGCCATGCCCAATTTCCGGGGCGACAGCAGCTTCTACACCTGGCTGTACCGGATCGGCATCAACACGGCGAAGAACTACGTGGTCGCCCAGGGGCGCCGGCCGCCGGATTCGGACATCGACGCCGAGGATGCGGAACGATATGACATCGAATCGCGTCTGAAGGATCAGGATACGCCGGAAGGCATGGCCCAGCGCGATGAGATCGAGCGCACGGTCCTGGAGGCCATCGAGGCGCTGCCGGAGGACCTGCGAACGGCGATCACGCTGCGGGAGCTCGAAGGGCTGAGTTACGAAGAGATCGCCCAGGCAATGGAGTGTCCGGTTGGTACCGTGCGTTCGCGGATCTTCCGGGCTCGCGAGGCAATCGACAAACGACTGCGTCCATTACTGGCGTGACTTTGGAGTAGGTGACGGGATATGAGCGAGGCATTGAACGAACAATTATCCGCCCTCGTGGACGACGAGTTGGACAGTCAGGAGCTGCCGCTGCTGCTGCGGCAACTGGAGGGCTCCGACCAGCTCACCGGTCGCCTGGAGCGGTACTATCTCATGCGCGATGCCATACGCCGGGAGCTGCCCGGCGTGGACACGCTCGGGCTCGCCGATCGCGTATCGGCATCCCTGGAGGCGGAACCCGCCCATCAGGGCCGCCCCCGCCGCACGAGGCCGCGCAGCCATGCGCTGAAACCGGCGGCGGGACTGGCCATCGCCGCGAGTGTCGCGGTACTGGCCGTCAGCTTGTGGCCCACCGGTCCCACCTCCACCCCTCAGCCCCAGTCTTTCACCAGTAACGCCATCACCGGAATTACCTCCCAGAGCGGCACCATGCGGGTCTCCACGGGCTCCGGCGGGGGCCTGGCGATCAGCGCCGGACAGAGCGCGCCAGCGACCGAGCCCCAGGAGTGGGATCGCTTGGATCCCCGCGTCCAGAGCTGGCTCAACGGCTACATCGTGGACCACAGTGAGCACGCCGGCAGCGCACAGCTCGGCGGCATGATCAACTACGCGCGCATTGCCGGTCAGGAGCCCGAGAACCAGTGATGACGCTTTCCCCGTGCCGCCTGCTCGCGGCCGCGCTCCTGCTCGTGACGACCGTGGCAATAGCGGATGACGCCGGCCGGGAGGTCGACGCACAGCGCTGGCTGGAGCGTATGGTGGAGGCCGTGCGCAGCGAGACCTACGAAGGCGTCTTCGTCTACCGCTACCGCGGAAAGCTCGAGTCCATGCGAATCCTCCACCGGGTTCACGACGGCGCCGAGCAGGAACGGCTCTATGCCCTCAGCGGCAGCCCGCGGGAGGTGATCCGCAAGGGCGCGAAGGTTACGTGCGTGCTGCCGGAGGTTCGCTCCGTGGTCGTGGACCGTCGCCGCTCGCGTAATCCGCTCGCGGACGTGGTTCCCATGGACGTGGAGACCCTGAAGCAATCCTATCGGTTCAGCGTCCTGGGCGACGGCCGCGTGGCGGGCCGCGACGCAGTTCGTATCGCCATTGAGCCGGCAGACGAGTACCGCTATGGCTACCGGTTGTGGGTGGACCGGGAATCGCGGCTGCTCCTCCGGGCCGACCTGGTGGGCAGCGATGGCGAAGCAGTCGAGCAGTTGATGTTCACGGACATCCAGATCCGCGACAGCCTCCCGACCGAGGCATTCGACCAGACCGTGGGAGGGGATGGCTTCACCTGGTACCACCACGACGAGGAGGCGCGACCGGCCTCCGGTGAATCGGTGTGGGCCATCACGCAGCTACCACCCGGGTTTTCGCTCGGTGCGCGGGAGTGGCGCGGGGGCGGTGATGCGCCGGCCGCCGAGCACCACCTCTACACGGACGGGCTGGCCACGGTTTCCGTCTACGTAGAGCCGTCGAATGGCACCAACGGCTTCGCCGGGACCTCGTCCATGGGCGCGGTCAGTGCCTTCGGACGGGTCGTCGAGGGTCATCAGACGGTGGTGGTCGGCGAGGTGCCGGTGCAGACCGTGCGCATGATTGGCCGCGGCATCGAACGGCGCGGGGCGCAATGAAGCTGCTGGAAGAACCGGCGGTCATCGTGGCCGTGGACGACGATGGTGCAGCCTGGGTGGAGTCCGCCAACGACGCCGGCTGCGGTGGCTGCAGCGCGTCCGGCCACTGCGGGACGGCGCTGTTGGGTCAGGCCCTTCGGCGTGCACCGCGCCGGCTGCGCGTGGACAACCCGGGGCGGTTCGATGTCGGTACGCGGGTGACGCTAGGCCTGGCGCCACGGGCGCTGGTCCTTGGTGCGATCTACACCTATCTCGTTCCGGTGCTCGGGCTGCTCCTGGGCGCCGCCGCGGGCAGTGCCCTGAGCGGCGGCGTCGAGCTGTGGGTCGCCGCAGGAGGGGTGTGCGGACTGACAGCCGGCCTGATCTGGGCCAGGCGCCGGTTGCGACGTCAGCACGTTGCACTGGCACCGACGATGCTGCGCCGCGACGGGGGCGCCACCACGACGTGGTGATGCTTGCGCGTATCCGGACTGCCCCGTAGGCTCGAATGACATACGCGGTTCGTCGGTTCGGTCATGGGGCTCACCGCCGGTGAGGCTCTGTCACGTGGTCCGCGGATTCGCTTTGGGAACCCACCCGACTACTGCATCCAGAAGGGGCGATAGGGCATGAGGAGTATGGGTCTTCACGGCGTCCGGATGGCGGGCGCGCGAGTGGCGCAGGCACCGGCGTGGCTGGCATTGCTAGCCGCGATGCTGCTCGTGTCGTTCGGCGCGCGGGCACAGCTGCCTGATTTTACCGAACTGGTGGAGCGCAACAGCCCGGCGGTGGTCAACATCAGCACCACGCAGACGGTGGAACGGCGGGGACCGGGCGGGCTGGGGCCGATGCCGGACCTGCCCGAGAACCATCCGTTCCGCGACTTCTTCGACCGTTTCTTCAATGATGGCGAACCGCCGGAGAGCTACGACGCCCGTTCCCTGGGCTCGGGGTTCATCATCTCGGAAGACGGTTACGTGCTCACCAATCATCATGTGGTGGAGGACGCCGACGAGATCATCGTGCGCCTGAGCGATCGTCGCGAGTTCGTGGCCGAGATGATCGGCGGCGACCCGCGAAGTGATCTGGCGCTGCTGAAGATCGACGCCGAGGACCTGCCGGTGGTGACGATCGGGGAGTCCTCGGAGCTGCAGGTCGGCGAGTGGGTGCTGGCCATCGGCTCGCCCTTCGGGTTCGAGCATTCGGTCACGGCGGGTATCGTCAGCGCCAAAGGCCGCAGCCTGCCCACCGAGAACTACGTACCGTTCATTCAGACGGACGTCGCCATCAATCCCGGCAATTCCGGCGGTCCGCTGTTCAACCTGGACGGCGAGGTCGTAGGGATCAACTCTCACATCTACAGCCGCACGGGTGGCTTCATGGGGCTGTCGTTCGCCATCCCCATCGAGCTCGCCATGAGCGTCAGCGAGCAGCTGCGCACCAAGGGACGGGTCACGCGGGGCTGGCTCGGAGTGCTGATTCAGGACGTGACGCGCGACCTGGCCGAGTCCTTCGGCATGAGCCGGCCCCAGGGGGCACTGGTGGCGGAGGTGATGCCGGACAGTCCGGCCGCCGCGGGTGGCCTCCAGGCGGGTGACGTGATCGTCGAATACGAGGGCAAGGCCGTGCCGCGCTCGGGGGCGCTGCCGCCAATGGTCGGGCGCACGGAGATCGGCGAGGACGTGGGGATCACCGTCATTCGCAACGGCGAGCGTGAGACCCTGACCGTTACGATCGGCGAGCTGCCGGAGGAGACCCCGCGGCGGGGCGAGCGGACCGCGCCGGAACCGGAACCGGAAATGGCGCCGGGACAGAGCGAGCGGCTGGGATTGACGGTGCGCAGCCCGAACGACACGGAACGCGAACGCCTGGAGCTCGGTGACAACCTGGGCGTCGTGGTCGAGAGCATTGAGCAGGGCCCGGCAAGCCGGGCGGGCATTCAGCGCGGGGACATCATCACGATGCTCGACGGTGAGCGGGTCACTTCGGTGGACGACTTCATGGAGCGGGTCGATGCGCTGGAGCCCGGCACGTCGGTTCCGGTGCTCGTTCAGCGCCCCAACGGTCCGCGGTTCCTCGCCCTGCGCCTTCCCGACTAGGCGCAGGGCGATCATGACGACGGTGGCCCGGCGTTGCGGTCGTCGTCACATTTGAGACTTTCCGCCTGAGTGCGTATCTTCTTCGCCTCCGGACGCGGACGGTAGAATCACCGCGTCAGCTGCTTGCCGGGCGCGCCGGTACCTGGCGTCGTCCACGGCCCGTCCGCCGACCTGATCGTCTACGGAATCCATGAAACACATTCGAAATTTCTCGATCATCGCCCATATCGACCACGGCAAGTCGACGCTGGCGGATCGCTTCATCGAGCACTGCGGCACGCTGAGCAGCCGGGAAATGGCTGAGCAGGTCCTCGATTCGATGGACCTGGAACGCGAGCGCGGGATCACCATCAAGGCCCAGAGCGTGTCCCTGGAGTACAAGGCCCGGGACGGCGAGACCTACCTGCTCAACTTCATCGACACGCCCGGCCACGTGGACTTCTCCTATGAGGTGAGCCGTTCGCTGTATGCCTGCGAGGGCGCTCTGCTGGTGGTGGACGCCTCCCAGGGCGTCGAGGCACAGAGCGTGGCGAACTGTTACACGGCAGTGGACCAGGGCCTGGAAATCGTGCCGGTGCTCAACAAGGTGGACCTGCCTTCCGCGGAGCCCGACCGGGTCATTAACCAGATCGAGGAGATCATCGGCCTGGACGGCAGCGACGCGCTGCATGTCAGCGCAAAGACCGGCTATGGCATCGACGACCTGCTGGAGGCCATCGTCGAGCGCATCCCCGCGCCGCAGGGCGATCCCGAGGCGCCGCTGAAGGCGCTGATCATTGATTCCTGGTTCGACAATTACCTGGGCGTGGTCTGCCTGGTGCGTGTCTTCGACGGCCTGATCCGCAAGGGGGACAAGATCCGCGTCATGTCCACGGCCCGGGAATTCCAGGTGGATGAAGTCGGCTTTTTCAGTCCCAAGCGCACGCCTTGGGACAAGGGGCTGTCGGCGGGCCGTGTGGGATTCGTGGTGGCCGGGATCAAGGATATCGACGGGGCACCGGTTGGCGATACCTTGACCCATGCAGCCAAACCCACCGAGCAGCCGGTACCGGGCTTCAAGAAGGTCCAGCCGCGGGTCTTCGCCGGCGTGTTTCCAGTGGATGCCGACGACTACGAGGCGTTCCGCGACGCCCTCGGCAAGCTGCGGCTGAATGATGCGGCCCTGCATTACGAGCCGGAGGTCTCCCAGGCCCTCGGCTTCGGTTTCCGCTGCGGCTTCCTGGGCATGCTCCACATGGAGATCGTCCAGGAGCGCCTGGAACGCGAGTACAACCTCAACCTGATCACCACGGCGCCCACGGTCGTCCACGAGGTCACCACGACCTCGGGTGAGACCATCATGGTGGACAACCCGGCGGAGCTGCCGCCGAACGGGCAGATCGAGGAAATCCGCGAACCCATCATCCATGCCAGCATTCTGGTGCCCCAGGAACACGTGGGGCCGGTGATCGGCCTGTGCGAAGAGAAGCGTGGCACCCAGAAGAACATGCAGTTCGTGGGCAACCAGGTGTCCCTGGAATACGAGCTGCCGCTCAGCGAGGTGGTGCTGGATTTTTTCGACCGTCTGAAGTCCGCGAGCCGCGGCTTCGCCTCGTTCGATTACGAGTTCCGGCGGTTTCAGGCGGAGCGCCTGGTGAAGCTCGACATACTCATCAATGGCGACCGGGTGGACGCGCTGTCCATAATCGTGCATCGGGACCATGCCGAGAGCCGGGGCCGCGACGTCACCGAGCGACTCAAGGAGATCATCCCGCGGCAGATGTTCGAGGTGGCCATACAGGCCGCCGTGGGCAGCAAGATCATCGCGCGCTCGACGGTCAAGGCCATGCGCAAGAACGTCACCGCCAAGTGCTACGGTGGCGATATTACGCGCAAGCGCAAGCTGCTGGAGAAACAGAAGGCCGGCAAGAAGCGCATGAAACAGGTGGGCAAGGTCGAGGTGCCCCAGGAGGCTTTCCTGGCCGTGCTCCAGGTGGATAACAAGTAACAGGATGTCCTGGCCCGGTCCGGTCCGCGGGGCCGGCGGGTCGTTTCGGGGAAAAACAGACTATGCATTTCGATTTCGAGGCCCTGCTGGTCCTCCTGACGCTGGTTACCGGCGTCATCTGGGCCTGGGACCGCTTTCGCCGCAAGGACGACGAGGCGCAGGAGGACAAAGGCAAGGGGCAGTCTGCGGAGACGGACGTCTCCTGGTGGGTGGACCTTTCCCGCTCCTTGTTCCCCGTCATCCTCATCGTGCTGGTGATCCGTTCCTTCGCGGTCGAGCCGTTCCGCATCCCTTCCGGCTCCATGGTCCCGACGCTGCTCACGGGGGACTTCATACTGGTGAACAAGTTCGCCTACGGCCTGCGTCTGCCGGTAACCCATCACAGGATCGTGCCCATAGGCGAACCGGACCGGGGAGACGTGGCCGTGTTCCGCTACCCGCTGGACGAATCCCAGGATTACATCAAGCGCATCGTTGGCCTGCCCGGCGACATGGTGAGCTACCGGGACAAGCGTCTCTACATCAATGGTAAGCTTGCGGAACAGCAGCCGGTGGGTGCCTGGCCCGGTCCGGAGGCCGCGCAGGTCCGCGAGGAGGTGCTCGGCGAAGTCCGGCACCAGATACTCGTGCATCGGGATCACCGGGGGCAGGATTTCGAGTACGAGGTGCCGGCGCGGAGCTATTTCGTCATGGGTGACAATCGCGATCGCAGCAGTGACAGCCGTTTCTGGGGCGCGGTGCCGGCCCACAATCTGGTCGGGCAGGCCTTCTTCATCTGGATGAGCTGGGACGCCGAAGACACCTCCGTCCACTGGAGCCGCATCGGCAACGCCATAGAATAGGCGGTAGAAGGAGTAGAAGAATGCGTATGCCGCACAAGCAGCAGGGAATGACGTTGATCGGCTGGGTGATCACGCTGGTCATCATCGGTCTCGTGGCACTGATTGCGTTGCGCCTGGTGCCGGTTTACATGAATTCCTTCACCGTCGGCTCCATCGTCGACGGCCTGGCCACCGACGCTTCGCTCAACAGCCGGGACCGCGGCGAGGTCCGGCGCGCGTTCGAGAAGCGGCTGAACATCAACGACGTCAGTGTCGTCGGCGCGTCCATGCTCCAGTTCGAGGATGTGGCGGGCGGCGTGCGCCTGGTGGTGGAGTACGATCACCGGGTGGACTTGATGGGCAACCTGGACGCGGTGGCGACATTCCGGAAGGAGGCCGTGCTGCGCAATTGACCGAGGAACTGGACAAGCTCGAGCAGGGGCTCGGTTACCGTTTCAGGGATCGGGCGTTGCTCGCGCAGGCGCTCACCCACCGCAGCGCCGCGCCGGCCAACAACGAGCGTCTCGAGTTCCTGGGCGACGGCATTCTCAATTTCGTGGTCGCCGCCGAGCTCTACCGGCGCAAGCCGGACCTTCCGGAGGGCGACCTCAGCCGTCTCCGCGCAAGCATGGTGAACCAGTCCAGCCTCGCCCGCCTGGCGAGGCAGCTGGAGCTGGGCGCTTTTCTCAAGCTGGGAACCGGCGAGCTCAAGTCCGGCGGTCACCGGCGCGAGTCCATACTGTCAGATGGCCTGGAGGCGGTATTCGGCGCCGTCTACCTCGACAGCGATTTCGAGACGACGCGGCGGATCATCGTCGCGTGCTACGGGGAACGGCTGGACGACCTGCCCGACGTGGACGAGCTGAAGGATCCCAAGACCCGGCTGCAGGAATACCTGCAATCCGGCCGCCTGCCCCTACCGAGCTATCAGGTACTGGATGTCACCGGCAAGGCCCACAACCAGACCTTCTCGGTGGAGTGCACCATCGAGGGGGTCAGCGGCGCCACCATTGGCGAGGCCAGGAGTCGCCGCCAGGCCGAGCAGCGAGCCGCGGATGCCATGTTGACGCGGCTGCGCCGGGGCGCCACGGAAGCGGAGACCGCCGGTGACTGAAGCCCGAGATTCCGCCGAGTATCGCTGCGGCTTCGTAGCCGTCGTGGGCCGCCCGAATGTGGGCAAGTCCACGCTGATGAACCGCCTGCTGGGCGAGAAGATCAGTATCGTCTCCAGCAAGCCTCAGACCACGCGTCACCGCATCATGGGCGTGCATACGACGCCGGGCGTCCAGGTGGTCTACGTCGACACCCCGGGTCTGCATCAGCGTGAGCACCGGGCCATCAACCGGTATCTCAATCAGGCGGCGAGGAACAGCCTGGCGGACGTGGATTGCGTGCTCTTCGTCATCGACGCCCTCAAGTGGACGGACGAGGACGAGGCGGTATTGCAACTGCTGAAGGGCATCCAGGCGCCGGTGGTCCTGGTGATCAACAAAGTGGACCGGGCGAAAAACAAGAACGAGCTGCTCCCGTTCATGGAATCGGTGGTCAAGGGGCGGGATTTCTCCGATGTCGTACCCCTGTCGGCGCGCTCGGGCGAGAACACGGACACCCTTGCCCGGCTCGTGGAGGAACGGATGCCGGCGGGCCCGCAGATGTTCCCGGATGACCAGATCACGGATCGCAGCGAGCGCTTCCTGGCTGCCGAGCTGGTTCGTGAGCAGCTGATGCGGCTACTCGGAAAGGAAGTCCCGTACGCCACCACGGTGGAAGTGGAGGCCTTCGAACAGACCGGCAATCTGCGCCGCATCAGTGCCGTTGTCTGGGTGGAGCGCAAGGGTCAGAAGGCCATCGTCATCGGCGAGAACGGCGAGTTGCTCAAACGGGTTGGCAGCGCGGCGCGCCGGGAAATGGAGCGGCTCTTTCACTGCCGGGTCTACCTCAAGCTATGGGTCAAGGTCCGCGAAGGCTGGTCCGATGACGAGCGCGCCCTGCGCTCGCTGGGCTACGACGAAGGGCCATGACCGCGGAGCGCAGGGTGGTCAACCTGGAGCCGGCTTTCGTGCTCCATGTCCGCCCTTACCGTGATACCAGCGCCATCATAGAGGCGTTTACCGAGAACCACGGGCGGGTGGGTCTGGTCGGCCGGGGTGTGCGCGGTCAGCGCTCGCGGTTGCGGGGCGTGCTGCAACCCTTCGGCCCTCTGCTGTTGAGCTGGAGCGGTCGCGGCGAGCTCGCCACGCTGACCGGCGCGGAGCCGCAGGGTGGGGCGCTGCGCATCGGCGGGGCGCGGGTCGCCGCGGGCTTCTACCTCAATGAGCTCCTGATGCGCCTGGTCCGCAGGGACGACCCCCACCCGGCATTGTACGCAGCCTATCGTGAGGCCATTTCGGCGCTTGCCGCGAGCGGCGACGCCGAGCCCCCGCTGCGGGTATTCGAGAAGCGCCTGCTGGAAGAGATCGGCTACGGTCTGACCCTGGACCACGATGCCGCGGGCGAACCCATCGAACCCGAGGGCTGGTACAGCGTGCATGCCGAGGGGCTGCCCGTGCGGGTGGAAACACAGGAGGCAGCCACCCACGTATTCCGTGGCAGCTCGCTTCTGGCGCTGTGCTCCGAACGCTCGCTGGGCCCCGATGCCGCGGCGGACGCGAAACGCCTGCTGCGCATGGCGCTGCAGGCTCACCTCGGACCGAGGCCGCTGAAGAGCCGTGAGCTCTATCGCCAGCTCAGTGGCACCAGGGAGCGGGAGCGGGACGGGCGCGCGCCCGGGAACACACAGACGGGAGGTTCGGAGCCATGACGAGCGCAAGACCGACGCTGGGGGTCAACCTGGATCACGTAGCCACGCTGCGCCAGGCCCGGGGGACTCGCTACCCGGATCCCATGCATGCCGTGTTCGTGGCCGAGCAGGCCGGAGCGGACGGCATCACGCTGCACCTGCGGGAGGATCGCCGCCACGTCCAGGACCGGGACATCGAGCTCGCCGGAGGACTGGTGCAGACGAAGCTGAACCTGGAAATGGCGGTGACCGAAGAAATGCTCGGGATCGCCGAGCGCTACCGCCCGGCCGATTGCTGTCTGGTTCCGGAGCGGCGCCAGGAGCTGACGACGGAAGGCGGACTGGACGTCAAGGGGCAGATGCCGCGGTTGCGGGAGGCGTGTCAGCGTCTGTCGGCGGCCGGTGTGCGGGTGTCGCTGTTCATCGATCCGGAGCCGACCCAGATCGAGGCTGCCGCCGCGGTTGGCGCGCCGGCTATCGAGCTGCATACCGGGGCTTATGCCGACGCCGTGGACGACGAAAGCCGTGCGGCCTGTCTGGGGCGGCTGCGGGAGGGCCTCGCTCTGGGGCTCGAGTCCGGCCTGCAGGTGAACGCCGGCCACGGCCTTCACTACCACAACGTGCAGCCGGTGGCCGCGCTCGAAGGCATCAGTGAACTCAATATCGGTCACGGCATCGTCGCCCGGGCGGTGATCACCGGGCTGGACGAGGCGGTGCGGGAAATGAAACGGCTGATTCGGGAGGCCGGCGGGTGAGCGTCGTCGGCATCGGCACGGATATCGTCGCCATCGCGCGGATGCGTTCGGCCCTGGATCGCCACGGCGAACGCTTCGCCCGCCGCATACTCGCTCCCGAGGAGCTGGAAGAGTGGCGCCGGCGCGGCGAAACACCGGGTCTGCTCGCCAAGCGCTTCGCCGCCAAGGAAGCCGCCGCCAAGGCCCTCGGTACCGGTATCGCCGAAGGCGTGACGCTGAAATCCATCACCGTCGCCCATGATTCGCTCGGCAAGCCCCGCCTCGCGCTGGCGGCGGGGGCAGTGGAGCGGGCCCGGGCGCTGGGCGTGGTCGACACGCATCTGAGCCTGAGTGACGAGCGGGAGTTCGCGGTGGCGTTCGTGGTGCTGGAAGGGCGCTAATCGGCCCCGTCAGCCGCCCTGGCTGGCCGCCCGCTGCCGATCCTCCGCCCGCACCGTTTCGTTGATGGCCGCCATCAGCCGCTGCACGCCGGAGGGGATGCTAACCCGGTCTTCCGATATGACGCTGTTCTCCAGGTCCGCGCAAGCGGCCTTCAGGTCCGGCATGTGGCAGACGCTGACCGCGCCGTGGAGCTTGTGCACCTTTTCCTTGAGCTCTGCCACGTCGTTGCGCCGGTAGGCACGTTGAATGGCCCGCTTGTGCTGGGGCAACTCGGCGACCAGCATCTCGCGCATCTCGGCGCGCAGGCCGTCGCGGGAAGGCAGCTCGTCGTCTCCTTTCTCCTCGCTCCCGACCGTTATCGCTTCGTCGCCGGACGCCGGGGTTTCGCCCCGGACGGCTTCCGAGCCGGCGATCTCCCCGAGTATGGCCGTCACCTGGTCCTCGGTGATCGGCTTGATCAGGCAATCGTCCATTCCGGCCGTGAGCAGGCGTTCGCGCTCGCCGTGCATGGCATTGGCGGTGAGCGCCACGATGCGTGGTGCCCGCGCCTCAGCGTAATGCTCGCGGATGAGGCGAGCCGCCTCCTCGCCGCTCATGGTCGGCATCTGGATATCCATGAAGATGAGGTGGAAGTGCTCCGCCGTGGCGATATCCACGGCCCGGCGGCCGTCCTCGGCCTCACGGACGTCCACCTGGTGGCGGCGCAGAATGGTGCAGACCAGCTTGCGATTGATGTCGTTGTCGTCCACCACCAGCACGCGAAGCCCGGAGGCGGCCGGTTGCTGAGTGGCGGGCCTCGGCAGGGAGAACTCTGGCAGCTCGCTGCCCGGCAGCGGCGCGGGCTCGTTGCGCCCGCCGGAGAGCAGGCGGCAGAGCTCCCGGTATAGCGTCTGGCGGCGAACGGCCTTGGGCAGGCAGACACGGGCGCCCTGCTGGTAGAGGCTGCGAAGCTCGTTGCGGTCCACAGTACTCGCCATGACCAGCAACGGTACGCCGAGCTGCTCGGCCTTCGGGAGCACGCTCTGATAGCTGCGGTCGTTGAGCTCGCCGCGGGTCAGACCCACCACAGCGGCGTCCCAGCGTTTGCCCGCCGATATCATCGACTGGAAGCTCTGACGGTCGTCCACCTCGCTCACCCGCACGCCCCAGGACTCCAGCACGTGTTTGGTGGCGAGTCGCGACAGCGGCTCCTCGTCGTAGAGAAGGATGTGGCGTTCCAGCAGCGCGGTCTGGCGCTGGGCCGGCTCGCTGGCGGTGGATGCCGGCTGTTTCAGGCAGCGCAGCGTGAACCAGAACGTCGAGCCCTGTTCCGGCTCGCTCTCCAGGCCGATGGTGCCGCCCATCTGCTCCAGCAGCTTCCGGGAGATGATCAGACCCAGCCCGGCACCACCGAAGCGCCGGGTCAGGGAGGTGTCCGCCTGGCTGAAGGCCTTGAACAGCTTGGACTGATCCGCGGGGCTCAGGCCGATGCCCGTGTCGGTGACGGTCACGCGCAGCACCGCCTCCTTGTCGGTCTCGTCCTCCAGCATCACGCGGACGACGATGCGGCCCTGGGGCGTGAACTTGATGGCGTTGTGCACCAGGTTGGTCAGCACCTGGCGGATCCGGATGGGGTCGCCGTATAGCTTCAGGGGCACATCGGAGTAGATCAGGTGAACCAGCTCCAGGCTCTTGCCGTAGGCGGCCGGCGCGAGCAGGGACAGGACTTCCTCGACACTGTCGCGCAGGTCGAACGCCACGTTGTCGATCACCAGCTTGCCGGCCTCGATCTTGGAGAAGTCGAGGATGTCGTTGACGATGGTGAGCAGGTTCGTGCACGACTCCTTGATGGTGTTGACGTAGTCGCGCTGCTCGGCGTCCAGCGGGCTGTGGATGAGCAGGTCGGCGAAGCCGAGGATGCCGTTGATGGGCGTGCGGATCTCGTGACTGACGTTGGCCAGGAACTCGGACTTGACCTTGCTGGCCTCCAGGGCGCGTTTGCGGGCCACGTCCAGTTCCACGTTCTGGACCTCGACCGCCTGGAGCGTCTGGCGCAGCTCGGAGGTGGTCTGCTCCACCTGACGCTGCAACTCCTGCTGGCCGCGGTGCAGGGAGGCAGCCATGGCATTGACGGCGTGCTCGAGCTCGCCGATCTCGCCCGGGGAACGGGCCCGGATCTGGGTGTCCAGACGGCCGAGCTGCAGCCGCTTGATGGTACGTGCCAGGGAATGCAGCGGCAGGCGCAACTGCCGGGCGGTATGGCCGGCGGCGAGGCTGGAGAGCAGCAATATGCCCAGGACGACCAGCGCGAAGGCGGTGCTCGCCCGGGGCGAGAGCACGGCGCCCGGTGACAGGCGCGTGGCCACGGACAGCCGGTGTTCCGGCGGCCCCTGCGGCGCGGCGCGGAAAGGCACGTCAAAGGGGCTGGTGATGCGCGACAGGGTGGTTTCGGCCTCGAACCGAGCCGGAATGCCGCCGCCGATATAGCGCAGCAGCCGGTTCGCCCCGACCGTCCAACCGTCCTCCAGACCCGGCAGCTCCCGGGCGATGACCACCCTGCCGTCGTCCTGTGTCACTGCTATGGCGGCGACGTGAGGCGTGCTGAGCGCCTCGGAGAGCGTCCGTTCGACGCGGTTGCCCTGGTAGTCGCCGCCGCCATGTTCCAGTTTGCGGGCCGTGCGGGCGGCGACGAGATCCGCCGTCTGCTGGAGCGCTCGCGCCGCGTCCTGCGTGGCGAAGTGGAGGAATACCAGCGCGCCGGCGCCGGCCACCGCGAGCGCGGGCAGCAAGGTTAACGGGATCAGCCGTTTGCGAATCGTCCTTTGCATGGAATGTAAATCCCGATCGCCCGGCCCTGGTGGATAGCGAATGTCCCTGTCGCCCGGCACCCGTCGAGTGCTCGTGCCGGTGTGTGCCCCTGCGCCGATTGTACATTAAGCAAACGCCGAACAATTCGCGCGTGCCTCTGGCCGCACGGCGCGGATGCAGCCAGGGCCGTGTCCTGACCCGCGCAGGCTCGCGGGAATCGTTCAGCGTTTGCTTGAGCGCCGGGGCCCGTGGGAACGGCTCAACACCGAAACTGCGGCGTGATACCGCGCGGACCGTTCAGGGCCTGCCAGGTTCTGTAGGCGGGGCAGTTCGATTAGAATGCGGGGCCATGAAAGACTATCCCACCCTGGAAGCGTTCGTCGGCAATACGCCCCTGGTGCGCCTGCAGCGCCTTAATCCGAACCCGCGCAACACGGTGCTCCTCAAGCTCGAGGGTAACAATCCGGCGGGTTCGGTAAAGGACCGCCCGGCGGTCAACATGATCCGGAAGGCGGAAGAGCGCGGCGAGATCCGCCCCGGCGATACCCTCATCGAGGCTACCAGCGGCAATACGGGCATCGCCCTCGCTATGGCGGCGGCCATGCGTGGCTACCGCATGCGGTTGATCATGCCGGAGAACATGACCGCCGAGCGCCGCGCGTCCATGAAGGCCTACGGAGCCGAGCTGATCCTGGTCTCCCAGGACGGCGGCATGGAGGAGGCCCGGGACCTGGCCGAGCGCATGCAGGCCGAGGGCGAGGGCAAGGTGCTGGATCAGTTCGCCAATCCCGACAATCCCCTGGCCCACTACGAGGGCACGGGGCCGGAGATCTGGCGGGATACCGGCGGCGAGGTGAGCCACTTCGTCAGCTCCATGGGCACCACGGGGACCATCATGGGGGTCTCGGCGTATCTCAAGGAAAAGCGCGCGGACATCCAGATCGTCGGCGTCCAGCCAGCGGAGGGCGCGAGCATTCCGGGTATCCGCGCCTGGCCCGAGGCCTACCTGCCGAGGATCTACGATGCCGCGCGGGTGGACCGGATCATCCGTGTCGGCCAGCCCGATTCCGAGGAAATGACCCGCGCGCTCGCCCGGGAAGAGGGCGTGTTCGCCGGAATCTCCTCCGGCGGGGCCCTGGCCGCGGCCCTGGAGCTCTCCCGGGAGGTCAACGGGGCCACCATCGTCAGCATCGTCTGTGACCGAGGCGACCGCTACCTCTCCAGCGGCGTATTCCCGGAATGACAGCCCGCGGCGCGTTTTTCACCTCGACGGCAGCAACGTGAACGTTCTGGCATTCGACATCGAGACCGTACCCGACACCGACGGCGGCCGGCGGCTATTCGGCCTGGATGGGCTCGACGACGACCAGGTCTGGGACGCCATGGCGGCGCTTCGGCGGCAGGCCACGGGCGGCGAGTTCCAGCGGCTGCATCTGCACCGCATCGTGGTGATCTCGGTGGCCGGGTGGGTGGGCGAGCGCTTCCGGGTCTGGTCCCTGGGCGAGGAGGACAGCGGCGAGCGCGAGCTCATCGAGCGATTCTTCGAGGGCGTCGACCGCTACGTGCCCACCCTGGTCTCCTGGAACGGCAGCGGGTTCGACCTGCCGGTGCTCCATTACCGCGCCCTCATCCATGGCGTCAGCGCCCCGCGGTACTGGGAGAGCGGTGGCCGCGACGCCGACTTCCGCTGGAACAACTATCTAAACCGCTTCCATGAGCGGCATACGGACCTGATGGACGTGCTGGCCGGCTACCAGGGCCGGGGCGCCGCGCCGCTGGACGAAATGGCCGCGCTCTGCGGCTTCCCCGGAAAGATGGGGATGAGCGGCGGGCAGGTGCTGGACCATGTCCGGCGCGGCGAGCTGGCGCCGGTCCGGGATTATTGCGAGACCGACGTGCTCAACACCTGCCTGCTCTACCTGCGCTTCGACCGGATGCGCGGGCGGCTGGACGAGGCGGGCTATCAGGCGGCCTGCGAGCAGGTGAAGACCGCCCTGCGTGAGTCGCAACGGCCTCACCTGACGGCGTTTCTGCAGGCCTGGGAGAACGGAGTGACGGCATGAGCCGCCGGCGCAACAGACTCCCCAGGGAACCGGTGGAAGCCGCCGTGGACCGGCTCAGCCACGAAGGCCGCGGTATTGCCCAGGTCGGTGAACGCGCCGTCTTCATCACCAACGCCCTGCCCGGCGAACGGGTGCTGTTTCAGTACACGAAGCGCAACCGGAAGAAGGCGGAAGGCCGGACGGTGGAGGTGCTGGAGGCAGCGCCGGAACGCATCGAGCCCGGCTGCCCGCATTTCGGGATCTGCGGTGGCTGCAGCCTGCAGCACCTGCCTCCGGAAGCGCAGATCCGCCACAAGGCGCAGGTCCTCGCCGAGCAGTTCAGACACATGGGCGGCGTCACGCCCGAGCAGTGGCTGGCGCCCATGACCGGTCCGGTGTGGGGATACCGGCGCAAGGCGCGCCTGGCGGCCAAGTACGTGCCCGCCAAGGGCGAGCGGGTCCTGGTGGGCTTTCGTGAGAAGCATTCGCCGTTCGTGGCCGATCTCGCCGAATGCCCGGTACTGGACCCGCGGGTGGGGACGCGCCTGCAGGCGCTATCGGATCTGATCGCTTCGCTGTCGATCCATGACAGCGTGCCGCAGATCGAGGTGGCCGCGGGGGACGACCAAGTGGGCCTGGTTTTCCGGACCCTGCGCGAGCTCAGTGAGGGGGATCTGCGCCTCTTGCGGGATTTCGCCGAGGAGCACGGGTTCTGCGTCTACCAGCAGCCCGGCAACGAATCGACGATCACGCCGGTCCATCCGGCCGCGCCCCGGCTGAGCTACCGGTTACCCGCGCATGAGGTGGAAATCGGGTTCCTGCCGGCGGATTTCACCCAGGTCAATGCCGAGATCAACCGGAAAATGGTGGACCGGGTGCTGGAGCTGATGGATCTGCAGCCCGCTGACCGGGTGCTGGATCTGTTCTGCGGCCTGGGCAATTTCACGCTGCCCATGGCCCGTCGCTGCCGCGAGGTCGTGGGCGTCGAAGGCGCCGATTCCCTCGTGGAAAGAGGGCGGCAGAACGCCGGCGCCAACGGTATCGAGAACGTCGCCTTCCACGGTGCCGACCTGACCCGTGATCACACCGGCGCGTCCTGGTGGGGCAACGGCTTCGATCAGGTGCTCCTGGACCCGCCAAGGACCGGTGCGGCCGAGGTGCTACCGTCGGTTGCCGCCACCGGCGCCCGGCGCATCGTCTACGTTTCCTGCGGTCCGGCGACACTGGCCCGCGACGCCGGCCTGCTGGTGCACAATCATGGCTACCGCCTCAAGGCGGCGGGCGTCATGGACATGTTCCCCCACACCGCCCATGTGGAGAGCATGGCGGTTTTCGAGAAAGGAGACTGAGGCATGCCCGGGCGCGTGGAAGTCCTGGAGCGCCAGCGGGTTCACGACGGTTTCATTCCGGTGGAGCGGCTTCGCTTGCGCCATGCGCTGTTCGAGGGTGGCCTGAGCGACGTCCTCGTGCGCGAGGTCTACGCCCACCGCCGCTGTGTCGGCGTTCTGCCCTACGACCCCGAACGCGACACGGTGGTCCTGGTGGAACAGTTTCGCGTGGGTGCCATGGAAATGGCCTCCGGCCCGTGGCTCATGGAAGTGATCGCCGGCATGGTGGAGCCAGGCGAGACCGCGGAGTCCGTGGCGCATCGCGAGTCCGCCGAAGAGGCCGATTGCCGGCTCGATGCACTGTGGCCGATCTGCGAATACGTGGTGACCCCCGGTGTGAGCTCGGAGACCGTCAAGCTCTACTGCGCCCGCGCCGATAGCGGCGGGCTCGGCGGCATCCACGGCAAGCCGGAGGAGGGGGAGGACATCCGCGTGCATGTGGTGTCCACCGACGAGGCCCTGGAGATGGTGCGAACGGGCGTCATCCACGCCGCCATGCCGATCATCGCCCTCCAGTGGCTGGCACTGAACCGGGAGCAGGTTCGCGACGCCTGGCTCTGAGGCCTCACTCCGCCAGGCGAACCCGCAACCAGAGCTGCTCGCCGGTGGACTCCGCCTCCCGGGTGCTGTAAGTCAGGCCGCTGTCGTTCTCCCGGCTCTGCCTCTGCGTGGCACCGAGCAAAAGCCATTCACCCAGCCGCCCGTTGACGGTCGTGACCAGGCGGCGCCGCTCGGCGGCGCCGCCGCGGCCCGGCTCGTCGCCGGCGACACTGATCTCGACGCGGACGCGCTCGCCCGAGACGGTGGCGGTGGCATAGAAGCCGCGCCGGTAGGCGCGGTAGTGGGTGCGTTCCTGCACGCCGGTGCTTTCTTCGCCGGACCATACGCTCCGGTCGCGCACGGGTACCTCGAGGCCGCGGTTGATGTATACGGGGCGGCCGGCCTGGCCCCGCGCCCGTTGCACGCGCTCCAGCTCGTCATCGTCGCGCTCCGTGTAGACCCGCGCCCGGAAACGTTTCTCCCCGTCGTCCACCGAGCCTTCAATGCCGGCCCCGCGTCGGTCCAGATTGCTTTCGCGGCTGCGGCGCGTCTCGATGACGACGTCGGGCGTCGCCGCGTCCAGATCGCGAATGAGTCCGGACAGCTCGGAGAGATCCGCCTCGCTGCCGCGGGCGATGAGCTTGTAGCCGGTGGCGCTGAGGGCGACGCCGTCCGGCATGACGGGCTCGACCAGGGCCTTGACCTCCGCGGCCGTGCGGTGCTGCAGCTCGAACACGCGCAGGCGCTGTTGGGCGAGGGCGGGTGGTGCCGCCAGGCCAAGGCACAGCAGGGTCAAAAGGACGAGCCGCGCGGCGCTGGAGCGGGGCGGGAGGCGAGAATGTCTGTCGCGTCCTGTCATGGCGGGAGACGGCTAGATGTGCAGCCGCCGGAACTGCGGGTCCACTTCGCTCACCTGCCAGATCTCGTCGAAGAGCCGGTTGAGCTCCCGGGCCCGCAGCGGGCCGTTGAAGCAGACCTCTCCCTCGTGGTGGTCGGCCCGGCTGCGATAGTAATAGCCGCGTTCGTCAACCGTGAGAAAGGCCTCGTTGAAATCCTTGTAGTCGGAGTGCATGCGGCGGATCTCGACGAAGCTCGACAGCATCCGGGCCGTCTCCAGCAGCCGGTGATCGTGCTGCACAGCGGGCGCCGGGTCCTGGACCAGAATCTGACAACGGGCGTAGCGGGACGAGGTGGCCAGTGTCCGGACCGCGTCGAGGAAAGGGCGCTGATCGAACAGCCGGGCGTCCAGGTCGCGGCTCAACAGATGGATGTTGCGCCGGGCCTGCCGGGCGAGACGCCAGTGAGCCTGCTGAGCGCCCTCCAGGCTGTCCACCCGGTAGACGTTGCTGTCGCCGCCGATCTCGGCCTCGCTCCACGGCTCGCTCATGGACGGTCCTCGTTGGCGTTCAGGGATCCATGGACTGCCCTCAACTATGCGACGGCGCGCTGTGCGCAGGCAAGCCGGCCGCCCCCGGGACGGGGTCGGGAACCCTATATCTCACGCGCCAGCCGCGCGGCGAGGCCGGTGTATGTGGCGGGCGTCAGCGCCATGAGCTTGGCTTCCGCGTCCGCTGGCAGGTCCAGATCGCGCAGGAAGGCCTGCAGGGCCGCCTGATCGACCCGCTTGCCGCGGGTGAGCGCCTTGAGCTTCTCGTAGGGCTCGTCGATGCCGTAGCGGCGCATCACTGTCTGGATGGCTTCGGCCAGGACCTCCCAGTTCGCGTCCAGGTCCGCCTGCAGGGCGCTCTCGGTGACCTCCAGCTTGCCCAGACCCTTGGCCAGGGACTGCAGGGCCAGCAGGCTATGGCCCATGCCGACGCCGACGTTGCGCAGGGTGGTTGAGTCGGTGAGGTCACGCTGCCAGCGGGAGACGGGGAGCTTCTCGGCGAGATGGCGCAGGGTGGCGTTGGCCATGCCCAGGTTGCCCTCGGCGTTCTCGAAGTCGATGGGGTTGACCTTGTGGGGCATGGTCGATGAGCCCACTTCGCCCTCGACCAGCCGCTGCTTGAAGTAGCCCAGCGAGATATAACCCCAGATATCGCGGCACAGGTCGATGAGCACGACGTTGAACCGCGCCACGGCATCGAAGAGCTCGGCAATGTAGTCGTGGGGCTCGATCTGGGTGGTGTACGGATTCCACTCGAGACCCAGGCCGACAACGTAGCGCTCGGCCAGGGCCGGCCAGTCCACTTCCGGATAGGCCACCACGTGGGCGTTGAAGTTGCCGACGGCGCCGTTGATCTTGCCAAGTACGGGCGCCCGGGCCACGTATTCGCGCTGACGCCGCAGCCGGTGCACCACGTTCGCCAGCTCCTTGCCCAGCGTGGTCGGCGAGGCGGACTGGCCGTGGGTCCGGGAGAGCATGGGTACCTCCGCCAGGGCCCGTGCCATGCCGGCGAGCGTGTCAATGATCCCGTCCATGGCCGGCAGCAGCACGTCGTTGCGGGCCTCGCGAAGCATCAGCGCGTAGGCGAGGTTGTTGATGTCCTCGGAGGTGCAGGCGAAGTGCACGAATTCCCTTGCCGCCTCGGACGCGCCGGCCTCGGCGAGGCGCTCCTTTATGAAGTACTCGACCGCCTTGACGTCGTGGTTGGTTGTGGCCTCGATGGCCTTGACCCGCTCGGCGTCCGCCACGGAGAAGCCCTCGGCGAGCTCGGCGAGCCGGTGGCGCGCCGCCTCGTCCAGTGCTTCGATCTCGGTGATGGCGGGCTCGGCGGCCAGCGCCTCCAGCCAGCGCACCTCCACGAGCACGCGGTTGCGGATCAGGCCGTATTCGCTGAACAGGGGCTGAAGTTCGCTGAGCTTGTCGCCATATCGACCATCAAGCGGTGAAACGGCGGTGAGTCGGTTGAGTTCCATGATCGTCCGTCGTTCAGGCTGCGGTGGGCCGGCGGGCATCGCCGCCCGCCAGTGGATTCAAGGCGCGCATTGTATCGCCAAGCACGTCAAGGCGCATCCGGCGCCCCGTGGTGGCAAGGGAAAACGGAGAGACAGCGACATGAGTCAGAACCAATTCCGGACCGAGCGCGACAGCATGGGGGAGCTCCAGGTGCCCAGGGACGCCCTCTACGGTGCCCAGACCCAGCGCGCCGTGGAGAATTTCCCTATCAGCGGGCTGCCCATGCCGCGGGCTTTCATCGAGGCAGTGGGCCTGATCAAGGCCGCGGCGGCACGGTCCAATGCCGAGCTGGCCGCCCTGGAGGGCGATGTCGCGGACGCCATCGAGTCGGCAGCGCGGGAAGTTGCCGCCGGCACCTACGACGACCACTTCCCGGTGGACGTCTTCCAGACCGGCTCCGGGACCAGCACCAACATGAACGCCAACGAGGTCATTGCCCGCCTCGCCTCCGAGCGTCTCGGCCGCACGGTCCACCCCAACGATCACGTCAACCAGGGTCAGAGCAGCAACGACGTCATACCCACGGCCATTCACGTCAGTGCCGTCCTGCGCGCTGAGCGCCAGCTGCTGCCGGCGCTCCAGCGACTGGCCGAGGCGCTGGACGCCAGAGCCGCCGACCTGGCCGAAGTCGTGACTACGGGCCGTACGCACCTCATGGACGCCATGCCGGTGACCCTCGGGCAGGAGGTTTCGGGCTGGGCGAGCCAGGCACGCCATGGCCACGAGCGGGTGGCCGGGGCGCTCGCCAGGCTGCGGCTATTGGCCCAGGGCGGCACCGCCGTGGGCACGGGCATCAACGCGCACCCGGAGCTTGGAGAGCGGGTGGCGGATTGGCTGACGCGGGAGACCGGGGTCGATTTCGGTGTCAGCCCCAACCGTTTCGAGAGCCTCAGCAGCCAGGATGCCGCCGTGGAGCTGTCCGGCCAGCTCAAGACCGTCGCCGTCTCGCTGATGAAGATCAGCAACGACCTGCGCTGGATGAACAGCGGGCCCCTGGCGGGGCTCGGCGAGATCGCGCTGCCGGCGCTGCAGCCGGGCAGCAGCATCATGCCGGGCAAGGTCAATCCAGTGATTCCCGAGGCCGTGGCCATGGTCAGTGCCCAGGTGATGGGCAACGACACGACCATCACGGTGGCCGGACAGTCCGGCAACTTCCAGCTCAACGTCATGCTACCGGTGATCGGCTACAACCTGTTGCAGAGCATCGAGCTGTTGGCCAATGCGGCCACGGTGCTGGCGGAGAAGTCCATCGAGGGCTTCACGGTGAACGACGAGCGCCTGCAGGCGGCACTGTCCCGGAATCCGATCCTGGTGACGGCGTTGAATAACGAGATCGGCTACGAGAAGGGCGCGGAGATCGCGAAGCGGGCGTACAAGGAAGGCCGCCCGGTCATGGAGGTGGCCAGGGAGATGACCGACCTGGACGAGCAGACCCTGCAGCGGCTGCTCGACCCGAGGGCGCTGACCACGGTCGGGAAGCCGTGACTGCCCGATCAGCGCCGGTCGTAGCAGGCCAGTAGCTGGGATGCCGCCTCGGGTGCGTACGGGTCGTGGAACAGCGTGCGCAGTTCGAAGGCCGGCGCGTCCGCCAGCACGTCGCCCTCGACGAGGGTGTCGTAGGCTTCACCGCCCAGCATCCTCAACGCCTGCGTGAGAAAGAGCGCATGCAGCACCCCGTCCGCCAGTAGCAGCCGCAGAATCTGGGGCCCGGTCACCGAGTAGGCGCGCCGGTATCCGGCGGCCTCCAGGGCACGGTAGATCCCGGCGCCCGTGACGGTCGCCCCCTGGTCACATACCACCACCTGACAGCCGCGGGCTTCGTGGGCCTGCCGGCGGTCCCGGGGGGCGTGGGCACTGGTGAGGACCAGGATGCGTTGGCGGCTTTCCACGAGCGCTTCGGGCACGTCGAAGTCCAGGCTGGCGCTGACGACCGCGACGTCGGGTTGGGGGGGCAGGTTCTGCGCCCGGCGCCATGCCAGGAGATCCGCAAACGCCTCGTCGCTGCCGACCGGCAGGACGTCCTGGGCGGTGCCGGCGGCGAACTGCCGAAGATAGCGGCCACTGGTGATCAGTACCCCGGCCTGTGCGGCCAGTTCCTGGAACAGGCGCCAATCCCGCGGGTTGGCGGTGTGGGGCGGCACCCCCGAGGCTCCGGCGGTGGGCGCGTCGAGGGCGATACGACCGTCCAGGCTGGTGACGAAATTGCTGTACAGGAAGAGTGAGCCGTCCCAGTTTTCGGGTTCCAGCGGTTGCTCCAGGTAGAGATTGCGCAGGGGGCGCGTCCGGCCCGTTGGCGGATAGAGAGTGGTTACCGGGTCATCGAGTTTCACGAGGCGGCATCTCCGGTCGGTGGCAGCGCATGGCCCGAAAGACCCTATGCTATGCTCGGTGATCGCGCAACGTGCCATCCTGATGCTGTCTTAAAGTGCATAAGGAACAATAAGGTATGCCTGATCTTTCAGGCGTGACTGGAAGTCCGCAGGGCGACCGCCTGGATCGCGCCTACCGCATTCTCAGCGGCGATGACAGCGACGAGCGGGCCTGCAGCGCCATTCCGGAATCGGCCTGCACGGAGCTGCCCCGCAATTACGTGCTTAACGTGCTCAACGGCGCGGCGAGCAAGCTGTCCGAACAGGTGGCCGGGCCCAACCTGGTGATTCCCTGGCTGTTGGCCGCCATTGGCACGCCGGCGGTGTTCATCGGCTTCCTGATGCCGCTCAAGCAGGCCGGCTCCCTGATCCCGCAGATGCTGGTTTCGGGGGCCATCCGGCGGTTGCCCCGGCGCAAGTGGGTCTGGGTGGGAGCCGGCACGGTCCAGGCGCTCGCCCTGGTGCTGGTGGCCGTGGCCGCGCTCCTGCTGCCACCACTCGCCGCCGGGGCGGTTACCCTGGTCCTGATACTGGCATTCAGCATCGCCAGCGGCACGGCATCCGTCGCCTTTCAGGACGTGATGGGCAAGACGGTGCCCAAGGGTCAGCGGGGCGGACTGCTTGGCAACCGCGCCACCATCGGCGGGGCCCTGGCGGTGGCGGCCGGCGCCTATCTCCAGCTTGGCGTTGCCGGCGCGGACAGTGTCGGCATCTCCGCTTCGCTGCTGGCCGCGGGCGGGGTGCTGTGGCTGCTGGCGGCGGCCGCGTTCGCGGCGGTGAGGGAGGATCCGGGGGCCACCGAAGGCGGGCGCAACCTGATCTCGGAGCTGCGCGGCGGCGTTGGGCTGCTCGCGCGCTATGGTGGCTACAGGCGGTTTCTGCTGGCCCGTATCGTGTTGCTGGTGGTGGAAATCTCCATGCCCTTCTACGCGCTGCATGCGCAGAGCCTTTTCGGCGGGGATCTGCCGGCGTTAGGGGTGTTCGTTCTCACCGTGGGCCTCGCAAACGTGCTCAGCAGCCGCTTCCTGGGACGTCTGGCCGATCGCAACAGCCGGGGCGTGATGGCCCTGGCCTCGGGGCTTGCCGTCATCACGGCCGTTTGCGCCCTGGCGATCGGCTCGCTGGGCGCCGATGGGGCGTCGCCCTACCTCTATGCGCTGGTGTTCATACTGCTGGGGTTCGCGGAACAGGGTGTTCGGCTCGGCCGCAAGACCTACCTGGTCGATGCCGCGCCGTCGGAGGAACGGCCGCTGTTCGTGGCCTTCGCCAATACCGCGGTGGGGGTGTTCGCCCTGGGGCTCGGCTTTCTCGGGGTGCTGGCCGATGCGTTCTCGCCAGCCACGCTCGTGGCCGTGCTGGGGCTGCTTGGCGTCCTGGGACTGGCGGTCGTTGCCGCCACGCCGCCGGCCGAGCGCATGGTTGGCGACTCCGGCGCCTAGCGTGCAGCTGCATCACGCCCTGGCCCCTGGTCAAGAACCCACCTTGCGCGGGCCCACGCCAATGCATCAGCCTACCGCGCCCCGGGGTGATTGATGGTGGGTCATGGCGCCTCCGGTCGGCCATCCTGCGACGCAGCCACCTTTTTACGGGCGGTTTTCGCGTTAGAATTCCGAAGGGCGGTTGATCAGCGCCAGCTTCCGGCAAGCGTGCGTCGATCGCTTTCTCTTGCCGCCCCGCTGGCCCATTGGCGGCGGTGGACGGCTTCCACAGGAGGTTCGCTCGGTCAATGATCAAGGTCCTGTTGGTGGACGATCACCAATTGGTGCGTACCGGCATACGTCGCATTCTGGACGACGCGGACGGCATCGAGGTCGTGGGCGAGGCGGAGTCCGGCGAAGAGGCGCTGCGCCTGGCCAAGCAGGGGCGGCCGGACGTGGTCCTCATGGACGTGCACATGCCCGGCATCGGCGGGCTGGAGGCCACCCGCAAGCTGCTGCGGGTGGATGAGAACCTCAAGATCATCGCGCTCACCGTTCACGTGGACGAGCCCTATCCGAGCCGGCTTCTGGAGGCCGGGGCGTCCGGATATCTGACCAAAGGCTGCGACGAGGCCGAGATCGTCAAGGCCATTCGCACCGTCTCCCGGGGCGAGCGCTACATTGGCGCCGATATCGCTCAGCAGATGGCCCTGTCCGGCCTCGACGGCGGCAAGAAGAACCCCTTCGACAAGCTCTCCCAGCGGGAAGTCCAGGTCATGATGATGGTGACCGAGGGGTACAAGCTCCAGGACATATCCGACACGCTCTGCCTCAGCCCCAAGACGGTAAGCACCTATCGTTACCGTCTCTACGAGAAACTCGGGGTGGAGAATGACGTCGAGCTGACGCATCTCGCCATCAGACACGGTATGATCGACCGCCTGCAATAAGGACACCCGGTGTTCCTGGACGGGATCTGCCCATGTCGTTTCACACCCCTGAACCGTTCGACCCGAGCTGTCGGCGGTGCCCGCGGCTAGCCGCCTATCTGGACGAGGCCCGGGTCCGCTATCCCGGTTATCACGCCGCTCCCGTGCCGGACTTCGGCGATGCGGATGCCCGGCTGCTGATCGTCGGGCTGGCGCCCGGCTTCCACGGCGCCAATGCCACCGGTCGGCCGTTCACCGGTGACTACGCCGGGGAGCTTCTCTACCGCACCCTGCATGCATACGGCTTCGGTTCGCGATCGCAATCGCTGTCCCCCGACGACGGTCTGCTGCTGAAGGGGTGCCGCATCACCAACGCGGTGCGGTGCGTGCCCCCGGAGAACAAACCGACGGGGGCGGAGGTCAATAACTGCAACGGCTATCTGGCCCATGACATCGAGCGGCTCGGGCCGGGTGACGTGGTGCTGGCGCTGGGCCGTGTGGCCCACACGGCCGTCGTGAAGGCCGAGCGCGCGCGGCAGAAAGACTATCCGTTCCGACACGGGGTCCATTGGCCGCTACCCAGCGGCCGGCTGCTGCTGGATACCTATCACTGCAGCCGCTACAACACCCAGACAGGGCGCTTGACGGAGGCGATGTTCCAGGCGGTATTCGAGACGGCGGTGAGCCTGCTGCGCGACAGTCGGATGGGGCCGGCTTGACGGAGTCCATGGCCGAAACGGAGCAACAGCGCTGGCTGCGGCTGCAGGAGACCGCGCGGTCCCTGCCGGAGAGCCCGGGTGTCTACCGCATGGTGGACCAGGGCGGCACGGTCATCTACGTGGGCAAGGCACGCAGCCTCAGGCGCCGGGTCGGCAGCTATTTCACACGCTCCGACCAGGGTCCCAAGACCCGGGCGATGGTGGCCCAGGTGGCGGACGTGCAGGTCACGCTGACCCACACCGAGGCCGAGGCGCTGATCCTTGAGAACAATCTGATCAAGGACCTGCGGCCGCGCTACAACGTGCTGCTCCGTGACGACAAGAGCTATCCGTACATCTATGTCTCAACCCACCAGGATTTCCCCCGGCTGGGCTTCTACCGTGGTGCCCGTACCGGGCCCGGGCGCTATTTCGGCCCGTTTCCCAGCGCCTCCGCCGTACGGGACACCCTGAATCATCTTCAGAAGATCTTTCCGGTACGCCAGTGCGAGGACAGCTTCTTTCAGAATCGCTCGCGTCCGTGCCTGCAGTACCAGATCAAGCGCTGTACCGCGCCCTGCGTCGGCTACGTGGACCGCGAGGCCTATCAGCGTGACGTTCGCCACGCGGTGCTGTTTCTGGAAGGAGAGAGCAACCGCGTCATCGACGAACTGGTCGAACGCATGGAGCGGGCCTCGGAGAACCTGCAGTTCGAGGAAGCGGCGCGCCTGCGCGACCGGATCGCGACTCTGAGGCGGGTCCAGGAGCGACAGTACGTCGCCGGGGCCAGGGGCGACCTGGACGTGGTGGCCGCGGTGCAGGAAGAGGACCTCGCCTGTGTTCAGCTGTTCGTCTTCCGCAATGGTCAGAACCTGGGAAACAAGACCTTCTTTCCCCGCCTGCCGGAGGGTATGTCGGCGCAGGAGCTGCTGGCGGAGTTCCTCCCGCGCTACTATCTGGGCCGGCAGATACCCGGGGAGATCCTGCTCAGCGAGGCCGTCGAGGGCCGCGCGGTTATCGCCGAGGCGCTCGGAGAGGCGGCCGGTCACCGGGTGCGCATCAGTGACAGCGTGCGTGGCGAGCGCCGGCGCTGGGTGGACATGGCGCTGGACAATGCCCGGCACGCGCTGCGGGCGCGGGCCGCGGACCATGCCACCATGGAGCGACGCTACGAGGCGCTGCAGGACGAACTGGGACTTAACGAGATTCCCGAGCGCATCGAGTGCTTCGACATCAGTCACACCCGCGGTGAGGCGACGGTGGCCTCCTGCGTGGTATTCAACCGCCAGGGTGCGGTGAAATCGGACTACCGGCGCTTCAACATCCGCGACGTGGACGCCGGCGATGACTACGCCGCCATGCGCCAGGCCCTGGAGCGGCGCTTTCGCCGCCTCAAGGACGGCGAGGGCGTCATGCCGGACCTGCTGCTCATCGACGGCGGCAAGGGTCAGGTCGCCCAGGCCCGGTCGGTACTCGACGAGCTGCAGGTGGATGACGTGACGGTGCTGGGCATCGCCAAGGGCCCGGAGCGCCGACCCGGCGAGGAGACGCTGTTCCTGATGGACAGCGATGAGTCGGCGGAGCTGGAGCCGCACTCGCCGGCGCTGCACCTGTTGCAGCAGGTCCGCGACGAGGCGCACCGATTCGCCATCACGGGGCATCGCCAGCGCCGCGGCAAGAGCCGCACGCGCTCGTCTCTGGAGGACATTCCGGGGCTGGGGCCGAAACGCCGGCAGGCGCTTCTGCGGCAATTCGGCGGGCTGCAGGGTGTGTCCCGGGCGGGTGTCGAGGATCTGGCCCAGGTGCATGGCATCAGCGAGGCCCTGGCGAGACGGATCTATGAGACCTTCCACGGCTGAAAGCCCCGGGGGCGTGCCGCGCGGGGCGGCGGACGGTTAACATGGGCGGCCTCGCGCCACTACAGCGGAGCCTTGATGGACCTGAACATACCCAACATTCTGACGCTTCTGCGGATCGTGCTCATTCCGGTGCTTGGGCTGATGTTCCTGCTCCCGTATCCGTGGTCCAACGTCGTGGCGGCGACGGTTTTCGGCGTCGCGGCCATCACCGACTGGCTGGACGGCTATCTGGCCCGTCGATGGGAGCAGACTTCGCCGTTCGGTGCCTTTCTCGACCCGGTGGCGGACAAGCTCATGGTGGCGGTGGCCCTGGTGGCACTGGTCACCGTGAACCCCTCGGCCGCCTTTGCCGTCCCGGCGGCGGTGATCATCGGGCGGGAGATCGCCGTTTCGGCGCTGCGGGAGTGGATGGCGGAGCTTGGCAAGCGCGCGAGCGTGGCCGTAGGCATGCTGGGCAAGGTGAAGACCACCGCGCAGATGCTGGCCATCCTGCTGCTGTTGCTGAGGTACGATGTGCTCGGTATCCCGGTGCAGGAAATCGGCATGGTGCTTCTCTATCTCGCCGCGGTGTTGACGCTGTATTCGATGATCATCTATCTGCGCGCGGCATGGCGGGCCCTGGGGGAGGAGGCCGGCCGGCGCAGCGGGGCTTGACACCGAATCTTCACGGCATAAAATGTGCGCCAACAACGCAGCGGGAATAGCTCAGTTGGTAGAGCACAACCTTGCCAAGGTTGGGGTCGCGAGTTCGAGTCTCGTTTCCCGCTCCAGATTTCAGAAACCCCGGTCCCGGCCGGGGTTTTTTGATTCCACCGGCCGGGGCGGCCGAAACACGGTTTCGAGCGTGTTTGGAAAGCGGCGCCCCCATGCGTCAGTGCATGGCCGTGACGCCGGCCATGCACTCGTCATAGTCCGGCCGGCTTGTTATGATTCCCGCGACTCAGGCTAGGTGGCAGAGTGGTGATGCAGCGGCCTGCAAAGCCGTGTACGTCGGTTCGATTCCGGCCCTAGCCTCCATTCCCGATTCCCCGGCGCCGGCCCGCGCCGCCGTCAATGCCCGGTTTCATCGCCCTGCGTATCCGCGGGTCTCGATGCCGCGTGGATACGGTCCGCTTCGGCCATGCTCTGGCGCACACGCTTGTAGGCCGCCCAGTCGAAGCTCTTGAGGAAGTCCCTTGCGGCACTCGCCCCAAGCTTGATCAGTCCCAGCTGCTCTTCCTCGTCCATGCTGAACCGGAGCCAGTTGTAGCCCTTCGTGTCCACCTCGGCGACCAGCATGTCGTAGTCCGGGTTGCGGCGCAGGAAGTCCTTGTCGAGGATCCGCCGTGCGCTATTGAAGATGCCCGTGAGCAGTTCGAAGACACCCTCGATGCGTTCGAACTGGTGCGAGCTGCCGAGTTTCACGCCGAACGTGGGCCGCTGGGGGATACCCTGGCGCACGTGGAACTCGGCGATGGGGAAGTTCGACAGCACTCCGCCGTCGACGAACACGGCGTATTCCGGGAGCTCGTCCCGTTCCCCGATATCCAGGCCCATGAGCGCCTTCCACCGCTCGCGGTAGCCGGCCTCGCGGGGGATGTCGGGCCGCAGGGCGCGGAAGAAGATCGGGATGGCCATGGATGCGCGGACGAACCGCGCCGGGTGAATGCGGTCGACGTCGAAGTAAAGGGGGCCCATCGCCGGAAAGACCACCTTGCTCTGGGTTGCGACATCGGCGGCGATGACGGCGAGCTTCCAGGTTCTCGGGCCGCCAGCCGCATTGTCGGCCTCCCCGCGCAGGCCAAGCCCGTCCGGGCGTGTCGCATGTCGTTGCTCCAGGGCGCCAAGGTCGTCAATACCGCTTTGCCGCAGCGTGCCCTCCAGCCACTGCTCGAAGCTGTCCCCGGGGTTGAGGCCCCAGCGCCGCCACTTCCCGAAAATCACGCGCACGGCCTGCAGGGACCCCCAGAAAAGGGCGGGCAGGCGGCGCCCATCGCTGATGGCGTCGGCGAGCTTGCGCGCGCTGTAGCCGCCGTCGACGAACTCGATGAAGTCGACGGACGACAGGGCTTCCATCAGAGCCGGCGACTTTCTCGCCTGGGGCACATCCAGTCCGGCCAGCAGCATCGCACCGATGGATCCGGCGGAGGTGCCGCCAATGCCCAGGAAGCGTATCCCGGCCTCTTCCAGGGCCCAGATGTAGCCCACCAGGGCCAGCCCCAGGGTGCCGCCGCCCTCCATGACCAGATCGACGTACTGGTTGCCCTCGCCGTCGACGACGTCGCTGAAGACCCGCCCACTCCCGCGCAGGGCATGCAGCTCGTCGCGCAGGGCCTGAATCTGCGGATCCTGGAGCAGCGTCTCATAGTCCATCAGGGTCCCTCCCGTGCGTTGTGCCTTTGGCCATTATTGTTCATTCGATCCCTCACGCCAGTCTCGATAGCACGCCGAACGCCCCGCGAAGCGGGGGCCGGGACGCCGACGGCGCTCCGGGCGCCGGTGACAGTGAGGGTTGAACGCATTTCGTCGCTTCCGACGATGCCCCATGCCGGGCGTCGAGACTAGAGTGCGGGTCGGCAGGCGGCCCATCGGCGGGTTTTCGTCGTGACGAAGGCCCCACGGCGTTGTCGCGTGGCGCGCCGCGAGCTATTCATCCGGAGCGAGGACACATTCCAATGAAGCTGGACGATTCGATCTCTGCAGTGGTAACCGGCGGCGCATCCGGTCTGGGGGAGGCGGCTGCCCGTCGGCTGGCCGCCTCGGGTGTGCGGGTAGCCATCTTCGATCTGAACGAGGAGTGCGGCGAGGCGCTGGCTCGGGAGCTGGGCGGCGTTTTCTGCCGCACCGACGTGACCTCCGAGGACGGCGTCGATGCCGCCTTCGCCAGGTCCCGGGAGGCCATCGGCCAGGAGCGCATTCTGTTCAACTGCGCCGGCATCGGCAGCGCCAACAAGACCGCCAGCCGCGCCAAGGACAGCGGCGAAATATCCCATCACCCCCTGCCGGAGTTCGAGAAGATCCTGCAGATCAACCTGATCGGCAGTTTCCGCTGTGCCGCCAAGTCCGCCGCCGGTATGCTGACCCTGGAGCCCCTGACCGACGGCGAGCGCGGCGTCATCCTCCATACGGCCTCCGTCGCCGCCCAGGACGGCCAGATCGGCCAGACCGCTTACTCGGCGTCGAAGGCCGGTATCGTCGGCATGACCCTGCCCATGGCCCGCGACCTGATGAACGAGGGCATCCGGGTGAACACCATCATGCCGGGCATCTTCGACACGCCGCTGATGCAGGGACTACCCGACAACGTCAAGGAGGCGCTCTCGGCGTCGGTGCCGTTCCCCAAACGTCTGGGGCTGCCGGCGGAATTCGCGCAGCTCGCCGAGACCATGGTGACCAATGGTTATCTCAACGGCGAGAGCGTGCGCCTGGACGGTGCCATCCGCATGGCGCCGCGGTAGCGGCGTGGCCGGCGTATCAAATTCCGCCGTGGGCGATAACCCCGCGGCAGCGCATGAGGAGCATAAGTGATGGCTGAAGCGTATATCGTCGCCGCAACGCGAACCGCGGGCGGCAAGAAGGGCGGGCGGCTGTCCGGGTGGCACCCGGTGGATCTGGCCGCCAAGGTAATCGATGGCCTTGTCGAGCGCACCGGCGCCGATCCCGCGCTGGTCGAGGACGTGATCATGGGCTGCGTCAGCCAGATGGGCGAGCAGGGGATCAATGTCGGGCGCAACGCGGTGCTCGCCTCCTGCCTGCCGGAGTCCGTCCCCGGCACCTCGGTGGACCGCCAGTGCGGCAGTTCCCAGCAGGCGCTGCACTTCGCCGCCCAGGCCGTCATGTCCGGCGCCATGGACGTCACCATCGCCGCCGGCGTGGAGAGCATGAGCCGCGTGCCCATGCTCTCCACCATCCGCCTGCCCGAGAAGGCGGACATGGGCCACTACATGAGCCCGGAGATCCGCGAGCGCTACCCGGATGTCCCGGAGTTCAGCCAGTTCATGGGCGCCGAGATGATCGCCGAGAAATACGGGCAGACCCGGGATCAGCTCAATGAATTCTCGCTGCTCAGCCACCAGCGGGCCATCGAGGCCACCAACGCGGGCCGCTTCGATGCCGAGATCCTGCCCGTCGAGGCGCGGGCCTACGACGGCGGCAGCAGCGGCGAGATGCATACGGTGGACGAGGGCATCCGCTTCGACGCCTCCCTGGAGGGCATCCAGGGCGTGGAGCCGCTGAAGGAGGGCGGCTACATCAGCGCCGCGAACGCCAGCCAGATCTGCGACGGCGCCACCGGTGTCATGGTGGTCAACGAGAAGGGGCTCAAGGCGCTTGGCGTGGAGCCGCTGGCGCGCATTCACCACATGTCGGTGCTGGGCCACGATCCGGTGGTGATGCTGGAAGCGCCCATTCCGGCGACCAAGAAGGCGCTCCAGAAGGCCGGCATGCGCATCGACGACATCGACCTGTTCGAGGTCAACGAGGCCTTCGCGCCCGTGCCGTTGGCGTGGCTGGAGGTGACTGGTGCCGACCCGGAGCGGTTGAACGTCAACGGCGGTGCCATCGCCCTCGGCCACCCGCTGGGCGGGTCCGGCACCAAGCTGATGACTACACTGGTACATGCGCTGCGCCAGCGCGGCGGGCGCTATGGTCTGCAGACCATGTGCGAGGGCGGCGGTATGGCGAACGTCACTATAATCGAGCGCCTCTGAAGCTTCCGGGCGTTCGCGAAGGACCGTCGGGATACAACAGAAGCGGTGGCCGCTTTGCGGACCACTGCCGATTCGGTTCCGGTGCCGAGGGCGCCGGAACAGGACCTTGGAGGAGGAAGTTCATGTTCGGACTGATGCAGGACCGTCCGCTGCTGATTTCGTCGCTTATCGACCACGCGGCGACCTTTCACCCCGACACGGAGATCGTCTCCCGCGCCGTTGAGGGGCCGATCCACCGGACCACCTATGCCGAGGTCCAGCGTCGTTCCAAGCGCGTGGCCAATGCGTTGTCGAGCCTGGGCGTGGAGTTCAGCGACCGGGTAGCCACCCTGGCCTGGAACACGTGGCGGCATTACGAGCTTTACTTCGGCGTCTCAGGGGCCGGGGCCGTGCTGCACACCATCAACCCGCGGCTGTTCCCGGAGCAGATCGAGTACATCGCCAACCACGCCGAGGACAAGGTGCTGTTTTTCGACATCACCTTCGCCGAGCTGGTGGAGAAGATCGCACCGTCACTCGAGAGCGTCACCACCTACGTGGCGATGACCGACCGCGAGCACATGCCGGATATCAACGTTCCGGATCTGCGCTGCTACGAGGACCTGCTGGCGGAGCATAGCGATGAATACGAGTGGCCCGAGTTCGACGAACGCACCGCTTCGTCCATGTGCTACACGTCCGGCACCACCGGCAACCCCAAGGGCGTGCTGTACTCCCATCGCTCGACGGTGCTCCACTCGTTGATGGAATGCAGCGTGGACACCTTCGCGGTGGGATCCAACTCCAGCATGATGCTGATCGTGCCCATGTTCCATGCCAACGCCTGGGGCATGCCCTACGCCGCGCCCCTGGCGGGGGCCAAGCTGGTGCTGCCGGGTGCCCGGCTGGACGGCGAGAACGTCTACGGGATGATGCGCGACGAGGGTGTGACGGCCTCCCAGGGCGTACCCACGGTCTGGCTGCTGCTTTTCCAGTATCTGGACGAGAACCCGGAGCTGTCCCTGCGCACACTGGACCTGCACTCCATCGGGATCGGCGGCTCGGCGCCGCCGCGCAGCATGGTGGAGCGCTTCGAGAACGAGGGCATCCAGGTGGTGCAGGGGTGGGGCATGACCGAGACCAGCCCCATCGGGGCCATCAACCAGCCTCTGCCCAAGCACAAGACGCTGACCCGCGAGCAGCAGATTGACGTCAAGGTGAAGGCCGGACGCGGCGTCTGGGGCGTCGAGCCCAAGATCGTCGGCGAGGACGGCAAGCGCCAGCCCTGGGACGGCGTCTCCTCGGGCCATCTCTACATTCGCGGTCCCTGGATCGCTTCCGGCTATTTCAAGGCGGAGGGCGGCGACGTGCTGGATGAGGAAGGGTATTTCCCAACCGGCGACATCGCCACCATCGACCCCGACGGCTACCTGCAGCTCGTGGATCGCTCCAAGGACGTCATCAAGTCCGGCGGCGAGTGGATCTCGTCCGTGGAGCTGGAGAATGCGGCCGCCACCCATCCCGAGGTGGCCGAGGCGGCGGTCATCGCCCTGCCGCACCCGAAATGGCAGGAGCGGCCGCTGCTGATCGTCGCGCGCAAGCCCGGCAGCCAGGTATCCGGCGCGGACATCGTCGAGCACCTCAAGCCCCTGGTCGTGAGCTGGTGGTTGCCCGACGACGTGGTGTTCGTCGATGAGCTGCCCCATACGGCCACGGGCAAGATCCAGAAGACCAAGCTCCGTGAGCGGTTCGGCGAGCATCGGCTGCCGACCGCACAGGGCGGATAGCCCCGAGGCGGCCGATGGCTCGGGCTGTATGTTACCGCCGGATCGGTCTTGATTGACCGCGGATTCATCGGCTTGCGGCTGCCGCCTCACACCGTGCAGGTGGAGGCGGGGCGGCTGCGGTTCTTCGCTCGGGTCATCGGCGAGACGAGGCGGCGGCACGGGCGGCCGGGTATCCCGCCCTCCCGGTGCCGCCGACCTTCCTGTTCTGCCTGGACATGGACGTGCCCGAGCCTTATGCGTACCTGGGGACCATGGGCATCGATCTGGGACGGATACTGCACGGCGAGCAGCACTTCACGTATCACCACCCGGTCCATGCCGGGGACTGGCTGCGCTTCGAATCGGTCATCAGCGATATCTACGCCCGCAAGGGCGGGGCGTTGGAGTTTGTCGTGCGTGATACGGCCGTCTCGCGGCCCGAGGGCTCGCCCGTGGCGGACCTGCGCTCCGTGATAGCGGTGCGCAACGCGGCGGGCGTGAAGACATGATCGACCCGGGAGCGTTGTCCGTGGGCGACGAGCTGCCCGAGCTGGGCGCGCCGCCCATTTCCCGGCTGACCCTGGCGCTCTACGCCGGCGCTTCGGGGGATCACAACCCCATCCACGTGGATCTCGACTTCGCGCGCCAGAGCGGGCTCGATGATGTGCTCGCCCACGGCATGCTGGCCATGGCCTACATAGGTCGCGCCCTGACATCCAGCGTACCCCGGCAGTCGATCCGGGCGCTCAAGGCGCGCTTCGTATCCCCGATACCGGTCCATGATCGTTTGACGGTGACAGGTGTCGTGACCGGCCACGTTGAAGATCGAGACGAGACCTTCGCCACGGTTGCGTTGAGTGCAACGAACGAGGCGGGGATCGTGCGCGTCACGGGCGAGGCCTGGATCGGCCCGGTCTGAGGCCCGACCAGACGCCTTGCGCCTGCTGTGCCGGCTGCACAGGCGGCTCAGTGCCTTGTTGGCCGGCTGGCCGGGATCGCCGCCGCTATCAGGATCGCGGCGGCCAGCAGGCAGCACAGGAGCGCGGCGGCCATGTACACCGCGCGAAGGGAAGCCAGCCAAAGGGTCAGCGGCGCGATCGCCAGCGGGGACAGGAACTGCCCCAGGAAAAACGTGGACGAGAAGCCCCCGAAAACGCGCCCACGGACCGCTTCCGGCGCGATGCGCATCAGCCAGCTCGTCGTGTTCGGCACCAGCAGGCCGAATCCCAGACCGCTTGCGGCGACGCCAACGGCCGTGGCGGCGTAGCTGCCGGCCACGCTAACCAGGGCGAATCCCGCGCCGACCAGGAACATGGCGAGGGCGTAGCTCGACGCCACCGTCAGGCGCGCCGCGATCCGCGGATAGGCGAAAGACGCGCCCGCGGCGGTCACCGTGGCTCCGGATACCGCCACGCCGATGGCCACCGGCGATGACTGATAGGCCCGGTCCAGCAGGAACGGCAGCTGCGCCGGCACCATGTAGAACAGCAGCATGCATAGCAGTCCCATCGCATAGGCCATGAGCACACGACCCAGCGGCGTGGGCGCGTGGGGCACCGCGGCGTCCGGATCGTGCCCGCGCGGGGCGGGTTCATACAGAACGCGCCAGGCATATGGCAGTAATGCCAGGGCGGCAACGTAACCCAGAAACGGGCCGCGCCAGCTCCAGGCCGCCAGGGCGCCGCCCAGGTTCAGAAAGATGACCCCGCCCAGGGACATGAAGCTTCCCTGAAGGCCCAGCAGCCGCGCGCGTCGGTTGTGTTCGAAATAATCGCCTATGAGCGCCAGGGTAACGCTGAGCAGGCCGGCCACCGCCACGCCGAGGAGGGCGCGACTGGCGAGCAGCACGGCGATATGGTCAATCAGCGCGCCGCTGCAACCGGCGAGACCGTAGAGCACCAGAGAAGCGAGAAGCACCCGTTTGCGTCCGATCCGGTCGGCCACGTAGCCGACCGCCGGACTGCACACGGCAATGACGAGTGCCGGCATGGTCAGGACCAGCTTGACCAGTACCTCCGAGGATTCAGCGAAATGCGCGCCGATGCCGGGCAGGGCCGGCGCCACCATGGCCCCGGACATGGCCGTCATGGTGCTGGCAATCAGCAATACCGCCTGCAGGTGTGGCGCGGTCTGCCATCGGTTCCCGGCGCCATGGGTAGCCAAGTAACCTCCAGTGCTCTCTCGAATGTGGCCGGTAACTAATGAATATCTGGAGAAACAGACAGTCCGTGCGTGTCCCGTGGCGTTCATCCGGGAGAGAAGCGATGAGCCGACACGGGCGATCACGCCGACAAGGGCGGGTGATCAGCGGCCACCCGCTGGACGAGAAGAACCGGTGCCGCCGCAGGCGGCACCGGGCGTAGCGGGGCGGGCGGTTGTCCGCCGCTGACTACTGCATGCCGTGAGTGCTCGGGTCCACCTTCGAGAAGACCTCGTCCCAGTAGACTTCAGCCAGCTCTTCCTTGCTGCCGACATCCTCCACCAGGCCAACCCACTTCTCCAGGATCGGCCGGAACTCCTCGAGCATCCGGGCGCCGTCCTCGACGCCATACTGTTTCTCGTAGTACTGGGCGATGGCCTCCATGTCGCCGCGCACGAACTCGCGTGTGGCCTCGACCAGGTCTGGAGAGGCCTCGTGTATCGCGATGTCCAGCTCGTTCTTCGCCCGCTCCAGGACTGCCGCCTCGCGCTGGTGATAGACCCAGGGGATCTCCGCGGAGATATGGGCACCGGCATGCAGCATGGCTCTGCGCTCGTTGTCGGTCAGGCCCTGCCAGACGTCCTTGTTGACGTTGGTGATTTCGGCGCCGGCGAACACACCGCCGGGGACGTTGGTGGTGATGTCGGTGGTCGCGTCAATAATGCCCAGATTCTCCAGGTCCGGCGCGGAGATGATCACGCAGTCCACCACGCCCTGGTCCAGGGCCTCGAAGGCCTCGTTGCCGGAGAGCGTGACGGGCGTCGCGCCGAATTCCTCCGCCCAGCGGGACCACTGGGAACCAGCCGCGCGCAGCCGCTTGCCCTCGAGCTGCTCGGCGTTGGTGACCGGCTCATTGCAGTTCAGCATGTAGGTGGAACTGGAAGCGATCCCGGTGAACACCTGATTCTGGTCCCGGAAGTCTCCATGGCACTCGGGGCAATGGAAAAAGACGTATTCGGCCAGCGCGCCGATGTAGGCGGGCCCCTCACGGCCCTCGACCGCCTCGCCGAGCAGCTGTGTCTGCATCGCCGCCTCGGCCAGCAGGTTGGTGTGCGGGTACTCGGACGGGAAATAGGGACTGAGCAGGTAGCCGATATCGGCGATGCCGTCGCGCAGGCCGGCGGACGTCTCGGCGAAGTTGAGCAGAGACAGCGGGTAGACCTTGACCTCGAGCTCGCCATCCGAGTATTGCTCCACCAGTTTGGCGTAGCGTTCCGCCGCCTTGGTGGAGTCCGAGCCCGGCGGGTACCCGAGGGCATAGCGCAGGGTCTCGGCCGAAGCCGTGCCGCCGATCGTGGCGGCCGCGCCCAGCAGCAGGGTGAGCGCGATGGACAGATAGCGTTTGTAGTGCATGGTTCCGTCTCCTCCGGTCGTGGCCCGGACGCGTCCAGCGCGTCAAGCCTGAAATCGTTTTCGTAATCTCCTCGGGGCGCCGGCACGTTGAGGCCCGCAAGCCTGAAGCTAGCCAAGGCCATGGTGCTGAGCAAGCAATTGGTCAAAAATCGTCGGAATGGACGAGAAGGCCGCCGTGCGTTGAGCATGCACGCGGCGAGCCTTCTCCCGCAGGGCTCTCCACTGAGCCGAGCTGCTAGCCGATGCGTCGCGACCGGCCTTCCCAGAAAGCGTCCCTGAGTTTGTACTTGAGCAGTTTCCCGGCGCCGGACATGGGCATCTCGTGGCGCACCTCGCTGCTGCGCGGGCTTTTGTACGCGCCGATGAGCCCGCGGCAGTGCGCGACCAGGTCTTCGTGGGAGAGGGATTCGCCCTCGTGGAGGACCAGCACGGCATGGACCCGCTCGCCCCACTGCTCGTCGGGCACCCCGATGACCGCGCACTGGGCCACCTGGGGCAGGCGCAGGATGACGTCCTCGACTTCGGCCGAATAGACGTTCTCGCCGCCGGTGACGATCATGTCCTTGATTCGGTCGACCACGTAGACGTAGCCGTCTTCGTCCACGTAGCCGGCGTCCCCGGTGTGCATCCAGCCGCCGCGCAGGGCCTCGGCGCTCTGCTCGGGCTTGTTCCAGTAGCCGCGCATGACCATGGGGCCGCGAGCGGCGATCTCGCCCACGGTGCCCGTGGGAACATCGTTGTCTTCGTCGTCGACGATCCGGATCTCGGCGATATTGATAGGGAGCCCGGCGGCGGCCAGCTTCGCGCGGCCCTCGGCCGCATGGTTCTCGGGGGGCAGGACGACCACCACGGGGGAGAGCTCCGTCATCCCGTAAGCCTGCATGAAATCCACCCCCGGCAGGCGTTCCAGCGCCCGGTCCATGAGCGCGGCGTCCATGGGCGAGGCGCCGTAGATCATGTACCGGAGACTGGACAGGTCCCGCTTACCGAAGTCCTCGTGATCCAGCAGCAACCGCAGCATGGTGGGAACCAGGAAGGTCTCCTGAACCCGCTCGCGCTCGATGAGCTCCAGCATCGCGGCCGGCTCGAAACCGGGCATGATGACGTGAGTGCCCAGGCGAGGCATCAGCTGGAACACCAGGCCCAGGCCGCCGATATGGAACAGGGGCGCGGCGTGCAGGCACACGGCCCTGGCCGGCCGGGGCGTGGCGGCAACGGTTCCGAGGGCGTCCGCGTACAGATTGGCGTGGGAGAGCATGACGCCTTTCGGCGCTCCGGTGGTGCCCCCGGTATAGAAGATCGCGGCGAGGTCGTCGCCGGACCGCAGGGCATCCTCCGCCGGTGCTGATTCGGCCACCAGGGTTTCGTAGTCGACCGTACCCGTCGGCGCCTCGCCTTCGCCCATGTAGACGATGGTTTCCAGTGCCGGGCACTTCGCGCGCAGTGGCTCGAGAAAGTCGAGGAAATTGTCGTCCACCAGCAGCAACCGGGTTTCGCAGTCGTTGAGGGAATACGCCATCTCGGCGGACGCCCACCGGGTGTTGACCGGATTGACCACGCCCCCGGCCCAGAGAATGGCGTAGAGGCCCTCGATGTAGCGGTCCGAGTTCAGACCCAGCAGGCCGGCCCGGTCACCGGTCTCCAGGCCCAGCCGTTGCAGGGCCCCGGCCAGGCGCGCCACGCGTGAGACCAGCTCGGCGTAGCTGCGGCCGCGCTCGGCGTAAACGCAAGCCAGCGCATCGGGGCGTTCCCGCCGGCCCTTGTGCAGCGGCTGTGTAAGATGCATGGGGCCTCCTCCGGTTTTCCGGCTTTGTGCGTTGTTGAAGCAGTATCGTCACCCGTCACGGCACGGGCATCGTCCGATCGGACGATTCAAGGGATCGGTCCCTGACGAGCCCGGTCAACAACGGGGTGCCATCGAAGGGCGGCCTGCGTGCCGCGCTGCCAGGACGCCGGCAGGTCGGACACCGCCCGGGTCGGAGAAGCCGACAGGGCTACAGGCCGTGGAAGGTGGCGAACTCCTCCAGGGGGGCACGCCGGGCGCGCAGGCCGTTGACCGGGTCGTCCGGGTCGGGATAACCAATGGACATGCCGGTGAACAGCATCTGCGCCTCCGGAGCGTCGACGAAGCGGGCGATAGTCTGCGGGTAAAGCGACCAGCATTCCTGGGCGCAGCTGTGCAGACCGGCCTCGCGTAGGAGCAGCATGACCGTCTGCAGGTACATGCCCAGGTCTGACCATTGTGGTGGACCCATGCGGCGATCGACGTAGCAGAACAGGGCCATCGGCGCCCCGAAGAACTGGAAGTTGCGGGCGAACCACCGGCGCCGGGCATCCTTGTCCTCACGCGGGATACCGATCAGGCCGTACATATCCTCGCCGACCTGGAAACGCCGGTCCCGATACGGGGAGACCAGGTTGGGCGGATAGACATCGTATTCGGTGGGCTCTCCCTTCGGTGCCTCCTCGAGCCGCCGGCGCATGATCGTCTTGAGCTCGTCAAGGGTATCGTTGGCCACCACGTGGATATGCCAGGGCTGGAGGTTGCCGCCGGACGGCGCCCGCGCGGCGGTCTCGAGAATGCGCCTGATCAGCTGGCCGTCCACGGGCTCGTCCAGAAAGGCGCGCACGGACAGCCGCGATTCGACGGCTTCAGTGACGGAGTTCGCGGGCTCGCTCTTCAATGCTCGTCTCCTTGGCGGGAATGTCTCGGCGCGAGGGATCGCGGCCTCGCGGGGGCTACAAGCCTCACACGGCGATGCGACCCTCGCAATCGTCGATTCGGACGACGCGGCCCGTGGGGCGGTTCCCTATGCTGCGGTCGGAGGAATGCTTTTCCAGGAGAGTGCACGGGCCATGAGCTACGAGACCATACAGCTGCAAAGCGCCGACGGCGTGGCGAGGCTCACCCTGAACCTGCCGGACAAGCTGAATCCGTTGACACTGTCGCTACAGCACGAGTTGCGCGACGCGCTGCGTTCGCTGCGCCAGGATCCAACGGTCGCCGCCCTGGTGATAACCGGAGGCGGTAAGGCATTCAGTTCCGGCGCCGACCTCACCAGCATGAACGCCGAGGGGGCCGTGGAGGGCGAGTCCCTGGGGCAGAGCGTGGCGCGGACCATGCGGGAGCTGATGAACCAGGTGATCCTGGATATCACCCGCCTGGAGATGCCGGTCGTGGCGGCGGTCAACGGCCCGGCGGCCGGCGCCGGCGCCAGCCTGGCACTGGCGGCCGACGTCGTCGTGGCGGGCCGCTCGGCGTATTTCCTTCTGCCGTTCATGCCGAACCTGGGCATCGTGCCCGACCTGGGCGCGACCTGGCATCTGCCCCGGCTGATTGGCCGCGCCCGCGCCACAGCGCTGACGTTACTTGGTGAGCGGTTGCCGGCCGAGCGGGCGGCCGAGTGGGGGCTGATCTGGCGATGCGTGGAGGACGAGCAGTTGATGGACACGGCCCTGGAGCTGGGCGCGCGGCTGGCGCAGCTCCCGGCCCACGGCGCCACGGAGGTCCGGCAGGCCTACCGCGCGGCGGAGTTCAACAGCCTCGCCGATCAGCTGGAGTACGAAACCTCCCGTCAGGAAGAGCTCCTGGACCGGGAGACGTTCAGCGAGGGAGTCAGGGCATTTCGCGAGAAGCGCGCCCCCCGGTTCCGCTAGCGCGGCCGCCGACGCAGCGGCACCGCCGGGTCCGGCACTTCGTCGCTTTCGACGATATACCCGGGTCCCGGGCGGGCCGTACATTCCAGGTTATGTCATGCTCACGGTCCGCCCCGGCGGCCGGTTTCAGCAGAGGAGTCGTTGATTCATGGCAGGTCCGCTGCATGGAATGAAAGTGGTCGAGATGGTGGGCATTGGCCCGGCGCCGTTCTGCGGGATGATGCTCGCCGACATGGGGGCGGAAGTCGTGCGCATCGACCGCCCCGGCCGCAAGGCGATCGGCGGCGGCGACGACCCCCGGTTCGACGTGACCGCCCGCGGCCGTCGCTCGCTCGTGGTTGACCTGAAGAAACCCGGCTCGGCGGAGCTGGTCCTGGAGCTGGTGGGCCGTGCCGACGCTCTGATCGAGGGCTACCGGCCCGGCGTCATGGAGCAGCTGGGGCTGGGCCCGGAGCCTTGCCTGGCCCGCCGGCCGCAACTGGTGTACGGACGCATGACCGGCTGGGGCCAGCACGGGCCGCTGGCCCAGGCCGCCGGCCACGACATCAATTACATATCGCTCAGCGGTGCGCTGCACGCCATCGGCCGCTCCGGCGAGGGGCCGACGGTACCGTTGAACTACATCGGTGATTTTGGCGGCGGCGCGATGATGCTGGCTTTCGGCATCCTGGCAGGGATCATTGAGGCGCGGCAGTCGGGTCAGGGTCAGGTGGTGGACGCCGCCATGACCGACGGTTCGGCCCTGCTGTCGGCGATGATGTACGGCTTCAAGGCGGCGGGGCAGTGGAGCAACCAGCGCGGCGAGAATCTGCTGGACGGCGGCGCCCACTTCTACGACGCCTACGCGTGCGCGGACGGCAGGTACATCGCGGTGGGCGCCATCGAGCCCCAGTTCTACGCCGAGCTGCTGCGGCTTTGCGGCATTGATGATCCGGCGTTCGAGCCGCAGATGGATCCGCGCCACTGGCCGATGCTCAAGAATCGCCTGGCCGACGTATTCCGGACCCGAACCCGCGACGAGTGGTGCGACATCCTGGAAGGCAGCGACGCCTGCTTTGCGCCGGTCCTGGACTGGGACGAGGCGCCGGCGCATCCGCACAACCAGGCTCGCGGCACTTTTGTCGACGTGGACGGCGTGACGCAGCCGGCGCCCGCGCCGCGGTTCAGTCGCACCCCCGCCGATACGCCGACCTCGCCCGCTGCCGGCCCGGCCAATGGCGAGGGGATTCTCGAGGATTGGGGCGTATCCGCGGACCTGGTGGCCCGGCTGCAGGGCGACGGTGCAATCTGAGCCCGTGACCGCGGTGTGCCGCGTATTGAACCCAACGGTTTTCCTGGACGAAGGAACGGATCATGGCAATCGATTTCGAGCCGAGCTGGATGAACGAGGAGCTGCGCATGTATCGGGATGCCGCGGCGCGGTTTCTCGACTCCGAGATGCTCCCCGACGACGAGGCGGCCCGCGAGCGCGGCCATGTGGGACACGAGATCTGGCGCAAGGCCGGTGAAATGGGGCTGCTGTGCTCGGATATCCCGGAGGCGTACGGCGGCGCCGGCGGCGATTTCCGCCACGAAGCCGTCTTCCACGGCGAGATGGGACGGCGCGGGCTGACCGGCATGAATGCCTCGGTGCACAGCATCGTGGCTCACTACCTGCTCAACCACGGCACGGAGGAACAGCGCCAGCGCTATCTGCCGCGGATGGCCCGCGGCGAGCTCGTCGGAGCCATCGCCATGACGGAGCCCGGCACCGGATCAGATCTCCAGGCCATTCGGACGCGCGCGGCGAGAGACGGCGACGAGTATGTGATCAACGGCTCCAAGACGTTCATTTCCAATGGGTACCTGGCCGGCCTGGTGCTGGTGGTCGCGAAGACCGATACCAGCCAGGGCGCCCGCGGCATCTCGATAATGCTCGTGGACACCGAGGACCAGCCCGGGTACCGGGTGGGCCGGGTGCTGGACAAAATCGGCCTCAAGGCCCAGGACACCTCGGAGCTGTTCTTCGACGACGTCCGGATACCGGCCGGGAACCTGCTCGGCGAAGAGGAGGGGCGCGGATTCGCACAGCTCATGTCGGATCTGCCCTACGAGCGACTGCTGATCGGCGTGATCGCCGCCGCGGCGTGCGAGGGGGCTTACCAGGCGACTCTGGACTATGTCCGGGAGCGAACGGCTTTCGGCCAGCCCATTGCGGAATTCCAGAACACCCGTTTCAGCCTGGCGAACGTGGCCACCGAGACCAAGGTCCTGCGGGCGTTCGTGGACCGCTGCGTGGAGGACATCGTCGCCGGCCGGCTGGATACGGCCACGGCATCCATGGCCAAGCTCCATGGTTCCGAGGTCCAGGGGCGGGTGGTGGACCAGTGCCTGCAGCTGTTCGGCGGCTACGGCTACATGAACGAGTACCTGATCGGCCGGATGTACACCGATGCCCGGATCCAGCGCATTTACGGGGGCACCAACGAGATCATGAAGGAAGTCATCGCCCGGGCCATGTGAGGCCGGCCAGACACCGGGGCCGGGTGTCAGCCGATCAGGCCGAGACGCCGTGCGATGGCCACGGCCTGGGTGCGGCTGCGGGCGCCGAGTTTGGCGTTGATGTTGCGCAGATGGGTGCGCACCGTGCTGTCCGAGACGAACAGTTTCTCGGCCATGGCGCTATTGGAATAGCCTTCCGCCAGTAGCTGCAGGACGCGGATCTCCTTGCGCGTCAACGGCTCGATCAATCCCTGCCGCGGGTCATCCGTTTCCGGGGTATCGGCCGGCAGGTGGCCGAATGCCTCCAGCAGCCGCTCTCTGTATTCCTGGAGTATCGGATCGTCGCTGGAGCTTTGCCGGCCCTTGCGATCGGCATTGAAGTCGCGCAGCAGCCGGCCGGCGAGTGGGCCTTCGTCGACGATGAGCCGGAGGAAGCCTTCGCCGCAGGCCTCCCGCAGGACCCCCGTGAACTGTTCAAAGGCTTCGGCCGGTGCGCCGGCGCGGTACAACGCCATGGCACGCAGTAACGCCAGCTTAAGGGCGCGGCGATGACGGGTGGCCAGCCGGGCCTGGTCATGGGCGGCCGCGAGGTCGGCGCTAGCCCTATCCGCGTCGCCGGCGTTGATCTCCCAGCGCAGCCGCGCCAGCTCCAGGTACTCGAGGTCATTGGCGGTCAGCCGCATGCGTGCGATCCAGCACCAGAGATCCGGATCCTCGGCCCGTTCCAGCTCCTGGAGGGCGGCCCGGCCATGCCCCTGGAGCAGCAGCAGGCGGCTGCGTTCAAGGCGTGCTCCGGCCACCACCCGGTCGAGCTGACGGACCCGGCCAATGTGTTCCAGGCCGGTGAGTATCTGGAATGCGCCGTCCACGTCGCCGTTGTGGAAGGCGATCCGCGAGAGCATGGTGTCGCCGAGGATCATGTGGTCCGCCAGACCGACGTCCCGGGCCAGGGGCACGTACACGTGGAGCAACCGCGCGGCCTCGGCCAGCTGGTCGGCCTCGTAGAGGGTGCTGGCATGGAGCACGCCCGCCCAGGCGTTGCCGCTGCTGTGGCTGAACGACAAGCCCCGCCGGCTGGCGTTGACCGCCAGGCGGAAGCGGGCGGCGGCCTGACGTTGCCGGCCTTCCTGGAGGTCGATGATGCCCTCCACCGACTCCGAGTACATGACGTTGAACTCGCTGCTGTGGCCGCCCTCGATGTCGCGCCCCTTGTCCAGCAGGGCATGGGCCTCGTCGTGGCGTCCCAGAACGGAGTAGACGTTGGCCATGGCGTTTATCAGGGCCATGTCGGCGAAGGGCGAGTCAGTGGGCAGCCGCTCCAGACCGGTCTGCCCGCGGATGTAGGCGTGGTCGTGCCGGTCCATCATGGCCAGAACGAGGGGCTCGATCGACTGAATGTGGGCGCGGATGGCCGGATCCCGGGTCTCCATGAGGCCGGTGCTGTCCAGCAGTGCCAGGGTCTCGTGCGGCCCCCGCGTGAAGCAGACCGCCCAGATGTGAACCACCTGGAGATGGGGGTTGTCTCGCAGCATCTGCGCGGGCAGGGCGTCGAACCAGCGTGCCAGTAGCCGCATTCTGCCCTTGGCCAGCAGGCTGTCGGCATGCTCGTTGAGCAACGAGATGGCACGGGCGTGGTCGCCGCCCTCCAGGGCGTGATCGATGGCGGGGACCGGCCTGTCCTGGGTCTCGTACCACTCGGATGCGGCCCGGTGCAGATCGCGGGCGGCGCCGGGTCTCTCGCGCTCCAGGGTGGCCCGCAGAAAATCCGCGAAGAGACTGTGATACCGATAGCTTCGTTGTTCGCCCTCGATGGGCGTGAGGAAGACATTCGCGGCATCCAGCCGCTCCAGCATGGCCTCACAGTCCACGCCGGGCACGAGCGCCTGGCAGAGTGGCACGTTGAGATGGCGCAGCACACTGGTCTGGAGCAGGAAGTCCCGGGTCTGGGCGTTCTGCCGTGCCAGGACCTCCTCGGCGAGATACTCGGCAATGGCGCGGTCCGCGCCGGAGAAGCGCTCGATGAACTCGCTGGGCGCGTCATGGCCTTCCAGCGCGAGGGAGGCGAGCCACAGGGCGGTGACCCAGCCCTCGGTCCGGTCCTGGATGCGTTCCAGCTCGTGCTGGGCCAAGGCCAGGCCGCGTTTACAGAGCAGGAAATCGGCGGTCTCCTCCGGGGTGAAGCGAAGCTGGGCGGCATCGATCTCCAGCAGGTGCCCGTGCGCCCGCAGCCGTCCAAGCGTCAGGTCGGGGAGGGTGCGCGAGCCGATAACGAGCTGACCGCGTCGCGGAAGATGTTCGATGATCTGGCGGACCAGTCCCAGCACCGCCTGCTCCCTGATCCGCTCGAAATCGTCCAGAAACAGGGTGAATGCGCCGCGCTCCCGGGCCAGGCGGGCGACGATGTCGAGTGCCACGTCGCCCGCCGTGCCGTTGCGCTGCTCTTCGGCGGTGTCGGCGGGGGGATCGTCCTGCAGTAGCCGGGAAACCGCGGATTGCAGGCACCAGAGGAAGCGGGAGACGTCATTGTCGGCCTCGTCCAGGGTGAGCCATGCCGTGGCGACCTCGTTCTCCTGGAGGTGGGCGGCGATCTGCGCCATGGTGGTGGTCTTGCCGAAGCCCGCGGGAGCGCGAACGAGCACCAACTTGCCCGTCGGGGCGTCCACGACCTGCTCGTTCAGGTGCCGCCGCGGGACCTGGGAGGCGCGGAACGTCGGCGGGTTGAGCTTGCTCGACAGCAGCGCCTTGCGTGTCGACGCCGAGGGCGCGGTGAGCGTGCCCTCGGTGCGCCCGATACTGTCGCTTTTTCGGTTCGGGATCGGCATGTTCATGGAAAAGGGCGTTGCCACGTCGGGTTAAACTATCAAGTGGTGGGCGTTTGAGCTAGCTGCGCGCCAGCGCGACGACAGGGGCTGCACCCGATGTGGCGCGTTCGTTACACTCAGTGGCCTTGGCCGCGCGGGAAGACCGCCCCGGACGCGGCGGGCCAAACGGCCAAGAAAAGCTTGTCGAGAGGCGGTCCCCGAAATTCGTCGCGAATAGTCACGATACGAGGCCACCCACACAGCCCCGCCCAGAGCACAAGCCCGGATGGCGGAATTGGTAGACGCAAGGGACTTAAAATCCCTCGGCCTCAGGGCCGTCCCGGTTCGAGTCCGGGTCCGGGCACCACGCTGATTCCCGCGCCGCGCGCCGGCGTGCCCACTCCAGGGCGGCCGGTTGCCAGCACACCCGATATTGCCCAGAATCGGAACCGATCCGTGTCCGCGGCCGACGCCGCGGCGGCGAAGCCACGTCTGCCAAGAACGCAACGGCGCGGGGAGACAACAAGAACATGGCGAACGAAAAGCGGAGCATTCACGGGCAGTGGTCGAGCTCGCTGGCGTTCATCCTTGCGGCCACCGGTTCGGCCGTTGGGCTGGGGAACATCTGGCGCTTCCCCTATATGCTTGGCGAGAACGGTGGCGGTGCGTTCCTGCTGGTGTACCTCGCCTGCGTGCTGCTGATCGGTATCCCGGTGATGATGGCGGAGATCAGCATCGGCCGGCGGGCCCGCCAGAGCCCCATCAACGCGCTGGACAGCCTGGCCCAGGAAGAAGGGCGGACGCGCAACTGGCGGCTCCTGGGCTGGCTGGGCGTACTCGCGGGTTTCTTCATCCTCTCCTTCTACAGCGTGGTGGCCGGCTGGATACTCGACTACACGGTCAAGGCCCTGCTGGGTGCCTTTGAAGGACTGACCGTTCCCCAGGCCGAGGCGACCTTCGGCCACCTGCTGGGCAGCCCCTGGGTGCTGGCGTTGTGGCATACCCTGTTTCTGCTGCTGTGCTACGCCATCGTCGCCCGTGGGGTGGAGGCGGGCCTGGAGCGGGCCGTGCGCTGGCTTATGCCCCTGCTGTTCCTGATGATGCTGGCGCTGGTGGTCTACGGCATGATCTACGGTGACTTCGCCCGGACCCTGACCTTCATGTTCTCGCCGGACTGGAGCCGTCTCAGCGCGACCGGCGTGCTCGAGGCGATGGGGCAGGCGTTCTTCACCCTGAGTCTTGGCATGGGCGCGATCATGGTCTACGGCTCGTACCTGCCGAGCGGCGCCTCGATTCCCCGTACCACCATCGCCATTGCCGTGGCGGACACCCTGATCGCGATTACCGCGGGTCTGGCCGTGTTCCCGGTGGTGTTCGGTGAGCTCGGCGAGGTCAGTCAGAAGGTCGGTCTCATTTTCCACTCACTGCCCGTGGCCTTCGGCGGCATCCCCATGGGCAGCCTGTTCGGATTCCTGTTTTTCCTGCTGGTCTCGTTCGCCGCCTTGACCTCCGGCATATCGCTGCTGGAGCCGATCACCGCGTATTTCGTCGAGAACCGGGGCTGGGCGCGGCCCAAGGCCGTGGGCATCACGGGTGCGATCATCTGGCTGCTGGGACTCGGCAGTGTGCTGTCATTCAACGCCTGGTCCGGCTTCGCGCCGCTCGCCTTCCTGGGCGCCACGGCGGATGGGCCCGGGCCGTTCGCCGGCATGACGGTGTTCGACATTCTCGACGGGCTCACGGCCAACGTGATGCTGCCGCTGGGCGGTCTCGGTATCGCCGTCTTCGTGGGCTGGATGATGAAGCGCCAGTCGGTGATCGAGGAGATCGGCCTGGGCGATTCCGGAATCTTCCGGACGTGGTGGTGGCTGGTGCGTACGCTGACACCGGCGGCGGTGGTGCTGATTCTGCTGAACAGCGTCGGGGTGTTCTGATCGGGCAATCCCGCCGGCGCGGGCGGACAACAGACCGATCGCGCGGCCCTGGCCGTGAGAGGCGGGGCCGCGTTCACCCTGAACGTGGCCGGGGACGGCATGCTGAGGAGTCCGGCACATACCGTCCCGCTATTTCAAGCCGTTGCTGCGCCCTGGAGACGTAGGTCGGCACCGGCGAAGCCGGCGCCGACATCCCCGCCAAAATGTCGGATGTCAAGCCAATCCGACTTACGGCCGTAGGGTAAACCCCGTACGGTGGTTTACAGCCGGCGAGCGTATCGGGGCCGCCGTCCCTGGCGGCCGCGAAGGCGGCCGTCAGCCCTGGTAGCGGCCGAAGACGAGGGTGGCGTTGGTCCCGCCGAAGCCGAAGCTGTTGCTCATCACGGCGTTCAGCGAAACGCCGTCCTGGCGCTGCGTGACCACCGGCATGCCCTGGGCGTCGGGGTCCATGTTCTCCACGTTGGCCGTGGCGGAAATAAAGCCGTCATTGAGCATGATCAGGCTGTAAATGGCCTCGTGGACGCCGGTTGCGCCCAGGGAGTGGCCGGTCAGGGACTTGGTGGAGCTGACCGGTGGCATGGACTCGCCGAAGACTTCGCGAATGGCGTTGAGCTCCGTGATGTCGCCGGCCGGCGTGCTGGTGCCGTGGGCGTTGATGTAGTCCACGGGACCTTCATGCGTGGATAGCGCCTGGCGCATGCACCGCAGGGCACCCTCGCCGGACGGCGCCACCATGTCGTAGCCGTCCGAGGTCGCCCCGTAACCGACCACCTCACCGTGGATGCGCGCCCCCCGGGCGAGGGCGTGCTCCAGCTCTTCGAGTACCAGGATTCCGCCGCCGCCGGCGATGACGAAGCCGTCCCGGTCCACGTCGTAGGGCCGCGAGGCACGCTCCGGCGTGTCGTTGTACTTGGTGGACAGGGCGCCCATGGCGTCGAAGAGCATGGTCATGCTCCAGTGCTCTTCCTCGCCGCCGCCGGCGAATACCACATCCTGCCTGCCGAGCTGAATCTGCTCCATCGCGTTGCCGATGCAATGCGCGCTGGTGGCGCAGGCGGATGTGATGGAGTAGTTCACGCCCTGGATACGGTAGGGGGTGGCGAGGCACGCGGATACCGTGCTGCTCATGGCCTTGGGCACGGCAAAGGCGCCGATTTTGCGCACGCCGCGCTCCCGCAGGATGTCCGCGGCCTGGACGAGGCTGGAGGTGGAGCCCCCGCCCGAGCCGACGATGAGCCCGGTGCGGGGGTTCGACACCTGGTCCTCCGCGAGGCCGGCGTCGGCGATGGCATCCTCCATGGCCACGTAGGTGTATTCAGCGGCGGCGCCCATGAAACGCCGGGGTTTGCGCGGAACGCGCTCGTCGAGGTCGATGTCCACCACGCCGGCCACACGGCTGCGCAGGCCCATCTCCTCGTATTCCTCCTTGTACCGGATACCGGACCGTCCCTCGCGGAGAGACTCGCGCACCGCATCGACGGTATTGCCGAGACAGGAGACAATGCCGATTCCGGTTACCACTACACGACGCAATGCCTTAACTCCTCATTCACTTGCCGCAGCGGCGTTCACTGGCCGCGGCATCGCTAGAGTGCCTTCTGGGGGTCCTTGAACAGCCCAACCTTCAGGTCCTTTGCCTGATAGATGGGGGTATTGTCCGCAAAGACGTGGGCATCGCCAATGCCCATTACCAGACGGCGCTTGATCACCCTTTTAATATCGAGCTGATAGCGGACGAGCTTGGTGTCCGGCAGTATCTGGCCGGAGAATTTGACCTCGCCGCAGCCCAGTGCCCGGCCCTTGCCTTCCAGGCCCAGCCAGCCGAGATAGAAACCCACCAGCTGCCAGAGCGCGTCCAGGCCCAGGCAGCCCGGCATGACCGGATCCCCCGGGAAATGGCAGGCAAAGAACCAGAGGTCCGGGTGTACGTCGAGCTCCGCTTCGACCTGGCCGTTCTCGTAGGGGCCATTGTCGTCGTGGATCTGGGTGATGCGGTCGAACATGAGCATGTTCGGCACCGGCAACTGCGGGCCGGTCGGACCGAAGAGCTCGCCGTAACCGCAGGCGAGGAGCTCGTCGTAGTTGAAGCTGTGCTTGCGTTCCATAAAACCGCCAGTGATGTGATGGTGGTCGCCGTCCTCGGCGATTCGGGGGCCGCTCGTGACCTGATGTGCCCCACCGCGTGAGCGATGCCGCCGGCCGTCACCGTCCCCTCTTGATCAAGATTAAGGTCCCCGGGCGGGGTCTTCCATAGTCTCGGCCCATCCGGTCGTCGGCGCGTCGCTCCGGATCCGGGACGCCGCCGACATGCTCCGGGGGTCGCCACGCCCCTGACCGGCGGAAACACTACTTGCAGAGGGCACCGATGACAAGCAGTGAAAGGCCCCTTTTGCCCGGGCCGTGGAGCGTATTTGCCGGGGCGTTGCACCATATCGACCGGAAACTCGTCGAGCCGGCCGCCATGGGCGCGCTCAACGCCGCGCTCGGGACCTACCTCGCTGACGGCGGACTCGATGGTCTGGAGGGCCGCGTGATTCGGGTCAGTCTGCTCGGCACCCCCTGGTCCCTCGACCTCGGCTTGCAGGCCGGACGGCTGGAACGGGTCACGAGCCGGCCAGCCGAGACCGAGCTGACCGTCGGGCCAGCCGACGCACTGCGCCTGATCTGCCGCACGGAGGATCCGGATACGCTGTTTTTCCAGCGCCGTCTGCGCATTGAGGGTGACGTGGAGCTGGGGCTGTACGTGAAGAACGCGCTCGATGCGGTGGACGAGGCGATGCTGCCGGGCTGGGCAGCCCGGCTGATCGGCCTGGCGCGATCGACACTCATCGGCGATCACTGACCCGGGGCCGCGGGTCCGTTCATGCCCGGTCCGCCGTCCCAGTAGCCACGGTGTCCGCCCTCGCGCGTGAGCGCGACGGCCGCGTCGGCATCCCCGGCGAGGGCTCGGCGCAGGTCGCGCAGCCGCGCCTCGGTACCGTTCGGGCCGGGGCTGATGCGTACGATGTCCGCGCCCGAGCGGGCCAGGGCGGGCAGCTCGCCGAGCAGGTTCACCGGCTCCGCCGACTGCGTCTGGATGCCGTTGATGGTGAGGAAATGGCGGCCATCCTGACTGTATAGCGGCATGCCTTCGGGGTGTTCGATACAGCGAAAACCGCAGTTGTCCTTGGGCAAATCGTAGGCGCGGGCCGTGTAACAGCGTGCCGCATGGGCCAGCGGCATGCGTCCGTGGGCGAAGACCTCGGTCTCGGGCGCTGTCGACGCACACGCCGAGAGGATACCGGAGAGCGCCTCGCCGGAGAGCTCCAGGGGCGGCACCCAGCGCACCATGCCGGCCTCCCGCAGGGTCTGCAGGGTTGCATGGTTGTATACGTTCAGTGTGGTGCCCCCGACGAACGGTCGGCCCAGGCCCTGGAGCAGCCCCACGGCGCTGTAGTCGTTCGCCTCCACCAGGTAGTCGCCCGCCTCGCACAGGCGTTTCAACTGTTGTCGCTCCGCGGCGGACTCCAGCAGTGTGAGGGCGGAGAGGACCGGCTCCACGCCCTGTGCCCTGAAACCTTCGGCCAGGCTCAGCCAGTCGGCGAGGGTGAGCTCCCGGCGTTTGGAACACACCACCTCGCCGAGATAGACCACATCCGGCGGTGCCGCCGCGATGCGTTCATAGAACGCGAGGATCTCCTGGCGTGGCCAGAAATAGAGCAGGGGGCCAAGAGCGATCTTCATTGGCGAATCCTCACTGCCAGCTGCGGTGATAGGCACCCAGGGTGGTCTGGCTGCCTTCGGAGAGGCGGGCCAGGGTCTTGCGCCAGTCGGCCTCGTCCCCGGCATCGCCACGCTCCAGCTGATCCAGCGCCGCCCGCCAGACCCGGGTTACCGCCGCGACATAAGCCGGCGATCGCTGGCGTCCCTCGATCTTGACCGCGGTGATGCCCATCCCGCGCAGCCGTGGGAGCAGCTCCAGCGTATTGAGACTGGTGGGCTCCTCCAGCGCGTGGTACGTCTGCCCGGCGACCTGAAACCGGCCCTTGCAAAGCGTGGGGTAGCCGGCGTTCTCATCCGGCGAGAAGCGGTCGATCAGCACGCCGCCGAGCCGGGCGTCCAGGGTCTCCGGACCTTCCTCCCAGCGAACGAACGCGGCGGGCGAGCACACGCCGTGGGTATTGGGGGACTGCCCCGTGACATAGGAGGACAGCAGGCAGCGGCCCTCCACCATGACGCAGAGCGAGCCGAAGGCGAAGACTTCCAGCTCGACCGGTGAGTCGGCGGCTACCTGCTCGACCTGGGCCAGCGACAGCACCCGCGGCAGTACCGCGCGGCTTATGCCGAAGCGTTCGCGATAGAAGGCCAGTGCCTCGGGCGTGGTGGCGGAGGCCTGAACCGAGAGATGCAGCCGCAGCCGGGGATGGTTCGCGGCCGCATAAGCCATCACCCCGGGGTCCGCCGCGATAACGGCATCCACGCCGGCATCGGCGGCAATATCCACGGCGTCCGTCCACAACGCGTAGCGATCGTGCTGGGCGTAGGTGTTGAGGGCGAGCAGGACACGGGCGCCGTGGCGCCGCGCGAGGGCAACGGCGTCGCCGAGCTGGCGGGGCGCAAAGTTCAGCCCGGGGAATGAGCGCGCGTTGGTCTCGTCGCGCAGGCCGAGGTAGACGGCGTCGGCGCCATTTTCCAGGGCCGCGCGCAGGGCGGGCATGCCGCCGGCGGGGCAGACCAGTTCCATCGTCATATGCCATGCTGCTCCGGGACTCGCGATTGGGCACGGAGTTTAGGCGGGCTTGCCTTGAAGGGTATTTGATAACGGTCAAGGCGCTCCGGGCATGGGCGCATCGCGCCATGAGCGAGCCGGGCCGCGGGGCGGTCTCACCGTCGAAGCGCAGCTGCGACGGCGGTCCGGGGGAATGCGCCGGGATATCCGTCCGGCCGTTGATCTGGCCGAACGCGGTCCATAGCTCTATCCTATGCGCACGGTAGAGATGATCGATTATACAAGCGCCTGTTCACCGGGGTAGCGTACGCGTTGCTCGTCGGGCCGCCTTTCGGGGCTCGTGATCGATCGCCACTGGGAGCTCAAACGCAGGAGTAATCAACTTATGAGCAGTGACAGCATCGTCCATACGACTGACGACAAGTTTAAGGACGACGTTCTGGGCTCGGATATGCCTGTTCTCGTGGATTTCTGGGCGGAGTGGTGCGGCCCGTGCAAGATGATCGCCCCCGTGCTGGACGAGGTCGCCGATCAGTACAAGGACAAGCTCAGGGTCTGCAAGATCAACATTGACGAGAACCCGGGCACCGCCCCGCAGTATGGCGTCCGCGGCATCCCGACCCTGATGATCTTCAAGAACGGGGAAGTGGAGGCGACGAAGGTGGGCGCGCTGTCGAAGTCGCAGCTCATCCAGTTCGTGGAAGGCACCGTAAGCTGATACCCCCAGGCTGACACCGGGGCCCGGTGAAGGGTCCCGGCGGTCGCTCAGCCCGCCGTGCCGGACTGGTCCCGCGAGGCCCGCGGCAGGCGGGTTCGTATCCGCCCCTCCAGTCCCTCGGCGTCCAGGCCCAGCTCCGCCAACAGCGCCTGGGGCTCGCCATGGGTGACGAAGTGGTCCGGCAGGCCGATCTGCATGAGCCCCACTTCAATATCGGCGTTGGCCAGCGCCTCGGCGACGGCGGACCCGCCGCCCCCGGCCACGACGTTTTCCTCCACGGTCACCAACAGCTGGTGGGTCTGCGCCAACCGCTCTATCAGTTCCGTATCCAGCGGTTTGACGAAGCGCATGTTCACGACCGTGGCATCCAGGCTCTCGCCGGCGCCAAGTGCCGGGGCGACCATGCTCCCGAAGGCCAGTATGGCCACGTTGCCGCCACTGCGGCGCACCTCGCCGCGTCCGACCCGTAACGCGCGCATTTCCTTTTCCACGTCGACGCCGGGACCCGTGCCGCGGGGATAGCGCACGGCGGCCGGTCCGCCGCAGCGGGTGGCCGTGAAAAGCATCTGGCGGCATTCGTTCTCGTCCGCGGGAGCCATCACGGTCATGTTGGGGATACACCGCAGGTAGGACAGGTCGAAGGCGCCATGATGGGTGGGCCCGTCGGCGCCCACCACGCCGGCCCGGTCGATGGCCAAGACCACGGGCAGGTTCTGGATCGCCACGTCGTGGATGAGCTGGTCGTAGCCGCGCTGGAGGAAGGTGGAGTAGATGGCGAGCACCGGGTGCATGCCTTCGCAGGCGAGTCCGGCGGCCAGCGTGACGGCGTGCTGTTCGGCGATGCCCACGTCGAAGTAGCGTTCCGGAAAGCGCTTGGCGAAATCCACCAGCCCCGAGCCCTCGCGCATGGCCGGCGTAATGCCCACCAGGGCCGCGTCCCGGGCCGCCATGTCGCAGAGCCATTCGCCGAAGACCTGCGTGTAGGTGGGCCGGCGGCTACCGGCGCTGCCGCCCGGCAGGCCCTTGTCCGGATCGAAGGCCTTGACGCCGTGATAGGCGATGGGGTCGTCTTCGGCGCGCCGGTAGCCCTTGCCCTTGCGGGTCACCACATGGAGGAGGCGGGGGCCGTCGAGCTCCCGCAGCCGTTCCAGGACGGGAAGCAGTTCCTCCAGATCGTGGCCGTCGATGGGGCCGAAGTAGCGAAAGCCCAGCTCCTCGAAGAAGGTTCCGGGCACCATCATGCCCTTGACGTGCTCTTCCGCCCGGCGGGCCAGGTCCTGCATCTCTCGCGGCATCTGGGCCAGCACGCGCTTGCCGCCCTCGCGCAGGGTGGAGTACAACCTGCCGCTCAGCATGCGATTGAAGGTGCGCGACAGCGCGCCGACGTTCTCCGAAATGGACATCTCGTTGTCGTTGAGAATGACCAACAGGTCCGGGTCCACGTCGCCGCCGTGATTGAGGGCCTCGAAGGCCTCGCCCGCCGTCATGCCGCCATCGCCGATGACGGCAACGGTCTTGCGGCGGCTGCCGGAGAGTCGCGCGGCCAGCGCCATGCCCAGCGCCGCGCTCACCGACGTGCTGGAATGGCCGACGCCGAAAGTGTCGTAGGGGCTCTCGTCGCGCTTGGGAAAGCCGGCAAGGCCGCCGCGCCGGCGTACCGTGCCGATCTCCCGGCGCCGGCCCGTGAGGATCTTGTGGGGATAGCACTGGTGGCCGACGTCCCAGACCAGTCGATCCTCGGGGGTGTTGAAAACGTAGTGCAGGGCCACCGTGAGCTCCACCACGCCCAAACCCGCGGCCAGATGACCGCCACTGCGCGCTACGCTCTCCAGGAGGTACCCGCGCAGCTGCTCGCTGAGCCGCGTCAACTGCGAGCGGGGTAGCTCGCGCAGATGGGCCGGCTCGTCGATGGACTCCAGCAGTGGATAACTTCCGGGGATCGGCATGAGGCGAGCTCGGGGTTGACGGCTTGGCCGCTCATGATAGCGCTCCTGGCGGTCACCCGCCCAGATCGTCTACCACGTAGTCCTCGAGGAAATCCGGATCCACTTCCAGCTCCGAGAATATGCGCCGGCTGGCCGAGACACCGGCCCGGTGCACGCTCTCCGGATCGCCGGAGACGAGGGGATGCCACCAGGCGAGCCCGCGGCCCTCGGCGATCCGGCGATAGGCGCAGCTCCCGGGAAGCCAGCCGTAGTCGCGGACGCCGCTGGGCGTGAGCTGGATGCAGTCCGGGACGTGTTCGTGGCGATTCGGATAATCGGTGCAGCGGCAGGTTTCGGTGTCCAGCAGCCGGCAGGCGACGTTGGTGTAGTGGAAGCGACCGGTGTCCACATCCTCGAGCTTGTGCAGGCAGCACTTGCCGCAGCCGTCGCACAGCGACTCCCATTCCTCGAGGCTCATCTCTTCGAGGCTTTTCTCTTCCCAGAATCGCGGTCCGGTGGTCATGGGGCGTCTCTGCCGTGGATAGCTCAGCTCGCAGCGATGGCCACTGTTCCCGGCCTGGTCCGGGAACGCGGCGCGGGATTTATGGTCGCCTGAATGGGTCGGCCGCGTAACCGCGGACGGCAAGGCGGCCGAGAGCTGACAAAACCCCCGGAAGCGCTAGTATAATCCCCGGCCCTGAACTCGCGAGGATTCCTGAGGCTACATGACCGATTTTCAGCAGGAGGTGGCGCGGCGGCGCACCTTCGCCATCATATCCCACCCGGACGCCGGCAAGACCACGGTCACGGAGAAGCTGCTGCTCTACGGTGGCGCGATCCAGCTCGCCGGAACCGTCAAGGGGCGCAAGTCCAATCGCCACGCCACCTCCGACTGGATGGAGCTGGAGAAGCAGCGCGGCATATCGGTCACCTCGTCGGTCATGCAGTTCCCTTACAAAGAGCGCATCGTCAACCTGCTGGATACTCCGGGGCATGAGGATTTCTCGGAAGACACCTACCGCACGCTCACGGCGGTGGACTCGGCGCTGATGGTCATCGACGGCGCCAAAGGCGTCGAGGAGCGCACGATCAAGCTGATGGACGTCTGCCGCATGCGCTCCACGCCCATCATGACGTTCATCAACAAGCTCGACCGGGAGAGCCGGGACCCCATGGAGCTGATGGACGAGGTGGAGGACGTCCTGAAGATTCGCTGTGCGCCGGTGACCTGGCCCATCGGTTCCGGCAAGGGTTTCAAGGGGGTGTTCCACCTGCTGGAGAATCGCATCCACCTGTTCAGTGCCCAGCATGGCGGGCGCGTCCAGGAAGGCGAGACCATCGAGGGCCTGGACAACCCGCGCCTGGACGAGGTGCTGGGCGATGCGGCGCAGAGTCTGCGTGACGACGTGGAGCTGCTGCGGGAGGCCAGCAACGAGTTCGACGTGGACGCCTACCTGCGCGGCGAGCTCACCCCGGTGTTCTTCGGTTCCGCCATCAACAACTTCGGCATCCGCGAGCTGCTCGACAGCTTCGTCGAGCACGCGCCCAAGCCCAAGGCGCACGAGACGACGACGCGCGTCGTGGAGGCGGAAGAGGGCGCGTTTTCCGGGTTCGTGTTCAAGATCCAGGCGAACATGGATCCGCAGCACCGCGACCGCATCGCCTTTCTGCGCGTTTGCTCCGGCACCTACCGCAAGGGCATGAAGATGCGCCACGTGCGAATCGGCAAGGACGTGAAGATCGCCAACGCGATCACCTTCATGGCCTCGGACCGGGATCACGTGGAGGAGGCCTATCCCGGCGACATCATCGGCCTGCACAACCACGGCACGATCCAGATCGGCGATACCTTCACCGAGGGCGAGGAGCTCAAGTTCGTCGGGATACCCAACTTCGCCCCGGAGCTATTCCGGCGCGCGGTGCTTCGTGATCCTATGAAAATGAAAGCGTTGCAGAAAGGAATTCAGGAACTTTGTGAAGAAGGTGCCTCCCAGGTGCTGCGACCGCTGCACAGCAACGACATCATCGTCGGCGCCGTAGGCGTGCTCCAGTTCGACGTGGTCGCCCATCGGCTCAAGGCGGAATACGGGGTGGACTGCAGCTTCGAGAACGTCCGGGTCTCCACCGCGCGGTGGGTGGACGCCGAGAACGGCAAGGAGCTGCAGCGCTTCAAGGACAAGAACGGCGAAAACCTCGCCCTGGACGGCGCCGGGAACCTGACCTACATCGCCCCGACGAAGGTCAACCTGGACCTGACCCAGGAGCGCTGGCCCGATATCGAATTCCGCGCCACCCGCGAGCACTGACGTACTGCTCTTTTTAGCCACAGATGAACACGGATGGACGCAGATAATTGCTCATCAGTCGCTGTGGCGGTGTACCTGATGTCGGGACGTAGAGGTTTTTCCTACGCCTGAAAGTAAGAAGTGCGGCGTACTACCCCAAAGGATCTGTGTCCATCCGTGTTCATCTGTGGCTAAACTCGCGCTTTTAAGAAAAGAAAGGCCCCGATAACGGGGCCTGTGGGGTATCGACTGGCGCCTCGCCGGTTTATCCGGCGCTGCGCGCCGCCGGCGCGGCTTCCACGTCCGTGCTGTCGATGATGCTCACGCCCTTGTCCGTCAGGGCCTTGCGCACGTCATCGTCGGCGTTCTCGTCCACGGGCCGGGTCAGGTCCCACAGGTACCAGGTGCGAAAGCCCTCGTCCGCGGCGTCCTCCGCGGTCCACTTGACGCAGAAATCCCGCGCCAGGCCGCAGGTGAAGACATCCGTTATGCCGCGCTCGCGCAGGTAGCCCGCGAGCCCGGTGGGCGGCCGCTCGCCTTCGGCGTTCCAGTTGTTCTTGAAGCCGCTGTAGGAATCGACCTTCGGGTCCTCGCCCTTGCGGATGATCGCCGAGAACAGCTTCAAGGGTAGCCCGGTGTGCAACGCGGCGTTGTCGCTGCCCTGTACGCAGTGGTCCGGCCACAGGACCTGGTCGTGGCCGTAGAGGTCGATGACCTCGAACGGCTCCCGCCCGGCATGTTCGCTGGCGAAGGAGATGTGACCGGCCGGGTGCCAGTCCTGGGTGGCCACGTACAGCCCGAAATGGCCGGCCTCCATGAAACGGCGAATGGGCTCGACCACCGCGCTGCCTTCCTGAGCGGCCAGCGCGCCGCCCTCCATGAAATCCGGCTGGACGTCGACCACCAGCAGCGCGGCACGTGCTGGGTCGAAACGAACCGTGTTGCTGCTCATAGTGCCGCCTCCCGCGCCATGACCTGGCGCATTCCGTATCCTTATCGCCCTAGATGGCGCCGAGCCGCCGGCGTGACAAGGGCCGTGCCCTCAGGAAGCGCCCTCCGGCCCGCCCCAGCGTTCCCGCAGAGCGTCGCGGATCTCGTCCATGATGGCCGGATCGTCGATGGTCGCCGGCACCGGCACCTCCTGCTGGGTCGCCAAGCCGCGGATGGTCTTGCGCAGAATCTTGCCGGATCGCGTCTTGGGGAGGCGGTCGACCACCAGCACCCGCTTGAAAGCGGCAACGGCCCCGACCTCCTCGCGCACGCTGTTGATGAGCTCGCGCTCCAGTTGCGCCGGTTCGATGTCCGCCCCGTCCTTGAGCACGACGAAGCCCACTGGCAGCTGGCCCTTGAGCTCGTCGGGCATGCCCACCACGGCGCACTCGGCGACCGCCGGATGGCTGCCGACCACTTCCTCCATGCCGCCGGTGGACAGCCGGTGGCCGGCCACGTTGATGACGTCGTCGACGCGGCCCATGATGAAAACGTAACCATCTTCGTCGATATGGCCGCCATCTCCGGTGAAATAATAGCCCGGATAGGTCTCCATGTAGCTGCTGCGGAAGCGCGCGTTATCGTTCCACAGGGTGGGCAGGCAGCCGGGCGGCAGGGGCAGCCGGATGGCGATGTTGCCGGACTGGCCGCGCGGCAGCGCCTGGGCGTCGTCGCCCATGATTTCCATCTGATAGCCAGGCACGGGAAAGGTGGCGGATCCGCTCTTGACCGGGAACCGTTCCAGGCCCACCGGGTTGGCGACGATGGGCCAGCCCGTCTCGGTCTGCCACCAGTGGTCGATTACCGGGCAGTGCAGGTGCTCGTGCAGCCATTCGTAGGTGGGCGGATCCAGCCGTTCACCCGCCACGAAGAGGTTGCGAAGGCCGCTGATATCGTAGCGTTCCAGGTGCTTCGCCTCCGGGTCCTCCTTCTTGATGGCCCGGAAGGCCGTGGGGGCGGTGAAGAAGGTGCGCACGTCGTGTTCCGCGATAATGCGCCAGAACGTGCCCGCATCGGGAGTCTTCACGGGTTTGCCTTCGAACACCACCGTCGTGCAGCCGCGGATCAGCGGCGCGTAGACGATATAGGAATGCCCGACGACCCAGCCGACATCGGAGGCAGCCCAGAAAACCTCGCCGGGGTGGGCGTCGTAGACGGTACGCATGCTGTAGTTCATTGCCACGGCATGGCCGCCGTTGTCCCGGACCACGCCCTTGGGTTTTCCGGTGGTGCCGGAGGTGTACAGGATATAGAGGGGATCGGTGGCGTCGACGGGCACCGGGTCCACGGGCTCGGCACCGGCCATCAGGTCGTCCCACCAGTGGTCGCGACCGGATTGCATCTCGGCCTCGGCCTGGGGGCGCTGCAGAACCACCACGTTGCCGGGCGGATGGGCGCTCTGGGCCAGCGCTTTGTCGATGATCGGCTTGTACGGGATGACCCGGTCCAGCTCGATGCCACAGCTGGCGGTGACCAGGGCCTTGGGCTGTGCGTCGTCGATGCGCACGGCCAGCTCATGGGGTGAGAAGCCGCCGAATACCACGGAGTGGACAGCGCCGATCCGGGCGCAGGCCAGCATCGCCACTACGGTCTCCGGCACCATGGGCATGTAGATGACGACCCGGTCGCCCTTGTCGACGCCCAGGCCGCGCAACGCGCCGGCGAAGCGGGCGACCCGGTCGCGCATCTCGGCGAAGGTGAAGCGTTCCTTGGTATCGGTGACCGGGGAGTCGTAGATGACCGCGACATCGTCCCCGCGCCCCAGCTTGCAGTGGCGATCGAGGGCGAGGTAGGCGGTGTTCAGCTTGCCGCCCCGATACCAGCGATGGTTACCGTTTTCGTCGGTGCCGAGGATTTCGGCGGGGGCGTCGAACCACTCGATGTCCTCCGCGGCCTCTCGCCAGAAGCCCTCCGGGTCCGTTATCGAGCGACGGTACTCCACTTCGTAGCCCATACTGCGCCTCCATTGTCGCGGCCCGGGTAAGCTCGGGCTGGATTATTGTAATTTCTTTGCATCTTCATTGTTTATTCTTATGAATGATCGCAAGCCTAACAGATGGCCTGCGCTGATCCAGATCAATCGGGCATCTGATCGCGTAGCGTGCCCGCGTCGAGAACCCGTATCTCCCGGCCCTGGACCTCGATGGCCCCGGCCTGGCTCAGCTGCAGCAGTATACGGGAGAAGGTCTCCGGCTGGATCGCCAGCCGGGAGGCGACGATGTGCTTGGCCGCCGGCAGCTCGATGACCGGGGGGCCGGTCTCGGGCAGGCGTTCGACCAGAAACCGCACGACCCGGTCGTTGGCGCGCTGCAGCGTCAGGGTATCGATCTCGTTGAGACGGCGGTGCAGACGCTGACTGAGATCGCCGAGCAGCTTCAGGCATGCCTCGGCGTCCTCGCGAAGGATGTCCAGGTAGGTGGCGTTGGCGATGCCGTGGAGCACGGTGGGCTCCACGGCCGCCGCGTTCACGGGATAGCGGTTGGTGCCCATGAACATCACCGCCTCGGCGAATGTATCTCCCGGGCCCATGATCTCGACGACCTTCTCCTGACCCGCCGCCGAGACGCGGAAGAGCTTGATCTGGCCCTGCTCGACCAGAAAGAAGCGGCTCGCCGGGTCGCCGCGCTGGAACAGGGCCTCGCCGGCGCGCAACTCCAGCCGCCGCGCCGTCTCCGCCAGCCGCCGCAGCCGCGGTCCGTCCAGGGGGGCGAACAGATAATGGCCGGCGAGTACTTCCGAAGTATCGTCGATGCTGTTCATGTCTCTTCCTGCCAGTTCAGGACCCGCCCGAGGATGAATGCCGAGACCGCGTCGGGATCGTTGATATCCAGCCAGGGGAGGGGGTGCGTTGTCGCGGGCCGGTCGCTGGCGACGGCAATGACCGTTGGGTCGGTATCGGCCAGCATCGCATCGTCCCGTGCCCCCCGGCGCAGCTCGATTTTCGGAAACCGCTCGTGGCGAAACCCCTCGACGAGGATCAGGTCCGTCTCATCCTGATGCAGGTAGGCCAGCTCATCGGCCAGTCTCGGGTCCACCTCGGCGGGCCGCTCCATCATGAGTGCGCGGCGGCGGGGCGAAGTGACCAGCACCTGATCGGCGCCCGCCCGGCGGAGCTCGTAGCTGTCCTTGCCGGGGTGATCGATGTCGAAGCCGTGATGGGCATGCTTGACCAGCGCCAGGCGCACGCCGGCGGCGCGAAGGCGCGGCAGCACCGCGCGAAGCAGCGTGGTCTTGCCGGTGCCGCTGTAGGCGGCAAAGCCGAGAATCGGGCGCCGGGCATTGGCCGGCCAGAGGGCTCGATAGGGGGGCGCCTCCGGGCCGCGGGTTGGGGTGACTTTGTCCTGCATGGTGTCCGTAAGCGGTATCCGGGGGTCAGCGCACGCCGTGATTGACGGCCCACACGGCCGCCTCCACCCGCGAGCGCAGCTTGAGCTTGCGCAGCACGTTCTTCACGTGGACCTTGACGGTGCCTTCGGCGATGTCGAATTTACGGGCAATGAGCTTGTTGCTCATGCCTTTGGCGAGGCCGCGCAGGACCTCGTGCTCCCGGGTGGTCAGGTTGCGCAGCAGAGCGCTTTCGTCACTGCTTCTCTGCCCGCCGACGGCCTCCGCGAGGACCTGCGTGAGCGACTCGCTCAGCACCATTTGGCCGGCGGCCGCTTCCTTGATGCGTTCCAGCAGCGCTTCCGGCTCCATATCCTTGAGCAGGTAACCATCGGCGCCCGCGCGCAGGGCGCTGACCACGTCTTCGTCGTTATCCGAGACCGAGAGCACGACGATGCGGGCCTGGACGTCGGCATCGCGCAGGGCCCGGATGGTGGCTATGCCATCCATGCCGCGCATGTTGAGGTCCAGCAGTATCAGGTCCGGTTCCGACGCCGAAACCATCCGTAGCGCTTCCTCGCCACTCTGCGCTTCCCCGACGGCGGCCACGCTCTCGTCCATGTCCAGCAGTTGTCGGACGCCACGGCGGAAGAGGGGATGATCATCGACGATGAGGATCTCGGTGGGACTGTCGTCGCTCATGGTGCCTCGCTCAGTGGGCCTGGGACGCGATTATGGTCCCTGACTGGGCGGGACGGAAAGTGAATCGTATGCAGGTGCCGCCCGACACCGGGCGCTCGATCTCCAGATTACCGCCGAGGCCGGCGACCCGTTCCTCCATGATCTTGATCCCGTAATGATTAACGCGCTCCCAGTTCTCCGGGATGCCGACGCCGTCATCAACCACTTCGGCAATCACGCGGCCGTCCTCGTCCTGTTGCAGGCTGACGCGGGCATGGCTGGCATCGGCGTGGCGCACGACATTGATCAGTGCCTCGCGCACCGTCTGCAGCAGATGGACCTCCTCGTTGGGCGTCAAGGGCACGTGGTCAAGACCGAAGTCCAGCCGGATGGGGAGCCGGGACTGTTCCGAGAGCTCGCCGGCGGTGCGCTGCAGTGCCTTGTGCAGACCGGCATCGGTCATGGTCAGGCGGAAGGTGTTGAGCAGCTCGCGCAGCTGGCGATAGGCATCGTTCAGGCCTTCCCGCAGCTCTTCCGTGACCCCCTGCATTGCGGCCACATCAGGCGCGCCTTTGCGGTACTCGGCCTGCAACCGGCTGACCTGGATTTTCAGGTAGCTCAGCGCCTGGGCCAGGCTGTCGTGGAGCTCCCGTGCAATGACGGCGCGTTCGTCCATGAGCGCGAGACGGCGCTGCTGCTCGGATTGGCGGCTGAGGGTGATTGCGGTCGCGACATGTTCGGCCACCGCCTCGCACAGGCGCAGCTGGCGCTGCGAGGGTGCGTGCCCCGGTGCGTGGGGCACCAGCAGCGCACCGTAACGGCGCTCCCCGTCGGTTACCGGGACGCTCACCAGGGTTTTGGAGACGTGGCGGGTCCGTGCCGGCGGGCTCTCGCCCAGGCAGGCCGCGCAGTGGGGGGCATCGCAGAAATTCGGCACGTCATTGGCGAGGGTCGTGAGACGGTTGTACGCCGTGGCGCTGTCCGGATTGCTCAGGCACAGGGTTATGGGCCCGAGGCCGAGGGCCCGCTCCACCTCCGAGAGGACGGCCTGGAACTGGTCGCCAGTGTCGCCATGCGTGGCGTTCAGCCGCCGGCTCACGTCATAGAGCAGCTGCAGGGACTGGTTGCTTTCCTCCAGCGCGGCGGTTTTGCTTTTCACCCGCCGTTCCAGTTCCGCGTAGTTGCGGGAGATGTTCGCCGCCATGGCGTTGAAGGTTCTGGAGACGGTGCCGATCTCGTCGCTGCCCCGGTAGCTGGTGCGGGCGTTGAAGTTGCCCTTGCGTGCCTCGTCGACAACGCGCATCAGATCGCGGAACGGCGGCATCACGTCGATCAACAGCTTGTACATGGCGAAGAAGACGAGGCCCAGGGTAAGGAACAGGGCGGCGCCCTGGACGACGCGCAGGAGCTGGACCTTGTCTTCCGCCTGCCGCTGCAGGGCATTCACCAGCTCGTCGACCTGGGTCACGAAGGCGGCGACCGCCTCGAGGTATTCCGTTGTGGCGGCCCGGGGGTTGGACTGATAGGTCTCGATGGCCGGCCGCATCTCCTCGTCCCAGACACGGCGAACCCGGGCGTAGCGCTGGTGCACGGCGTTGAAGTCCGCCCCCGGAATGGCGCCGGTGACGGCGTCCCCATACAGCGTGGCCTCGAACTCCTTCATCCTTGCGCGCAGCTCGGGCCACGCCGCCTGCTCGGGCGCTCTCATGAGCGTTGCCATGCGGTAGGCCTGCATCCTGAGGGTGCCGGAGGCGTTGATGGCGGCCGCGTCCCCGCGGGCGGTGTGGGCGATGACCGCCGAGCCGATCATGGTGAGCACGGCCAGCAACGTGATGGCGGCCATCAGCAGCCCAACCCGGACCACCAGGGAGCGCTTGGGCAGGATTTGCGGTGCTTCGTCGCGATCTACCACCTATGAACCTCGCGTTGTTCGGCGCTGCCCGGCCATCACCCCGTGGGAATTAGTTACCCCAGTATAAACAAAAAGTTAGAAGACCATCTCCAGTATACCCCGAAGGAGGTAGGCGTCGCCCGCTCGCCTGCAAACACAGGGCGCATTGTTGACGTGTGTCAAGTGAGCCCGGGCCGGCGCGCCGTAGCGTCCATTCCAGACACGCTTCAAATACGGGCGCTTGGAGGTTGCCATGAAAAACCTTGAAGGGGTAACGAAGCCCGATCAGTATCGGGCACTGGGCCTGAGCACATTCGCCTTTACGGTGTGCTTCGCGGTCTGGACCATATTTTCCATCATTGGTGTGAAGATCAAGCAGGATCTGGGCCTCTCGGAGACCCAGTTCGGCCTGCTGGTGGCCACGCCGGTGCTCACCGGCTCGATCAGCCGCATCTTCCTCGGCATCTGGACGGAGCAGTTCGGCGGCCGCCGTGTGTTTTCGATCCTGATGCTCATCACGGCGGCCTGCGTCTACCTGCTGTCTTTCGCGAACAGCTACGCCCTGTTCCTGCTGGCCGCGCTTGGCGTGGGCCTGGCCGGCGGGTCGTTCATCGTGGGCATCGCCTACACCTCCTACTGGTTCGAGAAGGAGCGTCAGGGTACGGCACTGGGCATCTTCGGGGCCGGTAACGTCGGCGCCGCAGTGACCAACTTCGGTGCACCGTTCCTGCTGGTGGCGCTGGGCTGGCAGCAGACGGCGATCGTCTACGCGACCATTCTCGCCATCGTGGCCGTGGCCTTCTTCCTGCTGAGCAAGGAAGACCCCATGACGGCGGCACGCCGCCGCGAGGGCGGGGAAGGCAGCAGTGCCATGATGCAGCTGGAGCCCCTGAAGTACGTCCAGGTCTGGCGCTTCGCGCTTTACTACTTCTTCGTCTTCGGCGCCTTCGTGGCCCTGGCCTCCTACCTGCCGCGCTACTACGTGGGCGCCTACGGGGTGTCAATCGCCGTCGCCGGCACACTGGCGGCCCTGTACTCCATGCCCGCCAGTGTCTTCCGCGCCCTGGGTGGCTGGCTGTCCGACAAGTTCGGGGCCCGCGCGGTGATGTACTGGACGTTCATTGCCTCGCTGGCGTGCCTCTTCTTCCTGTCCTACCCGGATACGCAGTACACGGTGCAGGGCAAGGACGGACCCATCGCCTTCAGCTTCGCTCTGCCTCTGTGGGCCGCGGTGACCTTCACGGTGATCCTGGGCTTCTTCATGTCCCTGGGCAAGGCGGCGGTCTACAAGCACATCCCCGTCTACTACCCGGAGCACGTGGGCTCCGTGGGCGGCCTCGTCGGCATGATCGGCGGCCTGGGCGGCTTCGTTCTGCCCATCGTCTTCGGCGCCGTGCTCGACATGACCGGCGTGTGGACCAGCTCCTACATGGTGCTGTTCCTGCTCGTGGCGGTCTCGCTGATCTGGATGCACGGCGCGATCCGGCGGATGGAACGCCGCAAGGTGCCCGAGCTCGGCGGAGAGGCCTTCCGGTACCTGCCCGAGATCCAGGACCTGCCGCATGCGCAGCGTCCGACGGACCCGGCGGGCGGTGCCGCTCAGGCGCGCGGCCCGGCCAAGGCCCACGGCGATCCCAATAGCGAGCGGGCCTAGGCCCGCTCCATCCCAACTACCTGGAGCATCGATAAAATGGCTACGCAACAGGGCACTGAAAACACCGGCAAGGTGCTGACCGACTGGCGCCCGGAGGAACCCGAGTTCTGGGAGTCCACCGGCAAGCGCATCGCCACCCGCAACCTCTGGATTTCCATTCCCTGTCTACTGCTCGCATTCTGCGTCTGGCTTGTCTGGAGCGCGGTGGCGGTGCGGCTGAACAACATCGGCTTTACCCTCACCACCAACGAGCTGTTCTGGCTGACGGCGCTTCCGGGCCTGTCCGGCGCAACGCTGCGCATCTTCTACAGCTTCATGGTCCCGATCTTCGGCGGACGGCGATGGACGGCCATCTCGACCGCCTCCCTGGTGTTGCCGGCTCTGTGGATGGGCTTCGCCGTCCAGGACCCGTCGACGACCTTCTGGGAGTTCGCGCTCATTGCCCTGCTGTGCGGCTTCGGCGGCGGCAACTTCGCGTCCTCCATGGCCAACATCAGCTTCTTCTATCCCAAGAGCCAGCAGGGCACCGCGCTCGGCCTGAACGCGGGGCTGGGGAACCTGGGTGTCTCGGTCATGCAGTTCGTGGTGCCGATGGTCATCACGACCGGCGCGCTGAGCTTCATGTTCGGCTCCGCCCAGTCTCTTGAGGACGGCGGTCAGCTGTGGCTGCAGAACGCCGGTTTCGTCTGGGTGCCGTTCATCGCGCTGTTCACGATCCTCGCCTGGTTCGGCATGAACGACATTGCCTCGGCGAAGGCCTCCTTCGCCGACCAGGCGATCATCTTCCGCCGCAAGCACCAGTGGCTGATGAGCTGGCTCTACATCGCCACCTTCGGCAGCTTCATCGGCTACTCGGCGGGCTTCCCGATGCTGATCAAGACCCAGTTCCCGACGGTGGATCCGCTGCAGTTCGCCTTCCTGGGGCCGATGGTGGGTGCGCTGATCCGTCCCATCGGCGGCTGGCTGTCCGACAAGCTGGGCGGTGCCCGGGTCACTTTCTGGAACTTCATCGTGATGATTGCGGCAGTGTTCGGGGTCGTCTATTTCTTGCCGGTACTGGGCACGGAAGGCAACTTCTGGGGCTTCTTCCTGATGTTCATGGTGCTGTTCATCACAACCGGTGTTGGCAATGGCTCCACCTTCCGGATGATTCCGATCATCTTCCGGACCCAGCACGAGCGCTGGACCGAGGGCGGCAGCGAGCAGCAGAAGGCCGAAGCCATTCGTAACGCCAACAAGGAGTCGGCCGCGACACTGGGGTTCAGCTCGGCGCTGGCCGCCTACGGTGCCTTCTTCATCCCGAAGGCCTACGGCACCTCCATTGCCCTGACGGGCGGGCCGACCGCGGCGCTGTACGCCTTCGCGGCGTACTACCTGACCTGCATCGCGGTGACCTGGTGGTTCTACCACCGCAAGAACGCTGAGATCCCGTGCTGAGGTCGGCCGGGGAAATGAGAATCGGCGGGGGGCGGCCGGCAACGGCCGCGCCCGCCGTTGAGCCGAGGAATTCGGCACCGGGGTATCCGCGCGCGGATACCCCGGTGCAGGCGCAGCAAAGCGGAGCGAGACAGCAATGAGCCACTTTCTAGATCGATTGATGTTCTTCAGGAAGGTGCAGGACGAGTTCGCCGGCGGCCATGGCCAGACGACCCACGAGGATCGCTCCTGGGAGAAGGGCTACCGGCAGCGCTGGCAGCACGACAAGATCGTGCGTTCCACCCATGGCGTGAACTGCACCGGCGCATGCTCCTGGAAGATCTACGTCAAGGACGGGCTGGTGACCTGGGAGACCCAGCAGACGGACTACCCCCGTACCCGCCCGGACCTGCCCAATCACGAGCCCCGGGGCTGTCCACGCGGCGCCAGCTATTCCTGGTACATCTACAGCGCCAACCGTCTGAAGTACCCGATGATCCGAGGCCGGTTGCTGAAGCTCTGGCGCGAGGCGAAGCAGCAGCACCAGGACCCGGTGGACGCCTGGCGTTCCATCGTGGAGGACCCCGAGAAGGCCCGCGAATACAAGTCCAAGCGAGGCCTGGGCGGGCTGGTGCGCTCCTCCTGGGACGAGGTTGAGGAAATCACCGCCGCGGCGAACGTCTACACCGCCAAGACGTATGGGCCGGACCGGGTCATCGGCTTCTCCCCGATTCCGGCCATGTCCATGATTTCCTATGCCGCCGGCAGCCGTTATCTGTCCCTGATCGGCGGCGTTTGCATGTCCTTCTACGACTGGTACTGCGATCTGCCGCCCAGCTCGCCCATGACCTGGGGCGAGCAGACCGACGTGCCCGAGTCGGCGGACTGGTACAACTCCAAGTTCATCATGATGTGGGGCTCCAACGTGCCGCAGACACGCACGCCCGACGCCCACTTCATGACCGAGGCCCGCTATAACGGCACCAAGATCGTCACGGTCTCGCCGGACTACGCCGAGGCCACCAAGTTCGCCGATCGCTGGCTCTCGCCACAGCAGGGCACCGACGCCGCGATGGCCATGGCCATGGGGCACGTGATCCTGCGCGAGTATCACCTGGACAACCCCAGCGACTACTTCGTGGATTACTGCCGGCGCTACACCGACATGCCCATGCTGGTGCAACTGGAGCAGACGGATAAGGGTCTGGCGGCCGGGCGCTTCCTGCGCGCCTCGGACCTGGACGGCAACCTGGGCGAGGACAACAACCCCGACTGGAAGACCCTGGCCTATGACGAGGCCGGCGGCGACCTGGTGGCCCCGCGTGGCACCATCGGTTACCGGTGGGGCGAGGACGGCAAGTGGAACCTGGAGGAGAAGGCCGGCAAGGACGGCAAGGACGTCAAGCTGCGGCTGTCGCTGCTGGACAGCCGCGATGCCGTCTCGGAGGTCGCCTTTCCCTACTTCGGCAACATCGAGCATGAGCATTTCCAGCACACGGATCATGAAGACGTGCTCATGCGCAAGGTGCCCACCCGCACGGTCAAGCTTGCTGACGGCAGCGAGGCCCGGGTGGCCACCGTCTACGACCTGATGATGGCCCACTACGGACTGGACCGGGGGCTCGACGACCCCAACGTGGCCAGCTCCTACGACGAGGACCTGCCCTATACACCGGCCTGGCAGGAGCGCATCACCAGCGTGCCCAGGGCCGACGTCATCCAGGTGGCCCGGGAGTTCGCCGAGAACGCCCACAAGACCCACGGCAAGTCCATGGTGATCCTGGGCGCCGGGCTGAACCACTGGTACCACATGGACCACAACTACCGCGGCATCATCAACATGCTTGCCTTCTGCGGCTGCGTGGGCCAGAGCGGCGGCGGCTGGGCGCACTACGTGGGCCAGGAGAAACTGCGGCCGCAGACCGGTTGGCTGCCGGTGGCCTTCGGCCTGGACTGGAGCCGGCCGCCCCGGCACATGAATTCCACCTCGTTCTTCTACGCCCACTCCGATCAGTGGCGTTACGAGAAGCTGAAGATCGAGGAGATCCTCTCGCCGCTGGCCAAGCCGGAGGAGTGGTCCGGCAGCATGATCGACTACAACGTCCGCTCCGAGCGCATGGGGTGGTTGCCCTCGGCGCCGCAGCTCGGCCGCAACCCCCTGGCCATCTGCAGGGAGGCCGAGCAGGCCGGCAAGGAAGTCAAGGACTATGTGGTCGAGCAGCTGAAGTCCGGCGACCTTCGCATGGCCTGCGAGGATCCGGACGGCGAGGCCAACTTCCCGCGCAACATGTTTATCTGGCGGTCCAACCTGCTGGGCTCCTCGGGCAAGGGCCACGAGTACCTGCTCAAGCACCTGTTGGGCACCGATGACGGCGTGCAGGGCAAGGACCTGGGCGAGGAGGGCACGGCGCAGCCGGAGGAGGTCGTGTGGCACGAGCAGGCCCCGCAGGGCAAGCTGGACCTGCTGGTGACCCTGGACTTCCGTATGTCCACCACCTGTCTCTACTCGGACATCGTCCTGCCCACGGCCACCTGGTACGAGAAGGACGATCTCAATACCTCGGACATGCACCCGTTCATTCACCCGCTGTCCACGGCGGTGGATCCGGCCTGGGAGTCGCGCTCGGACTGGGACATCTTCAAGGGCATCTGCCGGAAGTTCTCGGAGGTCTGCGAAGGCCACCTGGGCGTGGAGAAGGACGTGGTCACGGTGCCGCTGCTCCATGACACCCCCGGAGAGCTCGGCCAGCCCTTCGACGTGAAGGACTGGAAGAAGGGCGAGACGGATCCGGTGCCCGGCAAGACCATGCCCAACCTGGTGGTCGTCGAACGGGACTACCCCAACAGCTACAACCGGTTCACCTCCCTGGGGCCGCTGATGGACAAGCTTGGCAACGGCGGCAAGGGTATCTCCTGGAACACCGAGGGCGAGGTGGAATTCCTCGGCAAGCTCAACGGCGTGCATTGGGCCGAAGGTCCGCACAAGGGGCGGCCGAAGATGGAGACGGCCATCCAGGCCGCCGAGAGCGTCATGGGCCTTGCCCCGGAAACCTGCGGCGAGGTGGCCGTGAAGTCCTGGAAGGCCCTGGAGAAGTTCACCGGCCGCGAGCATCACCACCTGGCCCTGCACCAGGAGCACGAGAAGATCCGGTTCCGGGACATCCAGGCCCAGCCGCGCAAGATCATCTCCTCGCCCACCTGGTCTGGCATCGAGTCGGAGAAGGTCTGCTACAACGCCGGCTGGACCAACGTCCACGAGCTGATCCCCTGGCGCACGCTCACCGGGCGCCAGCAGTTCTACCAGGACCATGCCTGGATGCGGGGCTTTGGCGAGGCGCTGACGTCCTACCGGCCGCCGGTTACCACCAAGACCTGGCACAAGGTGCACAACCAGAAGCCCAACGGCCATCCGGAGATCGTGCTCAACTGGATCACCCCGCACCAGAAGTGGGGCATCCACAGCACCTACTCGGACAACCTGCTGATGCTCACGCTCTCCCGGGGCGGGCCCATCGTCTGGATATCCGAGGTGGATGCCCGGGACGCCGGCATCGAAGACAACGACTGGATCGAGGTCTTCAACGTCAACGGCGCCGTGGTGGCCCGGGCGGTGGTCTCCCAGCGCGTCCGCGAGGGCATGGCGATGATGTATCACGCCCAGGAGCGGATCGTGAACACGCCCGGATCGGAGATCACCGGCAAGCGTGGCGGCATCCACAACTCCGTGACCCGCGCCGTGCTCAAGCCGACCCACATGATCGGCGGCTACGCCCAGCAGAGCTACGGCTTCAACTACTACGGCACGGTCGGCTCCAACCGCGACGAGTTCGTCATTGTCCGCAAGATGGACAAGGTGGACTGGCTGGAAGGCGACGACGAATCCATCCTGGAACAGGAGTACACGCGATGAGCCACCGCCTAACTACTGCGCTCAATATCTTGCCCGCCGGCGGTGCTCGGAATGCTCATGTAGCAGTTCCTACACTGCGCTTCCTGCGCTCCGGCGGCAGCCAACCTATCTTCGCTCGCTACGTTATGCGGAGGGCTCATCAATGAGAGTGCGCGCTCAGATCGGCAAGGTCCTCAACCTCGACAAGTGCATCGGTTGCCACACCTGCTCGGTGACCTGCAAGAACGTCTGGACCTCCCGCGAGGGCATGGAGTACGTCTGGTTCAACAACGTCGAGACCAAGCCCGGCATCGGCTATCCCAAGGACTGGGAGAATCAGGCGCGCTGGAACGGCGGCTGGAAGCGGGTCGGCAACGGCAAGGGCAGCATTCGTCCGAAGCAGGGCGGCAAGTGGCGGATCCTGGCGAACGTCTTCGCCAACCCGGATCTGCCGCAGATCGACGACTACTACGAGCCGTTCAACTTCGACTACCAGCGCCTGCACAACGCGCCGGAGTCCAAGGCCCAGCCCACGGCCAAGCCCTATTCGGCCATCACCGGCAAGCCCATGGACAAGATCGAGTGGGGCCCGAACTGGGAGGAGATCCTCGGCGGCGAGTTCGAGAAGCGCAAGCAGGACTACAACTTCCAGAACGTACAGAAGGAGATATACGGGCAGTTCGAGAATACATTCATGATGTATCTCCCGCGCCTGTGCGAGCACTGCCTGAATCCGACCTGTGTGGCCTCCTGCCCGAGCGGGGCCATCTACAAGCGCGAGGAGGACGGCATCGTCCTGATCGACCAGGACAAGTGCCGTGGCTGGCGGATGTGCATCTCCGGGTGCCCGTACAAGAAGATCTACTACAACTGGCAGTCCGGCAAATCCGAGAAATGCACCTTCTGCTATCCCCGCATCGAGCAGGGTCAGCCCACGGTGTGCTCGGAGACCTGCGTGGGCCGGATCCGCTACCTGGGCGTGATCCTCTACGACGCCGACGCCATCGAGGAGGCCGCGTCGGTGGCCTCGGAGCAGGACCTCTACGAGGCCCAGATGCGGGTGTTCCTGGACCCCAACGATCCCGAGGTCATTGCGGCCGCCAAGCGGGACGGCGTGCCGGAGAACTGGCTGGAGGCCGCCAAGCGCTCGCCGGTCTACAAGATGGCCATGGACTGGAAGGTGGCCTTCCCGCTGCACCCGGAGTACCGGACGCTGCCGATGGTCTGGTACGTGCCGCCGCTCTCCCCGATCCAGTCGGCGGTGGACGCCGGCCACGTCGGCCTCGACGGCATCATTCCGGAGGTGGAGAAGCTGCGCATCCCGGTGAAGTACCTCGCCAACATGCTCACCGCCGGTGACGAACGGCCCGTGGTGCGGGCGCTGAAGAAGATGATGGCCATGCGCATCTACAAGCGGGCGCAGACGGTGGACGGCGTTGACGATCCCAAGGTGCTCTCCGATGTTGGCCTCACCGAGGACCAGGTCGAGGAGATGTACCAGGTGATGGCCATCGCCAACTACGAGGATCGCTTCGACATCCCGACCAACCATCGGGAGCTGTCCGTGGACGATCCCTACGGCGAGCGCAGTGGCTGCGGCTTTAGCTTCGGCGACGGCTGCCACACCCACGGTGTCACCCGCAACAACCTGTTCGGCGCGAAGAACCCGCGCAAGCGTGCCTTCCCGAACAGGAGCGAGCTGCTGGTGAAGACGCACAATCCGGAGGCCTGATCATGCTGACACTCAAGGTGTTATCGGCACTGCTTCACTATCCGGATGAATCCGTGGTGGGCCACGTGGACGAGCTCCGCGAGGCGCTGCGGGAGGAAAGCGTCGTCCGCGGCGAACGGCTGGCCGCCATCGAGGCCCATCTGCGGCGCCTGGCGGAGGAGGATCTGCTGGACGTGCAGGCGGAATACGTGGAGACCTTCGACCGGGGCAGGGCGCGTTCCCTGCACCTGTTCGAGCACGTTCACGGCGAGTCCCGGGATCGGGGCCAGGCCATGGTGGAGCTGCAGAACGTCTACCGCGAGAACGGTTTCGACATCGACGTGCCCGAGCTGCCGGACTACCTGCCGCTGTTCCTGGAGTTCCTCTCCAGCCGTCCGCCCGAGGAGGCCCTGGGGTGGCTCGAGGAGGTGGTGCACCTCATCGAGCTGCTCCATGCACGGCTGGCGGAAGAGGGCAGTTCCTACGCGGCGCTTGTCGCGCCGCTGCTGGAGCTGGCCGGCGTCGACACGGATGACGCGGACGTACGGGCCCGCATCGCTCAGGAGGAGCGGGACGACACGCCGGAGGCGCTGGATCGGGTCTGGATGGAGGACCCGGTCACCTTCGGCGCCGACACCGGCGACTTCGGTGTAAGGCCCAACCGCCGGCCCCAGGACGTGCCGAGCGTCGAGCCGGTGAAGTGGGCACCGCCTCGCAAGGCATCCATGGGAGATCCGCAATGATCGTCCACGACCGCGCCGCGGTTTCGGGGAAATCCGGTAACGGTCCTATGCGCCCGGTTGCGCGGTCGCGGCATCGCGCCGCGCACCGCGCAATTCGCCGGCCAACAGCGCGGCGGCAACGCATCAGTCCGTATTGCTCTCTTAGGAGAAACGAGAGATGAGCTACCTAGACCATCTGCTTTTCGGCTATCTGCCCTACATTGCCGGCACGATCTTCCTGCTGGGCAGCGTGGTGCGCTTCGACATGAGCCAGTACACCTGGAAGACCAACTCCAGTCAGTTGTTGGACTCCAGCCGCAGGTTCAGGATCGCCAACATCCTGTTCCATGTGGGGATCATCGCCCTGTTCTTCGGGCACCTGATCGGCCTTCTGATGCCCCATAGCTGGTATGCGTTCTTCGGCCTGACCGCCGGCGGCAAGCAGGTTCTGGCCATGACCGCCGGCGGGATTTTCGGCGTGATCTGCCTCATCGGCATGCTCATGCTGCTGCACCGGCGCCTGACCAACGTGCGGGTGCGTGCCCATAGCCAGCCCATGGACCATTTCATTCTCATACTGCTGTTCTTCCAGCTGACGCTGGGGCTGGGCACCATCTTCGTCTCCGTGGATCACCTGGACGGCTCGGTGATGCTGATGCTTTCCGAGTGGGCTCAACGCATCGTCACCTTCCAGGGTGGTGCCGCCGAGGCCATCGCCAACGTGCACTGGATCTACAAGGCGCACATCTTCCTGGGGCTGCTGATGTTCCTGATTTTCCCGTTCACACGGCTGGTCCATATCTGGAGCGCGCCGTTCTGGTATCTGGGCCGCAGCTACCAGCTGGTGCGCCAGCGCCAGGGCTGACGATTCCTGTGGGAGCGGCGACCTCGCCGCGAAAGGCAACGCTTTTCTTCCCGGCTCGATTCGCGCCGGGGTCGGCGCTCCCACGAAGGCCTGGAACAACAATCGGTTGAGGCAACACCATGACGATAACGGTCAACGGCGTCGAGATCTCCGACGCGTCGGTCAACGTGGAATCCGCCTTCCATGAAGAAGGCGATATCCTCCAGCGTCAGTTCGACGCCGCCCGGGCCCTGGTGATCCGGGAGGTGCTGCGGCAACGGGCCGCCGAGCATGGCCTGTTGAGCGAGGCGGAGCCGGCCGGGGAGGGCGACGCGGCCCTGGACGAGGCCATCGACGCCCTGCTGGAACGGGAGGTGGAAACCCCCGAGCCGGACGAAAGCGCATGCCGGCAGTACTTCGACAGCAACCGGGCGCAGTTCCGCACCCCGTCGGTGCTGGAGGTGCGCCACATCCTGCTGGCCGCGCCGCCGGAGGATCTCGAGGCCCGGGAGGAGGCGCGCAATACCGCCGAGGAGCTGATCGCCGTGCTGCAGTCCCAGCCGGAGCGGTTCGACGAGCTGGCACGTGCTCATTCCCGCTGCCCCTCGGCAAAGGAGGGCGGACAACTGGGCCAGGTCAGCCGGGGCCAGACGGTGCCCGAATTCGAAGAGGCCCTGGAGCGGCTGGAGCCGGGCCTCGCGGCCCGTCCCCTGAATACGCGCTATGGGTATCACGTGGTCCAGGTCGATCACCATATGCCCGGGCGGGACCTGGGCTTCGAAGAGGTGCGCGACACCATCGCCGATTACCTGCGCGAGCGCTCCCACCGCCGGGCGGTCAGCCAGTACCTGAAGCTGCTGCTGGCCGAGGCGGATATCCAGGGCATCGAGCTGGAGGAGGCGGACTCGCCGCTGCTCCAGTGAGAGCGTGAGTACAGAGGGAAAAAGCCAAACTCGAAAGAGCTATTGGCCACAGATGGACACAGATGGACACGGATTTCCGGTTCGAACACGTGGTACCGACCCAGTTTTCTGGGAGCGGCGACCTCGCCGCGACCGAGGCCGGGAAGAGCCGGCACCGGTTGCAAGCCGGCAGCCCGGTCACCGGACAAAGTGAAACGCCGACCCGATCTGGCAAGGAAACGCTGAATGATTCGCGCTGCCTCTAGGGAAACGCTGAACAATTCGCGCGAGCCTCTGGCCGAACGGCCCGTTACAGCGACGTTCTGAACTGCGTTGGCGTTCTTGTAAAGGGCTACGGCCATTCACTGCGAACGCCGCCTTGCCAGAACGCCGCTGTAACGGGCAGAGGCACGCGGGAATTATTCAGCGTTTCCCTAGGCGGATTGCTCAATGTTTTCTTGATCCGTGTGTATCCGTGTTCATCTGTGGCTCACTTTAGTTTTTTCGCATTGGTTGCTCGCACCCCGCTGAAACGCTACAAATAGTGCCTTCGGGCGCCGGCCGCGGCCGGCGTGAGCGCAATTCCAACAACAAGCGCTGCCGCAAGGAGGCCCCGTGGACGCTATCGTCAACGCTATCGCTTATCTAAACGGCCTGGTCTGGGGCGTGCCCATGCTGGTGGCCATTCTGGGCACCGGTGTGTTCCTGATGGGCAGGCTCCGGGGCATGCCGATCCGCCGCCTCGGTTATGGCTTCCGCATGCTCTGGGCGGGACGGCTCAGCAAGGAGGAGGGTGACATCACCCCCTTCAACGCCCTGATGACGTCCCTGTCCGCCACGATCGGTACCGGCAACATCGCTGGCGTAGCCACCGCCGTGGCCCTGGGCGGCCCCGGTGCCCTGTTCTGGATGTGGTGTACGGCGCTGGTGGGCATGGCCACCAAGTACGCCGAGGCGGTATGCGCGGTCAACTACCGCGAGGTGGACGAGGCCGGCTATCACGTGGGCGGCCCGATGTTCTACATCAAGAACGGTCTCGGCCCGCGCTGGGCCTGGATGGGCGGCGTGTTCGCGGTATTCGCCGCACTGGCGGCGTTCGGCATCGGCAACACCGTGCAGTCCAATTCCGTGGCGAACGTGCTGGAGTCGGAGTTCTCGCTGTCACCATGGATCACGGGCTTGGTACTCGCGGTGTTGGCGGCACTGGTGCTCGTCGGCGGCATCAAGCGCATAGCGCAGGTAGCCGGTAAGCTTGTGCCGCTGATGGCCATCGCCTATATCGCCGCCGGGGTTCTGATCCTTCTGGTCAATGCCGGCGACGTACCCTATGCCATTGCCCTGGTGGTGCGCCAGGCGTTCACCGAGACCGCGGCCGTGGGTGGCTTCACGGGTGCCGCCGTCTGGGCCGCCATCCAGTTCGGCGTCGCCCGTGGCGTGTTCTCCAACGAAGCAGGCCTGGGCAGCGCACCCATCGCCCACGCCGCGGCGCGAACGGACAGCCCGGTCCGCCAGGGCGTCGTGGCGATGCTGGGTACCTTCATCGACACGATCATCGTCTGCAGCATCACGGGCCTGGTGATCATCATTTCGGGTGAGTGGACCACCGGGGAGACCAGTGCGGCCCTCTCGGCGGCCGCTTTCGGGACGGCCTTGCCGGGGATCGGCGGTTACGTGGTCACATTCGGCATGGCGATATTCGCGTTCACCACGCTGCTGACCTGGAGCTTCTACGGCGAGAAGTGCGTGGAGTACCTGTTCGGGATCAGGGCCATCACGCCGTTTCGCGTGGTGTGGATCATCGCCATTCCGGTGGGGGCCGTCGCCCAGCAATACCTGGAAACCGTCTGGCTGGTCGCCGACACGCTGAATGCCCTCATGGCCCTGCCTAACCTGTTGGCACTGCTCCTGCTGAGTCCGGTGATCGTGCGGCTGACGCGGGAGTATTTCGCCACCAGGGTCTGACCGGGGCGCCGCGCCGGCGCTCGCCGGTGCGGCGCGGTCAGCCGCTGGTGGAATCGTGCAGGGCGTGCAGGACGTCTTCGCGTGCGATCACGCCATGCAGCTTCCCGGCCTCATCGGCCACGGGGAAGCACTTGTTCCGCAACTCGATCATGGACATCAGCACGCGCGTCAGAGGCAGGTCCTGGCGCACGGTGACCGGTTCACGGGTCATCACGGCCTCCACCAGCGTCCCGTCCATGATCTCGTCGTAATGGGGCACCTGCACGTCCGTCGAGAACCGGAAGGCCTTCAACACGTCGAGCTTGGTCACGAATCCGAGCAGCTGGTTTCCGCTGGATACGACCGGCACGCCATTGAAGGTGTGCTGCTCGAGGAGCGTCTCGAGCTCCCGCAACGTGGTCTCGACCGACACGGTTATCGGATCGGCCGTCATGTAGTCGCGTACGGTGTACTGCAGAAACTTGTACATCGGGCCCTACCTTTTCACCGGGGTGGGTCCGGGAACGGACGCCACCCGATAGCCTAATGGCCTACATTCAGCTCGTCGATGGGAATGGGCCGCTCGACCTGGTAGCCCTGGGCGTAGTCCAGTCCCAGCTCCCGCAGCCGCTGCAGAATGGCGTCGGACTCGACGAACTCCCCGACGGTGCTCTTGCCCAGGTAGTGGGAGAGCTCGTTGATGGACTTCACCACGGCCTGATCGGTCTTGTGCTCGGCAATGCCGCGGATCAGCTCGCCGTCGATCTTGAGGAAGTCCACCGGCAGGTTCTTGAGATAGGCGTAGGAGGCCAGCCCGCTGCCGAAATCGTCCAGCGCGAAACGGCAGCCCAGCCCCTTGAGATCGCGGATCATGTCGGCGGCGGTGCCCAGGTTCGCCACGGCGGCCGTCTCCGTGACCTCGAAGCAGATCTTGCGGGCCTCGATCTCGTGGCGGCCGAACTGGCTCTCCACGAAATCGGGAAAGCCCGGATCCGTCAGTGTCTGGGCCGACAGGTTGACCGTTAGCGCCTCCAGGTAGCGCAACCGGTGGGCATGGTCCGCGATCCACTGGCACAGCGTCTGCAGAACCCAGCGGTCCACGGCCGCCATGCGGCCGAACCGCTCGGCCGCGGGGATGAACTGACCGGGCGGGACCAGTTCCTTCTCCCGGCCCTGCATGCCGATGAGCACCTCGTACATGGGCATGGCATTGATGCTGGACCCGATGGGCTCGATGCGCTGACAGCGCAGCTGCAGCATGCCGGTGTTCAGGGCACTGTCGAGCGAGGCCGCGCGCTCCATGGACACCCGCAGCGTCTGGAGCTCGGAATCGTCCGGAGTCACGACGTGCAGCCGGTTGCCGCCCGCGTTCTTGGCGGCGAGGGCCGCCTCGTCGGCGTCCTTGATGAGCTGGGCCGGCTGGTATTCGGCCCCGATGAAGGGCACCACGCCCACGCTCACGGACACGGACAGGGCGTCGTTGTCCCAGCGAAAGCCGCGCTCGTTGAAGTTCTTGCGCTTGGCCTCGGCGTAGATCCGACCCTGATCGCCGCTGCGCTGGTCGAGGTAGACGGTGAACTCATCGCCGCCGGAGCGCCCAAGGAGGTCATGGTCCCCCAGCTCCTCCGAGAGCATCTTCGTCAGTTGCTTGAGCAGCTCATCGCCGGCGTCGTAACCGAGGGTGCTGTTGACGACCTTGAACCCGTCGAGGGCGAAATGCACGATCACCCCCCGGTGCTCGGTATGGCCGGGCCGCTCCAGCAGGCTCCGCAGGCGCTTCTGAAAGGTATGCCGGTTCAGGGAACCCGTCAGCGGATCGTGGGTTGCCTGGTGCAGCAGCTCGTCGTTCATTTCGTTGAGCCGGCGTTGCCACTGGCGCTCGGTCAACGGCTCGTCCATATCCTCCGCGAGGCCGGCCGCCGCCGCCTGCAACTGCTTCGCGAGCTCCGCCAGGGTCAGCTCCGCCCCTTTCTGGCCGTTGCGCCGGGAGAAGACAAACTGCCGGTGATCCTCGCTCACCCATGACAGGCGCAGCGGCTCCGGCGTCCCGTCGCGGCCGGCGAAGAAGACCCAGTTGCCCACCTGCATGAGCTTGGCCAGGCCCACCCAGCGGGGCTCGATCCCCTCCAGAGCGGCATCGTCGTCATTGCCCTCATAGGCCGGGAACTCGGCCATTTCGGGGCGCTCGCCGTCCGGATAGCCGCCCGCTTCGATGATGCGTTCCAGTTCCGACAGGATGCTCGTCATCTTGCCGGACTTGCGCGAGTAGGCCTCCAGCTGGCCGTCCACGAACCTGAGCGTGTGACGGATATTGGGCACCGGTTCGGGCTTGGTGTCGGCCGTGCCCAGTGCCTTGCGCAGCCGCTCGACGGCCATGATGCCTTCGTGCCAGTCCCGGCTCTCGGCGCCGGCACGCAGCTGAACCAGCACCAGCACGTTCTGCCAGGCCCCCTGGACCAGCTCCACCAGCACGCGGGGCACGGTCAGGCCGCCAAGCCGATCACTCATGGCCTGCGCCGCGCGCCGCTTGGCCCGCTCCAGGCGCTGGCGGCCCTCGCATTCCTGCAGCATTTTCTGCAGATTCACCGTGCGGGTGCGCAGCGGCGCCTGGATCATGTGCTCCAGCTCGCCAGCGGCGTCATCCAGGTCCTCGTTGCTGGATTCCTTGTTGGACAGTACGCGGGTCAGCACCTGCTCGACGCCGCGCTGGAGCTCACGTTTCTGCTCGCCCTGCTGGGTGGCCAGCGCGATGCCCGCCTTGTCGAGCTGATTCAGGAGGTGATGAATGGGGTGACTGCCTTCCTCAAGGAACCCCCCGTTGGCGAGCTGGACGCGCAGGGCGAGGACGGAGAGCTTGCCGCTCCACTCCCGGAGGAAGTCGGTATTGAGCAGATCCTGCTGGACGCCGGTGAACCACTCATCGAGCTGTTCCACCTGGTCCATGTGCTCTTCGCTGAGCGCCTTGTCGGAGTCGCTCTGCTCCAGGGCCTTCATGACCCGCGCACGCAGGCCGGGATCGGTATCGGGGCTGGTGGCCTCGTTGATGAGCCGGGCCTGAATGGTATTGAGCGCCCCGAGCACTTCCTGGGTTTCGAACCTCGGGCCGGCTGGGGCGGGGGCGCCGCCTCCACCGTCGTCACCGCCACCCTGGGACTGAAGCTGCTTGCTGAGCTCACGTAGCCGCTGCACCGCGGCGGAGGCGTCACCCCCGCCGCCGCCCGAGGGGCGGCCCTGACGGCGGCCTTCGTTCAGCGGCACCACGTTCCCCGGTGCCTGTGGTTCCTGCGCGGGGGCCTCCGCGGCGGATGTCTCCCCGGCCGCGGCCTGAGGTTCCGCCTCCGGGGTCTGTACCGGTGCGCGGCTGCGTCCGCCGTCGAGGTTACGGACCTGGTAACGCTCGTTCTCCAGGTCGGGGAGGATGCCGTTCTCCGAGAGGGTCCGGTTGATCACCTCGTAGAGCTCGCCCAGGTGGGACATGAACGTCTGCCCGAACACCCGGTAGACGGCCTGGCGGGCAGCGGTCTCCAGCGACAGCAGCCCCAGAGAGTCTCCGAAGGCGTTGCAGAATGCGGCCGGGGAGAGGGGGTTGGATTCCCGGCGCACCGGTTTACCGGCCAGGGGTGCCAGGCGGCGCTCGATCATCTCCAGCTGACGCGCGTTACGGGTTTCGCTCCGGGATATCTGCTCGGAGCGGATCAGCCAGTCCTCGAACTCGACGTCGTTGACCAGGCTGAGCTGTGCCGATTCCTCGGCATTGAATTCGCGCTTGGCGTGGTTGGCCTCCTCGCCCTCCGGGAGCCCGCGCAGTCCGTCCAGCACGGCCTTGGAAAAGGCCTGCCCAAGACGGACATAGTTGTTCCGAAGGGCGGTCGTGGCCTCAAGGTAGGCGGACTGTTCGGCGCTGGAACGGGAAGCACGCGCCCACTCGAACAGCTTGTTCTCGGCGTGACGGGCGAAGTTGCGGAAACGGATATTGAAGTAATCCGTAATGACGGGACGGACCTGCTGGACGACTTCCCGGGCCTTCCTGGGCTCGATGCGCTCGATGCCCTCGGCGACCTCGCGGCGGTCGCTTTCCGCCCCCTGCCTGCTGGCGACTTCGTGCAGAGCATTAACCGCGTCCGGTTCGAGGCCCCGAAACGCGACCCCGATGCCGTGGCCCGACTGACGAACCACTCGGGCCCGCACATTGCGGAAGCTCCCGGCTTTGGGATCATAGAAACGCACCGACAGGGGGGTGCCGGCGCCGACACCCGCTTGCAGTGTCGCCCGGACGTCCTCGCTGCCGGGAGCGAGAAACAGCCCGCCGTCGCAGAAGTCCGAAATGACGAACTGCTGTGGCGGTCCTCCGACCCCCTCGACCTGGGCGTCCCACCGTATGGGGATGCGTGGATAGGCTCGTCTTTCTGCCGCCATTAGCCCGCATGGTTACCAGCCAAGGGCTTGGCCGGTCCATTTATCGAATACGTTTAACTTGGATCGTAGCATGCCCCTGCACGGATATGCTCATCTTTTATGACAATTCAGTCACTCCCGGTTGACCGGGATCAAGCCGGGAACGGTCCGCGTTGACCCCGGTCGACTCGATGATCGAATCTTGACGGGATAAGGGCCGGGCCGTCGGGGTCCGGCAAACAGCACGTTTCGGAGGCGGAGATGAACCATCGCGATCCCATCGTCGAGTTGGGCACCCACCGGGTGGAAAACCAGCCGGAGCCGCTGCTGGACTACGACCTGTATCGAACGGATCCTGTCCTCCGGGAGCAGGTGGGCCGGCACGGACAGGCGTGGACCGATGGCTGGCTCAGTGATCTGGGCACCGCCATGGGCGGTGCCGAAGCCCAGCGTCAGGGTTTCGAGGCCAACGAGAACCCGCCCCAGCTGCGTGCCTTCGACCGCTACGGACGCCGCATCGACCAGGTGGATTATCATCCCAGCTACCATGCTTTGATGAGCGCCGCCATCGAGCGCGGCGTCCATGCCATCGCCTGGCAGGCGGAGGGCGCCGGAGGACATCTGGCGCACATCGCCGCCATGTATCTGATCACCCAGCCGGAGCAGGGGTTCTGCTGCCCCATCACGATGACCCACTCGGTCATTCCGGCGCTGCGCCACGATCCAGCCGTGGCCGGAGAGTGGGAGCCCCGCGTTCTGGCCAACGCCTACGATCCGCGTTTTCTGCCGCCCGGCGAGAAGGGCGGCGTGACCTTCGGCATGGCGATGACCGAGAAGCAGGGCGGTTCCGACGTGCGGGCCAATAGCACCCAGGCGCGGGAGCTGGACGCACCGGGCACATACGAGCTGACCGGCCACAAGTGGTTCTGCTCGGCACCCATGTCGGACGCGTTTCTGACTCTGGCGCAGACCGGGGACGGCCTGACCTGCTTTCTCGTGCCCCGCTGGCGCCCCGACGGCAGCCGCAACCCGTTCTTCATACAGCGGCTCAAGAACAAGCTCGGGAACCGCTCCAATGCCTCAAGCGAGATTGAATACGCCGGAACCTGGGCGCGGCGGCTCGGCGAGCCGGGTCGCGGCGTGCGGACGATCATCGAGATGGTTCAGCAGACCCGGCTGGACGCGGCCACCGCGCCGGTGGGGATGATGCGTCAGGGACTGGTCCAGGCGCATCATCACGCCGCCCAGCGCCATGCGTTCGGTGCGCGGCTCGTCGATCAGCCGTTGATGCGCAACGTTCTGGCGGATCTCGTGCTGGAGTGGGAGGCGGCCACCCACCTCGTGCTGCGCGTGGCGCGCGCGGTGGACGACGGCCACGCGGAGACCCAGCCGGCGTTGTTCTCGCGTCTGGCCACGGCCATCACGAAGTACTGGACGAACAAGCGCGCCCCGCAGTTTCTCTACGAATGCATGGAGTGCCTCGGCGGGGGCGGCTATGTCGAGGAGTCCATCCTGCCGAGGCTCTACCGGGAGGCGCCGGTGAACAGCATCTGGGAAGGTTCGGGCAATGTCATCTGCCTGGACGTGCTGCGCGCGGTGGAGCGCGAGCCCGAGACGGTGCCGGCCCTGTTACGGGAGATCGAAGCGGGGGCCGGCCGGAACGATCATCTGGATCGCCACGTCGAGCAGCTCAAGGCGACCCTGCGCGATGACAGCGACCCCCAGATCAGGGCTCGGCGGCTGACGGAGGACATGGCCCTTGCCCTGCAGGGCAGCCTGATGGTGCGAAACGCGCCGGCGCCCGTGGCCGACGCCTTCTGCGCCTCGCGTCTCGGACACGGCCACAGCGTCTACGGCACACTGCCGCCGGACGCGGATCTCGACGCCATCATCGGCCGGATCTGGCACGACTGACCGGGCGGTCCGCCGCGGCGGGAGCTGTCTCAGTTGCTCGGCACGCCTTCGCCGCTGTCCTGAGCGCCGCCCAGCTCTCCCTTGCGACGTCCGCGTTCGGCCTCGCCCTCGTCGTCGTTGTCGGCTGGAGGCGGCTCCGGAGTCGCGCCGTCGTCACCGTCCAGCAACAGCCGCGCCGGGGGCGCTTCGCCCTGCTTGCCGACGCCGAAGTACAGTGTCCGATGGGGGAAGGGGATCTCGATATCCCGCTCGTCGAATGCCGCCTTGACGCGGCGCAGGTACTCGCGCCGCACCGCCCACTGGCGGCCGGCGACCACCTTGAAACGCACCCGTATGTCGACCGAGCTGTCGCTGAGGGCGTTGAGCCCCCAGATCTCGATCCCTTCCAGTATGTCCTTGCCCCAGGTCTCGTCGGCCTGCAGTGCCTCACCGACCTCCTTGAGCAGCGCGCTGACCTCGTCCACGTTCTCCCGGTACGCCACGCCCACGTCCACCAGGGCGTAGGCGAACTTGTCGGTCATGTTGTGGACCGTCGCGACCTGGCTGAAGGGCACGGTGTGTACGTTGCCCTCGATATCCCGCAGACGAATCGAGCGGATGGACAGGGATTCCACGGTGCCCGCGTAGCCCGCCACCTCCACGAAATCGCCCACCGCGACGCTGTCCTCGAGCAGTATGAACACGCCTGTGATCAGGTCCTGAACCAGCGTCTGAGCGCCAAAGCCGATAGCCAGGCCAATGACGCCGGCGCCCGCGAGCAGGGGCGCGATGTTGATGCCCAGCTCCGAGAACACGACCAGCACCACCAGCACGATCAGTGTCAGGCGCAGGGCATTCTTCGCCAGGGGCAACAGGGTCTGGCGCCGTTGCATGGCCGCCGCGTCCAGATCCGGCGAGCTGCGGTTGAGGGCTTCCTCGACAATGGCCGTGACCACCTCCCAGACCGCCAGCGCCACGGCCACGGTCAACGCGATGGACAACAGGCGGCTGCCGAAGTCCCGTCCCGCGTCGCTGCCCAGCCACTGCATGCCGCCCAGCCCCCAGACCTGCAGCAGCGCCAGAACGGCGATCAGGGCAATGGCACCGCGCAGCACCTTGCGCAGGACGGGCAGGTAACGGTTCGCGCGGGCCTCCAGCAGCGGATGGATGCGCTTGAGCTCCTGGCTCAAGGCGAAGACGCGCTTCAACAGGGTATCCACGCCCTGGGCCAGCAATCCCGCGACGAAGATAACCAGGATGCTTATCAGCAGGTTCCACGCCACCTCTGCGAAACTGTCGGCCGTACCGACCATGCCCACGGCGGTGACCAGCACGATGAGCAGCAGCCCGAGATAATGCCAGGTGCGGGCCAGCCTCGTGCGCAGCGAGCGCGGCTCGGCGTCCTTGCGCAGCCAGTCCGCGACGCTGTTGCGGCACTGCATGACGAACACGATGGCCATGCCGGCCACCAGCAGGCCCAGCACGCGTTCCAGAACGGCCACCGGCGCCGGACCCAGACCAAAGGCCTGCAGCGCCTCGATGCCGAAATACCCGTAGACGCCGACTACGGCGAACCGCCGCAACCAGACCGCGAGGTACGCACCGTTCTCCTGAGTCAGCCGGAACGGGGCGGGCAGGGCCCCGGGCGGGCGGAAAAGCTCGTGGGCGGTGACCGAGACGGCGTGCACGATGGCCAGGCTGTTGACCAGCAGCAGGGCGAGCGTGCGGGTCGCGCCTTGCATGTCGGCAAAGGGCAGGGCGGCGTAAGCCAGCGCCGCGAACACCGCCGTCGGCGTCAGGGCCAGCAGGAAATGCAGCACGTACGCCAGGATGGAGAACAGCCAGCTGTTGGCGGCGGTGGCCACCACGGCCCGCCGTCCGCGGCGGGTCAACCGGCCGGCAAGCCAGCCAGCGGCCAGGGCCCCGATCACGAGCCCCAGTAGCCTTACCGCCTCGTCGATCCAATGGAACAGCTCTTCGGGGTCACCGGCGCGACGCCACACGTCCGAGGCCATGGTCGGGAGCGTCGCGATGGAGATCGCGAGCTCGGTAATCTGGCCCGCAATGGCCTCTATGCGCAGGGAAGCCTTGTCCAGCAGGCCCTGTGCATCCGTTTTCGTTTCCCCGTCCGCGGCGCCCTCGCTCTGCCTGACCGCGATCAAGGCGTCGATCTGCTGCACGAGCTCCTGCCGGGCGGCCTCGTCGCTGAGCGTATCGCGCAGCTTCCTGAGTTGCTCCAGCGACGCCCCGCCCGCAACCTGTCCGGCCGAATCGGCGGGGCTCTCGGCCTGTTGCTGTGCTGGCGCGGTGACAGGCCAAAGGCACAGCATCAGACTCATGGCTATTGCGCCAATCCCGGGGAATCTCACCACGGCCTCTCCCTTCCCGTACGATCGTTGGGCCGGGCGCCGCGACGCCCGTGGCGGTAACCTTAGAGGTACCGCGGGCTTTTTCCAATAAACCGGCGCCCATGCCGCAACGCCGCCGCGCGTCGGAACCGCGGCCCGGCATCGGAGTGGCCGTACCCTCGGGAACGTGGATATGCCCGATCTGGTACCCTCCCCGCAGCCAACTCGACGCGGAGGTTGCCACCTGCCATGCCCGATTCCCCGTCCGAGCCCAGGGCGCCGCTCGCCCCGAGGCATCCGCAGCGGATCGTCGCCCACGGCGAGACCCGCGTGGACGACTACTTCTGGCTCCGCGATCGCGACAGCGAAGCCGTACTGGACTATCTGCGCGCGGAGAACGCGTACACCGAGACCTGCATGCAGTCCACCGATGGGCTGCAGCAAACCCTTTACCGGGAGTTTCGCGGCCGGATCAAGGAAGACGATGAATCCGTGCCCGTGCGCATCGATGACTTCTGGTACCACACGCGCACGGAGGCGGACCGGGAATACCCGGTATTCTGCCGTGCTCCGGCGGCGGAGCCCTCCGCCATCGAAGTCATACTCGACATCAATAAGCTCGCGGAAGGTCATGACTTCTATGACGTTGGTGGTGTGGCAGTCAGCCCGGATCACCGATATCTGGCTTACACGGAAGACACCGAGGGCAGTGAGCGCTTTACCCTGCGGGTGCGTGACCTGTCGACCGGCGAGGACGGCCCGGAGGCCATCGGCAACGTCAGCGGTGGCGTGGAGTGGGCCGAGGACGGCCGGCACCTGCTTTATGTCGTCCTCGACGAGGCGCGGCGTCCTTACCGGGTATTCGTTCATGAGCGGGGTGGCCCGGCCGCGGCTGACCGCGAGATCCACAACGAGGCGGACGACGCCTTCTTCGTTGGACTGGGCAAGACCAAGGACCGGCGCTATCTGCTGATCGAGATCGGCAGCAACGTCACCAGCGAGGCGCGCTATATGCCGGCGCTGCGTCCTACTGAGCCCCCCGCCATCGTGCGCCCTCGCGCTCATGGCGTGGAATACGGCGTGGAGCATCACTCCGGCAGCTTCTTCATCCTGCACAATGCCGGCGCGGAAAACTTCCAGCTGGACCGGGTTCCCGTCGAACGATGCACCGAGGACGCGGCCTGGCGTACGTACGTGCCGCACGATGAGACCGTCAAGCTCGAGGATCTCGAGGTGTTCCGGGGCCACCTGGCACTGGTGGTGCGAGAGGAGGCCACGCGTCGGATCCGCGTCTACGACCTCGACGATGGGCGGTATCACGAGCTGCCGTTCGAGGAAACCGTGTACACGGCGGGCCTGGGTGACAACCCGGAATTCGAGTCCTCGACACTGCGCATTGGCTACACGTCACTGGTTACCCCGGACTGCGTCTACGATTACGACATGGCCGCGCGGCGGCTGACGCTGCGCAAGCAGCGGGAGATTCCCTCCGGCTACGATGCCGGCCTGTATGTTGGCGAGCGGCACTGGTTCAACGCGCCGGACGGCACGGCGGTGCCGGTTTCCCTCGTGCGCCGTCACGACACGCCCGTCGATGGCAGCGCTCCCTGCCTGCTCTTCGGATACGGTGCCTACGGCATCACCGTGGATCCCACGTTCTCAGCCAACCGGGTGTCGTTGCTTGATCGTGGGCTCGTGTATGCCATCGCTCACGTGCGTGGCGGCGGCGCTCTGGGCGAGGGATGGAAGAACGCGGGAAAGCTGGAACGCAAGCCCAATACCTTCAGCGATTTCATCGCCTGCGCCGAGGGGCTGATCGAATCCGGTTACACGCGACCCGAGCGGTTGGCCATCATGGGGGGCAGTGCCGGTGGCATGTTGATCGGCGCGGTACTCAACCAGCGCCCGGAGCTCTTCCAGGTGGCGGTGGCGCAGGTCCCGTTCGTGGACGTGCTCAACACGATGGAGGATCCGAGCCTGCCGCTGACGGTCATCGAGTACGACGAATGGGGCAACCCCCGGGAGCGCGGCTGGTACGAGCTCATCCGGGATTACGCCCCCTACGAAAATGTCCGCCCCCAGCGCTATCCGCATCTGCTTGTCGTGGCCGGGCTCAACGACCCACGGGTCCAGTACTGGGAGCCGGCCAAATGGGTAGCCCGCCTGCGGCGCACCAAAACCGATGACAACCTGCTGCTGCTCCGCACCCATATGGATTCCGGACACATGGGCGCCTCCGGGCGTTTCCGTGCGCTGCGGGAGCTGGCCTTCGACATGGCTTTCGTGCTGGATCGACTTGGCATTACGGAGTAACCCATGACCGACCGCCTGAATATCGACGACTTCGACAGCTTTCTCTCGGCCCTGCGGGACTCCGGCCGGGCGCTCCGGCTGCTGCTGGTGTTCATCGAGACCCGGGACGACGGCGAGGTGCCGGGGGACGATGACGTGGAGGTCGCCCTGGCCACGGATATGGCGCTCTCGCCGGAGCTCAACTTCCGGCAGGTCGCCGAGAAGGGACGGACACGCCCCTGGGAGTACCTGCTCGTCAGCGTAATGTCCCACCCTGATGGGAGCATGCCCAGCCGGGAAGAGGCCGAGGGGCCCCTTCAGGCGCTGTGCCTGATCGTCTCCGGCGACGGGGAAGGGGATCTCTCGGGCTGCTCGGTGTTCGATCGCCAGGGGCGGGCGCTGCCCGCCGGAGACTGACCCTAGCCGCAACCCGGGGTCGGGGTACGGGCCGCAGCGCAACGCAGACGCCAGCGTTCCAGCCAGGCCTCGGCCTTCCCGTAGCCCTGTTCCGCCGCGCGCCGGATCAGGGCCCGTCCGCGGGCCGGGTCATGCTCCACGCCGCGTCCGGTCAGGTGCAGAAGACCCAGGCTGTACTCGCACATCGCGTGCCGCTGGCCAGTACAGCGGCGCCAGTGCTCCGCGGCCGTCGCCGGATCGGCGGCGCCGTGGGCTGACGATGCACTCAGCGTGCCCAGCAGATAGTGGGCGTTGGCGTCATCGTCCCGCGCGGCGCGTTGCAGCCAGTAGCGGGACCGGGCCGGGTCGGGCCCCGGCGGTTCTTCGACCAGGTACAGCCGGCCCAGGCGGTAAGCGGCCTCGGGGACGTCGGCGCGGGCCAGCGTCCGGAGCAGTTGGATGGCACGCTCCCGGTGGTCGTTGTCCAGCGCTGCCTGGGCGGCCACCACCAACTCGCGGGCCCGTTCGCCGTTGGTCCAGCGACGGTGAAGGGCACGCGCCTCGTCATCGCCATTCTCAGCGGCCCGCGCCAGCCATGCCAGTGCCTCGGCGTAATCCTGCGTGACGCCCACGCCCCCACGCCCGTAGATGCGTGCGAGACGGCGCTGGGCAACCGGGTCGCCGGTGTCCGCCGCCCAGTACAGAGCCGCCAGATCGGCCCGCGCATCCCGCGCCTGAGGCAACCCGGCCGTGCAGCCGGCCGCGAACAACAGCCAGAGCCCGAGTAGTGACGTGCTGATAGCGGACTTCCCGGCGGGGCGGATTTCCATGGCGGTGATTGTTCGCGGCGCTGCCCCGGCGGTCAAGGCGCTGCCGCAGGAGGCCGGGTGGCTACGCGGGTTGTCGCCCGCCGGGGCGTGAATTAGGGTACAGGCATACCCGGCGCGGTGCGCTTCGGCGCACCAGGGAATCCGGTGAGACTCCGGAACTGACGCGCAGCGGTATTGGGGAACGACGGTTGCTGGGCGAGGAATGGCCAAATGGCATCACGCGATTCCGAAACCCGGGCACTGTTCCGGGCCGGCGGTGGCTCCCCGGAGCCATTGTCGCACCGGCGGAACGGGAAGCCGCAACCGGAGGTGGCTAGGCCGTGCCCCTGAGTCCGAATACCGGCCGGGTACGCCGCCGCGGGTCCATCAGGAACGCGGCGGGCGGTTGCGGCCCATGGCCGTTGCCGGTCAGAGCCTTCGCGTTCGAGGCGATGATGTCCCGGAATGGACGGTGACCTTGCCCCATCGGCGGTTCCCGCGCCGATGGTGTGACGTGTTGGCTCCGAAGTCATTCACAACGACTCACGGAGCTGCTGCCATGATGAACGATCCCAACCCCGTCATTCGCCGCCGCCGCGGCTTTCTTGCGGGGCCGGGCGTCACCTTGCTCAGACGTCTTGCCGCAGGCAATCGCATCAATCTCAACACGTTTCGCGCCCGCGACGGCCTATCCGGGTGCCTGCTCGGGCATCTGGCGGCCTCGCCGGTGCTGCGGGCGGACGGCTGGCGGTTCGTCAACGGCGTTCCCTGCTGGGCCGGCCTTATGGGCGTCGCCGCGGCCAGTGCCTATTTCGGTCTGGACCGCGCCAGGGCCCTGGACCTGTTCGGCAATCCCCGCGAGTCACGGGCGCCGTCCCTCGAGGCCCGTTTCCTGGAGATGGAAGCGATCATCCACTGCGACATGCCCAATGACGTGAAACGCGCCATCTAACCGGTGCATGGCGCCGAAGGTCGACGAGGCACGGGGAAAAAAAGACCGAGGCGCCGGACCGCGACCGGATCGGGACGCTCTGGTTGCACGGGCGGGACAAGCTCGAGGGACCTTTACTCCGGCTGGGCCGGGAGGAGCGTTACCCGCCTTTCTATCCGGGCGGCGAGGCGGCTGGCGAGCCTCGCGGGTTCGCGGTCCCGGAGCGGCCAACTCAGGCCGCGTGCGTGAGCCGCTTCCACAGCGCCGGTAGTACCGTGGCGGCCCGGGCGTGGAAGCGGTAGTCCACGAAGTCGCTGAGCTCGGACCGGCCCGGGTTGATCTCCACCGTTGGCACACCGGTGTAGCGCGCCTTCAGCGCGGGTTCGGCGATGTAGGGGAAAACGGCGGTGGTACCCACCATCATGACCAGGTCGAATCCCTGCTCGACCAGCGCGTGCAGCTGCAGCACGGCCTTCATGGGTAGCTCTTCGCCGAACAGCACCACCGTCGGCCGCAGGATGCCGTCGCATTGCGGGCATTTGGGCACCCCAGTGAACCGGGCGTAATCGGGGTTCCCGGTGCTGTAGTTGCAGCGGGTGCAGCGCAGGCCGTGCAGATTGCCGTGGATCTCGATGACGTTGCGGCTGCCGGCGGCCTGGTGAAAACCGTCGACGTTCTGGGTGAGGACCCAGACCTCGGGCAGGTGCTCTTCCAGCCGCGCGATCATCTCGTGAGCGGGATTGAAAGTGGCACCGCGGCAGGCCGACTCGATCTCCAGGATGTGCTTCCAGGTCAGCTCCGGCTGACGGCGGAAAGTCTCGCCGGACAGGGCCTCCTCGATGCTCATGCCGTGCTCGGTGGGACCGGTGTCGTAGATGCCGCCGATGCCGCGATATGTGGGTAGTCCGGAGTCCGCCGAAATGCCGGCCCCGGTGACGAATAGCACGCGGGAGGCATTCGCCAGGTGATGGGTGACCATGTCGAGCGTGTCTTCGTCGATTTCGCTCTCGCTCACGGCTGCCTCCAGACTGCCGGATTCGCCCATTCGGTGATTCGGGATCGTCGAATGTCAAGGTGCCTGGCCGCGCCCCTGCGCCGCGGGCCGGCCCGCATGCCCCGCTCCTGTCCCAAGATAGACGGCCCCGCGCGG